>CAYFYY010000001.1:0-113504 GCA_964347475.1 uncultured Flavobacteriales bacterium
AGAAGGGCGCGCCGGCCTGCTTCGTCGACGGCGTGACGCCGGGCTTCGAGAAGGATCTGTTCCCCGGCGATCTCGAGCGGCTGGAGCCGCACATCGAGGCCGCCATCAACCGCGTGCCGATCTTCGGCGAGGTCGGCGTCAAGGAGGTCATCAACGGTCCGATCGCCTATACGCCGGACGGCAGCCCCATCGTCGGCCCGGCGCCTGGCCTCAAGAATTTCTGGCTCAACGAGGGCCACAGCTTCGGCATCACCGCGGCCGGCGGTGCCGGCTGGCAACTCGCCGAGTGGATCGTCGAGGGAAGGCCGACCATCGATATGCTCGGCGTCGACCCGCGGCGCTTCGGAGCCCATGCCTCGCGGGCGTACCTCAAGGCCAAGAACGAGGAGGCGTACGAGAACGTCTTCACCATCCACTACCACGACGAGGAGCGGCCCGGCTGCCGCCCGTTGCGCACCACGCCCTGCTACGACCGCATGAAGAAAAAGGGCGCGGTGTTCGGCCATATTTACGGCTGGGAGCGGCCCAACTGGTTCGCGCCGGACGGCGTCGAGCCGAAGGACGTGTGGTCGTTCCGCCGCACCAACTACTTCGAGCATGTCGGCAACGAGTGCAGGAACGTTGCCGAAAATGTCGGCGTCCTCGACATGTCGGCCTTCGCCAAGTTCCGCGTCTCCGGCCCGGGCGCCGAGGCCTGGCTCGACCATCTGGTGGCGAACCGGCTGCCGCGGGCGGTCGGCCGCATCGGCCTGTGCCATGCCTTGAACAAGGAAGGCGGCGTGCGCTCGGAATTCACGATCACCCGAGACGGGCCGGACGACTTCTATCTCGTCTCGGCCGGCGCGCTGGAGCGCTTCGACTGGGATTACCTGTCGAAGCAGGCGCCCGGGGACGGCTCGGTGCGGCTCGACAAAATCACGACCCAGCACGGCGTCCTCGTGGTCGCCGGGCCGAAGTCGCGGGAGCTCATGGGCCGGGTGACCGACTGCGATCTCTCGAATGAGACCTTCCCGTGGCTGACCAGCCGGTTCACCGATGTCGGCGTGGCGACCTGCCGGCTGGCTCGGGTCAATTTCGTCGGCGAGCTCGGCTGGGAGATCCACCACCCGATCGAGATGCAGAACCACATCTTCGATGCGCTGTTCGCCGCCGGCGCGGACCTTAACGTCAAGCCGTTCGGCATAAGGGCGATGAACTCGATGCGGCTGGAGAAGTCGTACCGCCTCGTCGGCACCGAGCTGTCGATCGAGTACGCCGCCTACGAGTCCGGGCTTGACCGCTTCGTGCATCCGAACAAGGGCGACTTCATCGGCCGCGACGCTCTCGTCGCCTGGCGCGAGAAGGGCTTCTCCAACCAGTTCGTGACGCTCGAGGTGCATGGCGTGGCGGACGCCGATGCGCTCGGCAACGAGCCGCTGTTCCTGGGCGGCGAGATGGTCGGCCGCGCCACCGCCGGCGGCTATGGCTGGCGGGTCGGCAAGAGCCTCGCCCTCGGCTTCCTGCGTCCCGAACACGCGGCGGTCGGCACCGAGGTCGAGATCGACGTGCTCGGCGACATGCTCAAGGCCACGGTCATCGAGGAGAGCCCGTACGATCCACAGAACGAGAGGTTGCGAGGGTAAGGAGGACGGAGCCATGCCCAACGAGAGCGGCGGCCGCGGCGGCTGCCTGTGCGGCGGTGTGCGGTACCGGGTCGACGGACCGCTGTCCGATGTCGGCGCCTGTCATTGCTCGCAGTGCCGCCGGACGACGGGGCACTACTTTGCCGCGACGACCTGCTCCAGGGCCGATCTGAGCTTCGACTCGGACGCCACGCTCGCCTGGTACGAGTCCTCGCCCGGCATCCGGCGCGGTTTCTGCTCGCGCTGCGGCGCCAGCCTGTTCTGGGACGACAGCGCGCGCGACGAGATCGACATCCTGGCCGGCACGCTGGACGCGCCGACCGGCCTTGCGCTCGTCGACCACATCTTCGTCGCCGACAAGGGCGACTACTATGAGATCGCCGACGGCCTGCCGCAACATCCGCAGCGCCCGCCGGCGACCTAGAGGCAGGAGGAATCACCTATGGGAGAGGTGCAGCATTCCGGGGGGTGTCTATGCGGCGACGTTCGCTACCGCATCGCCGGCCGGCTCCGCGACGCCGTCGCCTGCCATTGCAGCCAGTGCCGGCGCATGACCGGCCATTTCGGGGCGTTCACGGCCTGCCGGCGCGAGCGGTTGTCGTTCGATGCCGACGCGACCCTTGCCTGGTACGAGTCGTCGCCGGGCGCGCGCCGCGGCTTCTGCGCCCGCTGCGGGGCAACGCTGTTCTGGGACAACGGGTCGCGCCCCTATACCGCGGTGGCGGTCGGAACGCTCGACGCGCCGACCGGCATCGCCCTCGCGGCGCACCTCTTCACCGCCGACAAGGGAGATTATTACGAAATCGCGGACGGCCTGCCGCAGCATGCGGACGGCATGCCTGAAACGCGTATCATCGAGCCCCCGCAGTCGCCAGCGGGAAGCTGAGCCGAGCAGGGGCTACAGGCCGGGTACCCGCCACTGCTGCTTTTCCTTGTCGTAACAGGACACGCCGGGGAAGTCCCGGCGCTGGTCCGTCCCGGCGCGCGTGATCGTGTAGGCGCGGCACGGCCTGCCGTCCACATCCCTGAAATCGCGGGTCACCCGGACGACGAAACGACGGCCGCCGGGGTCGTTCCAGACCACCGGATCGTTTGGGGCGCGATTCGACAGCGTGTCGCGCAGCACGGCCCGCAGGCCGCTCTGCACGGCCTTGCCGCCACCCGGCAGCGCCGCCACCAGCGTCAACGACTCGATTTGTAGCCCCGCCGTATCGAGATCGTCCCGACGGACGAAATGACCCACGGACGGTGCGTAGTACCAGATCCGCCGGTGCCAGTCCCCGGCAGGCACGGGCCACCGCTCGCAGGCGATGACATCGACGGCAAACCGGCCGGCCGGCACCTCGACCTCGCGCGGCCCTTCGTTCGCGCACGACCAGCGAATCTCGCTTCTCTGCCGCGCCGCACTGTCGCCGTCCTCGACGTTCCACTCCTCAGCTCGCACATCGAATCCCGCCGCGATTCCCGGGGCCGGCGGCCACGACGCTTCGGCGTCGCGCGACGAGTCGTTGCGGCCCCGCCAGGAACCGTACTCCCATTCCAGTACCGGCAGTCCGACCGGATGGAGCGCCCGGAAACTTTCGCCGTCCGACGTCTGCCACTTGAGCTGGCCCGCCTTCGCCTCGACGACGTCGTGCGTTATGCCGCCGGCAAAGACATAGCGGTCGCCAACCTCATAGCCGCCCGACGTTACCGCGGGTTCGACGGCGAGGACCGTCGGGGCAGCCCTGGGTTGGCTGCGCAGATGGACCAGGATTTCACGGGACGCCATCCCCGTCACCGCCAATCCCCTGTCACGCTGATACTGCCCGATCGCCGCCGTGGTCCGCGGGCCCAACAGCCCGTCAACAGGTCCCGGGTCGTACCCCTGCTCGATCAGAAGGCGCTGGATATCGGCAACCTCGCTGCGAGTCGGCATCTGGCTCGCGACCGCGGGACCCGACGGGGCTCCGCCTTTCGGTCCCGCACTGTCGAGCGACGGGCCGGCGCAGCCGCCGGCCAGCAGGAGCGCCAGCATACCGGCCGCCGCAGCGGCAACGCTTCGCAGAGTCCGTCGTGCGCCCGGGCTATGCCAATGCATCGTCATCAGCCGTTCGTGGCTAGAGGATGGCCGAAACCGGCGCCGCGGAGTCGTCCAGGCCGGGGACGAGCCATTTGCCCTTGTCCGGATCCCAACAGGCGATCGCGGGGTATACCCGGGGGGCCATGGGCTCGCCCTGGATCAGCGCGTATCTGCGGCAGCGCCTGTCATCCCGCGCCTTGAACTCTGCGCCGGGCACGATCATCAGCTTGGTGCTGACGCCGGAACTTCCCCATTCGACGCCGATGCCCTGTTCGCCGTTGCTGAGCGTGTCCTGAATCGCCCAATCCAGCCCGGCACGCGCGGCCGGTGGCCAATCCCGCCATGCCGGGCGCAGGCTGACGAGCCGGATGCGCAGTCGCCGGCCGGCCGGATCGAAACTGTCACGGCGGACGTAGTGGCGCACCGCCGGCGCGTAATACCAAGTGCGCTTGTGCCAGCTGCCGTTCGGCACAGGTGTCCGCGTGCACGTGACCACCTGGGTTGCGAAGCGCCCTGCCGGGACGTCAATCATCCTGTCCTGACCGCGCCCGCAGCGCCAGTTTTCCACAGTTTCACTGGCTGTCTCCTGGCTCAGGTCACGGCTTGAGCTTTCAACCTCGAACGCAACCTCGCCGCCGGGCTGGAGCGGCCAGGCGTCAAGCGGATTGATCCCGATCTTCGCCGATCCTTCGGCGGACGTGCTCTGCCAGGCTAGCGGCGGCATCGTAAAGCTGCGAAAAGCGGTGCGACCGGTTCCGTCGGTCGACCGCCACACCACGTTGTCCGCACCGACCCGGACAACCCTGTCGACGTGGCCGCTCGACCAGACGAACGCGTCGCCCAGGGTGTAAAGGGGTTGAATGTCCCCGAATTCGGCGCTGAACATGCCGTTCACCGGCAGCGGCTGTTGCGCGGCCGCGGCGTCGGACGGCGGGGGTGTGTTGGCCGGGCCACCCGCGGTCTCAGCATGGCGTTTCTGGTGCTCGCCGGACCTGAGACTCTTGATGAGCTGTGGACTGACCTGCCCGTCGACCGGCAGGCCGGCCGCTTTCTGGTACTCGCGGATCGCCCCGATTGTTCGACTGCCGAGCAGGCCATCCGCCGGCCCCGGATCGTAGCCGAGTTTTGCCAGAAGGATCTGCGCTTCGCGGACGGTGTTGTCGGGTTGCACGGAGCGGGCGGCAGACGGCGGGCCGTCGGCGGCATTCGTCCGGTTGCCGCCCAGATCGGCAAGTTGTTCGCACCCGACCAGCCCGAGGGCGGCAATGCCGACGACACAGCGACCAACCGCCGGCAAAATGCGCGAGATGCGGCCCCGCAGCGCCGTGCGGCCAGCCTTGTCTCGTGTCATCCCGACAGTTGAGATCATTCGCTGCTCTTCCGTCCCTGCAGATCGAAGAATAGCTAACAAGGAATTGATTTAAAAACGATTACCGCAGCAAGACCAGGATTCGAAGCCGAAAAAGAATCGCCGGTACGTTATTTAGTGCAAATCCATGCGATGATCGAGCTTTGCACGGCGTTGGCGCTTCTCGTCATCGCCCTGCCGTAGCACCATGTCCTTTTCGAACGTCACATAGACCGTCGTGCCATGCCGAGGCACGCTTTCGATGTGAATGGACCCGCCGTGCAGTTGGACCAGGCTCTTCGTAAGGGGCAGCCCCAATCCGGTTCCCTCGTATCTGCGAGCCAGGGAACTGTCGACCTGGCTGAACGGCTGGAAGACTCCATCGATGTGTTCTTTGGGAATACCGATTCCGTTGTCGGACACCGACAGGGTCATCCGTCCGCCGTCGTCCAACTTCGCCGAGACGACGATCAGTCCGCCGTCCGGTGTGAACTTCAGGGCATTGGACACGAGGTTGATCAGGATCTGACGGATGGCGCCGGGATCCGCGTGCAGATATGGCAACGGTTCATCGAAGTCGAGCTCAATCAGCTGTGCGGCGGCCTGCGCCTGTCCCTCGAACAGTCGCAAGACCTCGTCGATCGCCTCGGCGAGATTCATCGTCTGCCGCCGCAGATTGAATTCGTTTGCCTCGACTTTCGTAAGATCGAGGATGTTGTTGATCAGCCCCAGCAGGTGCTGGCCGCTGCTCTTGATATCTCGGACATAACCCGAATATTTCTTGTGGCCGAGCGGCCCGAACATTTCCTCATTCAGGATTTCCGAGAAGCCGATGATGGCGTTCAACGGGGTCCGCAGTTCGTGGCTGATCATCGCAAGGAAGCCGGATTTTGCGTGGTTGGCGATCTCGGCTTCCTCCTTGGCGCTCTGCAGCGCGCGGGCCACGCGTTTACGCTCCTGCACCTCGTTCGCAAGCGACCGGTTGGCCGCCGAAAGTTCGGACGTGCGCTCGGCCACCCTCTCCTCGATAAGGCGGCGCCGATTGCGCTGGGTCACGAAGTAATTGGCCAGGATCAGCGTCAGCACCGCGCCGAAGGCCGCGACGCCGTACGGTGTTCCGCTGGTTGCGAAGTTGAAGCGACCGGGCACCGGCGCCACAACGATCGACCAGCGGTGGTCGCCGACGACGTGATCCACGGTCTTATGACGCCCGCGCTTCACCTCGCTCAACGTCAATGGCCAGCTCTGCGTCCGTCGCAGCTGAGACGGCCGATAATGCAGCAGGCCGCTGTCCGCCCGTGCCGAGTCGTCGTAAAGGTACATGTCGAGCCAGGCCGGCGTCGTGTATAGGCTGACGGTACTGTCGATGATCTTGGCGGCGTCGATCATACCCACGACGAAGCCTTTGAGGGCTGCCCGCCGGCCGTCCGTCAATGCCGGCACGGACCGGCCCCGGTAGACCGGTTCGATCACCATCACGCTGCGCCGGACTTCGGTGCCGATCGTGAATGGTATTTCCTGTGCGACGGTCAGTGACGCGGTGTCCCGGGCCCGTTCCAGCGCTTCCCGAACGGCCGGGATCGTCGCCATGTCGAACCCGAGGAGGGCTTCGTTCTCGTCGGTCGGCTCGGCATAGTAGACCGGCAGATAGGCTGGCCGTTCAGCCGCCTTTACCAGGCCCGTGCCAGGATCGCGTTCAGAGATCGAGAATCCGAACAATCCGTCAATCTGCGCCTTCTCTTCAAACGCCGCGCGTCGTTCGTTCGGTACGTAGGGGATCCATTGCAACGACTGCATACCCGGGAACGACCGGATTCCGGGGAACGGCTGCAATCCCGGAGTGTCGGGCACGCGCCCGTCCGTAAAATCGAAGAAGCTCCAGCGGTCGACTTCGAACTCGCCGGTCGAGAACAGCTGCGCCGTGGCTTGCACGGCTTCGAGATGCTGGTTTACGGCATTCTGCACAACCTTGACGTGATGTTCGGCCTCACGATCGAATTCGTGCTGGTCGGCACGTTCCAGATAATACCGCGAGGTGACGTACCCGCCGGCCGAGATCGCCGCGCCCGCCACCAGGACCACAATCACCGGCAGGTGCTCGCGCCACTGCCGGCGCCATCTGACGCGCAAGATGCGATACGTGCGGTGCGAGAATGCCATCAGCTTCCTGAGCGCGATGGCGGCATAACGACGCGCAAGCTCCTTCGGACCGAAACTCCGGTCGGTCCGAGTGTCCGCAGACGTCGCGCCCGTCATGGGCTCCACCCCGTGTTGCGGTTTGCTCCCCGTGTTATTGGAACGCAAATCCGTCCTTCCCTGGTTGTGTCGATCCCGTCGGCTCGAAGCCATCGAGGATCACCGAACTGTCAATCTGTACCGTCTGAACCAAAACTCATCCTTCATTTCGCCTATCCGGTCACGCCGTCCAGATCAATTTGCCGGCCCAGCCTCGTCAATTCGCCGGCCGGCAGGGCGCCAGGATCCAGGACCGGCACGAGCCACGCTCCGGTGTCCTTGTCCTGGCAGGCGACCGCCGGGTAGCTGCGATCGTCGTGGCGGGACTGTCGGATCACGACGAACGTCCGGCAGCCCTTGCCATTGGCGGTTTCCCGGATCCCGGTCGGCATGATGACGAATTTCGCCTCAACGCTCGTGCTGCTCCAGCCGGATCGGGCGCCGGTAGGTTGTCCGTTCAGCGCATCCTGGATCGCCCAGTCCAACCCTGCGCGCGCCGCCGCTGGCCAGCCGCGGCCGCCAGGACGAATGGCAACCAGTCCAACCGCTTCGATTGACCCGTCGCTGAACCGGTCGACCCGGCGGACATAATGCCGCGCCGCAGGGGCATAGAACCAGGTGCGGTACCGCCACTCGTCTGCACCGACGGTGCTTCGCTGACACGTTATCACCCGTGTGTCGAACGTTCCGGCGGGAACGGTCACCTTTTCCGTTCCCTGCGGCATACACATCCACTCGCGTTCCGATTCTGTCCCCGCGGGCCCCGTCGTCGTGACATGGAAGCTGACACGTGCGCCGGGGCGGATCGGCCACAGGTGTTTGGTATCGACGCTGACGGTCGCACTGCCGGGTCCGGAGGCCCGATCCCACGACGTTGGCGGCACGATGAAATTGCGGTCGGCATTGAAGCTTGTGCCATTGCTGGCACGCCAGAAGACGCGACCGTCGCCAATCCGGATAACGGTTTCCACGAGACCGTCCGACCAGGCAAACTCATCGCCGGTTTCATAGAGTGGTGGCAGGTCCTCGTTATTGCCGTTAATGACAACGTCGTCCTTGGCGACCTCCCGCCCGGTATCCGGTGGAGGCAGCGATCCGTCCCCCAGGCCCGGCGCCGGCACCGGGTTTGCACGCAGGCTTTCGAGCAGCGCCACCGAGACCCTGCCGTCCACCGGCAATCCGGCGGCGGCCTGATAGCGACGAATCGCGGCTCTCGTGTTGGCGCCTGCAATTCCGTCGATCGGGCCCGGCGCATAGCCCAGCTGCGACAACGCCCGCTGGATTGCCTTGATATCGTCCTTTTGCACCGCTTCTTGCGATTGTTCGAGCCGCCCGGCCGTGCGACCTTCTCCACCGACCCTGAAAAGCCCGTCGAGATCGCAGGCCGTCAACGCAAACAGGCTCAGAACAATCAACCCCGACGCGGCAATACGTGGCGCGGCGCCGCGCATCCCCAGACCACCTCGCGGCGAATTTCTCGTTTCGTGTCGTGTCTTCTCCACCATGGGAATACCCTGCGTTTACTCCGCTGCGATCGGACGATCGATCGCACGTTCGCGCGGGAAGATCGCACTGGCTGTCGTGCCCTCGCCCATCCTGCTCTCGATTTCCAGGATGCCGCCGTGCAGCTCCACGAGACTCTTGGTCAACGGCAGGCCGAGACCGGTTCCCTCGTATCTGCGGGACAGCGACGAATCCACCTGAATGAACGGCTGCAGGATGGTCCGGAGATCCGGCTCGGCAATGCCGATGCCGGTGTCGGAAATGCTGACGACGAAACCACGCCTTCGATCGTAATAGGCGGAAACCGTGACGTGCCCGTCGCGCGGCGTGAACTTGATCGCGTTCGACAACAGATTGAGGACAATCTGCTTGAGGGCGCGCTCGTCGGCATAGAGGACCGGGAGGGATTCGGCGATCTCCGTCCGCAGGCCAATCCCCGCATCCCGAGCTTTGGCCTCGACGAAGTGCAGCGTCTCGGCCACGAGATCGGACAGCACGATGTTCTGTTCGTTCAACTGGAACTTGTTGGCCTCAACCTTGGACAGATCGAGGATGTTGTTGATCAGCCCCAGGAGGTGGAGGCCGCTGCTGCGAATGTCCTCGGCATATCCCTTGTAGCGATCGTCGCCAATCGGGCCGAACATTTCGAAGACCAGCATCTCGGAGAACCCGATCACCGCGTTCAGCGGCGTGCGCAGTTCATGGCTGACCATCGCGAGGAACTCCGACTTCGCCCGGCTGGCGACTTCGGCCTGTTCCTTGGCCGTGCGAAGTTCCGATTCGACACGTCTGCGCTCCCTGATTTCTCTTTCGAGCGCGGCATTGGACTCATTGGCGGCGAGCAGCTGCGCGGTCCTCTGCTCCACCCGGCGTTCGATCACCTTTTGCCGGTTCTGCGCCGAAACCAGATAAAGCGCCAGCAGACTGGTCAGCAACAAACCGGCGAGGCCGACTCCCCAGGGCACGATGCCTTGGTCGAGCCGCATGGTTCCGGGCACGGGTTTGACCAAAATGGACAGTCTCCAGTCCGCGAGCTGGTGCTGCACGGTCGCGGAAAATCCGCCACCGGCGTCCGCAACGAGCTGCAATGGCTGGTCCGCGGCCCTCAGAAGCGACGGCTGAATGTAGATGAGGCTGAAAGATCCGTCATCAGCCTCTTCGAACACGAAAGTGTCAAGCCATCCCGGTGCCGTGAACTCGCGCAAGGTCTGTTCGACCAGAAGATCGACCTCGATCAGGCCTACGATGTAACCGACGAACGCCGTGCCGGATTCGCCGGTCGCGGCCCCCTTCGCATCGACATTCTCGAGAAACACCGGGCGGATCAGCAGGAGGCTGTTCCCGGTTGCACCGGCGCCGGAGCGGCCGGCCCAATCCGCGACCGTCATCTTGCCGGTTTCGTACGCCCGTTCGAGCGCAACCTTGTAGCTGCTGCGCGATGCCAGGTCGAAACCGAGGAAATTCTCATTCCCGTCAAACGGCTCGACGTAGTAGAGCGGCGCATATGTCGGTCGCTCCCCAGCCGGGTGTATGTTGCGCTCCACCCTCCATTCGTTGAACCGGAACCCGTGCAGGCCGTCTTCGCGCGCCCTCTGTTCATAAGCGGGCCGGCCGGCAGCGGACACCGCGGGAACCCAGGCAATAGCACGGAACCCCGGATGGATGTCCAGGTGGCGCTCGGCGAATTCGCCAAATTCCCAGCGATCGGTCGCCTGGCCGGGGTCGGAAAATAGGTTTGCGGCCGAGACCATCACGTCGGCGTGTCGGTCGACGGCCTTTTCCAGGGCCAACAGGTAATGGCCGGCCTGCCGGTCGAAATCGTGCCGTGCCGCAGCAAGGTAAAGGTTCTGAACAACAATGAGGCCGGCAATGGAAATCGCCGTGCCGCCGGCAATTACCAGTATGGCGGCACGGTGCACGCGCAGCGTTCGGGCGGATCTACGGGCGAATACGGCCAGGCGGCCGCCCAGGCCGGAGCCCGACGCCAACCGCGCCGGCAACCACCCGCACAACAACGTCGCGATATTCGCGATGACGCGCTTCGATCCACCCATTATCCCTTCCGCATCAAGACGATCGCTGCGAATTTCCCGTTTTTCACCCATGCACCCGTGCTTGTCTGTGGACCCGTCGGATCGTGGTATGTTTCCAGATCATTTGGGTTTTTTTTGGGCCGTCGGGCTTCGGCGCCTGATCCCCGGAAGAATAGCATATTAATACTGTCTTAGTATTATCAATTGGTTAAACCTTTTGTACAATTTTACATAATTTTCAACGGCTTGGATGGTCGACGCAGGGGCCTGACGCCGGCCCCGACGCCTCGCATTACACTGCGCCAAGACGGCCTGTTTCGCATGGCGGGATGCTTTGCCACATGACCTCCGCACAATGAAGATTCCTTTGAAGTGGGAACCAATGACGGTTGCAGACCGCCCGCCCCGGCAGCTCAGTTCGTGACCAGCGGTCCAACCGCACCCTTGTCCTGGTCGAGCACCGGCACGAGCCAGGGGTCGGACTCTCTGCTCCGACATGCAACTGCGGGATAGGCGCGCGGATCGGGTGTCTGCGAGCGCACCAGGACATATGTCCGGCACGGCACACCGTCGGGCCCCTCGAACTCTCCGGTCGCCTTCATGACGAACGCCTCGCCGACCGCGGTGCTTCGCCAGCGGCCCTCGGAGCCGATTTCGCCGTTCTCCAGCATGTCCTGCACGCGTTGTTCTAGGCCGGCACGCACGGCGGGGGGCCAGTCATGTCCGCCCGGCCGGATCGCCACGAGTTCTATGCGATACGGGCCGTCATCGCCGTGCAGCAGATCGTCCCGGCGGACATAATGGCGCACGGCCGGCGCGTAGTACCACACACGCGTGTGCCACGCAGCCGGGGGCGGATTGGAGCGCTTGCAGACAACGGGAATTGTTTCAAAGACCCCGGCAGCGACCGAGATGCGTTCACCGCCCTTGCGCCGGCAACCCCATGTTTCGGTCGATTTGGTTGCCGTCCCCGGGGCGTCAGCTGGCGTCCAGAAGACACTGACACCGAACGAAACCGCTTTGCGCCTGGAACTCGGCCAGGCGTCGTCGGCATTCATGTCGACCGTTGCCTCGCCGCTGCCGGTCGCTGTCTGCCATGCGATGCGTGGCAGAATGAAATTGCGGTGTGTCGTCAGGCTGTCGCCCGCGCGCGTACGCCACCAGACGCGGTCGCTGCCGACCCGGAGGATCGTCTCCACCCGGCCATCCGAATAGGCGAATGTGTCACTGACCTCGTAAACCGGTTCGAACTCGTCCCGCTGATATCCGATCACGACGTCGCCCGGTCCTGCATAGGGGGCATCGCGCGCCGATATCCCGGCCGAGGCGTTCAGGTGTTCGAGCAGGATCAGCGAGACCTTACCGTCAACCGGCAATCCGGCCCGCGTCTGGTAGTCCCGGATTGCCGCAGCAGTCTTCCGGCCGGGATATCCGTCCGCCGGACCGGGATCATAGCCGCGCGCCGCCAGCAGCCGTTGTGCGGACTTTACGGTCTCGCGGGTAAGGTGCTCGACAAGCTCCAGTGACGGCTCGCCGTCGACGTCCAGCCCGGCCCGCCTTTGATATTCCTCGATTGCGGACTTCGTCTTGCTTCCAGCGAGCCCGTCAATCGTGCCGGCATCATAGCCAAGCACAGCGAGCATCCGCTGCACGGATTTCACCATTTCGCGCAGCATATGGTCAGCCAGGGCATCCGTGGCCTCGCCGTCAGCCGGCAGGCCGACCATGGCCTGATATTCGCTGATTGCGGCGCTGGTCTTGCGGCCGGCGAAGCCGTCGACGGGGCCCGGGTCATATCCGCGCTCGGTCAGCATGCGTTGTACCGTCGCCACCGTCTCGCGTCGAAGATGATTGGCCAGCGCCTGGGTCGCCTCTCCGTCAACCCTCAGCCGAGCTTGCGCCTGATAGAGCCGGATCGCCCGTGTCGTCTTGTGCCCGGGCAGGCCGTCCGCCGGACCGGGATCGTAACCGCGCGCCGACAGCGAGAGCTGGATCGCACGCACGGTCTCACGCTTCAGGTGCTCGAACAGGGCGCGCGATGCCTTGCCATCGACCGGCAAACCGGCCCTCTCTTGATACGCGCGGATCGCGGCTGTCGTCTCGCTGCCGGCAAACCCGTTTATCTGGCCGACATCGTAGCCGCGAGCGGCGAGCGCGCCCTGTATCGATTTCACGACGTCGACCGACTGCTGAGCCAACGCCTCCGTTGCTGGAGCCGTGCCAAAGGCCATCACGCCGGCGGCGAGTACGACAACCGCCAGGCGCGTCAGCCGCGCCAAGCCACCCTGCTTGCGGGGCATGGAGCGGCAGGCGGCGTCGGACCCTGATTCGGTCGGCGGTTCTGTGATTTGTGCATTTTTCAGATCGATATCAAACATCCAATAACAACCTGTGATATTCGCTACCCACGCCTGCCGATCACCGGAAGAATACGTGACGCATATGACTCGCTGTCCCCTTTCCCGGTGAAACAAGATTCTTTTATTCAATGCAGCGTTAACAAACAAAAAACCTTAGTGCGCCAGCCGACAGTTATTCGCCGCGATATCGCCAAATGATGTACCAACCGTGCCCCGCCTATTCCGCGGCGGCGGCCGTTCTTCGGGAGATCACACGCTCCTTCGGCAAGATGATCTTGACGCTCGTTCCTGCGCCCTCCTTGCTCTTGAGCTCGAGTTCGCCGTCGTGAAGCTCCACGAGGCTCTTGGTCAGCGGCAGCCCGAGGCCGGTTCCCTCGTATTTCCGTGACAAGGACGAATCGGCCTGGATGAACGGTTGGAATATCCGCGCCTGATCGCGCTTGGCGATCCCAACTCCGGTGTCCGAAACGGTCGCAACGAGGCGCCCCTTGTAGTCGATCCGCCCGTTGACCACGATTCGTCCCCCCGGTTCGGTAAACTTGACCGCATTCGAAAGGAGGTTGACGAAGATCTGCTTCAGGGATCTGGCGTCACCGAACACGACCAGGCACGGATGCGCGTATTCGGTCTCGATCGTCACGCCCACGCTTACCGCCTTGTCACGCAACAGGCTAATCGCTTCTTCGACGATCCCGGCGATATCGACCTCCTGCTCGTCCAGTTCGAATTTCTTGGCCTCCACCTTGGAAAGGTCGAGGATGTTGTTAATCAGACTGAGCAGATGCAGGCCGCTATTGCGGATATCCTGTCCATATTCCCGATACCTCTCGCCGACGGGACCGAACAGCTCGTATACGGTCATCTCGGAAAATCCGATGACGGCATTCAGGGGCGTCCGAAGTTCATGGCTGACCATGGCCAGGAATTCCGATTTGGCCCGGTTGGCCACTTCCGCCTGTTCCTTGGCAGCGCGCAATTCCCCCTCGACGCGTTTACGCCGGGCGATCTCCTTGCCAAGCGCAACGTTCGATGCATTCGCCCGAGTCAGCTCCTTGGTACGCTGGACGACGGCGCGCTCGATCAGCAGCTGGCGATTTCGCGTCGCGTTCATGTGCACGACCAGCGCCAGGGTCAGCAGGAGACACACCACGCCGAACCCCCAGGGCGCGATACCGGAACCGGAGACCAGTTCGCCAGAAACGGGCTTGACGACGATCGACCACTCACGATCGGCGAGTGTGAACCCGGCCGATGTGTAAAATCCTGTCTTGACGCCCGTTTCGTCGATGGACGGGAGGTTCTTTGTGTGCAGTGGTGACGGCCGATAGTAGAGCAGCCGCTGTCCCTCGGACGCATGCTCGTCGACCAAGAATGTGTCCAGCCAGTCCGGTGTCGTGAACATGGCGAGGGTCGAATCGATGATGGCGCCAACATCGAGGAGGCCTGCGGCAAACCCCACAAGCTTCCGACGCCGGTCGGCGAGGCTGAGCGGCGTATTCGAGGTGGTGTACACGGGCGCAACGACAAGCAACGTCGCCTCCGCGTTGCGTGTCGCATCCTCCGGCGCCACGCGTGCAGTCGTCAGCTTTCCACTGTCGCGCGCCCGTTCCAGAGCGTTCCTGTAGGCGGGCCGGGAGGCCAGATCGAGACCCAGAAGATCCTCGTTTCCGTCGAAAGGCTCGACGAAATAGACCGGGGCATATTCCGGCCGCGCGTCAGCCTTCGTCATATTGCCCGTTGCATCGCGCTCGGTAATCCGGAAGTTGAACAAGCCATCGTCATTGGCGGCCTGTTCAAGGTCGGCGCGCTCGGATTCATAAATCCGCGGCACCCACGCCAGCGCCTGTATGCCGGGGTAGTCGGGGAGCCGCTCCTCGGTGAATTTATAGAATTCCCACCTGTTGACCTGCCCGCCGAACTCACCGATCAAGGTGGCGACCTCGGACACCGCCCCGACGTACCGGTCCACGGCGGTGCGCGAAACAAGCAGATAGTGCGCCGCCTTCCTGTCGAACTCATGCCGGTCGGCCGCCTCGTCGTAATATCGAACGGTCAGAAATGCGGCGACCGAAATCATCACGCCAATGACCAGCACGACCACTTCGGGCGCCCGTGCGCGGAGCTCTGCCCGCAGTTTCGCGCTCAAGACTTCCCGCAGCGGCGCGGAGCTGAGCCACCATTCCCGCCATGGGACAAACCTGCTCAGAGCCGGGCCGGTAACTGCAAGTCGCCGCACCGCAGGCGCGGTTGCCTGCAGAAGCCCACCGAGATATGTGGCAACGGTAACAGCGAAATGGTCTATACGCGCAACAACCCGCCTGAAACGCGGATCACCACCCATTACGACTCCTGTCCTAGCCCCTGAAGAGTCAGACTTCGGGTCGGAAAGCCGATTGCGCTTTCCAATTCATTTTTTGATCCCTGTGACTGCTTGTTATGTTCGCAGCATTCCGGGACGTTTCGAATTCAACCCTTCGGGGGTTGGGACTGTAACAAACTTTGCCGCCAGAAGCTGTACCAAAGGTATCAGATTTTATTAAAATCTCCTTCTTTCGGATAATCGGCGCTGAGCCGCAAGGGACGCAATCATGGGGCTTCGTCGGTCCCCTTAATCGAGTACCGTTTCTATTTCGAACACGCTGTCTATCACGCGGTCGGCAATCGCCAGCAGGTCCTCACGCGGGGTTGCACCGGTCAGCACGGCGACGGCAAGCCGGGCACCGCCGGCCCGAGCCATGTTCATGTCGCGATCTGTGTCACCGACCACGACGACCTCGTCCGGCGACAGGTCCGCTGCCGCGCAGAAGGCCAGAAGCATGGCCGGTGCGGGCTTGGGATCGAAACCGCTGTCGTAACCGCTGATGAAGGACAGGTATGGCGTCAGGTCAAGCGCATCGGCAGTGGCGCGGGCCACGGTCTCGCTGTCCATGGTTGCCATGCCCAGCGCCAGCCCCCGTCCCGCGAGCCGGCGGAACAGATCGGCGGTTCCGGGACCGACCGGTATCGGACGGTCGATGACGTAGGCCTCCATTGCGCCCTGCAGTTGGCGGGAAAGTGCCGGCGGATCGGGAACATTTGCCTGCGAGGCCCACAGATCGCAGATGTCAGGGGTCGTGCCGCCGGCAAGCATGGATACAGGATCGAGCACTCCCGTCGCGGGATCGTAGCCGCCGAGACGGAGCAGGCGGTCGCCGAGCATGGGGTCGCCGGCTACGTCCGATGCCAGAACCGAGACCGCGCGGTATGCCGGGAGCCAGGTTCGAAAGAAATCGACGAGCGTGCCGTCCTTGTCGAACAGTATTCCCCTGATCGAGGTCACCAAGGTTTCCCTCCTGCGGCGCTCGTCGCCCTCCGGCGTCCGTCCATGTTTCCACCTCCGTCCGGTCCGACATTCAGTACTACGTCGTGCGGAAAAGAACAGATGCTCTGATGTGCCGGCGTGGGATTTCATTTCCGGCGAAGCGGCATATCTTCGTGCCAAGATAGGCCGGGATAACAAGGAGCTGATCAATGACGACAAGCTGGCGCAAGGTCGAGCGCGTGATCACGGGGCGGGAAACCAGCGACGGTGCCGGGGTCCGGCTGAAGCGCGTGATCGGGCAGCCACAACTCGATTACCTTGATCCGTTCCTGATGCTGGATGCGTTCGGGTCCGACGAGGCAGACGACTATATCGCCGGATTTCCGCCGCATCCCCATCGCGGCATCGAGACCGTGACCTATATGCTCGCCGGACGCATGCGGCACGAGGATGACGCGGGAAACGCCGGTGTCCTGGGTCCCGGTGGCGTGCAGTGGATGACCGCCGGCCGCGGCATTATCCACTCGGAAATGCCTGAGCAGGAAGAAGGCGAAATGCGGGGCTTCCAGCTCTGGGTGAACCTCCCGGCGCGGGACAAGATGTGCCCACCGCGTTATCAGAATATCGACCCGGAAGAGATTCCCGAGGTGACCCGCGAAGGTGGCACGGTCATCAGGATCATCGCCGGGACGGTCGACGGTGTCGAAGGCCCGGTCCGCGGCATCGCCGCGGCGCCGCTCTACATAGATGTGACATTGCCGGCCGGCGCCGTCAGCGATCATGCGCTAGCCCCGGACCATAACGCCTTCTGTTACGTGTTCGGTGGCGCCGCGGCGATCGGCGCGAGCGAGACGGCAGAGGGCAAGCTGATACGCGACGGCGAGCTTGCCGTGCTGGGCCGCGGCAATGCCGTGCGCATCCGCGCGGGCGAGCATGGCGCCCGCCTGATCCTCGTAGCGGGTCAGCCGCTGGGCGAGCCCGTGGTGAGGTATGGCCCGTTTGCGATGAACACCAGGGACGAGATCGTGCAGGCCATCCAGGATTTCCAGAACGGAACCTTCAGTACCCCGGCGAAGCCGTGACCTTCGTGCCTTTCCCGTGTCCTTGAGCGAGCGCAGGAATTGCTCTACACCGGACTGCGAACCGAGGGGACGACATGACCGACCACAAACCGCTGCCGGCCGATGAGCTGTTCATGGCGTGCGACCCGTCACGCCTGGGATTCAAGACAACGTCCGAGTTGGACCCGTTGGAGGAGCTGATCGGGCAGGACCGGGCGGTGGAGGCGGTGGCGTTCGGGATCGGCATTCGCCGCGACGGCTTCAACCTGTTCGCCGCGGGCCCGGCGGGTACCGGCAAGCACACGCTCATCGGCGAATTCCTGCAGCGCGAGGCGCGCGCCGGGCCAATCCCCGACGATTGGTGTTACGTCTATAATTTCGAGGATCCGCGGCGGCCGCAGGCGTTGCAGCTGCCGGCGGGTCGGGCCCATCCCCTCGCCCGCGATATGGAGCGTCTCACCCAGGACCTGCGGGCCGCACTTCAGGCCACATTCGAAAGCGAAGACTACCGCAATCGCCGCGAAGCGCTGGCGCAGGAATTCAAGAACCGGCAGGAACATGCGTTCGAAGATATCCAGAAGCGCGCGAAGGAGCACAGCATTGCGCTCGTGCGCACGCCTCTCGGACTCGCGCTGGCACCGCTGCGCGAGGGCCAGGTGCTCAGCCCGGAAGAGTTCGAGGCCTTGCCAGAGGCAGAGCGGGAGCAGACGAAGTCGGACCTCAAGCAGCTCGAGGAACGGCTCCAGGCGACGCTGCGGCAGGCGCCACGCTGGGAGCGCGAGCACCGCGACCGCGTGCGCGAGATAAACCGCGAGGTCAGCCGTCTCGCAGTGGACCATTTGATCGATGAGATCCGCAAGAAGCACGAAGATCTGCCGGACGTCATAGCGTGGCTGCAGGCGGTCGAGGAAGACGTGGTGGACAAGGCGGAAACGCTGCTCGCGGGGTCTCAGCAGGCGACCGGCGAGGCGGGCCAGCAGCCGCAGCCCGCACATGCGCCGACGCAGGACGGGGCGATGCGCCATTACACGGTCAACGTCCTGGTGGGCCGAGATGCCGATGGCGGCGCCCCCGTCGTGTATGAGGATCATCCGACCTACGGCAATCTTTTGGGCCGCATCGAGCACCGTTCGGAATTTGGCACGCTCGTCACCGACTTCACGCTGATCAAGGCCGGCGCCCTCCACCGGGCCAATGGCGGTTTTCTTGTCGTGGATGCCTACAAGCTACTGACCCAGCCGTACAGCTGGGACGGACTGAAACGGGTCCTGCGAGCGGGCGAGATCAGCATCGAACCGCTTGGACAGACACTCAGCCTGGTCGATACGGTATCGCTCGATCCGCAACCGATTCCGCTCGACATCAAGATCGTCCTCGTCGGTGAGCGCATGCTCTATTACCTGCTCTGCGCCTACGACCCCGATTTCAACGAGCTGTTCAAGGTCCAGGCGGACTTCGAGGAGGAGATGCCGCGCAACGAGGCCAGTGTCGACCTCTACGCCCGGCTGATCGGCACCATCGTCGGCAATGAGGGGATGCGTCCGTTCGAGGCGGGCGCCGTCGCCCGCGTGATCGAGCGCGCGGCCCGACTGGCCGGAGACCGAGGGAAACTGACCACCCATATGCGGAGCATCGCCGACCTGCTGCACGAAGCGGACTACTGGGCCGAGACGGCCGGCCACGAAACCGTCACCGCTGCGGACGTGACGCGAGCCATCGACGCCCATATTCGGCGCTCGGACCGGCTGCGCGAAAAGATCCAGGAAGCGATCGCCGAGGGCATCGTCCTGATCGACAGCGCCGGGGCCAAGCCGGGCCAGTTGAACGGACTTTCGGTGATGCAGCTGGGCGGATTTTCGTTCGGCCGGCCGAGCCGGATCACCGCCCGGGTCAGCATGGGTCGCGGCCGGGTCATCGACATCGAGCGCGAGGTCAAGCTCGGCGGCCCGCTGCATTCGAAGGGCGTGCTGATCCTCTCGGGCTTCCTTGCCGACCGCTTCGGGCGCGAACGTCCCCTGGCCCTGGCGGCCAGCCTGGTCTTCGAACAGTCCTATGGTGGGGTCGACGGCGACAGCGCCTCGTCGACCGAACTCTATGCGCTGATGTCCGCCCTGTCGGGCGTGCCGGTCAAGCAGGGCTTCGCCGTCACCGGCTCGGTCAACCAGCGCGGCGAAGTGCAGGCGATCGGCGGCGCCAACGAGAAGATCGAAGGGTTCTTCGATGTCTGCAAGGCGCGCGGGTTGACCGGCGACCAGGGCGTCCTCATCCCGGCGTCGAATGTCCGACACCTGATGCTACGCGATGACGTGGTCGAGGCCTGCCGCAAGGGCGAATTCGCGATCTACAGCGTCGAAACAATCGATCAGGGGCTGGAAATCCTGACCGGGGTGCCGGCCGGCGAGCCAGGCAGCGAGGGCATCTATCCGGAGGGTACGATCAACCGTCTCGTCGCCGACCGTCTGGAAGGCTTCGCCGAGAAAGCGCGCAAGGCCGGGATCGACAGGGATGGCGGCGACAACAAGGGCAACAGCAACAAGGACGGCGACGCGACGTCCCAGGTCACGCCAGGATCCGGCTGATCCGGCGACGAAGTTCCGCCACCAGCTCCGCTTCGAACCACGGATTGCGCCGCAGCCAGGCCGTGTTGCGCCAGCTGGGATGGGGCAGCGGCAGAAAGTCCGGCAGGTAATCGCGCCATGCCGCCACGGTGTCGGTCAGGTTGCCGCGCCGGTGGCGACCGAGATAGTGCGCCTGGGCGTACTGGCCCACCAGCAGGATGAGTGCAACGTCCGGCATGTGCGCGGTCAGACGGCGATGCCACAGCGGTGCGCATTCGCTGCGCGGCGGCAGGTCGCCGCCACGCTGGTAGCGTCCGGGATAGCAGAAGCCGATCGGCAGGATCGCGACGCGAGACGCGTCGTAGAATGTCGCACGGTCCATCGCGAGCCAGTCGCGCAGCCGCTCGCCGGACGCATCGTTCCACGGGATGCCGGTCTCATGCACCCGGGTCCCCGGCGCCTGTCCCACGATCAGCAGTCGCGCGGTCGGCGAGGCCCGGAAGACCGGCCGCGGGCCGAGCGGCAGGTGCTCGATACAATGGGTGCAGGCCCGGGCGGCCGCGATGGCCTGGTCGAGCGTCTCGCGGCCGCTCACCCGGCCGCGCCCCGGCCCAGCCTGCCGAACCACTCGGGCACGACCGTGCCGGCCGGGCCGTAAACCGCCTCCTCGAACAGCGTCGCGCCTTCCGACGGCTCCAGGTTCAACTCAACCGTTCGCGCGCCCGCCATGCGGGCCGACTGCACGAATCCGGCCGCCGGATACACATTGCCCGATGTGCCGATCGAAACGAACAGATCGCAGGACTCGAGCGCCGCATAAATACGGTCCATCTCGATGGGCATTTCGCCGAACCAGACCACATGCGGGCGCATCGTCCCCAACTCGGCGCAGGCAAGACAGGGCGTGTCGAGGCACAGGTCCTCGCGGCACGACACGACGTCGCCGCAGCGATCGCAGCGCGCCTTGAGCATCTCGCCGTGCATGTGGATCAGATTGCGGCTGCCGGCCCGCTCGTGGAGGTTGTCGATGTTCTGGGTCACCAGCAGAAACTCGCCGGGCCATACCGCCTCGAATTCCGCCAGCGCCAGGTGCGCCGGGTTTGGCGCGATGTTGTTGCCCAGCAGGTTGCGCCGGCGCGTGTTGTAGAACTCCTGGACGCGCGCCGGATCGCGCCGGAAGGCCTCCGGCGTCGCGACGTCCTCGATCCTCACCGTGGCCCAGATGCCGTCGGCGTCGCGGAAGGTGTGCAGGCCGGACTCGCGGGAAATTCCAGCGCCGGTCAGCACGACGATTGAGCGGGGTTCAGCCATGTCGCCGGGCATGCTAAACCAAACGCCCGAAACCGCAAACGGGAAGCGTATGGTCCGTATCCTGTTCGTCTGTACCGGCAATATCTGCCGTTCACCGACTGCCGAGGGCGTGTTCCGCCACCTCATCACGGCGGCCGGCCACGATGGCGTCATCGAGGCGGACTCCGTGGGCCTTGGCGGCTGGCACGTCGGCGACCCGCCGGATCCGCGGGCGGTCGAGGCGGCAGCCCGGCGCGGCATCGACCTGTCCGGGCTCCGGGCGCGGCAGCTGGCGCTGCCCGACTTCGATGCCTTCGACCTGCTGCTGGCGATGGATCGCGGCCACTTTCGCGAGATGGCCGGCCGGGCGCCGCGCGAGCACGCGGCCAAGGTGCGGATGTTCATGGAAGCCGCGCGCGGCGACGGCGCACCTTCCGTGCCGGACCCCTATTACGGCGCCCGCGCCGGCTTCGAGGAGGTGCTCGACTTGATCGAAGAGGGGGCGCGCGCTTGGCTGCGGGAGCTGGAGGCCAACTGGTTGTGACGCCCGCGGTACGCCGGGCCGTCGCCGCGGCCGCCGGTGCCGAGGTCAGCCGCGTCAGGCCGATGTCGGGCGGCTGCATCGGCGAGGTCTGGCAGGTGACGCTGGCGGACCGGCGGCAGCTGGTCGCCAAGACCGCCGGCACGGACGGAAACCTCGACATCGAGGGCTACATGCTCGACTACCTCGCACGTACGGAGACCGTACCCGTGCCGGACGTTCTCCACGCCGCGTCGGATCTCCTGCTCATGTCCTGGGTCGAAACCGCCGGGCCGCTCGGCCCGGGCGCTGAGGAACACGCGGCGGACCTGCTGGCCGCGCTGCACGCCGTCACGGCCGATGCATACGGACACGAGCGGGATACGCTGATCGGCCCGCTGCCGCAGCTGAACCCCTGGACCGATTCGTGGCTGGCGTTCTTCCGCGATCGGCGCCTGCTCCAAATCGGGCGCGACGCCATGGACGCCGGCCGGCTGCGGCGTGAAACGTATGGCCGCCTGGAGGCGTTCTGTGCCGCCAGACTCGACACGTACATCGAGGAGCCGGCGCAGCCGGCGCTGATCCACGGCGACATGTGGGGCGGCAACGTGCTGTGCAGCAACGACCGGATCGCCGCCTTCATCGACCCGGCGATCTATCACGCCGACCCCGAGATCGAGCTCGCCTTCTCGACCCTGTTCGGCACGTACGGCGACCGGTTCTTCCGCCGGTACAACGAGCGCCGCCCGATCCGCCCCGGCTTTTTCGAGGCCCGCCGCGACATCTACAACCTGTACCCGCTACTGGTCCACACGCGGCTGTTCGGCGGCCACTACGGATCGCAGGTTGACGCTATCCTGAGGCGGTATGGCTAAGGCGCACTACCCAACGGATAGCTCGCCTCCTCGATGTAGACGGCGCCCTCGGACTTCAGGAAGCTGGCGAACAGCACGAACCGGTCGGCGGGAAACGGGGCCGAGCGGAAGGCCCCGTGCGTGGCGGCCCATTCCTCGACGCGGGCGTTGCGCACGTCCCGGAGGCGCGCGATGGTCACGTGCGGCGAGAACTTGCGGGTCTCGGCCGCGAGCCCGGCCCGCACCAGCGCGGATTCGATCTTCGCCTGCAGATGCGCCAGCGGCTTCGAGGGGACAACGCCAACCCACAGCGCGTGGGGACGTTTGCCGCGGCCGAAATTGCCGATGCCGTCGAGCTGCAGTGTGAACGCGGGGGCGCTGACCTCTGCCAGCGCAGAATCGATATCATTGGCGACATCGTTCGGCACCTCGCCGATGAAACGCAGCGTCAGGTGGATGTTCTCCGGCTTGACCCAGCGTGCGCCCCGCAGACCGGATTGCAGCAGCGCCAACTGCGTCCTGACCGGATCCGGCAACGGAATGGCGACGAAGAGGCGGATCATGACCCGGAGCGCCTGACGCTGTTTCGATACCAAGGACTGGCTGTCACCCGCCGATTCGGCCAGTGAGCGAAATCGGTGCCCGCCGCGGTCGGGACGGCTGCAGCTCCCGATCGGCGCCACGTTAATGGAAACGGCACTAGAGGAACAGTGTCAGCACGCCGGTATACCCGTACAGGCGATTGTGGTTGATCTCTCCGTTCGCAAACAGGCCGGCGATCGGGAATTCGCCCAACTCGTCGGCGACCATCGCCATCTCCCGGCTGCCCGGCCCGAACTGGTTCGGACCCCGGGCAACGCAGGTGTAATACAGCGCGCCGCGGATGCCGTTCGCGGTCCGCTGCCGCAGGCGCCTGAGCATGCGGTGCAGGTCGTCGGCGGCGGTCTTCTCGTCACGGCGGCAGAACAAGACCTTGTCCCCGACCGACACGACATCGCCGATCGCCAGCAATCCGTTCTCGCGGTCGATCCCCATCAGGTTCCGCACGAGGTAGTCGCCGGTATCGGATCCGGCGACCGGCAGCGCTGCGAAGAACTGCCCCCCGGCGCGACGCGGATCACGCGGCAGGGCGTTGCCGACATCATCCTCGAAGATGTCCAGCGCCGGTTGATCGTCCAGTTCGATCAGAACATTGCCGTCGGCGCGGGTCACGGTATGGGTCGGCCCGATGGGCGAGCATCCCTGGGTCAGGCCAACCGCAACGGGCAGCACGTACGGCGACAGCAACACCCCCGACAGGCCACCGGAAATGCGACCGTCGGCGAGCTGGACAGCGCCCTCCTTGACCGAGGTCAGGCCGCCGACGAGATAGGCATTGGTGGACACGGCGAAATCCCTTACCAGCCCCTGGACCCGCGGGTTCCTGGGGTCGGCATGAACCACGGCCAGAGGCGGATCATTGGCGGCCAGCCATTCCGCCTGCGATTCCGCGATGCCGCGCACGTCCGCCTTGAGGCCGCCGAATACACGAAACCCGTCGCCGTCGATCGGCAACACGAGGACAGAGACAGCGGGCTCCTCGAAATACTCGGCGCGGAAGCCGCACACGCCCATGCCGGCGGCACCGATCCAGTGCGCCACGCCGGTGCTTTGTCGCAGCACGACCTCGATTTCGGGCAGCGCGTCGGCGAAAGCCTCGGTCACGAAGACGAGGCCCAGCCGGTGCTCACGGCCAATTTCGCCAAGGCGGGCGAGAACCTTGCCGACAGCGTCCTGCCATCGCACCGCGCTGGCCGCAGCCGCCCTGAAGTCGCCCGCGTCGGTCACCGTTCGGCCTCCTTCAGCGCCGCGCTCACCACCGGCAGGATGTTGTCGACGATTACGGCAATGCCAGCTGCCGTGGGATGGATACCGTCGTCCTGGTTGAGCGTCGGGTTTGCCGCCACGCCGTCAAGGAAGAATGGGTAATAGGCCGTCCCGTGTTTTTCCGCGAGATCCGCGAAGAGAGCCGCAAAGGCATCACCATATCGAGAGCCCAGATTCGGCGGTGCCCGCATCCCGGCAAGCAGGACGTGCGCGCCGGCGGCCCGGATCCGCGTGATGATCTCGTCGAGATTGCGCCGCGTCGCCGCGGGTTCCAGACCCCTGAGACCGTCGTTCCCACCGAGCGCGACGATCACCAGGTCGGGCCGTTCCGCAAGCAGCCAGTCCAACCGTGCAAGCCCGCCCGCCGTGGTGTCGCCGGACACGCCGCCGTTGACGACCCGCACGGCGATGCCGGTGCGCGCCAGCGCCGCTTCGAGCTGCGCCGGGAAGCTTTCCTCGAGGGCCAGACCGTATCCGGCCGTCAGACTGTCGCCCAGCGCGAGGATGACCGGCTGGTCCTTGACGACCGACATTGCAGGCCGCCCGGCGACCCCGAGCATTGCGATCAGAAGCATCGGGAGCCATGGCCGATTGAATATCCCGCCGGCAGCGCGATATATCGTTGAGACGTGGCGCGGTTTCGGTTTCATTGACGATCCTGCGGCGTACAGATCTGCAACGAATGCATAACGGACGACTCCCTAATCTAAACCCAATTGGCAATGCAGGATCAAATGACAACCCCCGGTGCGGGGGCCGGACCCATCGTCGCGCTGTCGGGACTCAAGCTGGCCCTTTCCAGTGATGCCGGAACGGTGGAAATCCTCCGCGGCATCGACCTTCGCATTCAGCCCGGCGAGCAGGTGGCACTGGTCGGCGCGTCCGGCGCCGGCAAGTCATCGATGATGATGATCATCGGCGGCCTGGAGCGGGCGACGGCAGGCTCTGTCCGCGTCGCCGGGCACGACCTGACCACGATGAGCGAGGACGAGCTCGCGCTGTTCCGCCGTGAGAACATAGGTATCGTGTTCCAGTCGTTCCACCTGATCCCCACGATGACGGCGCTGGAGAACGTCGCGGTGCCGCTCGAGTTCGCCGGGCACGGCGATGCCTTCGCGCTTGCCGCCGAGGAGCTTGCTGCGGTCGGGCTCCACCACCGTACCGCGCACTATCCGAGTCAGTTGTCCGGCGGCGAGCAACAACGCGTCGCGCTTGCCCGCGCCTTCGTAACCGAACCTCGCTTGCTGCTGGCGGATGAGCCCACCGGAAATCTTGATGGCGAGACCGGCGCCCAGATCATCGACCTGATGTTCCGGCTGTCCGAGCAGAAGGGAACGACCTTGCTGCTCATTACCCATGACCCGGCCCTTGCGTCGCGCTGCGCCCGCGAACTGCGCATTGCCGACGGCCGGATCGTCGACGATGTGGCGCGAGAGGTGGCGGCGCAATGACGTGGGCAGTGGCAACGCCGCCGAGGTATTTCCTGACCTGGCGGCTGGCACGCCGAGAGCTGCGGGGTGGCCTGCGCAGTCGGTTCCGAGGGTTCCGGATATTTCTTTCGTGTCTTGTGCTGGGAACGGCGGCAATCGCCGGCGTCGGGTCGGTCTCGTCCTCGATCGACGCAGGGCTTCGCGCGGAGGGTCGAGCGCTGCTCGGCGGCGATCTTGAACTGCGAATCCACCACCGTCCGGCGACGCCGGAACAACGCGAGTGGCTGGCCGGCGTGGGCCGCGTTTCGGAGATGGTGGGCCTGCGGGCGATGGCCAACCGGCTCGACGCCACGGACCGGCGGCTGGTCGAATTGAAGGCCGTCGACGGCGCGTATCCGCTGGTCGGAAACGTCGTCCTGCGCGGTGGCCGACCCCTCGCCGACGCCCTCGAGCGCCGCGACGATGCACATGGCCTGGTCGCTTCGGAATCGCTCCTCAACCGGCTCGGTCTTACGATCGGCGACCGGCTGACGATCGGCGACGCAACACTCGAGATCACCGGGGTCCTGATCCACGAGCCCGACCGCGCCACACGGGGCATACAGCTCGGGCCGCGGGTGATCGTGTCGCGGGCGGCGCTTGAGGCAACGCAGCTCCTGCAGCCGGGCGCCCTGTCCCAATATTACTACCGCATCGTTTTGCCGCCCGGAGCGCGGGAGGACGAGGTCCGCAGCCGGCTCGCGCGGGTATTCCCGGACGCCCCCTGGCGTGTGCGCGGGCCGGCCGAAGCGGCCCCGGGGCTCAAGCGCTTCGTCGAACGACTGACCTTGTTCCTCACCCTGGTCGGGCTGTCGTCGCTGCTGATCGGCGGGATCGGCATCGGCAACGCGGTGCATGCCTTCCTGATGCAGCGGCAACCGACCATCGCCACGTTGAAGTGTCTGGGGGCACCGGCCGGTCTGGTGCTGCGGATGTACCTTGCACAGATCCTGTTGCTCGCAACGCTGGGCATTGCGGTCGGCATCTCGCTCGGCGCCGTGGCACCGCGGGCCGCCGCGCCGCTGCTCGGGAGCCTGCTGCCTGTCGGTATGGAGGTCGGCTTGTTCCCGCGCCCCCTTTTTCTGGCGGCGGCGTTTGGTCTGCTGACGACGCTGCTGTTCTCACTGGCGCCCCTGATGCTCGCCCGCGATGTGCCGGCCGCGGCTCTGTTTCGCAAAACCGTGGTTCCGGCGCGGATCCAGATCCACAGTGGCAGCGCGGCGATCCTGGCAGCGCTCACAGTCGGTCTGGCGGCGCTGACCGTCACCACGTCCAGCGACAGGGGCCTTGCCATCTGGTTCGTCTCGGGCGCAATCGCGACCTTCGCGACGTTTCGCCTGGCCGCCGTCGGCGTGACCCGATTGGCGGCGAGGGTGCCCCGTCCCCGGCAACCTCGCCTCCGGCTTGCGCTGGCCAATCTGCATCGGCCGGGCGCGCCGACGAACAGCGTGATTGTGTCGCTGGGCATGGGCATCACCGTCCTGGTCGCAATCATGATGATCGAGCGGAACCTGAGCGACCGAATCGCGGAGGTCATCGAGAAAGAGGCGCCGGCCTTCTTTTTTTTGGACATTCAGCCGCAGCAAACCGAAGCATTCGCCGCGCTTGTCCGCTCGTTCCCCGGCGCCGGCGCGGTACGCGAAGTGCCGATGCTGCGGGGCCGCATCACGGCGATGGCCGGCGTGCCGGTCTCGGACATCGAACCGCCGCCACATCACGCCTGGGTCATCCGCGGCGATCGCGGCCTGACGTGGGCAAGGATGCCGCCGGAAGGCGGCAGCGACATCGTCAAGGGCGAGTGGTGGCCGGCCGATTATGACGGACCGCCGCTGATCTCGTTCGATGCAGAGGCGGCGCAGGCGTTCGGCCTTGCAATTGGCGACGAGGTCGCCTTCAACATCCTCGGCCGGCCGTTCGTTGCGAGAATCGCCAATCTGCGCCGCATCGACTGGGCCTCCCTCGGCATGAATTTCGTGGTGATCTTCTCGCCGGGCGCGCTCGAGCATGCGCCCCAGACCAGTATCGCCACGGTCCGCATCGACCGCGACTCGGAGGATGCCCTGGAGGCGGCGGTCAGCACGCGGTTCCCCAACATCTCTGCGGTCCGCGTGCGCGACGTGGTGACGGACGTCAACCGCATCATGGAGTCGGTCGACACCGCCGCCAAGGCGATCGCGGCCGTGGCGATCATCGCCGGCGTTCTGGTCCTCTCCGGTGCGATCGCCGCCGGTCGCCGGCAGCGTATCTACGACGCCGTTGTCCTGAAGACCCTGGGCGCCACTCGCCGGGACGTGCTGGGCACATATCTGATCGAATTTGCCCTGCTTGGCCTCGTGACCGCCGCCATCGCCGGGGCCGCGGGGAGCGTTGCCGCGTGGGCCGCGACGACGAACCTGATGCATATCGACTGGACGTTCACCCCCGCGGCGATGCTGTGGACCACCGTTATCTGCGTTGCCGCAACCCTGTTCGTCGGAGCGCTGGGCGCGTGGCGCGCGCTCGGCCGGAAGGCGGCGCCGCTGCTGCGCAACGAGTAGGACGTCAGCCGGCCAGCGAGATCGTGTGACCGTCGACCGCGAGCGCCTGGCCGGAGATCTTGGCGCCGGCGGCGGAACAGACGAACAGCGCCATATTGGCGATGTCGGCCGCATTCACGAAGGTCCGCATTGATACCTGGGCCTCGTAAGCGGCGCGGACGTCCGCCTCGTCCAGACCCCGGGCCGCCGCGTCGGCAGCGATGACCCGGTCGATCCGCGGGCCCGTAACGCAGCCCGGACAGATCGCGTTGACGCGGATACCGTACGCTCCGAGTTCCATGGCCAGCGTCTTGGTGAGCCCGATAAGGCCCCACTTGGCGGATGCGTAGGGGCTGCGATTGGGGAAGCCGAACAGGCCGGCGGTCGATGCGATATTGACGATGCAACCGCCGCCGGCCCGCTTCAGCTCTGGGATCGCCCTGCGCGCACAATGGAACGCACCGTCCAGATCGACGGCGATCGTGCGGCGCCAGTCATCCGGCGCGATGTCCTCGACCGGCGCCGTGGGCCCGGCAATGCCGGCATTGTTGACCAGGATATCGAGCCCGCCGAGCCCGTCCAGCGCCTCATCGAACAGCCGGTCGACCGCGGCCACATCGGCAACGTCGGCCACGGTCGCGCCAAGACCCGACACCGATTCCCGCACGCTCGCGAGCGCCGCCCCGTCGACGTCGCAGGTGTGGACGCGGGCGCCGGCTCCCACGAATGCTTCGATGATCGCCCGGCCGATGCCCGCCGCTCCGGCGGTCACGACCACTCGTTTGCCTTGGAGTTCCAGTGCCATCGCGGTCGCCTCCTTCACGCCGAACGAGATTGCGCCAAATTCTCGCCGGTTCCTGTTGATTCGTGAGTCCGATATGCCAATATTAGTCGCGTCGAAACAACTGCTTTCACGTGGTTGGCATAGAGAGAGAGGAAATATGGCACTCGATCCGCGCACACAGGTTGCAACCCCGGCCGGCGCACGCACAGCCGATATTGACGAAGGTCTGCGTTCGTACATGCTTCGCGTGTACAACTATATGGCCCTTGGCGTCGCCTTCACGGGCATCGTGGCCATGGCCGTCGCATCAAGCGAGCAGTTGATGCAGACGGTGTTCGGCGCCCGTTGGATCTTGTTCTTCGGCATCATCGGACTGGGCTTCTTCGGCGGCCGGCTGATCTTCACCGGCAGTAGCGTGCTCGCACACGGCGCATATTGGCTGTATGCAGGCATGTGGGGCGCGCTGATCGCGCCGATGTTCTGGATCTACACCGACGCGAGCATTGCGCGCGTCTTCTTCATTACGGCGGCCGCCTTCGCGGGCGTTAGCCTCTATGGTTACACGACGAAGCGCGACCTCTCGGCGATGGGCGCGTTCCTCGCCATGTCGACCTTCGGAATCCTGATCGCTGTTCTCGCCAACGCGTTGATTTTTCAGAGCTATGACCTCCACATGATCCTGTCGGTGGTCATCGTCGTCGTATTCGCCGGTCTGACGGCATACGAAACTCAGGCGATCCGCAGGATGTACCTGTCGGGCGAGGGTGGCGAAATGATGCAGCGGAAAGCGATCTTCGGCGCGTTCCTGCTGTACGGCAGCTTCGTGACGATGTTCGTCTGGCTGCTTCAGCTGCTGGGCGTCGCGCGCGACTGAGCCGCCGGACGACAATTCGAATCGAAACCGCCCGGGGCTCCCGGGCGGTTTATTTTGCACATCACGTCACATGCGCCGGCGCCACGCCGTTACGAATCGAAATCGGAGCAGGCGTCAACGTAGCTCTGTATCGTGGCCTGCCACTCGGCCGTCGTAAGGTCTTCATCCTGACCGCACATCGGACACGTATGCGCGTCGTTTCCAATCAGCCAGGAAACCGGCTTCTTCACCTTGTGGCCGCACTGGCGACAGGCGATTTCCGCATCGACCTGATCCATCAACTTGTCCATGTGCGGAGTGTGCGCTTCCGGCGACCGCATGTAAAGTTAATGCTCGGTTCAAATGCAGCGGCCGCCATCGACCTCGAGGCACACACCGGTGAGGAACCGGGCCTCATCGGAACACAGGAAAAGCGCCGAATCGGCGACGTCCCGTGGTGTGCTGAGACGTCCGAGCGGCACGGTGGATACGAACTGCCGGCGGCGCTCCGGCGTATCTTCGCCTAAGAACAGATGCAGCATGCCCGTTTCGCCGGCGACCGGATTCAGTGCGCAGACGCGAATCGAGTCCGGCGCAAGTTCCAGCGCCATGGATTTGGTAATCGTGATCACCGCGCCCTTCGACCCGTTGTACCAGACGAGCCCCGGGCGCGGGCGCACGCCGGCCGTCGACGCAATGTTCAGGATCACGCCGCCGCCGCGTGCACGAAAGACCGGCACGACATTCCTGGCGGCGTGGTAGAGGGATTTCACGTTGACCGCGAAGATCCGATCGATGTCCTCCTCGCTGACATCCAGCATCGGCCCGTTGCGGTGCGTAAACCCCGCATTGTTGACGAGAATGTCGAGCCCACCGAAGGACTCGAGCGTATTCCCGACCGTTCGCGCCATGTCGTCGCCGCGGGTAACATCCGTATGTACGAACAGAGCCGAAGTTCCGAGTGAGTCGGCGACAGCCTGGCCGGCGGTCTCATCGATGTCGGCAATCACAACCTTCGCCCCCTCCGCGGCGAACCGGCGTGCGATTCCTTCCCCGAATCCCGACCCCGCACCTGTGACCACTGCAACTTTTCCGGAAAGCCGCATTTTCCTATCCCCACCGAACCGTACAAAATTGCGTACGATTTCCCGATCCGCCGCCAGAAAATCGACTCCGTACAACTTATCATTAATGCATCCCGTTCACGATAACACGCCAGCGAACAAAAAGGCTTGAACATGCACCACATGCTTCTGCTATCTTCGCGGTGAAGGTTATACAGGCTCGAAAGTGGGATTTTTGAGCCGATTGGGATATCTTCGTGCGACTCCTCGCGGTTCGAATTCGCGGAGTGAGAGTTAAGGAATGAGTGGCAGTACCGTATTGCTCGTCGAAGACACGCCCTCTCTGGCGCGCCTGTATAACAAGTATCTCGATGGCGAAGACCTGGACGTCACTCCCGTTGGCACGGGCAAGGAAGCACTTGCGGCGCTGAACGCGGAACCGCCGTCCGTGGTGCTGCTCGACCTTCGGCTGCCGGACATGGACGGCCTGGATATCCTGAAGGAAATCAAGGCGCGTGAGCTGCCGAGCGAAGTCGTGGTGATCACTGCACATGGCTCCATCAACGTCGCCGTCGAGGCGATGCGCGCCGGCGCCTACGACTTTCTGGTCAAGCCGTTCAACGCCGAACGTCTTCTGGTCACCGTGCGCAACGCCCTTAAGCACCGGTCCCTGTCGGCCATCGTCGAGAAGATCAAGGACGTCTCGCGCGACAGCTATTTCGGGTTCATCGGCTCGTCACTGGCAATGCAGGCGGTATACCGCACCGTCGACGCAGCGGCCGCGTCGAAGGCGACGGTCTTCATCACCGGCGAGTCGGGTACCGGCAAGGAGGTGGCGGCCGAAGCGATCCACCGACAGAGCCCGCGCAAGAACGGCCCGTTCGTTGCGATCAATTGCGGCGCAATTCCGAAGGATCTGATGGAGTCCGAAATCTTCGGCCATGTGAAGGGCGCCTTCACCGGCGCCCACGCCGATCGTGACGGGGCGGCCTCCCGCGCGTCGGGCGGTACGCTGTTTCTTGACGAAATCTGTGAGATGGACCTGGCCCTGCAGACCAAGCTGCTACGATTCATCCAGACCGGCACGTTCCAGAAAGTGGGCGGCGGGAAGAACGAAAAGGTGGATGTCCGCTTCGTCTGCGCCACCAACCGGGAACCGCTCGCCGAAGTCGAAGCCGGAAATTTCCGCGAGGACCTGTATTACCGGCTGCATGTGATCCCGGTGCATCTCCCGCCGTTGCGCGATCGGAACGGCGACGTTGTCGAAATCGCGCGGCATTTCCTTAGCGCCTACGCCGCCGAGGAGGGCAAGACGTTTGCCAACTTCAGTCCGGAGGCCGAGCAGATCATCGGACAGTTCAACTGGCCCGGTAACATCCGGCAGCTGCAGAATGTCATCCGTAACATCGTGGTGCTGAACGAGGGCGATACCGTTACCGCGGATATGTTGCCACCGCCGCTCAACCAACTCGGACCGCCGGCGAAATCGGGCGCTGACGTCCAACAGCCGGCTGAGCGGCCTCAGGTCGCATCGACCGGGGCGACCGCCGCCATTGCCGCCGGCAACGGCGACATCCTGCCGCTGTGGAAAGTCGAGCGTGATGTCATCGAGCGCGCCATCGAAGCGTGCGACGGCAACATTCCCAAGGCGGCGGCAAAGCTGGGGATTTCGCCGTCGACCATCTATCGCAAGAAGTTGAGCTGGGAATCCGAGGAACCCGAGCCCAAGAATACCTGACACGTCCATTACCGCGCATGGCGGGTGATACGGCCGAAGACGTGCGGCTCACTTCGGCGGCGGATACCCGGCCCGGGCATATTCCGACCAGCTTTCAGCGACAAGCTCGGGCACACGATCCAGCAGCTCGGCTGCCAGGTCGGCGTCATTCACATTGGCCGCCGCCTCCAGACGCTGGACGAGGACCTGCAGGCGCAACGCGCCGAACGTGCCGGAGCTGCTTTTCATGGCGTGCGCTTCCGCAGCGACGGAATCGAGGTCTCCGCAACGCATGGCCTCCTGCATGCGCAGGATGCGCTCATCAGTCTCGGTCATGAACGATGCGATCAGCTCGTTCACCAGCGCGGGGCCGGCATCATCCTGCAACTGCCGCAGAACGTCCCTGTCGGCCAGGGTCTCGTCTCTGGGCCCGACCGTTGTGGCCTCGGCGTCCTCGGGCCGACCTTCCTCCCCATCGGCGCCGTCCGCATCGGGCGCGCCAACAAGACGGCGGAGCACAGACGACAGGATCCGCCGATCCACAGGTTTCGAGACATGATCATCCATGCCGGATTCGAGGCAGAGTTGCCGGTCTTCGGCATTGACATGCGCCGTCATGGCCACGACGGGTATCGAACGTTCTGGTCCGGGCAAGCCTCTGATCTGCGCCGTCGCCTCGAAGCCGTCCATTCCGGGCATCCTGATGTCCATCAGGACGAGGCCGTATCGTCCTTCGCGCACGGCGTCGACGGCGCGCTGTCCGTTTTCCACCGCGTCGCACTCATAACCCATCTTTTTGAGGATCGAAACACCCAGAAGCCGGTTGGTCTGGCTGTCATCAACAAGAAGCACGCGCTGCCCGCGCGCACCGGCCGGCTCGGCGGCACGCGACGGCACGCTCGCTGGTGCGCTTGGCAACACCTCGGGCGGCGCTGCGCCGAAAACGCCGACGCCGCAATAACCGAGAAACACGCCGTCGCCGTCGATTCGGGGAACGCCGCTCAACCGCAGTGTCCGCGTCCGGTCGTGGTCCTGCAAGATGAGTGCAACATCGGTCAATCTGCGATGTGCGTCCATGTCCTCAAGGCATTGCGACAGGGCGGCATCACCGCCGGCGCCGGCAGGCGACGCAAGTTCCGCAAGGCTGCGTCCAACCATCCAGTGCAGTTCGTCCCGGTTCAGCTCACTACGGACCGGAACGGCCAGGGAAAACCGATGCAGTACGTCGGTTTCCCATATCCATGCACCTGCGGCCGATATAATCAGGCGTGATCGTTCCCGCTCGCCGCTCGCCGCCGCCGCGCGTTCACGCTCGGCCGTTATGTCGGTCGCACTGACGATAAAACCACCGTCCGGCAGTTTGGCATGATCAAACCGCACCCATGTTCCGCCCTCGAGCTGCCGTTCGCCGACAAGTCGGGTCCCTGCGACGTCAGGTGTCTGCGTACCGGCGGGGGGGCCGGCCGACTCGTGGTACATGCTGCCGATCGTGATGAGGTCGTCGACGCCGGCGAATATTTCGCGCCAGTGATTGTTGTAGTATGCAAGCCGCGCATCGGCATCGTACGCGGCGAGTCCAATCGGTACCGACTCCATCAGGTCGCGCCCGGATTCCGTAGACCATGGCCACGCACTCCCGGCCGCGGTGTCGCGTGACATGATGCGGGCCGCGACGAAGGCCAGACCCGCTCCTGCCAGCACCACGCCGCCCAGCCAGAATGCCAGCTCTGGTCGCGAGCCCGCGCCCGCGTCGATCTCAGCGAACCGAATCAGGAGACCCGCCAGCGCCGCCAGAAACAACACCGCCAATCCAGTGAGCGACAAGAGTCGTGATCTCAAACCACTAGCCCCTGCGATTGCGTAGGAGGGGACCGCAGTGCAGTCCATCAATCGTGCAGACAATGCTCTCTCCCAATTCGCGCCATGCGTCAAGGGTCGACAGATCGCTTGCCACCATTCCACGAGCGATGCATTAGTGGCGGATGATCGTGCTTTTCTCGGATTTTGGTGTGTCCGGACCCTATGTGGGACAGATGCGGACGCGAATTCTGGACGAGGCCCCCGAAGTTGTCGTCGTCGACCTGATGCACGATGCGCCGCGCTGTGACCCCAGGTCGGCCGCTTACCTGCTTGCGGCGCTGGTCACGCACTTGCCTGCCGGATGTGTCTGTGTTGCTGTCGTCGACCCGGGGGTCGGGAGCGATCGGCCACCGCTCATTGTCAGGGCGGATGACCGATATTTTGTTGGGCCGGGCAACGGCTTGTTCGAGATCCTTGCGCGACGGGCGCATGATATGCGGGCCTGGCGGATCGACTGGCGGCCGGAAAACATGGCCGATACGTTTCACGGACGCGATCTGTTCGGCCCGGTTGCCGCGAAGCTGGCGCGCAACGAGTTTCCGCAGGCAAGCGAAATCGCATGGCAGAGCCTTGCGACGGCATGGCCCGACGATCTGCCGGAAGCGATATATCTGGACAGCTTCGGGAACGTCATGAGTGGCCTGCGCGCGTCGCCGCTGGGCGACGTGGCACGGGTCGCCGCCGGCGGGCGAGATTTGCAGCGCCGCCGAACGTTCGCCGATGTCGCGCCCGGTGAGGCTTTCTGGTACCAGAACGCCATCGGCCTCGTTGAAATCGCCGTCAACCGCGGCAGTGCGGCCGACGTGCTGGGGCTGAAGCTGGGCGATCCGGTGACCCCCGTTCCTTGACCAAGGGAGATCCGATCCATGGAGCGTGGCGCGCACGCATTCGTCGATGATCCCCGCAACGAGACGGTCCTGGTCTATGTGAATGGCGCACTGGTGCCACGGGCCGAAGCGGTGGTCTCGGTCTTCGACAGCGGTTTCCTCATGGGCGACGGCGTATGGGAAGGTATGCGGTTGCACAACGGGCGGATTGCCTTTCTGGACCGGCATCTTGCCCGGCTGTACGAGGGAGCGAAGGCGATCGATCTCGACATCGGCATGGACCCGGAGGAAATGTCCCGGGTATTGCACGACACCGTCGGTGCGAACGGCATGGAATCCGGTGTGCACATTCGCCTGATGGTCACGCGGGGCCTCAAGTCCACGCCATACCAGAGCCCGAAAGTGAATGTCGGCGGGGCGACGGTGGTCGTCATCGCGGAACACAAGACGGCCGATGAAGCGGTGGCCGCTCGGGGCGTGACATTGTTTACAGTACATGTGCGGCGCGGCGCGCCGGACGTCCTCGACCCCAAGCTCAACATGCACTCCAAACTCAATTGCATCACGGCGGCGATTCAGGCCGACAAGGCGGGCGCCGACGAAGCCCTGATGCTCGACCCGCACGGCTTTGTCGCCACCTGCAACTCGACGAACTTCTTCATCGTCCGGCGCGGCCAGCTGTGGACGTCGACCGGTCGCTACTGCATGAACGGCATCACCCGGGCAAACGTTCTGGCGCTTGCGAAACAGGACGGCATCCCCGCGGAAGAGCGGGACATTTCGCTAACCGAGGTCTACAGTGCCGAAGAGGCTTTCGTGACCGGTACGTTCGGGGGGCTGACGCCGGTGCGGGAAATTGATGGCCGATCCATCGGCGACGACGTGCCCGGCCCGGTCACCCGCCGGCTGACCGAATTGTATCGCGAGCTGATCGCGCGCGAATGCCCGCCCCCCCCGCGGGCCTGAGGGACATGGCGACAACGCGGATCGCAATGTGGTCGGGACCGCGCAATGTCTCGACAGCGCTGCTGCGCTCATGGGGCAACCGGCCGGATACCGCGGTCTGGGACGAGCCGCTGTACGCGCATTACCTGACGCAGCGCACGCCGGACCACCCCGGGATCGAAGAGGTCATCGCCAGCCACGAGACGGACTGGCGCCGGGTGGTCGCCAGCATGCTGGGGCCCGTTCCGGGCGGCCGCGCCATCTTCTACCAGAAGCACATGGCGCATCACATGCTGCCCCATATCGACGACAGCTGGCTGGCCAGGCTGGACAATGCCTTCCTCATCCGCGATCCGGCAGAGGTCCTGCTGTCGATGTCCAAGACGATGCAGACCGTCACCTTGCAGGATACGGGTTTTCCCGATCAAATCCGCCTGTTCGAACGGGTGCGGGATCTTACCGGCACGATCCCGCCGGTGATCGACGCGCGAGACATCGGCACCGATGCAGAGGGAACGTTACGGGTGCTGTGCGCGGTGCTGTCTGTACCGTTCGACTCGGCCATGCTGTCATGGCCACCGGGCCCGCGGCCGACCGACGGTGTGTGGGGCAAATACTGGTATGCCGGCGTCAACGCGTCCACCGGCTTCCGGCCGTGGAAGGCCCGTGCCGAAGCGCTGCCGGAGCGCGTCAGACCGCTTCTCGACGAACTGGTGGGACTTTATGACGCGCTGGGTCGGCACCGGCTGCGCCCCTGACCAATCGGGTCAGCTGCGTCCTTCCAGGTCCATCTTCAGGCCGATCAGGTGCAGCAGGTCTTTCAACGTGACCAGGCCGATCAACCGGCCTTTTTCGACCACCATCAGCCGGCTGTTGCCGGTCCGTCGCATGATATTCAGGGCATCGACGGCGTCGCGCTCCGCTTCCACGGTGTTCTCGTCCGAGGCCGGCGACATGATTTCGAAGACCCGTGCGACCTCCCACTTGTCGCGCGGAACCTGCTTGATCTGCGCGATCCCGACACATCCGAGCAGTTCCGACTCGTCGACCACCGGAAACAACTCGTGGTAATGCACGTAAACGTAGTCGCTGACCAGCCTTTGTACCGTGATATCAGGCGGCACGGTCACGGGATCGCGGACCATGAAGCGGCGAACGGGCTCGCCCCCGAATACGCGTCGTGTCTGGAGCTGCATGTAGGAGCTGGAGGCGGCAGCCCGCAGAAACATCCCGATCAGCGCATACCAGATCCCGCCGATCAAATTGCCGGCAATGAAATTCATCAGCCCCAGCCCGATCAGCACGAACCCGAAAACAGATCCGGCATTGGCCGACATTCGGGTTGCCCATTGCAGATTGCCGGTCCAGTGCCACAGGGCCGCGCGCAACATGCGCCCACCGTCGAGCGGGAATGCCGGCACCAGATTGAAGATCGCCAGCATCGTGTTGACGAAGGCAAGCCAGTCGACAACGCCTTCCACCGGCAGCGGAATGCCGAGCCCGGCGCCGCCCAACCCGGCGACGTAGAACGACAGCGCGAGCACGCCACTGGCAATGGGTCCGGCAACGGCCATCAGGAATTCCGCCTGCGCGGTCGGCGGCTCGTCCTCCATTTCGGCAACGCCGCCGAATATGAAAAGGGTTATTCCGCGGATCGGCATGCCGTACCGGCGTGCGACAATGGAATGGCTGAGTTCGTGGAAGATAATCGAGCCGAACAGACCGACTGCCCCCGCCACGCCCATCCACAAATATTGCGCCGGCAAGAGGTCGCGATAGTTTTCGGGGAAGTAGCCTCCCGCAAGCGACCATGTCACGAGCACGGCCAGGATCAGCCAGCTGGCATCGATCTTCACTTCGAAGCCGAGAATTTCGAACAGCCTGACGCCGCGCCCGAACATTACGTGCCTCTTGACGGGGTCCCGGGATATGCCACTACCCCTCATCCCCGCGCTGGCCGGACGGCATGCCGCTCCGGCGGGTGGTGTCGCGACGCAACCATGACCGCAGCCGGCGGCGCAGCGGCGGAACATCGAGTGCGATCAGCGCAATGCCGAGTGGAATCATCCATAAGCCCAAGACCGGCAAGAACCAAAGCGCACCGCCGACCAGCAGTGCGAGTCCGACGACGGCACGCAACCCGAAGGGAAGTCTCGACCGCCCCCAGGTGAACGCCCGCCGGAGCTTGCGCTGAAGGCTGTTCTTCCATTCTTCGGTAGGCGTCAATCGTATCACCAAATTGATAACGTTTGCATTTCCTGACCTCAGCGGCCGGCTTCATCGATGAATGTGGGCATCCAATCAGTCCGGCGCAACGCGGCGCGAGTCTCTACACCACCCCCATCGGCGGCGGCCGTCGGCGCATGCCGCTCAGCGCCTGCCCGGCGATCGAGACCAGCAGTATGCCACCGCCCGCCAAGGTGGCCGGATGCGGTATCTCGGCGAAGACGAGCCAGACCCACACCGGACCCAATACCACCTCGGTCAGCGACAACAGCGCGAGTTCGGCGGCCGGGACCGATCGTGAGCCGATCGTGAATACGATGAGGCTTGTGCCGATGGCGAACGCCCCATAGGACACGCACAGCAGCAGATCGTTTCCGCTCACCGCGAATCCATCGCCAGTCGCGAGGAGCACGAGCCCTGCGACACTTGCCCCGAACAGCCCGGCAATGCATGTGGCCGGCATCATATCCGCGCTGCGGCCGCGGCGCAGCGCGATCGCGAATCCAGCAAAGCCGGTCGCGGCCCCGAGCCCCATCAGATTGCCGAATAGATCTCCCGAAACCAGCCCGTCGCCCAACATCAGCGCGACTCCGATCACCGCACCGATCATCGCGACCCAGGTGGCGCGGCGTACGCGCTCGGCGAGGATGATGCGGCCCAACACTGCGGCGATGAAGGGGCCGGCACTCAACATGAACAGCGTATTGGCGACCGTCGTGTGCAGAATCGAGAACACGAAAAAGGTGAACCCGGTGGCCAGGCACATGCCGGCAACCGCCGCCATCGCGCCCGCGGCGCGAAATGCCGAGGCAATCCTCCCGTTGCTGCGCAGCGCGATGTACAGCAACAGCGCGGCCGCGATCCCGAGCGACCGCCAGAACAGGATCTGCCATTCCCCCGCGCTTTCGATGGAGCGAATGAACAGACCGCCCAGGCTCATCCCCATTCCGGCGACGAGAACCAGAACCCGGCCACGCAGCAGGGCCGGGGTGTCGGCCGCGATTGCGCCAGCGTCACTCACCCGTCGCCAGGCCCCCCTTCCTTCCGGTGGTGAGGGTGCAATACCGGCGCGAACGGACCGGATGTCGCGCTAACCCCGCGAGAACATCCCGGTCAGGGCGCCCCCGAAGCTCCCTTCCTCCAAATATTTCACACCATAGACTCCGCCGGCGATGATTGACAGCAATGCGATCACGGAGCCGATGGCCAGCGTCGATACGCCCGTAACGCCCTGCCCGATGGTGCAGCCCATCGCCAGGATCCCACCTGTCCCCATCAGGGCAGCGCCACACAGATGGCGAATCATATCGTTGGAATCGCTGAAGCTTTCGATACGAAACGTGCCCGTCGCGATCGCCATGACGAAGGACCCCGCGATCACGCCGCCGACAACGGCAATTCCGAAATTGACGGTCGCCCCGGTGAACGTCATCAGATAGACGAGGCTCTCGCCAGTGGGATTGACGAATGTGAAGGAGGCCAGCTGGGTCGGCTCGAAATCATCGTACCCGATCACGCCTGTCGTATACCACCCCGCCGGGATCAGCAGGCCGATGATGAGGCCGGCGGCGACATCCCGACGCGACGCGCGGAACCTCGAATCCTTGAAGCAGAACGCCAGCAGGAAACCCGCCATGATCACCGTGACGACCCAGCGGACAACCTCGACAGATGCGCCGGCCAGGCCCGCCATCACCTCCGGCATGCCTTGCGAGTCGAATGACCCGGACAGGTCGATATTGGTTGCGGTTTCCAGTTCAACGCGGGCAAGACCGATGATGCCCCGCAGCGTCATATACGCGAATATGCCGAGCACCACCGCGACGACAAGGGATTTGAGGTTGCCCGCTCCCAGGCGAACGAGCGTCTTGTTGCCGCAACCGCCACCGAGAGTCATGCCGAAACCGAACATCAAGCCACCGAGGATCGCGCCGAGCCACCCCAGATTCGTCGTCAGATAGATCGATTCGCCGAGGTCGATCACCTCGAAGGCATGCAGACCCTGACTCATCAGCATGGCGACGGCGATCGCCAGCATCCACGCACGGAACCTGTTCCAGTTCCCCATCAGGAGCATGTCGGATATGGCGCCCATAGTGCAGAAATTCGTGCGCTGCGCCGTTGCGCCAAAGATTCCGCCCAGCGCGAAACCCAGCAGTGCGACGATGGTGCCGACGGATATTTCTTCCATTGGCATTTCCTCACTTTCGGACCTTACACTTCAGCCCGCCGCTTCCCTCTCGGGGGCGACGGGCCGCGGATTGCTTCCGTCTTGTCAGTTACGAAAAATCTAATATGTAATCTGCCACCGCCGGGTGCCACGATGCAAGCCCGTATCGCGCCGTCGTGTGGCGTTCCCGGTTCGGTCTCGAATGCCGCGCAAAGTGCGGGCAGGAGCATTAAGGAAGTGGTTAAGATTCGCGGATAGTCTGAAAGGGTCTGGAAACAAGAACCATGACCGGGCCCGACACGAATCAGCAGTACGACCAGTGGGTCGATCGCTGCCGGCAGCAGCTTGAACGAGGTGCCGCCGGCAATGCGCTTGCCGCGTGGATGCAGTCGGAGGGGGTGAGCGCGGACATGGCCGCCGCCATCCTCGAAGCGGCACGGGGCGGGGCTACCTTGGCGGCGGATGCGCGGGATGACGGAGACGCCGAAGCCGCGCCGCCACAAGCCACGCCCGCGCAACCAGCAACGGACCCCGCGGCCACCACCGCGGCCATCGCGAGTGATGCGGCCCAACCCGGCGCAGGCGAGTCCACCGATCACCCTGGGCCTCCCGCGCCGAACAAACAGGCACCGCCCCCCGCCCGCACTGCAACGACGTTTGCCAGGGCCTTCGGCAGGCCGGACGCAGCGGGCAGCCACGATCCTGGACCCCCGTCGGAAGACATCGCGGAACAGCAATCCGAGCCGGCGGATTCGGCGCCACCAGCCGGCACGGAGGTGAGCCCGATCGCACCGCAGGCGCCTGTGCAACCTGCGCCGTCGACGCCACCGACGACGACTGGCGCAGGCGCAACCCCCGTCGCGTCCGAGCCCGCGGATCAAGTGCCACCATCGCAGACCGGACCGATGATTTCGGCGGATGGTCCCCCGGGTCAGGACGTGCCGGCCGAAGAGGTCACAGACGGCCTTGGCGGAACGTCCACTCCCGAGTCGGCAGACGAGCCCGTCGGTGAGGCGGTTCAAGTCCCTGAAAGCCGGACTGCCGGGTCGGCCCTGCCATCGAACCTGTTCGGCACGCCGCGACCGCCGATCACATTCGCCGATGCGCCGGCGCCGGGGACGCAGCGTGACGGCGAACAATTGGCGGCACCGCATGCACACACAGGCCAGCCGGGCGGGGACGCGGAGGAACAAGCCGAGTTGCATGAAGAGGCAGAAGCGTCGCACGACGAGGGCGTCGGGAGCGAGTCGAGTCGCCAGCCCGGTTCCGAGACGACGGCGCCGGAGCCGGACCCGGGCGATGCTACCGAACTTGGGGCGGATGACGCACTGGTGCCCGAGGCGGCCGATCACCGTCATGCGGACACTGGCGAGCCCGACCCGTGGCGGCGGGACGATGTTGGATTACTGGCGGAGCATCCTGTTCCGCCGGCCGATCCCGTCGACGCGCAGATCGCCGAACACGAGGCCACAGAACCCGTTGATGCCGCCCAAGACACTGACGAACTGCCGACAATGGCGGAACAACCAGCCGTGGCGCAGGCGCCCGATTCGTCCCTGGACGAGGCGGGCGTCGACGACGGCATGTCCGAGGCAGCTGCCCCCGACGAGCCTGTGCGGTTCGACGACTCCCTGGAGGAAGCGGCGTCACGAATGGGTGCGGACCTGCGTCGCAGCGCTCCGGCCGCCCCGTCGGAATCCTACGAGGACTTCATAAAGGCAGAGCAAGAGCGCACGCCGCGACCGGCAGAAATCGCCGGTGCCGAAAGCTCTGCCGATGGTTGCGATGAATCCAGCGCCGAGCTGGAGCGGAGCCCCGCCAAGCCCCGCCAGACATCGGCGAAAGAACGCAAATTCGGCCGGCGCAGCGCCAAGATCGCGACGGCCGAGACAGCGGACGGCGGCAATGAGACGATGCCGGCGGAGGGCAGTCGGGACGGTGACGGGGCAGAGCCGGCGACCCCCGCTTCTTCGGGTGAACTCGGCGGCGAACTGGCGCGGGCAATTCGCGAGGCCGCGCAGGACAGCGCCGAGGAGCCCGAAGCCCCGCCACTGCCGGCTGAGCCAAAGACCGAGGAGCAACTTGCGGCGGCAGCGAAACAGCTGGGGATCAGCTTCCGGGACGATCCAGAGCGCCCCCGCTCCGGCGACGTCGACGAGGACGAAGACGATACGACCCGCGCCGCACGCGAGATGGGCATCAGTTTCCGGGACGACCCGGCCGTCACGCGCGAACCGGATCCTGAAGACGAAAGCACGAAGGCGGCGCGGGAACTCGGGATCAGCTTTCGCGACGCCGCAGAGGTGAAGCGTGAGCAAAAGAGCATGTTGCGGCGGTACTGGCCGATCGTTCTCCTCATGGTACTCGCCGCGATCGCCATGCCGATTGCCGCCACGCTGCTGCTGTTCTCCGGCGATTAGAAGCCGGCCCCGGCGAGGCGTCCCCGGCAGCATTAACCGGATCGCAACCCAAAGGTCGTATGCTGGGAATGGGGCTAGCTTGTGGTGGAGACCACCATGCGTGTGGAAATAGGCGTATTCTTCGCGGATTCGCCCCTGACGGACATGGAAGCATTGCAGCGGTATCGGGCCCACGGCGGCGAGCCCAACGTAACTTGTGCGGACAGGCGGGCACCCTGCCTGGATGCCTTCCTGAACGAGCTGACGGATCGATATCCCCGCCTCGACTCGCTGCTGACGGAAGACAGGGCCAAATCCCCCTGGACGGGCGATTTCGACGTCCGCCCGGATCAGGCGTTGATCGCACTGGGCGGCAGCGAATGCGCCAATGCGGTCGAGCTCGTCCTCGAGCTGGCGGAAAAGCACGGCCTCGTATGCTTTGACCCGAAAACCCGGTCGATCCTCACGGCGCCGCCCGGCATCCATGTCGAACGGCAGGCGGACACCGCGATCTGGCCATTGACGCTCGCGACCCTCTCGCTTGCGCTTGTCAGTGTCCTGTGGCTGCATTGAGGTCCTGAGGTCAACGCAGCGGGGCGTCGGCGGAAGGCAGCCACGGCTTGAATCCGTTTGAGTGAGGCTTCGGGGCGGCGGATGGCATGGCCCGCTTTCGACGTGCCGGCCGACAGACTCCGGCAAACCCGATCCGCGAGGACCGAAATGCCCAAGCTCATCGAACCGGTTGCTGCGCAGTGCGGGCGCTGTGCCTTGGCGGCCCTGATCGCCGCCTCCACGATGGCTGCGACGGCACGCGCCGACGAGGCCGCACTCGCCGAGGCGATCTGGCGCGCCAACGAGGTGGGGGCTGAGACGCCCCGGGTCTCTGTGCTCGACCCGGCGATCGGCCTCGAGGGCGCCTACCGGGTCCAGCAGTTGATCGTCGACCGGGCGCTCGCCTCGGGGGATTCGGTGGCCGGCTACAAGGCGGGGCTGACCGGCAGGCTGGCGCGCTGGTGGTTCAAGATCGAGGATCCCGTGTTCGGCGTGATCCCGTCCTCCGGCCTGCGCCGCAGCGGCGATGCGATCGTCGAGCCGGCCGGCCGCCACATGCTGCTGGAGACCGAGATCGCCTTCGTCGCCGGGGCGCGGATCGACAATCCGGTCGCCGACGTGGCGGCGCTGAAGCCGCTGATCCGCGGCGTCGTGCCGGTGATCGAGGCGCCGGCCGGCGGATTCCCGGAAGACCAGGCCCGCAAGCTGACCGTGGCCGACATCGTCGCCAACAACGTCTCGGCGCATATCCTGATCGTCGGCGAGGAGCGGCCCGCCGAAGGCCTTGACCTTGTCCGGCTGGAAGCGACGCTGTCCCGCGACGGCAAGCAGCTCAGCAAGGGGACCGGCGCGGACGCGATGGGCGATCCTTGGATCGCGGCGCTGTGGCTGGTGAACGTCGCCGTCAAGCAGGGCCGCGTCATCGAGCCGGGCCATTACCTCTCGACCGGTGTCATCGGCAAGCGGATCGAATCCGAGCCCGGCCGCTATGTCGCGAAATTCGGGGAACTTGGGACGATCGAGGTCGAGTTCAAATGACCGAAACTATCGGGCCAGCAGCCCAGTCACGCACTGAACAGCTTTACGCTACGACCCGACTGCCCGCGTCGCCTGTTCCAGCCACACCGCTGTGTCGGCGTCCACCAGCGGCGTCAGCGCCTCGCTGACCCGCGCGTGGTAGTCGTTGAGCCACGCGATCTCGGCCGGAAGCAGGAGGGACGTCTCGACAAGGTTCAGGTCGATCGGCGCCAGCGTCAGGGTCTCGAAGCCGAGCATCGTCTTCTCCGCACCGTCGATCTCGACCGGGACGACACACACGAGGTTCTCGATGCGGATACCATACGCGCCCTCCTTGTAATAGCCGGGCTCGTTCGAGACGATCATGCCCGGCTTCAGCGCCACCGTATTGGGGATCTTGGAGATGCGCTGCGGGCCCTCATGGACGCCAAGATAGCTGCCAACCCCGTGACCGGTGCCATGATCGTAGTCGAGGCCGGCCTGCCACAGGGCGGTGCGGGCCAGCGCGTCGAGCTGGGCGCCGCTGGTGCCCTCCGGGAAGCGCGCGGTGGCAATGGCGATGTGGCCTTTCAGCACCCGGGTGAAGCGGTCGCGCATCTCCGGCGTCGGCGCGCCGATGGCGACCGTGCGGGTCACGTCCGTCGTGCCGTCGAGATACTGCGCCCCGGAATCGACGAGATAGAGCTCGCCGGCCTGCAGCACGCGGTCGCTCTCGGGCGTGACCGAGTAATGGACGATGGCGCCGTTCGAGCCGGAACCGGATATGGTACGGAACGACAAATCACGGATGTTCTCGCCCTCGAAGCGCAGGCCGCGCAGCCGGTCGGCGGCGGCGATCTCGGTGATGCCGCCGTTTGCAGCCGCCGTTGCGAGCCAACCCAGGAAGCGGCTCAACGCCGCCCCGTCACGGCGGTGCGCGGCGCGGGTGCCCTCGATCTCGATCTCGTTCTTGCAGGCCTTGGGCAGCTGGCAGGGATCGGCGTCCCGGACGATCTTCGCCCCTGCCTTGCCGAGGCGATCGAAGACCACTGACGCTGTGCCGGCCGGGTCCGCCAGCACGCGGGAATTCCCTAGCGCCCACAGCGCCGGCTCGAACTCATCCTGTCCGCGGACCGTGACGTCGTCGCCGAGATGCGCCGACAGGTCCGGGCCGGTCTTGGCGGGATCGACGAACCATTCGACCCGGCCGTCAGCATAGAGAACGGCGAACGACAGGGGCAACGGGGTGTGCGCGACATCGCCGCCGCGCAGGTTGAGCAGCCAGGCGATTGAATCGGGCGCCGTGATCACGGCGACATCGGCGCCCTTCTCCGCCAGCGCCGTGCCGACCCGCGTGCGCTTGGCTTCGGAACTCTCCCCGGCGAACGCGAGATCGTGCGGCACGATCGGCGCCGCGGGCGCGGCGGGGCGATCGGCCCACACCGCATCCACCGGATTGGTCTCGGCCGCGACCAGCTCCCCGCCGGCCTTATCCGCCGCGTCGCGCCAGCTTTCCAGCGCCTTTTCCGTGTGCAGCCAGGGATCGTAGCCGAGCCGCCCGCCCTCCGGCAGGTGGTCGGCAATCCAGTCCTTCGGCGGCTGCTCGGTGATGTGGCGGATCTCGAACAGCGTTGCGTCGACCTGCTCGCGGATCTGCAGCGTATAGCGGCCGTCTGTGAAGATCGCCGCCCTGTCGGCCAACACCACCGCGACGCCCGCCGACCCGGTGAAGCCGGTCAGCCACGCGAGCCGTTCGGCGGACGGCGGCAGGTACTCGTTCTGGAACTCGTCGGAATGGGGCACGATGAACCCGTCCAGCCCCTGCCGAGCCAGCTCGCCTCGGAGATCTTCCAGCCGTTCCTTCATGCGCCGTCCACTCCCGCCTCCCGGCACAAGCTAGGCGCGCCTCTGCCCGCGGGCAAGGGGTTAGGCCGCGACCCGCCGCGCGAATCCGGCCCCGGCGGCAATGATCCCTGGCACGGTCGTGCGAAACGGGGTCAGGGCTGGCGACGCTGGTCGGGCTCCCACAAGGGCAATGCGGTTCGAGCCCGATCCGTCGCCGCCGCCCCGGCCCCGTCGGCCCGGAAGCGCCGTGCGCTTCCGGGCCGTTTGGGAAAGCGCACGCTTCCCCTGGGCTGAACGGCATCTTGCGCCCGGCGTCACACAGGCTGGCCGGGCTCGCAGTTCGCCTCCCCGATTTCGAGGGTCCGCAACAGGTCGCCGTAGGTGCGGATCCTGTCGATTTGCTCGTCACGCACGATCACACCGTAGATCTCCTCCGCCGCGATCAGCACGCGCACGAGATCGAGACCGTCGAGACCGAGCACGCGGCGCAGACAGTCGCCCGGCCGCAGCGCCCGCACGTCGCGCCCCGTCAACCGTGCGATCAGCCCGCGTAACAGTCCGTCGTCGCGTCGTTCCGCCATGACCGTGACTCCTCCGTGCCGGCATTGCTACACGATAAATTGGAAATGAGAAACGTTTTCATTTCCATCGCAACGGCGCGCCGGCACTCGCATTTCGCCGCAACATCGTCGTGCCGGGTGCACCGATGCCGGTTCGCAACGAAGCACGGCAGCTTCGAAATACGAAGCGGTCCGGATTTCCCGGAGAGAGGCGTTGCGGGTGCCATGGCGCGTGCCGGATTGGCGCGAGCGACGGGAACGAGCCCATGCGTTAGGGTTTTCCGCGGGTTTCCGGCGGGCTCTGCCGGGCCGCGAGCGGGTCCCGATGTCAAAGTGCTGGACTTCGCCGCCGATGGCACGAAAATCTTAACCATTATGCAATCCCATTGCGGGACAATGGGTCGATGATGGTGAACCACCCTGCCACCGCCATGTGGGGCGTAGGGCCATGACCGCCCCGCGGCGATCCGGACGGCCGGCGCTGTATGCGCTGCGGCCCGTGGAGCCCGGCAACCTGCTGCTCGGGCTGTTCGTGCTGTTCGTCATGCAGATCGTCGCCGTCGCGTTCTGGCAGTGGGCGATCGGGAAGTTCCCCGGGACACTCGCCGGGCCGGTGCAGCCCTTCGTCGCCGCAATGGCCTGTTCCCTGAACGCCTTCATCACCACGGTGCTGAGCCGCCCGCAAGGCCGCCGCGAGGCCCTCGCGGCCTGCGTCGCCGCGGTCATCAGCGCCGTTGCCGTTGCCGGCGGCGTGGTTGTCGCCGCGCTGGCGGCGCTGGCGGCGTTTCCGGACCACGCGGACAGCCGCCTGGTGCAGGCCTTCGTCGCCACCATGGGCTTCTGGAGCGGCACGCCGGTCATCTACGGTGCGGTGGTGCGGCTCGGGCTGCGCCGCGTCGACAATCGAAACGGCAACGGCGGACCCGAGCTGTGAGCGAGCCGAAGCAAGACAGCGCGGCAGCGGCTGACGAGGTAAAGCCCGGCGGGCCGCGGCTGATCGTGAAGATCCTGCTGGCGCTCGGCGGGTTCGCGGCCCTGGCGATCGCGCTGGAGGGGGCGCGGACCTGGAGCTGGTGGGCCAGCGCGGTGCTGACCGCCTGGCGCATCGGCGGCACGCCGGCGGCCCCGGAGCTGTTCATCTACCCGGCGTTCTTCACCATGGTGCTGGCGCTCTCGCGGCCGGCGCCGCGGGCGGTCACCGCGCAATTTCTGGTCGCCGGCCTCCTATGGAGCGCCGCCCTGTTCGTCGCCGACCCCGCGTTGCGGGCGGCTATCAACGCGGTTGCCCCGACGCTGGCCGAGACCGGCGCTGCCCTGACCGTGCGGGGCACGCTGCTGTACGGCCTGCTGTTCGCCTGGATGTATCTGACCTTCCGCCATCTCATCCCGCGCGGCAAGGGCATCCTGGCGGAATCCGAGGCGAGTCCAAGGCAATCGGCAAAGGCGAAGACCGAAAGCGACGGCGGCACGGCGAAATAGCGGCGAATCGAGACACTGGCACCGACACGCGACCGGCCCGTGCGCGTGTGCACCGGAGGGCGACATTCGACCACATCGGCAACAAAAACCCGGGGGACAGCCGGCCGGCTGTCCCCCGTCGCCGTTTCGCGACCGCTACCGCCCAGCGATCAGCCGAAGATGTCGGCCGTGATCCCGGCGTACCAGCTTTCCGCCTCCTCGGCAGTGACCGTGCGGGTCGCCGCGTCCTCGCCGGTCTTGCTGATGAAGGTATCGGTGCTGGCGATCTTCTCCTCGGTCGCCTTGTACGAGGCGCCGACCTTCACCGCATCGCCCGAGGCGATCAGGCTCCAGCAGGTGTTGCTGTAGCGCGGCTCGAAGGCCCGTGAGCCCGTCAGCTCGGCACGGATCGCCATGGCGCAGGCCTTGGCCTGGCTGTTGGCTGAGAAGCCCGATTTCGGCATTTGCGCGGCGATGCTGGCGTCACCCAGCACGTAGACGTGCGGCACGCGGGTCGAGGCCATGGTAAACGGGTCGATCGGGCACCAGCCGGATCCGTCGGCCAGCCCCGCGGCGATGGCGATGGCGCCCGCCTTCTGCGGCGGAATGATGTTGATGACGTCGCCCTTGAAGCTCTCGCCGCCAGTGTGCAGCGTCATTCCCGTCACGTCGACCCGCTGGACGCCGCCGGTAATGCTCAGCGGCAGCCATTCGATCATGCCTTCGTAGTATTTCGCCCAGCCTTCCTGGAACAGAGCCTGCTTGGAGAACTTCTCCTTGGCGTCGACCGCGATGATCTTCGAGCGCGGCTTGTTCTGCTTGAAGTACTGGGCGACCAGCGAGATGCGCTCGTACGGGCCGGGCGGGCAGCGGAACGGATCGGGCGGTGGCGCGATCAGGAAGACACCGCCGTCATCCATCGCTTCGAGCTGGCGCCGCAGGATCTGCGACTGCGGGCCGGCCTGCCAGGCATGGGGCAACGTTTCGGCCACGTCCTTGCTGTAGCCCTCATAGGCATCGTAGTGGAAGTCGATGCCGGGCGCGACCACCAGCTTGTCGTAGGACACGGTGTCGCCGCCGGTGATGCTGACGGTGCGCCGCGCCGCGTCGACCCCGTTGGCGAACCCCTGCACGACCCGGATGCCGTGCTCGGATCTCAGCTTGTCGTAGCCGTGCGTGATCGAATCGAAGCTACGCAGCCCACCGATATAGAGGTTGCTGAAGAAGCAGGTGGTATGGCGCGCATTGGCCTCGACCAGCGTGACGTCGATCGCGCCTCTGGAATCCTTGGCGACGTATCGGGCAACCGTAGCCCCGCCGGGTCCCCCGCCGATTACAACGAGTTTCGGTTTGGCTTGGGCGATCGCCGGTGTCGCCAGGGCCGATGCCGCGACGCCCGCCGCGCCGGCCATCATCCCGAACTCGCGCCTCGTGAATTTCCTGTTCATGCCTGTTGCTCCTATTGTCCCTGTTTCCCGAAAAATTCGGCAAGTGCCCTTATGTCCTCGTCGCTCAGGCGCCTGGCGACGTTCTGCATCAACGCGTCGTCGCGCTCACCTACCTTGTAGGCTTCCATGACCATGACGAAGGCCTCGACGGGCCATCCCGTGATTGCGGGGATCGCACCGCCCTGACCGTCCAGGCGGTGGCATGCCGTACAGTCGCCGGAGAGATATTCGCCAAGCTCGTAAAGCTCGTCGGCCGCGGCGGACCCATACAGAAATCCACCGGCGCAAAGGCCGGCCGTAACGGTAATCGCGGTCTTCGTCCAATAATAGCCCATTGACGCGCCTCGTCTTCCTCTCGCCCCGCCAGAGCGAAGGCCCGCAGGGAAACGGGGCATTTCCCGCCCCTTCAGGGCGCCAACATTATGGTTAACCGTAATTACACACATTTCTTATTGGAGAATCAAGTGGAACGATAGGTCGTGCTGCACGGGGCCGGCCGCTGCGGCGCAGGCGACGGCTGCCGCCTCGATCAGGCCGCCTGTGTGGCCGCCCGGGCAACCGCACGTAGGCTCTCCACCGCACGCGAGAGCACCGGGTCTTCGCGGTTCTGCCAGGCGACAAAGGCCGGTCGGGTGAATTCCGGCGCGGCGGCGACGAGGTGCAGCTGGCCGGACACGAGGTATGGCTGGACGACACGATACGGGAAATACGCCCCGCCGCCCTCGTGAAGGATGTGGTTCAGGGCCACCGCCCCCAAGCCGACCGTCAGCGCCGGCGTATCGATGTCGGGGAAGGCCGCCGCGTGGTCGTTGCCAAATTCGGAGCCCCAGTCGACCAGCACATATTCGGAATCGCCGGGCCACACGCCCGTGTCCTTCGTGCCGACGAGAACCAGGCGTTCCTCGAGCAACGGTTCGATGCGCAGGCCGGCCCGCGGCTGGGGCGCATACAGCACCGCGATGTCGAGCCCGCCCTCGAGGAGCAGGCGGGTCAGCTCGTCAGGCCGCGCAACATCGGCCCGCAGAGCCACGCCCGGCTCGGTCCGGCGCATATGCGCCAGCCAGAGCTGCAGCACACGGTCCCACAATGTGTGCTGACCGCCCACCGACAATACGGTCTCGAACCTCTCGGGCAGGCCCACTTCTTGCCGCGCGCGGCGCCAGCTGCGAAGCATCGCCTCGGCATGCGGCCGGAAATGCCGTCCGGCCGAGGTCAGGACCGCACCGGAACGACTCCGGACGAACAGAGATCGGCCGAGGCGAGCCTCGAGTTCCTTGATCCGGGCGCTGACCGTCGACTGGGTGACGTTCAAACGCTCCGCCGCGCGTACGAAATGGCCGGACTCCATGATCTCGATGAAAGTGCGAAGAAGCTCGACGTCCATGGCTATGCCTCAACAATATATCGCGATAATCGATATTATAGCGCAAAAAATTTCGATTGTTCGATTTATTAGCGCGCCCTAGATTCGCCGCGCCGGTGAATCATTGCCGGCATGGAGGAGACATCGAAAATGCCCACGACCACCCAGAAACCCGGCCAGACCGGCAGCAAACCGGCATCGTCGGCCGCAATGAAACCCGCCGGCAGCAAGCCGGCCGTAAGCGCGAAGCCGTCTTCCCCGTCCAAGGGAAGCCGCCCTTCCAAGTAGGCACGCAGCCTGACGTGTGAAGGCGGACGGGAGGCTACCCATGAACAAGCTTGCGACTCTCGCGCTCGGCGTTGTCGTCGCGTTCGTCACCCCTCAGATCGCGCAGGCGGTCGATCTGGTGAACGAGGATGCGACCGATCATATCGTCACGGTCATCGAGGACGGCGAGGAAAAGAATATCACCGTGAACGCGGGCTCATCCGTAACGGAAGTCTGCGAGTCCTGCTATCTGTCGATCGGGGACAGCGACCCTGTCGAGGCTGAAGGCGACGAAGAGATCTTCGTCAAGAACGGCATGCTGAACAAGCGTTCCGGCTGATCCCCCTTGGCCGGTTCCGATCGGCACAGGCCGCCTGCCTCCCCCCCGGGGCGGGCGGCCGATCTTTTTTTGCGACCGTGCGCAAGCTGGTGCAGGTGAGCCGCCCTGGCCGCGACACGCGGCAGGCGCCGATGGCCGGAACACGCCTCCAGGTACGTCCCGTAGGCGCATTCCGGCGCATCGTGTCCGTATCTTCGATTCCGTAACGGTGGGCGGCCCCCGGCGACGGCCGGACCCGCCCCGACCGCATCGATCAGAACGGCATCACTTCGTAGACACAGACCACGCCGCTGCCTTCATTCGCGGCATAGATGAAAACCGATCCCTGCCGCTTGAAATAGGCGATGCCTTCCGGCGCCTGGCTACCCAGAGACTTGCCCGGGTTGGCGCCGGCAAGCGAGACCACTGTGGGATTGGCGGGGTCGGCCAGGGAGACGAGCGCGACCGCGTCGGCCCGCTCCAGCCCCACAGCGGCATAATGAACGCCACGGAACTGGAAGGTCACGAGGTTCTCCGGCTCAGCGCCCTTGCTGTCGCTGCGGCTGTCAGGATAGAGGCCGGCCGCATCGGCGGCGATGTCGAGCTGTTCGGCGGTATCGCCCAGCAGGATGCCGGTCTCGGCGTCGAACACGCTGACCGTGCGGCCGCCGGCGGTCGCAAAGCCATCCGGCGTCTTGGAGGCCTTCGGGTCGGTATCGCCCTCGTCGGCGGTCACGAAATACAGACCGTCGACGGTGGTGGCGATGCCGTCCGGCTCACGCAGCGCGACGAGGGTTTCATTAAAGTCGATGACACCGTTGTCGGTCTTGTCAGCGACATGGGTGGTGATCCCGAGGCCGATATAGCCGACGAATTCGCCGTCCTCGAGATCGATCACGGCAACGCCGTTGTTCTCCTGCATAACGACGAAAGCAAGGTCGCCGTCCTTGGAGAACGAGGCGAGCTCCGGCTCAAGATACCGCGGCGTGTTGTCGAGCAGCGGAATCATCACCAGTTCACCGGACTCCTCGTTGCCCCACACCTCGGCACCGTCGATGAAGCCGGCCAGGAAATCCAGGTCCTCGATCACGCCGTTGCCGTTGTAATCGAAACCGCCCTCGCCGTCCTCGAACTCGTCGGCGATGACGCCGTCGCCGTTGAGGTCGACGCCGCGTTCAAGAAGGCGCTTGTCGGCGCCGCTGACCATGCCCGGCGTGCCCGTCGCATCCGGCAGTTCCACCAGCGTCGCCTTGGCGCGCCGGGGGCCCTCGCTGAGATTGACGATCGTCACGCTGCCGGGTGGCGAGCTGAATTCCAGAGTCTTGCGATCGAAGGAGAACGATTCGCCTTCGTTGGACACCACGGCGAAGTCGCCGTCGGCATCGATCGCCACCGCGTCCGGCTCCGACCCGGCCTTGAGCGCCTTCAGGAGTTTGCCGTCGGACGCGCGGCGAATTTCGATGCGGCCGTTCTTCTTCGTCCCCTCCACCTCGATGGCGACGATGAAATAGTCCTCTTCCGGATGGAAGGCGACCGACGTCACGCCCTCGCCGGACCTCAGGCGCAGGTCGAACACGGCGGACACCATCGGCGCGGCCGGATTGCTCAAATCAAGAATCGTGATTGTGCCTGCGGCTGCGTTCGTCACCGCGGCGCGGGCGGTTTTGCCCTGTACGCTGATGACTTCCGTGCCCTCGCCGACTCCGCTGTCCCAGTGGCCGACCAAGCTCAGGCTGGCCTCGGCCAGGACGGGCGAACCTGACGCCAAAACGAGCGCCAGCCCCGCGCAGGTTGTCAACGTAATATTCCTCATCACTGTCTCCAATTCTTCCTTTTTTGCCAATAACTGTTTGAATATTCGTTATTCTTTTTGGCCAATCTCCCCTCTTGTTCTCCCCAAAATCCTCACATATGCGCGTCAGCGACCGGCCTAACCTGCCAGCCGGTCGCGCAGACCGTTGCCCGACCCCGTACCGGCGGAGGACGCGGCATTGAGACGCAAGCCGTCGAGAAACGCCTCGATCTCCTTGTTCAATTGTTCGGACTGTCCGGACAGGCTCTGCGCGGCCTCGAGCACCTGCGCCGCCGAAGCGCCGGTCTCGCCGGCGACCTGGCGGACCTCCTCGATGCTCTTGGAGACGACCTGCGTTCCCGCCGCGGCCTCCTGCACGCTGCGGGCGATCTCCTGCGTCGAGGAATCCTGTTGCTCGATCGCTGCGGCGATCGCCGCCGAGTTGTCGCTGATCCGCTGGATGATGCCGAGGATGCCTTGTGTGGCATCGACGGTCTTGCCCGTCGCCGCCTGCACCTCCTCGACCTGCATGGCGATCTCGCCGGTCGCATGCGCCGTCTGCTTGGCGAGGTTCTTGACCTCCTGGGCGACCACGGCGAAGCCTTTGCCGGCCTCGCCGGCCCGCGCCGCCTCGATCGTCGCATTGAGCGCGAGCAGGTTGATCTTGCTGGCGATCCTGTTGATAAGGTCGACGACCTGACTGATTTTTTCGGCGGCCCGCGCGAGGTCCTGGACGGTCACGTCGATGTCCTCGGCGGCCCGAGCCGCTTGCGCCGCGACCTGGCTCGAATCCGTGATCTGACGGTTGATTTCGCGGACCGAGCTCGACAACTGCTCCGTCGCCGTGGCCGCGGTCTGCACGTTCATCGATGATTCCTCCGAAGCGCTGGCCACGGCGGTCGACTGCCGGTTGTTGTGGTCGGCGAAGGTCGACATCGACTTCGCCGTTTCCTGCAGCTGACTCGATGCCGTCGACACGCTGGTCACGATGGCCTTTACGCTGGCATCGAAATGCCGCGCCAGACGTTCCATGGTCTGGCGCTTCTCCTCGCGAAGGTCCGCTTCGATCAGCTCCTGCTCGGCCTCGATCCGTTCCTTTTCGTTTATGGCGTCGCGGAAGACCCGGACGACGTGGGCCATCTGAACGATCTCGTTTTCCTGCGACCGGTCTGCCAGCGTGACATCCCCGTGGGCGCGGGCCAGTTCCACCAGCTGGGAAATGATCCGGGCCAGAGGCGCACTGACCAGCCGCCGGAACAGGACGACGAGGAAGACGATCGATCCCAGCAGGATCGCGGCAGACAGCAGCGACGACCTCTGCAGGGACGCGGCCAGATCGGCCTCGATCCCGCGGAAATCCCAGAAGATCAGGACATGTCCCGCGGGCACGACCTTGTTGTATTTCGCCTGGTAATAGACGGACGGGGCGGACACGACGGCGTAATCGCCCGCCATCCGGTATTCCGCCTTGTCCGAGCGCAGCACCGCATCGCCTTCGAGCAGACCCGGCAGCACGTCGGCCGTTCCGGCGCGCCGCCACTGGTAGACGGTGTCGCCGGCCTCGTTGATCGCGACGATGGCGAGAAGATCGCCGACATCGTCGAGAGCGAGCGTTTCGTGCACCTGGCCGAACACCGGGGTCCGCCGCCAGCGCAGCGCACCGGACATGGCGGAGGCAATCAGTCCGGTCTGCACCTTCTTGTTCTCGACGATCCGGTTGACGGCGGTCGTTCGTTCGTGAATGCCCTGGGCAGCGATCAGGACCGCGAAGGACAGGGCGAAAATCCCCGCGACGATGGAAATTGCCCGTCCCTGAAAACTCTTCAGCCGAAGTTTCGACAGCATCGTTCAACCCTCCCGGCGGACACATTGGGCGTCCGCCATTTCGGCGATCCCCTCACGCGAGGACCGGTTGGGGCCGGTCGCCGTGCGCCTCTCTCGTCTCTCTGCACGTTCATTGGTGACCGTGTTCGGTTACGCTGTTGCGCGCGACCCATTTCTTGCCCGCCGCGTCGCGAGCCCCGTCTGGCCGGGGCCGCGACGACAACGGGTTCACCGATCAGAGCGCGTCAACGTTGAAACCGACGGTCACAGCACCGATCGGCTTGCCCGTGACGGGATCCTTGACCGTGAAATTGGCCTGGGACTGCATCGACTGGGTCGAGTTGTCGAATTCGACCACGTCGACGAACATGGCGTCCGGACCGACCAGAAAGGTCTTGGTGAACTTGATCTCTTCACCTTGCCAGATGTCGGAATTCGGCGCCGACTGGGCGATGCTGAGGCCCATCGCGTCGATCACGCCGATCTCGTTCACCTTGTTGCCGGAGGCTTCGATGACCTGGCGCATGCGCTCGGCCAGCGAATTGCCGACCACGCTGTCGATCAGCGGGCGGTTGGAGCTGTCGATCTCCGTCTGCCAGGTGGCCTCGAGGTGATCGATGTCCGATTGGGTCATGTTGCTGCGCCTGGCGTTCGAGGCGCGCAGGGCTTCGATCAGGTCGTCCTGCACGATCATCGAGATGATTTCGGGCATGGCCTGCTTGATCGGGGTTTCGTGGGAGTCTGCAATCGCGGGGGTTCCTGAAAAGGCTATGAGGCCCGCCGCAACGATTGTAATGGCGCGTAGCATACCATCCTCTTCCTTAGCAGTTTCACAGTGCTTTCATTACCACCGCAGATTGCCTTAAAACTTATTAACAAAGCGTTGATACAAGAAGAAAGTCAGCAGGCATTTATTTTACAATAATTTATACATTTGCTACCTTTCGGTCCCATCTCCTAATGCGGGTAAGTTTAATAAAATTGCGCAGTCGGTTTGCAGATTGAACCCGCTGCGTTTTTTAAACTTAAGATGGAATTAATGCCCTGAGAGGGGCCAATCCGCGGGCTCGAACATCTGACCCGTCCGGGTCTGTCGAAGGCCCCGTAACGAGAGGTGAAGACCCTTCTCCGGGTTTCCACGGGGCAAAAGTGTCGGACTGTTGGCGGCGCGGAACGCCGGTCGTCGCGGCAGGATTCGCATGGCGGCAGCGGCCACCCGTGGAAGGCGCGTCGGCTCTTGCGCCTGGGCGCACCGGGGCGCGGTCGCGGCTTGCGGTCAGCCGAAGATTTCGGCGGTGATGCCGGCGTACCAGGCCGCGCCGTCCCGCGCCGCGGCAGCCCGGGTCGCGTCGCTCTCGCCGAGGGGGCTGATCTCCAATTCGATGCGCTGCAGCGCACCCGCCACGACGGCAAAGGCGGCGCTTTCGTGCACCGCATGATCCGGGGCCACGTGGCTCCAGCACGTGCCGCCGAGGACGCCTGGCCCGGCCGATTCGCCGGAGAGTGCCTCCAGGATTGCCCGCGCGCAGGATTCCGCATGCTGGTGCGCGGCATAGGCGGCCTTGGGCATCGGCGAGGCGAGCGCGGCGTCGCCGATGACGTGGATGCCGCGTTGCTGCGTCGACTCGAATGTCAGGGGATCGACCGGGCACCAGCCGCGCCGGTCCGCCAGCCCCGACTGCACGGCGATGCGTCCCGCCGTCTGCGGCGGAATGACGTTGGCGACGGCGACTTTGAACGACTCGTCCTCGGCCATGACCGTCATGGTCGCCGGGTCCACGCCCTTGATGCCGCCCGCGAAGTCGGCGGGCAGGACCTCGATCATGCCGGGGTAGAATCGCGTCCAGGCTTCGTGGAACAGGTCGTGGAGCGGAAAATCGTTCTTCGAGTCCAGGATGATGATCCTGGATTTCGGCTTCTCGCGCCTGAAATAATGGGCGACGAGCGACGCCCGCTCGTACGGCGCGGTCGGGCAGCGATACGGCATGTCCGGCGGTGCGATTAGAAAGGTGCCGCCGTCGTCCATCGCCTCGAGCTGGATTCGCAGCAGTTCCGTCTGTTTGCCCGCCTGCCAGGCATGCGGCATGGCATTCGCCTCCGCCGGACCGTAGCCGTCGATCGCGTCCCAGTCGAAGTCGATCCCGGGTGCGACGATCAGCCGGTCCCAGGACAGCACGTCGCCGCCGGCGAGGCGAACCGTCCGCGCGGACGGATCGATCGCCACCGCAACCTGGTGCATGAGCGTGATGCCGTAGCGTTCGGACAGGACGTCATAGGTGTGGGTCAGCGACTCCAGCGAACGCATTCCACCGATATGGAGATTGGAGAAGAAACAAGTAACGTAGCGGGTCTTGGGCTCGACGAGGGTGATATTCAGGCCCTTGCCCGCCGCGGCCAGGAATCGGGCCGCCGTGGCGCCGCCGGCGCCGCCGCCGATCACGACGACCCGGCCGCCGGCCGCCAGCGCATCGCGCCGCATCACGAAGGGCGCAGCCATCAGCGCCGCGCCCGCCGTCCTGATGAAGTGTCGCCGGCGCATCCCTGCCATGCCTGCCATCCGATCGAGCCGGAGGTTGAGTCCTCCCGACCGCCACTGTACAGGCGAAATGCCGGATGCGTAAGCCCGCCATGGCGCAAGGCGAAGGCTCAGGCGGCGCGCGTTGCCCCCGGTGCGGCGTCGAGGTCGCCGGAAGCCGTCGCCCCGATGATTTCCCAGCTCCGTGCCCGCGCCGCGCGGGCAAGCCGCCGATCGGGGCGGACGGCGATCGGCCGCGCCACCCGTGCCAGCAGCGCAAGGTCATGAATCGAGTCGGCATAAGCGGCGGCCCGCGCAAGCTCGGCGCCGTGCCGCGCGCACAGATCGTCGGCCGCGGCGATCTTGTCGATCCCCAGCGGATGACGGACCGGCGGGGCCGCCGCGAACCGGCCATCCCGTAGCGCATAGCGCGCGCCCTGCCAGCCGTCGGCGCCGATCCGCTCCGCCAGCGGCCTGGCGAGGAAATCCGGGGTTCCGGTCAGCAGCAGGATCACATCGCCGGCACGGCGGTGCTCCTCGATGCGCTGCAGGACGGCCCGGTCGATCAGGCGGGCAAGATCGCGCTCCGCGAACGCGCGTGCAAGGGCGGCCACATCGTCGAGCGCGAGGCCGGCCAGATAGGCCTTGTTCTTGCGCAGCACGTGACGCCGGTAACGCCATCCGTTCGCCAGCATGAACCAGCCGGCCGCGGCAATCTGCGGCACGCCGATCACGCGGCGCCGCAGGAGATCCCGGACGAACAGGGATTCACTGCTGTGCGGTCCGGTCAGCAGTGTTCCATCGACGTCGAAAATCGCTGCGTTCACTCCACTGCCTCACGATAGGTCGAGCCGCGGGCCGGCTCCGCCACGGGACCCGGCCGCCTGGCGAGGAACTCTATCACGACCGGCACGCCGCGGACGAGGCACATGACCACCGAGCACCACACGAGACCGCTGAGAATCGCCATGGCGGCGCCACCGAACTCGACCCAGAAGGACAGGTAGAGCGCGGGCAGCGGCTGCACCAGCAGGGCCAGGCCGAAGGTGGCCGTCTTGACCGTGTTGTAGAGGCCGCGCATGAAGCGTCCGCCGACAAGAAAGCGGCCCAGGGGCGAGCGCATCATGTCGAACGGCGCGACGCCCTCGGACGCCGCCGCCGAATTGCGGATCGCATCGACGACGTTGCCCCGGACGATGAACACGAGGGCGGCCCACACGGGCAGCAGGCCGATTTGGGCCAGCACGACCCACAGGACCGTTTCGACGACCCGGTCTGCGGCGATATCGAACGTCGCCCCGAATAGCGATGTCTCGCCGAACGCGCGCGCCGCATATCCGTCCAGCGCGTCCATCACCATGATGAGCGCGAGCAGCGGCAGGTTCCACAGCTGCCAGGCCGGCGGCGCCCAGTAGACCATGCCGACCAGGACGAACAGGAGGGTGAGACGGCCAAGCGTCACCAGATTTGCCATGCGTGGGCTCCGTTGGACATGTACGACGCTTCGCCCGGCGCGACCAGGCGATGGCCTCGTCGATTTGGCGGAACTCTACGGCCTTGTCTCTTAAACTTCGTTAAGGATTGTCGGGTTGCCAAGGGGTCCGGGCGCCGTGCCGCCGCTACTCGGCGCTGCCGGGCGCGCGGCGCAGGCCCGCGAACGGGTCCTCGCGCTGGAAGAACTCCGCGAGCACGGGAATGCCGCGCAGGAAATTGATCGCCACGGCGAGCCACACGAGGCCCGCCAGCACGGCTTCGAACAGCGCGCCCCGCGCGACCCAGAAGGCGGGGTCGATCGCCGGCAGCGGCTGCATCAGCACGGCCCAGCCGAAGGCGGCCACCTTGCTGCCGCACGACATGCCGCGCATGAACTTGCCGACGACGAGCGCCCGTCCCCAGCGCGAGCGCATCATCTCATACGGCGCCTGGCCCTCGCTTGCCCCGGTCTGGCGGATCGAATCGGTCAGGTGGCCGCGGACGATGAAATACACCGGCACCCACACCGGCACCAGACCGAGATGGGCCAGCACGACCCACATCACGCTCTCCACGATGCGGTCGACGGCGATGTCGAACACCGCGCCGAACAGCGTGGATTCGTTGCGCCGCCGCGCCACGACGCCGTCGAGCCAGTCGAGCAGCACGACGGCCAGCAGCAGCGGCAGGTCGATAAGCTGCCAGGCCGGGGGCGCGAAATACATCATCACAACGAGGACGAACAGGAGCAGCAGGCGGGCCAGGGTGATCGCGTTCGCCATATCGACTCTCTCCAAACGTTCGGGAACCGCGCAGACCAGGACGGACTGCGCCGCAAGATGAACACGGCGGCCAGCACGACTCGGCAGACCGGCTCTTAACCATGATTATAACGTAAACAAACGGCTTGAGGAGGGGGCATCCTGAACCGCCGCCCGTCGCGGACTCCGCGGCCGAGGAGTCGCCGGGCGGCAAGACCGCTCCGACCTGGGGACACGGCCGGCGGGCGTGCCGAACGGCTGCGCGGGTGTCGCCGGATTCATCGAAACGAAACCTTCTGTCGGCTATCTGAATCGCTTGCGAGATGTACGGCAGGGCCCGGAAAGGGTCGCCCCGCGGAACCATCACGCATCCTGTGACGGAGACTCCACGATGAAAAGGCTTGTCGTCGCGCTCTTTCTGGTGATCGTCCTGACCGACCCGGCCCGGCCCGGCATCGATGAGGCGCAGGACGCATACGACCGGGGCGACTTCGCAGCGGCATACGCTGAAGTTCGACCCCTCGCCGAGAACGGCAACCCCGAGGCCCAGGTCTTGCTCGGCGCCCTGTACGAGTATGGCCACGGTGTACGCGGCGCCCCTTCAGAGGCTGTACGTTGGTACCGGTTGGCCGCGGAGCAGGGCCATGCCCGGGGCCAGGCCTATCTAGGCGCCATGTTTCTGACGGGGACGGGCGTGGCACAGGACGAGGCCACCGCGCTGTCCTGGTTCCGTCTGTCGGCCGAGCAGGGAGACGCGCGCGGACAGACCAGTCTCGGCTACATGTACGAGACCGGGAGGGGCGTGGCCGCGGACGTCACCGAGGCGGCACGATGGTACGGAATGGCCGCCGAGCAGGGGTATGCCGTCGCGCAGTACAATCTGGCCTTGATGTTCGAAAATGGCCGGGGCGTCGAGCAGGACGACGAGGAAGCGGCACGCTGGTACTTGATGGCGGCGCGACAGGGCGATGCCGACGCCCAGACGAACCTCGGCTGGATGTACGAGAACGGCCGGGGTGTCGAGCAGGACGACGAGGAAGCGGCACACTGGTACTTGATGGCGGCGCGACAGGGCGATGCCGACGCGCAGACGAACCTCGGCTGGATGTACGAGAACGGCCGAGGCGTCGAACAGAATGACACAGAGGCTGTACGCTGGTATCGCCTTGCTGCGGACCAGGGGTACGCGCGTGCGCAGACCAATCTTGGCTGGGTGTATGAGAACGGCCGGGGCGTCGCGCAGAATGATACAGAAGCCGTGCGCTGGTACCAAATCGCGGCGGAGCAGGACTATGACCGCGCCCAGAACGTCATGGGCCTGATGCATCAGTGGGGCCGTGGCGTGCCGCAGGATTACGCCGAAGCGGTGCGCTGGTACCGGAAGGCGGCCGAACAGGACTATCCCACCGCACAGTACAATCTGGCTTTGATGTATGAAAAGGGTCGAGGTGTTGACCAGGACAGCGCGGCGGCCGTGCGCTGGTATCGCCGCGCCGCCGAGCAGGGGAACGCGGACGCCCAGACCAACCTTGGCTGGATGTACGGCAATGGCCGGGGAGTCGCCGAGGACGACGCGGAAGCCGTGCGCTGGTACGGCCTCGCAGCCGAGCAGGCGCATGCCGTCGCGCAGTACAATCTTGGCATCATGTACCGCTACGGCCAAGGGGTCGCCCGGAATTACCGACAGGCTCTCCAGTGGTTCAGGCTTGCTGCCGAGCAGGGCGACATCGATGCGCAATACAATATGGGCGAAATGTACGAGTCCGGGTTGGGCGTCGAGCGAGATCGGGCCGAAGCTGCGCGGTGGTACCGCCTGGCAGCCAACCAGGGCGATGGCGATGCGCAGGCCAAGCTCGGCTGGTTCTATCTCGAGGGAGCCGGAGTCGACCAGGACTACCGGGAAGCCCTCAGCTGGTTCCGACTTGCCGCCGAACAGGGAAGCGCGTCGGCCCAGTACAATCTCGGGCTCATGTACGAGACCGGCAAGGGAGTGGCAAGGAACGGCGCGAGCGCGACAGCCTGGTACCGTCGGTCGGCGGGGAACGGCGACGTCGACGCGCTGTTCCGGCTCGGCGTGATCTACGACGAGGGCCAGGGAATCGATGCGGACCGAACGGAAGCCTATAAGTGGTTTGTGCTGGCCAAGCGCCGCGGCAATCCGTCGGCGTCGCCTCGGCTTCTGTTGCTGTGGTTCGCCATGAATGCGGACGAAATCGCCGCAGCCGAAGCGCTGGCGGACGAATGGCAGGGCCTGCATCCGGTGCCCAACCGGGCGGACTGAAAGCCGGCGGCGGCGGAAATACGTCTGATGCCAACGCAACCCCGATATGCTGATATATCGCACCGGGCCATTTCACGGTTTGCGCTGGCGGCCCGGTCTGGATGGCATTACAAATCACCGCCTGCCCGCCGCGGGACGACGGGATCGCTACCAAATATCTTCCGGATGCATCACGCACAGATACGCAAGGCAAGACTGGCCGACATATCGGCGCTCGTGACCCTAGAGAACCGGTCATTCGAGCATGACCGGCTGTCGCGGCGCAGCTTCCGTTACCTGCTGACCCGCGGCCACGCGGAGACCGTCGTCGCGGCCAGCGCCGGCAAGGTGATTCTCGGCTATGCGATGGTGCTGTTCAACCGCGGCACGTCGCTGGCCCGGCTGTATTCCATCGCGGTCGACCCGAATCACCGGGGCCACGGGCTGGGCACCCGACTGCTGCACGCCGCAGAGGAAGCGGCGCGTGACCATGGCGCTGCCTATATGCGCCTCGAGGTGCGCGAGGACGATCCGGCGACGCGCCGCCTCTACGAGAAGGAGGGATATCGCAAGTTTGCGGTCGAGCACCATTATTATGAGGACGATGTCGACGCGATCCGCATGGAACGGTCGCTCGCACCGGCGCGCGACCCGAGCCTCGCGCGGGTGCCGTATTACAGCCAGAATCTGGATTTCACCTGCGGGCCGGCAGCGATCTTGATGGCCATGCATGCGCTGGATACGGACATCCCCGTCGACCAGACGGCCGAACTTCGCCTGTGGCGTGAGTCGACGACGATCTACATGACGTCGGGCCACGGCGGCTGCAGCCCGCTGGGGCTCGCCGTCGCGGTCTCGCGCCGCGGATTTCCGGTGGCGGTCTGGCTCAGCCAGCAGTCACCGCTCTTCGTCGACTCGGTGCGTAGCGAGAAAAAGAAGGAAGTCATACGCCTTGTCGAAGAGGATTTCCGCAGGGAAGCGCGGGAACGAGGAATTCCGATCAGCTACCGGCCGTTATCGGTCAAGGCCATGCGGGAGAAATTCGATGCCGGCGGCATTCCGATCGTGCTGGTCAGCTCCTGGCGCTTCGATCGCGAGCGGACACCGCACTGGGTCGTTGTCACCGGCTTCGACGATGAATATGTCTATCTCCACGATCCCTATATCGACCCCGATCAGGACAAGTCGGCCACCGATTGCATGCAGATACCGGTCCCCCTCAGCGACTTCCGGCGAATGGCGCGCTACGGCCGCGCACAGCAGAAGGCGGCGCTGGTGATCAGCCCGCGCGCGGACGACGCCCGCTGATGCCGCTGCATCTGATTATCGTGGACAAGCCCGAGGACTTCCCCTGGGACATGCCAGGCTGTCGCGTCGTCGTCGCCCGCGACTTCATCCGCGAGCCGGCGCCGCCCAAGTCGACCTCCATGCGGGTGGTCAATCTGTGCCGCGACCACAGCTATTTGAGCCTCGGCTACTACTGTTCCCTGCTGGCGGAAGGGCGCGGCCATCGCACGATCCCGTCGATCGAAGTCATGCTGGACCTGCACTGGAAGCGGTTGCTGCGCATCGCCCTGCCGGAGGTCAACGAGCTCGTCGAGAAGACCTTCCAGGCGCCGCCCGAATCGAGCCCGGTGATCGCGCATGTTTACTTCCGTCAGCCGGACGACTCCCGCCTCGCGGATGCGGCCGGACGTATTTTCGACCTGTTTCGCTGTCCGATCCTCAAAGTGACCCTCGGCCACCGCGCCGGCCAGTGGGAAATAACCGACCTCGCCCCCGGCGCCATCCGCGATCTCGACGAAGCCCAGCGGCAGACGTTCCGGCAGGCGCTGGAACGGTATCTCCAGGTCGCGTGGCGGCAACAGCGGACGACGACGCCGGCGCGATATTCGATCGCCATCCTGCACGATCCGGCCGAGAAACTGCCGCCGTCGAATGCGCGTTCGCTGGAGAAATTCGTGAAAGCCGGCGCGCAGCTCGGCGTCGAGGTCGAGCTGATCACAAAGGCGGACTACGGACGGCTGCTCGAGTTCGACGCCCTGTTCATCCGCGAGACCACGGCGCTCGACCACCACACCTACCGTTTCGCCAAGAAAGCGGATACGGAGGATCTCGTGGTGATCGACGACCCGCGTTCGATCCTGCGCTGCACCAACAAGATCTACCTGGCGGAGCTGCTTCAGACCAACGGCGTGCCGACGCCGAAGACCCTTGTCATCGACCGCCGCGGCATCGAGCGCGTCGAGGTGGAGCTCGGCTTTCCCGCGGTGATCAAGATCCCCGACGGGTCGTTCTCGCGCGGCATGCACCGGGTGGCCGACGCGGCGGAGCTCAAGGCCATCACCGCGACGGTATTCGACGAGTCCGACCTCATCATCGCCCAGGAATACATGCGCACGGAATTCGACTGGCGCGTCGGTGTTCTGGACGGCAAGCCGATCTATGTCTGCCAGTACGAAATGGCCCGGGGCCACTGGCAGATCGTCAAGCACGACGGCGACGGCCAGATGCTCGAGGGGGAGTCGCGCACGCTCGCGGTCGCCGACGCGCCGCCGGCGGTGGTCGACACCGCGCTCCGTGCGGCCGCGCTCATCGGCGACGGGCTATACGGTGTCGATCTGAAGGAGACTCCGGCCGGCATCTTCGTGGTCGAGGTCAACGACAATCCCAGCATCGACGCCGGCGTCGAGGACCTCGTGCTGAAGGACTCGTTGTACCAGACCATCATCAACGCCTTCATCGAGCGGCTCGACCGCCGCTCGCAGTCGCAGCCGCGCCGCAACAACGGCGCCAAGGGCACCGGCCAGGAAGCAGGCCGGAACCCGAAGTAACATGGCCGCCCGCCATCGGGAGCCGCGATCGCGGCGCATGGCGGTGGGGCACTCGTCCCGATGACCCGCCGGATCGTCGCGCTCCTCCTGCTGGTCGGCGTTGCCCACGGGTCGGCGCTGGCCGGGGATGGCGATTTCACGCATGGCCTGTTGTGGCGCATCGAGTCGGCGGGGACGGCGCCGAGCTATCTGTTCGGGACCATGCACTCGGCCGACCCGGCGGTCGCAACGCCGCCCGATGCGCTGCGACGGGTTCTGGACGACGTCGACAGCCTGACCATCGAGGTGGTGCTGGATGACGCCGCGAACACGGCGTTGGCGCACGCGACGCTGCTGCCGGAGGAACGGCGCCTCGGCGACATCGTCGGGCCCGAGCGGCTGCGCCGGGTGGTGGAGACCGGCGCGCGATACGGCATCCCGGCGGAGCAGATCGAAAGGTTCCGGCCCTGGGCGCTGCAGCTGATGTTCAGCCTGCCGCCGGCCGAGATCGAGCGCCAGGCGAAGGGCGGGCTGTTCCTCGACAAGGTGTTGCAGCTGCGGGCCGAGGAGCGCGGCATCCCGGTGCACGGCCTCGAGACGGTCGAGGAGCAGATCGCCGCACTGGCCGGCACATCGGACGAGGAACAAGTCATTCTGCTCGATGCGGTGTTGACGCTGAACAACGAAATCGACGCCATCTTCGAGACGCTGAAGCAGCTCTACCTAACGGGCGATCTTGCCGGCCTGCACCGCATGATGCTGGAGACCACCGGCGGCGCGCCGCGCGAGCTGATCGATGCCTATACCGATCGGCTTGTGCGCGAGCGCAATCGGCGCATGGTCGATCGCCTTGCAGCGCGCCTCGCCGAGGGCAACGCGCTTATCGCCGTCGGCGCCCTCCACCTGTATGGCGACGACGGCGTGCTGGGATTGCTGGCGCGGCGCGGCTACACGGTGACGCGGGTGGAGTGACGAATTTCGACGGCATGTCGCTCTTGATCGGCCGTCCAAAAAATGTTGCCTCCAACTCCGTACATCCCGGTGAGTCTTGGTGCCGCCTAGCGTTCCGGTCAGAAACGGCGGTGGCCTTTCCAAAGGAGAGCTTCATTGCGGGGAGCACGTCAAGAATCCATCTTCGCGAACCGATGATGCCCGTTGCGACCATTGGTGCAATCTTTGCGAGACGGTCCGCAACCCGGTATATTCGAGGTTGCAGAGAAACACAGTAGGCAAGGTTTGCCGAACTGCTTGTTACCGCGGTTCCTGTAATCACGAACGCGGCTGCGACAGGGAACGCTTAAATATGAGCACGGAAGAGAAATTCCACCGCGAGGGTGAGTTGGATGAGCTGCAGAGTCTCGCGCAACGCGGCGACGCCGAAGCCCAGTTCGATCTCGCCGTGCTCTATATGTGGGGACGTGGCGTAGCACCCGATTTGCCGAAAGCCGCGCAACTGTTCGAACTGGCCGCAATAAAAGGTCACGAATATGCACAGTGCAACCTTGCCTCCCTCTACGTTGAGGGAATGGGAGTTGCGCAGGATTACGCGAAGGCCATGTTCTGGTTTCGGCAGGCGGCGGAGCAGGGTAACGCGCGGGCGCAGTGCACGGTCGGTCACTTTCATTATCTCGGGATCGGCGCGCCGCAGGATTACGCTGAAGCGCTCCGGTGGTTCCGACTTGCCGCAAGCCAGCATGACCCTCGTGGCCAGCATTTCGTCGGCGTCATGCACGATAAAGGCGAAGGGACCGCCAAGGACGTTGCCGAAGCTCTGCGGTGGTATCGAATGGCTGCCGAGCAGGATTTGCCACTGGGACAATTGGCGTTGGCATGGAAATATTACAAAGGTGACGGCGTCGAGCAGGATCTGCCCCGCGCCTACGCCTGGTCTTCGTTGGCCGCCGACGCGACAGAGGTCGAGCTGGCGGGTCGTCTGTACAATGAGATTGGCAGCTTCATGACGCCCGCCCAGATAGCTGACGGCTCGCGTTTGGCGCAAGAATTGCGAAGCAGAATTCGGGCGCGACATTAGGGATTGGACGCTATGTCCTCTCCGCCCCGAACGGCGGGCGCGCGAAGATCCGCCGCAGCATCGGCTCGAAGTGCTCCAGCGGCAGGGTGTCGTAGTCCGGGTCGAACGACGCCTGGTCCCATCGGTGGCAGAAATCGACCGCGGCCTGGTAGTGCGGGTGATCCCTGAAACGGTCGCGGGCGTTGCGGTCGCCACCCACGTGATGGGCGTAGTACCAGGCCTGGAAGATCCCATGATGCTTGACCACCCAGTACGTACGCTCGGACACGTACGGCTTGAGGATCGCCGCCGCGAAGGCACTGTGATTGTATGGCGCCAACGCATCGCCGATGTCGTGCAGCAGCGCGGCCACCACCATCTCTTCCTCCGCGGCGTCGCGCAGCGCCCGGGTCGCGGTCTGCAGGCCATGCTCCTGGCGGGTCACCGCGTAGCCTCCGAACGTCTGGTCGAGGCCATGGAAATAGGCGAGTACGCGGTCCGCGAGCCCCGCCGCATAGGCGGCCTCGAGACCGTGGAGGAATTCGTACTCGTCCCGCGTGCCGTCCTCCATGCGGGTGAACCGGACGACGTCCATGGCACTCTCCCTCCCGGCTGTACGCGTGCGCGAGATCAGTCGCGGTAGTCGGGTTCCTCCTCGTCGAGGATGTCCTTCATCGCCTCGAAGTGGTCGGCGGCGGCTGCCAGCGGGAACGCTGTCCACTGCCGGCAGGTCATCTCCGCCACCTCGTCGGAGGCGACGTGCAGCGGCTGGCCGGTCGACAGCGCCAGCACCTGAAGCTTGCAGGCGCGCTCCAGATAGTAGGCCTCGTCGAACGCCTCGGCTGCGCTGTGGCCGATCACCGCAACGCCGTGATTGGCCATGAACAGTACGCTCTTGCCGTCCTCGATCGCCGCGCCGATGCGCTGCCCCTCGACCGCGTCCAGCGCCATGCCGTTGAAGTTCTCGTCGTAAGCGATGCGGCCGAAAAACCGCATCGCGTTCTGGTCGATCATCTGCAGCCGGTAGTCCTTGAGACAGGCGAGCGTCGTGGCGTGGAACATGTGGGTGTGCAGGATGCAGCGCGCCGCCGGATGGGCGGCGTGGATCCGGCCGTGGATGTGCCACGCGGTCGGGTCAGCCTTGCCGGCGCCGTGGCCGATCACGTCGTCGGTGCCGTCGGCGTCGAGCAGCAGCAGCTCGCTGGCCCGGATGCGGCTGAAATGCCGGCCCTGCGGGTTCATCAGGAAGCGCCTTCCATCGCCCGATACCGCGAGGCTGAAATGGTTGGCGATGCCCTCGTGCCAGTCGAGGCGCGCGGCGATGCGGAACAGCGCGGCGAGGTCGATGCGGCCCTGGCGCTCCACTTCGTCCATCGGCGATCCGTCCGGCCTTACGGCGTGCAGCGGCATGTCCCGGCTCTCCCGATTCGCGTTCCAGCCCAACTGGCGCGATCATGCGCACGGAATGCACGGCGAATCAATACGCGGCCCAATGCCCCGACAAACAGGTCGCGCAGGTTGGCCGGCAGCGGGCCCCGATTTGTGATCGAAAACGCGCGGCAATATGCATGCAGTTGGGGTATCCTGTCGGCACACAGTGACGGGAGCGTTGCGAGATGGGTTCGACGGCTGGTGGTGCCGGCGCACCGGCGATTTCCAAAACCAACCCGGTGGGCACCGACGGGTTCGAGTTCGTCGAATACACGGCGCCCGATACCGCAATGCTCGACGAGCTGTTCCGGTCGATGGGCTTCGTCCGGGCGGCGCGCCATCGCTCGAAGGACGTCACGTTGTACCGCCAGGGCGAGGTCAACTTCATCGTCAATGCAGAGCCGGGCAGCTTCGGTGCCGAGTTCGCGAAGGCCCATGGGCCGTCCGCCTGCGCCATGGCGTTTCGCGTCGCCGACGCGGCGCTGGCGCTGCGGCGCGCCGCGGCGCTGGGGGCGAAGCCGGTGGAAGGGCAGATCGGCCCGATGGAGGTGAACATCCCGGCCATCGCGGGCATCGGCGGCAGCCTTCTGTATTTCGTCGACCGCTACGGGGCGCAGGGGACCATCTACGACATCGACTTCGTGCCGCTGGAGAATGACGGCGGCGGCAGTGTGGGCCTGACATACGTCGATCACCTGACGCACAATGTCGAACGCGGCAACATGGACGAGTGGGCCGGGTTCTACGAGCGTCTGTTCGGCTTTCGGGAACTCAAGTATTTCGACATCGAGGGCAAGCTGACGGGCCTGAAGTCCCGCGCCATGGTCAGCCCTTGCGGCAAGATCCGCATCCCGATCAACGAATCCTCCGACGACAAGTCCCAGATCGAGGAGTATCTGCGCGCCTATCGCGGCGAGGGCATCCAGCACGTGGCGCTGGGCACCGACGACATCGTCGCCACGGTCGACGCGCTGAAGGCGAGGGGAATCCCGTTCATGGCGCCGCCGCCGGATACGTATTACGAGGCGGTGGACACGCGGGTCCCCGGCCACGGCGAGCCGCTCGCGGAGCTGAAACGCAACGGCATCCTGATCGACGGTGCGCCGACCGAGGGCGGCGGGCGACTGCTGCAAATCTTCACCGAGACGGTGATCGGCCCGATCTTCTTCGAGCTGATCCAGCGCAAGGGCGACGAGGGGTTCGGCGAGGGCAACTTCCGCGCCCTCTTCGAATCGATGGAGCAGGACCAGATCCGGCGCGGTGTGCTGAAGGAGTAGCCCGTCACTCCGCCGCGATCGCGCGGGCCCGCCGACGGATCAGCAGGTATTCGTGCAGGGTGACCCAGCCGAGCAGCAACGTTCCCGCGGCGGCGACGTAGATGCGCACCGGCTCGAAATAGGCGAGGAGCAGTTCGCCGCCGAAGATCAGCAGCAGGATCTTGTTGCACACCGGGCAGGCGACGCCGAGAAAGGCGAGGATCCCGCCGGCGCCGGCGCCCTTTACCGAACAGAACGGCCGACGAATCGCAACATAGACGCCGGCCACGAGCGACATCGTCGCGAGCAGGGCGACCTCCCAGCCGCCGGCCGGCGTCATGCGAACGAAGACCGGGTTGTCCCACAGGGCCGCCACGGTACCGAGGAGGACGAAGCTCACCGCTGCGGTCACCGCACCCGCCGCGATCCGTCTCGGGGTCACATGGTCCATGGCGGCCACTCCTTTCGGCTCTGCGATCCGGTGGCGCGACGCGCCGATGGCAACCTTGCGCCGCCCCTACCCGGCGCAGCAGGACAGCTTGCGAACGTCCTTCGCGAAGCCCTGGGCCGCGAGCTTCAGGCCCTCGACGGTCGTCAGATATGGGAAGACAATGGAAGCGAGGTCCTGCACGGTCAACCGCTGGCGGATCGCCAGCGCTGCGGTCTGGATGCTGTCGCCGCCCTCCGGTGCCAGAATGTGCGCACCGAGCAGCCGGTCGGAATCGGCATCCGCCACCAGCTTGACGAGGCCCCTCTTATCGCGCGCGACCAGCGCCCGCGGCAGCTGGTCGAGCGGCAGCAGCGACGTTTCGACCGCGTGCCCCGCCGCCATCGCATCCGCCTCGGTCAGCCCGACCGAGGCGGCCTGCGGGTCGGTGAAGACGACCTCGGGGATCGCGCGGTCGTCGTAGGCCGCCTCGCCGCGGCCCAGCGCGTTCAAGGCGGCGACCCGCGCCCCGTGCGCCGCCATATAGACGAACATGTCGCGGCCGGTCACGTCGCCGGCGGCATAGATGCCAGGACGTGTCGTCCGCATGTGCGCGTCGACGCGGATCCCGCCGTTAGCGGCCATCGCGATCGCCATCTCCTCGAGCCCGAGCCCTGCGGTGTTGGGCACCCGCCCTGCGGCGGCGATCATCGTCTCGGCCCGCAGCGTGACGGCACCGTCGCCATCGGCCTCGAGGACAACCCCGGCGCCGTTTTTCCACACCGAGCCATACGCGAGTCCGGACCGGACATCAATCCCGTCCTCGACGAAGCAGCGCGTCAGCATGGCGGATATTTCCGGCTCGCCACGCGGCAACGGCCGGCTGCGGCAAACCAGCGTTACCGTGGCGCCGGCGCGCGCCAGCATCTGCGCAAGCTCGCAGCCGATGAAGCCTGCTCCGACGATGACGGCGCTCTCCGGCAGGCGCTCCAGCGCCAGCGCCGCGGTGCTGTCGAGCCAGGGCACCCGCTCGATCCCGGGGATAGCCGGGACAGCGGGCCGCGACCCCGTCGCGATGACCACGCGCGGTGCGACGACCACCTCGCCGTCGACCTCGACGCCGCGCTCGACAAGGCGAGCTGTGCCCTCGATATAGTCGACGGAATCGTACTCGGGCAGGAGGTCCGCGTATTTCGCCTGCCGCACCGCGGTGACGAGGTCGTCCTTGGCGGCAACCGTCGCGGCCCAGTCGTCAAGCGTCGCGCGGGCGCGGATGCCGCCGAACCGCCCCGCCCGGTTCGCCGCGTGCACGCTGTCGGTCGCGCGGAGCAGCGTCTTCGACGGCACGCACCCGACGTTGACGCACGTCCCGCCGATCAGCCCGTGCCCGATCAGCGCCACGCGGGCCCCGCTTTCCGCGGCGGTGATGGCGGCGGAAAACCCGGCCGACCCGGCCCCGACCACCGCGATGTCGTACGCGCTCATGTCGGACGATCCCAGGTCCCGGCCGGATCCGATGCCGTCGCACGGCGCCACCGCAGATGGATCCCGTAGCCGAGAATCACGAGAAAAAAGGCCAGCGCCGGGAACAGGATCAGGTCGAGCCACCAGCCGACGAATGCCGACAGGCCCAGCGCGCCCAGCGAGACGACCAGCAAGGGGGTGAAGCAGCACAGTCCCACCGCGACCGCCCCGGCACCACCGATGCCGATGAGTTTTTCGTCCTTGGCCACCTGTGTTCTCCGCATTGCCTCCATTCGTGCTAGGCTACAAGCTGTAGTCGCTACAGCTTCAAGGAAAATCGACATGAGCGACCTGCCGATCGGCAAGCTTGCAGCCCGCTCCGGCGTCAAAATCGAGACGATCCGCTATTACGAGCGCATCGGCATGATCCCGCCTCCGCCGCGCAGTGCCGGCGGCCAGCGGCGCTATGCCGAGGTCCATCTGCGTCGCCTGGCCTTCGTCCGGAGGTGCCGCGAGCTCGGATTCCCGCTCGACGAGATCCGCGCGCTGCTCGACCTGGTCGACGGCGGCGATTACACCTGCGCCGAAATCCGCGAGGTGACGGTCCGTCAGCTGGAGGCGGTCCGCGCAAGGATCGCGGACTTGCGCATCATGGAGCGCACCCTGGATGCCATGGCCGCGGCCTGCGAGGGCGGGTCGGTTCCCGACTGCCCGATCATCGATGCGCTGTTCGCCGACCGACGATGAGGGGTATGCAGCAGCCATCGGATCACCTTTCGGAATCCGGCGGCGGTCCTCAAATTCCGGCAGAATTCAGCGGCTTACCGCCCACCGGAACGGGTGCATAAAGGAAAGATACACCCGCGAAACGGCGCCAACCCGTTGAAAATATTAGCGCCTACTGATGTAGGTCAAATGCGGTGTACATGGTTTATGTACTTCAGGCGCGAATTCGCAGCCTTCCGGCGACCGCCAACTTCGCGAGTGTCGCAACATAAGATATTGAAAGACATATATTTTCTCGTGGACATACCCGACTTGTCGCTCGCTGGCACGGAAGTTGCGCTTTCATTCGGCGAGAGCGCATACGCGAGCGAGGTGGCGATATGAGCGATAAAGCCAACATCCTCATCGTCGATGACGAAGAAGTCGTGCGCCTGAGCCAACTCAGAACCCTGGCGGAGGTACACTGCAATGCGGCGGTGGCCTGGAACGGGACAGAGGCGCTGCGGGCAATGGAGCAGCAGCCGTTTGACGTCGTACTGCTCGACATCCGCATGCCAGGCCCGGACGGCATGTCCGTTCTCAAGACGATCAAGGAGAGATGGCCCGAGAGCGAGGTGGTCATCATCACCGGATACCCGTCGATCGAGAGCGCAAAGGAGGCCGTCAGGCTTGGCGCCTACCATTATCTGGCCAAGCCCGTCAGCCCGGGTGACGTCGTCAAGGTCGCGAACGGCGCGATGATGAAGAAGCGGTGGGGTCTCCAAACGGACCGATCGGGTCACATCTGACACCGCCGGTTGCCCGGCGGATTTCGTCCGGCGACGAGCCGCCCCACCCATCGAGGAAGGAGACTGGTCATGAAAGCCTTACACAAAGTTCTGGTCGTTGACGACGACGCGGTCGTCGGTCGGAGTTTCGACAGGGTCCTCGCGAACAAGGGCTATGACGTAAGTACCGCCCTCGATGGCGAGGAGGCCCTGAACAAGTGCGGCGACGAGGCCTATGACGTCGTGTTCACCGACATCAAGATGCCAGGCATGGACGGCCTCGAGGTTGCCAGACGGATCAAGGCCAAGTGCCCCTGGACCCCGGTGGTCATCATCACCGGATACGGCACCGAGGAAAACGAGGCCGAAGCACGGGTGCTCGGGGTCAACGGATTCGTCCGCAAGCCCCTGACGCCAGAGATGATCGAAGGCATCGCGCTGAAAGCCCTCGAGGACCGACAGGCCCCACCTGCACCGGAAGCGGCGGCGATCGCCGTCCCGCAGGAGGCGGCGGAGGTCACGGAGGCCGTGGAGGCCGATGTTCGGCGCGGCACGCTGCGCGATATCGTGAGGTTTGCCGGGAAGGTCGGGTTGTTCGTCGCGGCCCCGTTCATCGGTTTGGCCTATGCCCTGTTCCTGCCGTTCTACGGACTGGCGCTGCTGGCCTGGATGGGCACCAGGGCAGTGCTCGGGGTCACCGGGCTGAAGCGGCTCGGCGTTTTCCTGAAGAACGTCGCCCTGTTCATCGCGGCGCCGTTCATCGGACTGGCCTACGCCCTCATGCTGCCCTTCGTCGGCCTTGGCATCCTGGCGTGGATGGGGATCCGCACGCGGATCAAGCGGCCCGAACGGAATTGACCTGACCGCCTCATGCGACGGCGGGCCGGCGCCATGCCAATGGCGGCGGCCCCCGCCGGAGGGGCGCAAGACCCCGGACCGATCGGGGAACCGGAAGAGGAGCAAGGCCCATGGTACGCTCCAGACTCGAAAATCACAGCTCACACGAAGTCCGTTGGTTCAACGTTATTGCAGTCGCGGCCGTCCTGATCATTGGCCTCGTGGGCGGTTCGGGTGGCGTGCGCGGCGAGGACGAGACCTGCCTCGCCTGCCACGATTCGGAGGGGCTGGAAAAAGAGCTCTCCAACGGTGACATCCTCTCGCTGACCGTTCGCGGCGATACCTACGCCAACTCGGTGCACGGCTGGGTCGGCTGCGCCGGCTGCCATGCAGCGATCGACCCGGACAGCCATCCCGGCGACACGACGATCGAAAGCCGGGCCGCCTATGCGGCGGCGGCCTCGGCTGTCTGCCTGGACTGCCATGCGCTCGAGAGCCTGGCGGAAGGCCCGGCACACCATGCCCGCGCCTCCGCAGCCGACGGGCCGGCTTGTGCGGCGTGCCATAACCCCCATGCGGTCGAGCCGGTGGCGGCATGGAAAGCGGCCACGGCGGAAACGACCTACTGCCTGACCTGCCACGAACAGGCCCTGGGCGTGCAACTGACGAATGGCGAATTTCTTCCCTTGACCGTGGACCGCGCCGTGCTCCGCAAGTCGGTGCACCCGGATCACGATTGCACCGATTGCCATGACGGGTTCTCCAAGGACGTCCACGAGACGGGTGCCTACACGAGCACACGCGAGCACGTCATTTCGCGGGCCCAGATCTGCCGCCAGTGCCATGAAGACAAGTTCGAGCAGTACGAAGGCAGCATCCACGCCTCGCTGCTCGACAACGGCAACCTGGCGGCTCCGGTGTGCTCCGACTGCCACGGGTCGCACGCGGTGCGGCCCAAGGCTGTGTTCGAGACTGTCGCCGGCGTGCCGTGCAAGAATTGCCACGGCAACATCTTCGATGCTTATGTCGGCAGCACGCACGGCAAGGCGCGCGGCATACTGGGGCACTTCGAAGCGCCGATCTGTGCGGACTGCCACCGTGCCCACGAGGTCGGCGCGGCGGCGGCGAGCAACCAGCTGCGCGAGGCCTGCATCGGATGCCATAGCGGTACGGTGTCCGCCCACGAGGCGTGGCTGCCCAATGCCGTCCTCCATCTCGATGCCGTTTCCTGTCCCGCCTGCCACGCACCGCAGGCACTGCGGCGCGTCGAGCTCAGGCTCGTCGACGGTGCTGCGCAGACGCTGGTTTCGGATGCCGGGGATACGCTGCGGTTCGATGCCAGGGTCCGCACTGCCGACACCGACGGGAATGGGCTGGATGCGGTCGAGCTGTGGAACCTGGTCAGAGATATCAACCGCACCGGCCAGACGGTGGAAATGAAGCTGCAGGGCCGGATCGGTGTCCGTACCGGACCCAGCGCCCACCAGCTGTCGGACAAGACTCGCGCGGTACGGGATTGTGCCAGCTGCCACCAGCAGGGCGCCGAAGCGTTCCAGAACGTCACGGTATCGATCGTCGGCCGCGATGGCAGGCCGGTGTACTACAGCGCCGACAAGGACGTCCTGAATTCCGTGACGTCGGTGAACTCCGTCGGCGGCTTTTACGCCATCGGCGGCACCCGTATCAAACTGCTGGACGTGCTTCTGGCCCTCGTGTTCCTGGGTGGGATTTCGGTCCCGATCGGGCACCTGACGTTGAAATGGCTGTTCGATAAGTACTGGAAGAATCCGCACGGTGAGGCCGAAACGCGCAATTCGTAACGATCCGAACCGCGGCCGGGCCCGGCAACCCATGAACGGGCCCAGTCCTCAAGCGGAAGGAGAAGCAAAATGAAGAAGCTCTATATCCATCCACTCCCGGTGAGAATCTGGCACTGGATCAATGCGTCGGGCTTCGTGCTGCTGATCCTGACCGGCCTGCAGATCCGGTATCTCGGGCTGATCGACGTGCTGTCCTTCAAGGTCGCCGTCACCCTGCACAACTGGATCGGCTTCGTCCTGATCGCCAACTTCTTCCTCTGGCTCATGTACTATATGTTCTCGGACAAGATCCGCGTGTATCACCCGGAGCTCAGCCCGGCGAAGCACTTCCGCGACAGTTTCCGGCAGCTCAAGTATTACGGCTACGGCATCTTCAAGGGTGACCCGAACCCGCACCACGTGAACGCATATCACAAGTTCAACGCGATGCAGAGCATGAGCTATCAAATCATCATGATGATCCTCGTGCCGATCCAATTCTACACGGGGCTCCTGTTGTGGGACGTCAAGCGCTTCGCCGGCGCGGTTGCGTTCTTCGGCGGCGTGCGGGTGGTGGACACGGTGCACGTGCTGATCTTCATCATCTTCGTGGGGTTCCTGTTCGTCCACGTCTACCTGGCCACGCTGGGCCATACCCGTACGGCCCACTTCAAGGCCATGATCACGGGATATGAGGAGGTCGAGGACACGGCGGCCGACCATCCGTAACCGACTGTCAGGGGGAGCCTTCGAATCGCCGGGCCGCAGTCCATGGCCCGGCGATTTGCTGCATGGGGCGTCAGCCGGCCTCGGACGCGTCGTGGTTCGCGCCGGTGCCGCGAATCCGGATGTTGTACTTCTTCATCAGCGCCTGGAAATTGGCGCGCTGCATGCCGGTCTCTTCGGCACTCTTGGTCACGTTCCAGGCATTCCGCTTGAGTGCCTCGATGACAAACAGCTTTTCGATGTTCTCGACCGACTTTTCCCGGGCAACCTTCTTGACGCGCTTCAGTTCCTCGCCGGTCCTCGGCACCTCCACATCCAGCCGCGGCAGCATGTCGATGATGCTCACCAGATGCGCCTGGCGGATCGTGCTCTCGGTGGCCAGGATCACCGCGCGCTGCATGGTGTTCTCGAGCTCACGGACGTTGCCGGGCCAGTCGTAGTTCACCAGAAGGTTCATCGCCTCGGCCGAGATGTCGGTCATCTTCTTGTCGAGGTCGGCGGCAAAGACGTTGAGGAAGTGGAACGCGATGGCGGGTATATCCTCCTTGCGCTCGCGGAGCGGCGGCACCTGGATGGGGAAGATGTTGATACGGTAGAACAGGTCCTCGCGGAAATTTGCGTCGGCGACCATCGCCTTGAGATCCTTGTTCGTGGCCGTGATCAGTCGGAAATTGGCGGCCTGCGTCCGGGTACCCCCGACCGGCTTGAATTCCCGTTCCTGGATCACCCGAAGGAACTTGGCCTGAATCGACAGCGATATGTTCCCGATCTCATCGAGGAACAGCGTGCCGTTGTCGGCAACCTCGAACAGTCCCTTCTTGTGGGCCACGGCGCCGGTGAACGCGCCCTTGACGTGGCCGAACATTTCGCTCTCCAGAAGGGATTCGCTCAGCGAGTTGCAGTCGACCGGCACGAAGGGCTTGTCCTTGCGCAGGCTGTTGTAGTGGATGGCGCGGGCGATCAACTCCTTGCCGGTCCCGCTCTCGCCCTGCAGCAGGACGGTGCTGTTCGTCGGCGCACACTTGGCGATCAGCCGGAACACATTCTGCATCTGCGGGCTGGAGCCGACGATATTTTCGAACCGGTATTTCGAGCTCACCTCCGTTTTCAGATTGAGGTTCTCTGCAAGCAGCTGGCGCCTCTCCAACGCCCGCTCGACAACCATCTCCAGCTCGTCGGGATCGAACGGCTTGGGCAGATAGTCGAACGCGCCCAGTTTCATCGAGCGCACGGCGGTCTCGATCTGCGAGTGCCCGGTCACCATGATCACGTCGATGTCGGGGTGGGCTTCCTTGACCCTCTGGAGCACCTCCATACCATCGATTTTCGGCATCATGATGTCGAGGATGACCAGGTCGTAATGACTCTCCTCGATCTTGCTGAGGGCCTCCCAGCCGTCCCGGACCGCATCCAGTTCGTAATCGCCAGCGCCGAGGATGCGAAGGCAGCTCTGAATGACGATCTCTTCGTCATCGACGATCAGGATCCGGGCGCTCATGTGTCGCCCTCGCCGTCGGTGGATTCGGCAGCGGCCGCGGGCGGGTCGAGGGGCAGGCAGATGCGGAAGGTGGTTCCCTTGCTCACCGCGCTCTCGACTTCGATGCAACCGCCGTGCGCCCGCACGATCCCGTGACTGACCGAGAGGCCGAGGCCGGTTCCCTTGCCGACTTCCTTCGAGGAGAAGAACGGGTCGAAGATCCGCTGGAGGTTTTCTTCCGGAATGCCGCAGCCCGTGTCGATGATCGAAATCTCAACCATGGGCACGGGATCCATGCCGATATCGGGAATTCGCGGCTCCGGCGACATGCGACTGCGGATGGTGATGCTGCCGCCGTCCTCGATGGCGTGCTGGGCGTTGACCAGCATGTTCATGAAGACCTGCTCGATCAGGTCGGGTTCGACCCAGATCTGCGGCAGGTCGCGATCCAGCTCCAGCGTGATTTCGATATCGTGCAGGTGGGCCGGCCGCTCGACGAGGTGGACCGTGTTCTCGATGATCCTGTTGATGTCGGCGAACTTCTTTTCCGGCGCCTTCTCGCGGGAGAAATCGAGCAACCGGCGGATGATCGTGGCGCAGCGCTTGGTTTCGCGGATCACAAGGTCGAGGTCTTCCGCCTCCGGGCTGCCGTCCGGCACCTTCTTGCGCAGCAGGTGCGAGAAGGTCAGGATGCCGGTCAGCGGATTGTTCAGCTCGTGCGCGATCCCGGCGGCAAGGAGGCCGATCGAGGCAAGTTTCTCACCACGCGCTGCCTCGGCCTCGGCGATGCGCAGTTCCCTTGTCCGCTTTTCGACCTTCTGTTCCAGCGTATGGCCCCATTCGCGTAGTTCGACCTCCGACTTCTTGAGCGCCACGGTCATATCGTTGAACGTTGTCGCCAGCTGGCCGAACTCATCGCCGCTGCGCACCGGGATCAGTTGTTCGAGATTTCCCGATGACAGCCGCTTCGCACCGCTTTCGAGGTCACGCAGGGGCACGTAGACGAGGCGGTGCACCAGAATGCTGAGCATGAGCGATGCAACCAGGATGAAGGCCAGGGAGATGCCGCCGACGGTCATCGAGTTGGTGTGAATCGTCTGGTCGATATCGTCCAGGGAGTAAAGGATGTCGAGGACGCCGAGCACCGCCTGATCCTGGGTGTGCTGATGGCAGGCCGCGGTGTAGCAGGACGGTTCGTTGCGGATTACCCCCATGCTGCCGAGCAGGCGCCGCCCGTCGGCCGTCGCGAAGATCCGCGGTCGCTTGCACGCCGGGATCTGCTCCAGGGTCGGGCGGGCCCCGTGACACTGGCCACATTCCTCCGCCTTCTCTTGCACCGTGGTGCCGATCTCTTCCGGAAAGGTCGAATGGATGATCGTGCCGTCCTTGCTGAGGATACGGACTTTCTCGATGTTCTGCTGGTTGCCGACGTCCTGGATGATCTGGCCGACATAGGCGGGCTGGTTCTGCAGCATCGCGAAACGGGTGCTCCGCGTGATCACCTCGGACAGCTGGTTGACGTGGCCTGTCGCCTCCTGCAAGAGCTCCTGGCGGTTGTGCCGCACCACCAGAACGGTGAACAGCAGCATCGCCACCGCCAGGGTGACGGCGAGGAACACGCCCATCTTCAGCTTGAGGGAGACCTTGCGCATTCCCTCGCGCACCTCGCTATCTGTTTCAGACGCAAGAGGAAATTGCCCTGATGTAAGGCAATACCATCAACTCGGCGATCCGGAGGCACAAATCACCCAAGACTTCATGTGAAATAACAATCTAGCAGTGTGGTGGCGGGGAAGAATTGATCCGAATCAATCTGTATACGGGCGAACCGTGTGGCGTGGCCGCGGGCGTCGATGGGTCTTTCAGCCCGAGACCAGTTCCGCGAGCTCCCGCCGGAACGGGGGCTCGTCAATGGGAATTTCGGCGTCCAAATCACGGGCATACCGGTGGCCGGCGTACACCGCGGCCGCGATCAGGCCGGGCGCAAAGGCATCGCCGATGGCTCGTACGCTTAGGATCCCTGCCGCCGGCCAGTCGTCCCGGCGCGCTTTCAGTTCGAGATACAGCCCGTCCTCGGGCAGGCGGGCCGTGACCAGCACGACGCCCTTGCAGGCAAGCGCCTCGGTTCGCCCGGTGAAGACGCAGGCCGTCTCGACGCCGCCGGCCTGTATGCTGGTGACCGCGCGGTGCGGCATTATGCGCACGCCGCGTTCCAGCAGACGCCGCTGGATGGCCGCCTGCTCCAGCGTATTCTGCGCCCAGTTGGCGACCTCGGCCGCCGGAGTCACAAGGGTTACAGGGCACCCCGAGTCGATCAGCAGTTCTGCCAGTACGCTGCCCATGTAGAAGTGGTCGTCGTCGTACAGAACGATGGGGCCGGCCGGCCGCGCCCGATCCATCAGGTCGTCGGGTGTCAGCACGCGAATGCCGTCGGCAATGGGGATGGCGCGTTGATGGAACCGCGCGATGCCATCGCGTCGCCAGGTGGCGCCGGTTGCGACCGCCACGTGCTCGAAGCCGAATTCGAGGACCTGGTCGGCGTTCAGCGCGCTGTCGTAGAACACCTCCACGTTGGGAAGATCATTGAGTTGCTGCAGCCGGTAGTCGCGCACGCGCGCCCAGGCCGCCAGCCCGGGCAGGTTCGATTCCCGGGAGACCCGCCCGCCGGGCTGCTGGCCGGCTTCGGCCAGGGTGACAGCGTAACCGCGCTTGCCCAGCGCCCGCGCAGCCTCCAGTCCCGCGGGGCCGGCGCCGACCACCAGAACGCGGCTGTCCGAGCCTTTGCCCGGGATTCGCTCCGGGTGCCAGCCGCGGCGCCACTCCTCGCCCATCGTGGGATTCTGGGTGCAGCGGATCGGCGACATCGTCATGTCGCCGGTAATGCAGATGTTGCAGCCGATGCACTCGCGGATCTCCTCGACCTGCCCCTCGGCAATCTTGCGCGGCAGGAACGGATCGGCGATCGACGGCCGGGCCGCGCCGATCAGGTCGAGCACGCCCTTGCGGACCATCGCCGCCATCGCATCCGGTGACGTGAAGCGACCGACACCGACCACCGGCTTTGGCGTGATCGCCTTGACATTGGCCACGAACGGCTGCTGCGCGCCTTCCTCGGCGAACCGCGAGGTCCGGGAATCGTTGTCCCATCCGCTGAGCGTCAGGTCCCACAGGTCCGGCAGCTCGGCCATCAGCCCGATCACGTCCTCGACTTCCTCGCGGTGCAGCCCCGCGTCGCCCAGCATCTCGTCCATGCTGATACGGACTGCAATGCCGCAACGGTCGCCCACGGCGTCCTTGGTATCCTCGACCAGCTCGCGCAGCAGCCGGGCACGGTTCTCGAGGCTGCCGCCATACTCGTCGTCGCGCTGGTTGAACCGGCGCGACAGGAAGTGCTGCGGCGCACCGAAACCGTGTGCCGCGTATACGTAGACGATGTCGAAGCCGGCCTTCTTCGCCCGCAGCGCGGCGTTGCGATGCCAGCGGCGCAAATTCCGGATGTCCTCCCTGTCCATGGCGCGGGCCTGAACCGGATCGTTGGTGAAAGTGATGATCGGCATGTGCGACGGGCCCAACGGGATCTCCCGCGTATAGAAATTCGGCCCGTTCATGCCATTATAGGCCAGCTCGATCCCGGCCAGCGCGCCATGCTCGTGCACGGCTTCGCACATGGCCACCAGGGGCGGCAGGTCGCGATCGTCCCACAGCCGGATCTCGATGAACGGCGTGATCTCGGACGTGTGGTGGATTTCCGCCTGCTCGGTGCAGATCACGCCCCAGCCGCCCTCGGCCTTGACGCGGCGCAGCTCGACCATGCCCGACGGGTCCCGGTAGCCCATGCCGTTGCAGTGCGGCACCTGGTAGAAGCGGTTCGGCGCCGTCACCGGCCCGATCGGCACCGGTTCGAACAGGATGTCGTATCGCGCGTCGCGGGCCATATCTCCCCCCGTCTGTCGTGCTCGGCCGCCATCATGCCACGGCACGGCAGATCGCATCGAACGCTCGCAGGTTCGCCCTGTCGAGCGCGTCGTCGAGCGGCACCGGCTGCGCCGACAATTTCACGATCACCGTATCCGTCGCCGGATCGATATAGAGCCACTGGCCGTGTATCCCGATGGCGCAGAACGCGCCGGCGGAATTACCGATCTGATACCATTTGCTGCGGTAGCGCCCGTCCGGCAGCAGGCTGACATAGGCGGGATCGCCGCGCAGCCACGCCGCCCGATCGCCATCCGTGCGGATATCGCCGACCCACCGGCGCGGCAGGATCTGCCGTCCGCCGGCTGCGCCATCGTCACGCATCATGGCCCCGAACAGCGCAAGATCCCGGGCCGTCGCACAGATCCCGCCGGCCGTGCGCGGCGCGCCGAGCCGATCCACCGTCATGTAGGCGCCGGCGCCCTGCAACGGCTGCCAGATCCGCTCCGACAGCAGCTCGGCCACCGTTTGCCCTGAGGCGACCTCGATCAGCCAGCCGAGGAAATCGGAGTTGGGGGAGACATAGTGGAACGCCGCGCCATGCGGCCCGCCGGCCCGCGGCAAAGTCACGAGAAAGCTCTTCAGGTCGGGCGGGTGGGCGGGATCGCGCACCGGGTTCCAGCCGGTCGCCTCGCGGTAGCGCGCGAAGTCGCCCTCCGGCTCCAGATAGGTTTCCTCGAACGCGACATCGACCGTCATGTCGAGGATGTGGCGCACGGTACAGTCCCCGTAAGCACTGCCGGCAGCCCCGGGGATGTAGTGGACGGCCGGGGAATCGGGCTCCAGCAGGCCGTCCTCCACCAGCACGCCCGCAAGGCAGGCCGTGATCGACTTGCTGACCGAGAACACGATGTGCGGACAGTCGGGGCGGTAGCCGGGATCGTACCATTCGCACAGGATCCGGTTGCCGCTGAGAACGAGGAAGGCGTCGGTGTCGCTCTCGGGAAGGAAACGACCGAGCGTCGTCTCGGCGTCCCCGGCGCCCACGAAGGAAACCTCGGAGAGATCCTGAAAGTCGCGCGTCAACGGATCATCCGACGGGTGCGCGCCGGCGATCTCCGCGGTCGGCAGGAGCTCCCGCACGTGGTGGAATGCCCAGCGGCTGTGCGGTGCGGCCCGCCAGTTGGAAAGGTCTGTCGTCGGGTCCCTTTGCCGGAATTCGCCCTGCATGGTCGCGCCGCCCGATCAGAGGCTTGGCCGGCCGGCCGCGTCCGCGAACCACGGGCCCACTGCCGTCTCGTACGCCATCGCGGCGCGGAACACGTCGGCATCGCGGTAGGTGCGGCCGACGATCTGGATGCCGGTCGGCACCCCATTGCGCGCCCGGCCGGACGGGACCGTAATGACCGGGCAGCGGCTCAACGTGTTGAACGGCGCCGTCATCACCCACCCCAGCATCGGATCGACCGGCCGCCCGTTGATCCGGACCTCGTCCCGCGACTGGTCGAAATCGGCCGAGACCGCGGGCAGCGCCGTGGTCGGACAGATGAACACGTCGTGCTTTTCCAACATCGGCCCGAAGGTCCGGTACATCTCGGCCGCGACCTCCAGCGACCAGACGAAATCGGTCGCTTTCGAGATCCGGCCCTTCTCGGCGAAGGCCCTGGCATAGGTCGTCATTTCGTCCACGTGTTCGTCGAGAATTTTCGCCACCCACGCGCCGAACAGATGTTCGAGATAGGCGAGCGCGGCCCTCTGCACGTCCGCGGTCCAGCCGAGGTCGACCTCCTCGACCGTGGCGCCGAGCGACCGGAAAACGTCGAGCGCGATTTGCGTGTTCGTCGCGACCTCCCGGTCCACTTCGTAATTGCCGAGGTCCATCGAGTAGGCAATCCGCCAGCCCTTGACCGGCTTGTAGGTCTGCGGCAGGCGCAGCTTCGGGCGCAGGGTCGAGATATCCGCCGGGTGCGGGCCGCTGATCACGTTCTGCAGCAGGATCGCATCGGCGACGGTGCGGGCCAGCGGACCGGTGTGGCAATAGAAATCGAGGTTGAAGGGCGGGTCGTCCGGGTTCCGACCATAAGGCGGCTTGAAGCCGACGAGGCCGCAGATCGAGGCCGGGATACGGATCGAACCGCCGATGTCGGAGCCGGTGGCGATGGCCGACGTGCCTGCGGCGAGCGAAGCGGAAGATCCACCGGAAGAGCCGCCCGGCGTGAACTTGCGGTTCCACGGATTGGTCGTAACGCCCCACAGCCGCGAATGGGTGTAGCCGGCGCAGCAAAACTCCGGCGTCGCGGTCCGCGCGTGCACGATACCGCCGGCCCGCAAAATACGCTCGTTGATGGGCGAGGTGCGGTCTGCGATGTAGTCCTTGTAGATCAGCGAGCCCGTCGAGGTCGGCTTGCCCCTGATGTAGCTTTCGTCCTTGATGGCGATGGGCAGCCCCTCGAGCGCACGGACCCGGGCATCCGGCTTCATGAACTTCGCCTCAGCCTTCCGGGCCAGCGCCAGCGCCTCGTCGAAATGGGTGTAGGTGAACGCCTTGATCCCGCCATCGACCGCCTCGGCCCGCGCGATCACGGCCGTCATCAGCTCGACCGGCGACAGCGCGCGGCTGCGGAACAGGCGGGCAGCCTCGGTGGCAGGCAGATAGCAGAGGTCGAGGTCGGACATGGGCTGAATACGTCCTCGCTGTCTTGCCTTCGGTTTCACTCGTGCAGCGCGGCGGCGATGGCGGTGACCGCGGCAAGGAAGGTCCGGCTTCGCGCCGGGGATCGGAACTCCGGCCAGCTGGAAAGCTTTACCGTGACCATCTCGTGGTCCGGATCGATGTGGATCACCTGGCCGAACACGCCGCGCGCCATATAGGCACGTTTTCCCGGCTCCGGGATCCAGAATTGGTTGCGGTAGGCGCCTCGCGGCAACACCTCGGTAAAGGGCGGGCCGAACAGCGCAGGATCGCCGATCCGAGTATCCTCGATCCAGGCCGCCGGCACAACTTGCCGGCCGTCGGCCGTGCCGCCTGCCAGATGGAGCTGGCCGAACCGCGCGTAGTCACGCAGCGTTGCGTTGAATCCGCCATTAGCCAAGGCATACCCGGCCGAATCCACGGTGAAGCACGCGCTCTCCTCTGCCCCCATCGGCGCCCACAGCTCGCGCCCGACCAGCTCCGCCAGCCGCGTGCTGGTCGCCCGTTCCATGCAGTGGGCCAGCACGTCGGTCTCGATCGACTTGTAGCGGAAGATCTCGCCGTGTTCACGATCGCGGACCGTCAGCCCGAGAATTTGGTCCCACATGCACGCAGGCGCATCCCGTCGGCCGCAATTGGGCTTCCAGCCCGCGGCGATGTCCGACAGGGCGATGTCGGAGGCGGGATCCTCGTAATCCTCTACGAAGCGGACGCCGCTGGTCATGTCGAGGACGTGCCGCAGGAGGGCGCCGTCCCATGCGGTCTCCGCCAGTTCCGGCAAATAGGCTGTGACCGGCCGGCCGGGGTCGAGCTGGCCGCGCCCGACCAGGATTCCGGCGACCGTGGCGGTGATCGATTTGGCGACCGACTGCGAGAGGTGCAGCGTGCGGTCGGTCATTCCGTTCAGGTAGCGCTCGCAGACGACCGCCCCGCGATGCAGGACGATGAAACCGTCGGTGAAATCCTCGTACAGCCAGTCGGCGACGGTCAGCTTGCGGCCGTCGTCGGCCGCGAAGACGACGGCACCCAGATCGCGGTCGTCACAGGGCAGCTCCCACACCGGGCCGCGCCCCCGCCATACTTCGACAGTCGGCACGATCTCCCGCACGTGCTGGAAAGACCACCGATTCCATGGTGCACGGTCCCAATCCGTGCGCGGCGCGCGGAACTCGCGCGCAACCGGAAAGCCGTGCATGATCCTGGAAACCGTCATGTCTCCACAAGCCTGCCCATACGACAGCCCGGGGACGGCGAGTCCCCGGGCTCCCGCCGGACCCGCCTATTTCAGCAGGTTGGTCCAGATCTTGGTGTAGAGTTCGTTCACTTCCTGCGGGCAGGGCGGAACGAAGACCGGCTTGTACCAGCTGGGCGCCTTGATTTCCGGTGCTTCCGCGAAGTCCGCCGGCAGGAACTTCTCGCTGCCGTCGATGGCGTTGGCGTATTTCGCGAAGTCGGAGATCAGCGCCGCATTCTCCGGATCCATTATGAAATTCTGGAACAGCTTCGCGTTCTCGACGTTCCTGGCGTCTTTGAGCACCACGACATTGTCCATCCAGGTGCCGATGCCTTCCTTGGGGTAGCCATAGGCGACCGCCGGGTTGGACAGCCGGGCCCGCATCGAGGCACCGTTCCAATTGACGCCGGCATGGATGTCTTCCTTGCCGAAGCGCTCGACATTGCCGTACTCCATCGACAGCCAGTGCTTCTTGGCCGCCGTCAGCATGTCGCTGACTTCCTTGAGCTGCTCCCGGTTGCTGTTGCAGTAGGGGAAGCCCTTGTAGAACAGCGCGGCGTTCATCACGTCGTTCATCTCCGGCACCACGTTGATCTTGCCCTTCAGCTCGTCCGGTGGATCGAAGATGACAGCCCAGGTGTTGATGTCGCCCTTGTAGGTCTTGGTGTTGACGGTGACGCCCGTAGTACCCCACTGCCAGGGCACGGAGTAACTCCGGCCCTCGTCGAAATAGACGTCGACCCACTTCTTGCTCAAATTCTTGAAGTTGGGCATCTGGTTTGGATTGGTCTCGAGCAGCAGCCCCTCGCCGATCATGATTTTCACCATGTAGTCGGACGGCACAACGATGTCGTAGCCGTGGCCGCCGGCCTTGATCTTGGCCAACATCGAGTCGTTCGAATCGTAGTCCGACAGCGTGACCTTGACATTGTGGACCTTCTCGAACTTCTCGATCAGTTTCGGGTTGGTGTAGTTGCCCCAGTTGAAGATGTTGAGCTCGCCTTCCGCGGCCGACTGCCCTGCGGACAGCAGCAGTCCGGTAGACGCCAGCGCAGCGATGAGGGTTTTTTTCATTGGAGGTTCTCCCTACTGATTTGGTTCGCGAAATCTTACTTCCGTCTGCGGCTCAAGAAGAAGAACAAAGTGACGAGTAGCGCAGACACCAGAAGGAATAGCGAGGACACCGCGTTCATCTCGGGCGTCACGATGCGGCGCAACTGCCCGATGACGTAAAGCGGCAGCGTGTCCTGGCCCGGACCGGCAACGAAGAGGGTGATGACCACGTCGTCAAGCGAAATCACGAAGGCCAGCATGGCGCCGGCCAGAATGCCCGGAAACAGCAGCGGCAACGTCACGTAACGGAATGTCTGCCAAGGCGTCGCGTACAGGTCGGCGGCGGCTTGCTCGAGCGTCAGGCTCATGTCCTCGAGCCGGGCACGGATTGGCATGTAGGCGAAGGGGATGCAGAAGGCGGTGTGGGCAGCCAGCAGATAGCCCATTCCGGTGTAACCGGTGAAACCCTTGATAATGGCGAAGAAGACCAGAAGGGCGACGGCGGTGACGATCTCGGGCACCATCAGCGGCTGGTTGATCAGCCCGTAGATGAAGGTCAAACCGCGGTAGGGCGGGGTCCGCGTCGTGGCGAGCGCGGCCATCGTCGCGGCGACCGTCGACACGATCGTCGCGAAAGACGCCACCTGCAGAGAGCGGACCGTCGCCTGCCGAATTTCGCGGTTATTGATGGCGCTCTCGTACCAGCGCCAGGAGAAACCTTCCCAGACCGCGATCGAATTGCCGTCGTTGAACGAATAGATCACCAGCGTCACCATCGGCGCGTAAAGCATCACGAAACACAAGATGGCGACGGTTGTAAAACCGCGCTGCTCGCGGACGGAAAAGCGGCCGCGCGGCGCCGCGACGGCGCGGTCAGCCATACTCCCCTCCCTTGCGCGTCGTGCTGCGCACGTAGACGATGAGCGCGACCATGACCAGCGACATCAGGGTCAGCGACAAGGCCGATCCGAGGGGCCAGTTGCGGCCCTGACCGAACTGGAACTCGATCAGGTTGCCGAGCATCATATTCTTGCCGCCGCCGAGCACCCGTGGCGTCACATACGCACCCAGCGCCGGAATGAAGACCAGGATCGATCCCGCCACCACGCCCGGCCTGACCAGTGGGAAAATGACATGGCGCAGGACCCGCCAGCGCGTGGCATAGAGATCGTAGCCCGCCTCCACCAGCCGGAAATCGAGCTTTTCGATGCTGGCATAGAGCGGCAATACCATCAGCGGCAGGTAGACGTAGAGCAGTCCGACGGCGATGGCGAAATCGGTGTACAGCATCTGGATGGGCTCCCCGAGAACACCGATTCGTATCAGCGCCACGTTGACGACGCCCTCGTTGCGCAGAATCTCCATGATCGCAAATGTCCGGATCAACAGGTTCGTCCAGAACGGGATCGTGATCAGGAAGAGCCAGATGTTGCGGGTGCGCTCCGGTCGCGTGGCGATAAAGTAGGCGGTCGGGAACCCGACGAGGAAGGCAAGGAACGTGGCGAGAAAGGCCAGCCGCAGGGAGCGCAGGAAGATGGACAGATGCGCATCGGCGAACGAGACCGTGTCGTCAAAGATGTCGCGCTCGAGGAACACGTTGAACCACGCGTCGGACGACAGCTCCCAGATGACGCCGGCATAGTTGCCCTTCTGGAGGAATGAGTAGACCAAGACGATAAGAAGCGGGCCGGCCGCCGCGGCGCCGATGATCGCCAGCGCGGGCGAAAGCAGGAACCAGCGGTTCCGCGCAGTCTGGCGCGCCGCCGTCCGACCGGCCAGTTCGCCGGTCGTCCCACCGCGCAGCACAGCCGGTTGAACGGTCACCCGCTCAGTCCTTGAGGATCTGGACCGCATTGCGGGCGATCTCGACCGCCAGCCGCTCGCCGGCCCGGAAGTCTTCCGCGTTGTCACGGATGTTCTGCATGCGCACGACGAACGGCACATCGCCGTCGAGCCGCAGATGGTAGTGCGTGTCGGTGCCGAAATAGACGACGTTCTCGAGCCGTCCCGACAACGGCGCCTCGCTGCCGCCGCGCGCCAGCCGGGCGTGTTCCGGGCGAATGACAACGGTCACCCTGCCGTCCGGCGCCACCCCCTCGGGCGCCGTTGCCCGCACAGTCCGGCCCGACGATAGCCGTACCGTCGCCTCGCCATTGGCGGCGGACACGATCTCGGCCTCGAGGAAATTGGTCTCGCCGATGAAATTGGCCACGAACCGCTCCGCGGGGTGGTCATAGATCGCCCGCGGCGAGCCGACCTGCAGGATGCGCCCCTGGTTCATGACCGCGACCCGGTCGGACATCGTCAGCGCTTCCTCCTGATCGTGGGTCACGAAGATAAAGGTGATGCCGGTCTGGTGCTGCAGGCGTTTCAGTTCGATCTGCATCTCCTTGCGCAGCTTCAGGTCGAGCGCCGAGAGCGGCTCGTCGAGCAACAGGACCTTCGGATGCGGTGCCAGCGCCCGGGCCAGGGCCACCCGCTGCTGCTGTCCGCCAGAGATCTGGCTGGTCTGGCGGTGCTTCAGTTCCGACATGCGCACGAGCCGAAGCATGTCGTCGACCGCACGCCCCACCTCGTTCTTTGGCTTACCCTGCATCTTCAGTCCGAAGCCGATGTTGTCGGCGACCGTCATGTGCGGAAACAAGGCATAGCTCTGGAATACCGTGTTGACCGGCCGCCGGAACGGTGGCAGCGCCGAGATGTCGGTCCCGTCCAGCAAGATCGCCCCGGCGGTGGGATGGTCGAACCCGGCGATCAGGCGCAGCAGCGTGGTTTTGCCACACCCGGACGGGCCGAGCAGGGTGAAGAACTCGTTCTCGCGAATGGCCACCGAAACATCGTCCAGGGCGACCACCCGATCCTCCCCGGCCCCGAAGATCTTGGTGACACCTTGCACCTGGACCGCCGTTCGACGGCTCTCGCCGGCGGATACGGCGGCCACATCCGCAACCATGCTTTCGACCACCTCGCACTCCCTGCCTGCGCCTGTTTGCGCTTCAGGATAGGCAGGCACGAGGTTGTTGCCAACCGATTTGGCCGCCGGGCCAGGGGCGCAGGTACCTGGTTCGCGGTCGTCCGCGCCCTAGTCGCAGCAGCGTTCCTGCAGGTTGTTCCCCAGGCTCAACAGGAACATCAGGCTCTTCTGCGAGTCCGGCTTGGACAGCAGCGACAGGGTCGACCAGACGCCACCGGCTGGCCGGGCATCCGCGGTCTGCCGGACAGCGTCCTCCATTGCCCGGGTGGCACCCTCCGCAAAACGGGACAGGTTATCGCTCCCCAGCGTGTTGACCATCTGCTCGAAGAACGCGAACAGCCGGTCGACGATGTTGTCGGTCGAGGCCGATCGCGCCGTGTGGAGAAGCGCGACCAGGTCGAACAGGGTGTTCAGCGCCCCGATCCGGTGCAGCTCCGACAGCCGGTCAAGCGCGGTATGGATGGCATCCCTGGTAGTCTCGTCATTGAGCCGGTCAAGGACCTCCAGAGCGTTCGAGCCGGTCACGGCGATCCGTTCGACCATAGCGTCCGTCAACGCCTCGCGGGCCGCCAGGATCAGCCGGGCGGTTTCGTCCTGCGGTAGGTTCGAGAGCACCTGTGCGTGTTCGGTCATCTCCACCTCCTCACAAAAGCCCGCGGGCCGACAGCCAGTACAGGCGGTTGTAGGCCAGCTTGAACCAGTGCAGCATCTGCGACGGCGGCCCGGGGTTGGGCGGCGTGGTGTAGTTGAACCACACATAGGTGCCGCTGTTCATGCCGGTCTCTACAAAGCAGAAGACCTTGCCGTCGTAGTTGCGGGCCCACTGCCCCTCGCTGACCAGCGACGAGATGTTGTCGATGATCGTATCGGCCTCGAAATGGGCGGTGGAGCCGGCCTTGGAGATCGGGATGTTGGTGGTGTCACCGACCACGAAGACGTTGGTCGAGCCCTCGCGCAGCAACGTTTCCCGGTCCGTCGGCACCCAGCCGCCGGCGCCGAGATCGGAATCCGTGATGACCTGGGCCCCGGTATGCGGCGGTATGACCACCAGCATGTCGTAGTCCAGGGTCGAGCCTTCCTCGGAGGTGACGGTCTTCTTCTTGGGGTCGATCTCCTTGGTGTTGAAGAAGGTCTCGGACTTGATGCCGAACCGGTCGAATTCAGGCGCCGCCCAGTTGGCGACGGGTTCCAACGTGTGCAGGCGGCCGACCGGATAGGTGTAGGTGATCTCGGTCTTGTCCATCAGGCCCCGTTCCTTCAGGTAGTCATAGAGCATGAAGGTGATCTCGAGCGGGGCGACCGGGCATTTGTGCGGGACGTTGACGTTGACCACGATCTTGCCGCCGTCGAATTGGCGCAGCGCGTCGCGCATCTTGCGCGCGCCCTCGAGGTCGTAGAACCAGTGCGCACCCTCTTCCATGCCAGGGATCTGGTCGGGCCGGATGCGCGAGCCGGTGGCGATCACGACATAGTCGTAATCGAGGATCATTCCGGATTCGCAGGTAACCTTGTTATTGTCGACGTCTATGTTGGTCACCGGGTCGATGTGGAAGGTCACCCGGCGATCCAGGACCTTGCGCTGGTCCCGGAACAATTCGGATTCGCGGAATTTGCCGAACGGCAGGTACAACAGGCCCGGCTGATACATGTGCCTGTCGGTATTGCCGAGCATGGTGATGCGGACTTCGCCCGACCGCAGCTCGTCGCCGAGCTGTCGGCACAGGCCGTTTCCGACAATGGTGCCGGCGAGTCCTCCGCCGACGATGACGATGTGTTTTGCCATAGCATTTGCCTCCCTTGTGAATGCCGGCGTTTTCCCATCGCCTCTCTTTTTCGCCATTCCCCTCGCGTTATTTCGCCTTGCGGACGACGATGCTGTCGTAGCCCTCGCAGTGCTCCACCCCGACCATCTCGTGGCCGACCTTGGCAACCCATTCGGGAATATCCTTGGCGGAGCCCTTGTCCGACGACCAGACCTCGATTTCGTCGCCCACCTCGATCAGCTTGAGCCCTGCGATCAGCTCCATGAGCGGACCCGGGCAGAATGCGCCGCGCGCATCGATCTTGGTGCGTTGAGGCATTGGTCGATCCTCTCCGGTTGCGGCGTTTAGAGCGTTACGAACTGCCCGCCCTCGGCCTCGGACAGGAACTTGGTCAGGCCGAGCGCCTCGTCGAACAGGCCGTCCACCAGTCTGTCCTCGCTCCAGCCGGTGATATCGAGCGCCATCGAGCAGACGTACATCTTCAGGTCACCGAGCATCTTGCCCTGCTCGAAGAGCTGCATCGCATCGGGCGCGCCCTTTTCGACCAGCAGGCGGGAAAATTCGCCGCCACGGTAACGCGGTTCGGGCGACGCTTGCCTGTCGAAAGCGAACAGCGCGTTCATGCTGACGAAGACATGGACGGCCCGGTCCGAGACCGCGCCGACTGACGCCATCATGGCCGCCATCTGGATCTTCTCGTGCTCGCCGGAGCACAACAGGATGAACAGGGGCTGCGCGGTCATCGATTAACCCGTTCGTTTGCATGCGCTCAATTGGAGGCGCCCATTCTACGCATTTTTTTGCGTAGAATGGAACCGAAAAAACAACAGTGAGTGTCGGGACTTTCGGCGCAGCTATTTCTTCGAAGGGGACTTGGCCTTCTTTTTCGGTGCACGGGTTGCCCGTTCGGCGATGTCCGCGAAGCCGTCGCCCAGAGTCGGACGCTCTTCCCTGAAGAACAGGCCCAATGCGGGCGCGTCGGTGCACGTGGCTTGTTCCATTGCCGCCAGGCGGTCCGTCGGATCATGGTCCGCCGGCAGATCGCGCACGCGTATGTCGAGATTCGAATAGGTCATCTCGGTCTTGTCGAACGTCACGCAGGGCGACAGGATGTGCAGGTAGGAAAACCCGCGATGCGCGATCGCCTGCGCGATCATGTCGGACAGGTGGTGTGGCCGTCCCGCATAGGCCTGGCCGACCCAACCGGCCCCGTAGGACAGAAGCATCAACAGCGGATTCAGGGGCTGGTCGTGGCTTTCATAAGGTGTCGAAGGCGTGACGAACCCGTAGACCGAGGTCGGCGACGTCTGGCCCTTGGTCAGCCCGTAGACGCCGTTGTCGAACACCATATACGTGATATCGACATTGCGCCGCGCTGCGTGCGGGATATGGCCGCCGCCGATCGCGAAGGCATCGCCGTCCCCGCCCACGGCGATCACCGTCAGCTTTTCGTTGGCTACCTTGACGCCGGTTGCGACCGGCAGGGTGCGGCCGTGCAAGGTGTGAAGGCCGTAGGTGTCCATGAAGAACGGGAAGCGCGAGGCGCAGCCGATGCCCGAGACGACGACGGCATCCTTAAGTGGAACATCGAGGTGGTTCAGCGCGACGGCGACGCCCTCCGCGACGCTGAAATAGCCGCATCCGGGACACCATGTGGGCAACGAGCGCGACCGGTAGCGCAGATGCCCGTCGCCGCGGACCTGCTGAAGCTTGTCTTCGAGATAGACGGGTTTGAGCGGTTCGGTCATGGTTCTTCTCCCTCGCCTCAGGCGGCCCTGGCCTGCGCCAAACGCCGGACCTCCGCCAGAATTTCCTCAACCTGCATCGGCGCGCCGGTCGCCCGGTTGAGCCGCGTAACGGGGCGACCAAGGGCGCCGGAGATCAGGTTCGCGAGTTGCCCTTCGTAATTGAGCTCCGGCACCAGAACGGCGCTGCAGTCGTCCATGAAAGCCGCGATTTGCTGCTCCGGCAGGGGCGACAGCATCACCACCTTCATCGCAGAACACCGAATGCCGTCGGCTTGTGCGGCGAACATCGCCTCGAGGATTTCGCCGAAGGTCGAGCCCCAGCCCAGGATACCCACATCGATCGGCCCTTCGTCGCCGAAGCGCTTGCAGATCGTAAAATCCGGATGTTTCAGGGCGGCCTTGAGCTTTTCGTGCCGTTTCAGGCTCATCGCCATATGATTCTCGGGCAGATCGCTGGGCTTCCCGAGTTCGTTGTGCTCGAGACCCGTTACCGTATGCATGCCGCCCGCGTCGCCCGGCAGGGCACGCGGGCTGACATGGTCGTCGGTCCTCTGGTAGCGCTGGTAGATGCCATCCCCGCGCCGCGCGTCCATCCCCTTGTTGAGGTTGGGTGCGAAGGGGTTCTTTGCCGGTGGCACGACGGTTTCATAGCGATTGGAGAGATACAGGTCCATCAGGACGATGACGGGCGTCTGGTACTGTTCGGCCATCTCGAAGGCCTTGCCGGCGGTACGGTAGCAGCCGTCGACATTGGTCGGTGCCAGCACGATGCGCTGTGCATCACCGGCACCGCCGAACACCGCCATGTTGAGGTCGGACTGCTCGGTCTTCGTCGGCATCCCGGTCGACGGGCCGCCCCGCTGGCTGACGAACACCACCGACGGGATCTCACCCATGACGCCGAGCCCCAGCATCTCGGCCATCAGCGCAAGGCCCGGTCCCGAGGTCGCCGTCGCCGCGCGCGCGCCGGTATAGCCGGCGCCGATGGTGGCGGAAATCGCAGAGATCTCGTCTTCGGTCTGCAGCACGCGACCGCCGTGCTTGGGAAGCTCTGCGGCGAGGCGTTCCAGGATCGTCGTCGCCGGCGTGATCGGGTAGCCAAAAAACGTGTCGAGCCCGGCATCGATACAGCCGCGCACGATGGCCCCGTTACCGGTCATCATGGTGGCCGTCTCGCCCTTGTCGGCGTGGACGGGCTCGCCCAGGCTACCCTGGTCCAGCTTGAAGACCCTTTTGCCGACCTCGTACGCGGCATCGAAGGCGGCGGTGTTGCTGGTCGTCACCACTGGCGCCTTGCGCCGGAACTTGGCCGCGATCACCTTGCGGAAGGCCTGCGGGTCGATATCGTAGAGCGCGGCGAGATACCCGAGGATGACGATGTTGCGCGAGCGCGCCGAACTGGTCGCCCGCTCGGAAATCTCGCGCTGGTTCAGGCCGTAGGGAAGCTGTGTCGGGCGGATATGCGCCGTGATGTGTGCCCCCTCGGGCTGGCGCACGATGGGCGATGCCTCATATATGACCGCGCCGTAATCGCACACCTCGCCGACATGCGGGATCGCGTAGCTGTCGTCGAGGGAGACCAGCACGTCGGAATGTCGCTTCAATGAATAGGCCTGCTCGGTGGTTACCCGCACGCGCGAGATGCACTTGCCGAAGCCGCGGATCTCGGCCGGATAAATGTCGAAGGCGATGACCTTGTAGCCGAGCGCCGCCATCGCGCGCTTCAGGATGTCACCGGCCGCGATGGTGCCGTCGCCCGCCGATCCGATGATGGCGAACTGGATATCCGTGCCCTCGCGTTTCTGCGCCATGGCCTAGTACTCCCAGAACGGCGAATGGATGTGGCCGTCACGGCCGACATGGAGGCGCTCGTCTCCGGCGCCCTTGAAGGTCTCGCTCGCGCCCGTCACGTTGCGTGCCGCCACCTCACCCATTTGGCGGACATTTGTCCACCCGTAGTAGAAGCGGTACTCGTTGTCGGCCGCCGACCAGATCTGGCACACGTCGCCGGCCGCCCAGATGTGCTTGTCCGTGGTCTGAAGCTGCGGATCGACGAGCAGCCCGCGCTCGATATCGACTCCCGAACCCAGCATGAACTCGGCCGTCGGCACCAGCCCGTAGAACGGCATCACGACGTCGCCGTCCACACTGTCGCCACCCTCGAAGATGACGCGGCGCGCCGGCTTGCCGGCCGCACCTTCCTCGATGGCGATGGGCCGTACGCCGTCCATCACCTCGAGCCCCATATGCTCCAGCGCGGCGATGAAGCCGGCGCGTTCGTCAGCTTCGGTGCGATGCGGCCAGAACGTGTAGTCGTTCGCCAGCAGCATGACCCGGTAGCCGACATCGATCAGCGTGCGCGCGAGGTCGAGTCCGATCATATCGCCGCCCAGCATGATAACGGTGCCGCCCTTCGGCAGGGCGCGATACGTGGTCATCGCCGACTCGAAGGAATGGAAGCCGTGCATCAGCCCGTAATACTCGCTCAACTCCTCGGGCAGGTAGCCTCGCCCGCCCGCGCAGACCAACAACTGGTCGTAATGCATCACCTCGTTGTGGGCGAAGGTGATGCTGCGCGAGCGGCCATCGACGTCGGTCACCCGGCTGTTGCGCCGCAGGATGATGCGATTGTCGTCGTAATATTCCGGGGGGTGCACGAGGATCTCGCGCCAGTCGTGGCAGCCGCGGAAGACGCGCGGCAGATCGTACCGATTGTAGAACGGCAAGCTGCTCATGGTGATGATTGTGATGCGGCTGTCCGGGTCGTGCTCGCGCAGTGTGATCGCGGCGCCGTTGCCGGCGCTCCCGTTGCCGATGATGACGTTGTGGGTCGCGTCGGTCATCGCTCAGATATCCTGTGTTACGAACTCGTTGCGCGTGATGCTGATGCATTTGGTCGGGCACACCATGAAACAGGCGCCACAGCGAATGCATTCGTTGTTGTCGATCCAGATAGCGCCCACCTCGTCCCACTCCTGGGTCTCAAGCAGCTTTCCATAGGTGCCGTCATCGCGAATCTCAACGCCTTCGACCAGCTTGATGCAGTTTTTCGGCGCGACCTCAATGCAAGCTCGGCAATAGATGCAGTTGTCGACGTCGATCTGGTACTTCAGATTGCACAGGTAGCAGCGCTTCGATTCCGTCGCCGCCAGAGTCTCGTCGTAGCCCGTCTCGACCTCCTTGGTCAGCTCCTTGTTCCGTTCGGCCAATGGTGCCGTCGGCATGTGCTGCCGTTCGATGAAATCGAAGCTGCGTTCCCGCAGCGGGCTATCGACCGGCTCGATGCGGACGACCTGCCGGCGGCGCTGGCGTCCCATCAGCCAGGTATCGATACCGGCGGCCACGCGGCGCCCGTTGCCAACCGCCTCGATGATCGTGGTTGGCCCGGTTACGTAATCGCCGGCAGCGTAGACGCCCTTCCGCGACGTCCGGCCACTCTCGTCAGCCTTGACGCTGCCCCAGCGGTCGAGCTCCAGCTTGATGTCGAGGTAGTCGTTCACGGTCCGCTGGCCGATGGCGATCAGCAACGTATCGCATGGCTCGAAGAACTCCGATCCCTCGATTGGGATCGCTTGGCGCCGCCCGTTCTCGCGCCATCCGCCGAGACGGTTCTGCACGAATTCGATGCCGCGTAGGCGACCGTCGCCGTCGACGAGTAGCTGCGCGGGCGACCGCAGTCCCTTGATGCGGATACCCTCGCGCTTGCATTCGAAGATCTCGTCCTTGGTGACGGGGATGTATTCCTCGGCCGTCCGGATGTGGATCGTCACCTCGTCGGCGCCTAACCTCTTCGCCACCCGGGCACAGTCCAGCGCGGTGAACCCGGCGCCGACTACCGCGACGCGCTTGCCGACGGCCTTCTTCTCTCCTCGGTGCTGGCCCATCAGGAAATAGAGCCCGTACTCCACTCCCTTTATCGATTCCGGATCATCCTTCCCGACACCGCCCTGCAGGGGCAGCGTCACCGATGCCATGCTACCGGTGGTCAACAGAACGGCGTCGAACTCCTTGCGCAGCTTGGCCAGCGGCATCTGTCCCTTGCCCTTGCCGATCTCGACGCCAGTGCGCAACTCGACACCCAGCCGCAAGGCGTTGTGCAGCTCAACCCGCAGGATGTCGCGAGGCAGGCGAAATGCCGGTATGCCGTAGCGCAGCATGCCGCCCGGGTCCGCTTCCCGCTCGAAGATCGTCACGTCGTGGCCCAGAAGCGACAGGTCGTGCGCCGCCGCCACGCCCGCCGGGCCGGCGCCGACGATGGCAACCCGCTTGCCGGAGGGGCCGTAGAGGCTCTCGGTGATCCGGTGCCCGACGTGTTTCAGGTCGCTGGCCGCGCGCTTTAGATGGCAGATGTTTACGGTCTCGCCATTGCCGGGCTGCGCATGGCGGCATACATCCTCGCACGGGCGCGAGCAGATGCGGCCCAGTATGCCGGGCAGGACGTTGGCCTCGCGGTTGATCTCGTACGCGCGGCCATACTCCTTCTCCATGATCGCCTGGATATAGCCGGGGATATTCGTTCCGGCCGGACACGCCGACTGGCATGGAATGTTTTCCCGCACCCAGCCGATATCGCGCGGATCATCGGAATACCAGACCGCATCTTCGTCGGAAGACTGCAAAGGCTGCGCCGCCTTGATCTTCTCTCCACCCCGCCGTTCTGACATTCACGCCCCCATGGTACGGTGCGTCAGAAGGCAGTGTCGCACCCGGCCGGCCCGGCCATGTCGGTTACAGTTCATTTCATGCCTCCCGGGCAATTCCTGCAAGCCCCTCGATATTGGCGCGGAGCGTCCGAAATCGTTTGACGACGGCATCGCCGAACAACGGGTCATCGCGTTGCCGCAAGCGGCCGTCGATCTCGACCCAGTCGTCGGCCGACAGAACTTCGGCCGCGGCCGGGAACACGCGTTCCTCTTCGAGCGCGATGTGATGACGGTACCGGCGGACGAAGCGGCGCGTCAGGTCGTGTACGGACTGGCGGTCAACCAGCTCCTCGGCCAGCACCTGCCGCATCGCTTCGGCCAGCTCCCGCGTCATCTCGGCGATCTGCCTGTGCTCCTCCTCCAGGTCGCCGACCAGCTGCGCCAGGTCTGCGTTCCGTGATTTCAGTATTCGGTAGATCAGATCCTCTTTCGGGTGGTGCACCGCGTCCGGGTAATCCAGGCAGTAGTCAATGACCATGCCGATGAGATCATAGTCCGGCCGCTCACCCGCAGCGAACACCGCCAGCTGGCGATCCAGCAGATCCAGCAGCTTCGAGAAATCCGCGTGTTCTTTGCTCAGCTGCCGCAGCGCCTCGGCCATCGCGTTTCCTTTCGCTCTTTCGCGTACGTCATTCGTGCTCAGAACATACGCGAATAGTGGATCGCGCGAAATTGACCTTTCTCAATCCGTACGCCGGCCGGAATGCCGAACCGGACTTGATGATTCGCCACCATCGTGAGAGATTCATGCGCTCTGTTCGACCGCTGACGACCATGGCGGAATCTGCCGGCGATGAGGGGAGGATATCGAAATGGTTGACTATGCCGCGGCGACAACGGAATTCCGCGTCGGGCGCGTTCTGTCGCGTTCGTTTTCAACCTTGTTCCGGAATGTCGTGCCGTTCGGGCTGCTGGCCCTGGTCATTTCCGCGCCACCCTATGTTTACGCTATTTTTTTCGCTATCCCGCCGTCTCTGGACCCCGCAAGCATGATGGAAACCAACCCGGTCATGGATATCATCATGTCGATCATACAGCTCCTGCTCGCATATCTTCTCACCGCCGCGCTGGTGTATGGGACAATCCAACATCTCAGGGGCCGACCCGTGAACGTCGGGGAGTGCTTCAGCAGGGGCATTTCCATGATATTTCCGGTACTCGGCGTGGCGATTGTATCTTTTATTCTGATATTTCTCGGTTTCGCGGCCCTGATCATCCCCGGTATCATTGTCGTGACCATGCTCTGGGTCGCAATTCCGGCCGCTGTGATCGAGCGTACGGGCCTCTCAGCCCTTCCGCGCAGCGCGGCGCTGACAAAGGGATACCGCTGGCGGATTCTCGGTCTCGGCATATCTCTCTTCTTCATCAGCTTCCTGCTGACGATACCGCTTGGGGCCATCAGCGGCATGATCGTCTTTTCCGCCATGAGCGGGAGCGCTTCCATTGAGACATCGATGACGATCCTCATGTCCGTCAACTGGATCATCGCCTCGTTCGCGGGCGCATTGTGGGCGGTGGCCTACGCGGTCAGCTACCACGATCTTCGCGTCGTCAAGGAAGGCGCCGATACCGAACAGATCGCGGCCGTGTTCGACTGACCGGCCTGCCCCCTATGCCTTGCGGTCGTGCTTACTCTCGCGGCGCTGGCCGAAGAGCATGCGGTTTTCCAGGTGCGCGCGCAGGGCGGCATAGAATGCCGCAAGGAATAGCTGCGGATCCACCTCCTCCACGCCCTGCCAGTCGATCTTGCGGCGGATTCGATTGCAGACCTCGGCCCGTGTTTCCTCGGCAGTGACGCCCTGCTGGCGCAGAACGGTCTCGAGCGTCTGTAGCTCGTATATGCCGTAGACCTCCAATTGCTCGCGGGTGAAGGTGTAGGCCGGCGATCCGGAATCGGCCGTCTCGGTTCCGGCGGTCGTGGCCAGCGCCATGTCGGGCAGCAGCTGGCCCTTCGGCGCCTTGATCACCCAGGTGCCGCCGACGATGTCGCCGGCACGCATGACGTCCTTGTTGAACAGCGGCATCAGCGTGAACAGGCTGGCCCAGATCAGGGCGAACAGAATCGCCCAGTTGCCGGCGCCGACACTGCTGGCGCTGGCCGCCAGACTGAGCGGCAGGAACAGCTCGACCTCCCGCATCAGGTTGCGGGCAAAGACGGATTCTGGGCGTAGCCGCCCGCCGTAACGGTCGATGACGCGCATCCGTAGCGCACGTTTCCCTGGGGTGGTGCCGTGCCAGCGTAGCTCGAAATAAGTAAAGTAGAAGTTGCGCAGTATGAAGAACGCCAGCAGGCCGAACGCCGCCTGCCAGCCGGACATGCCAACCACCACGGCCAGCGCCAACATCAAAAGCCCGAGGCCGAATATCACCCCGGCAATGATCATCAGATCGATGATCAGTGCGGTGACGCGATCGCTACGGCTGGCGAGCTCGAATCGCAGCGGCACGCCTTCGGGCGTCGTGACATCGCGCAGGTTCTTCGGACGCGGCAGCGGCGCGGCGTTGCCCGCTTCATTCATTGCGGCCATCGGCACGCTCCCGCCCGGCAAAGGTGAAATACAGCAGCCAGAGCAATAACATGGCGCCGCCGATCAGGTACCGCAACGCGGGGTTCTGTATGAGTTGCCGTCCGAACCCTTCGAGCAGCCCCGCGATCAGGAGCATCGCCACCGCCCCGATGGCGATCATGCCAGCCTTGCGGCCGCACCGCGCCAGATTGTCGAGCCGGCCGCGGCGCCCGGGAAAGGCGAAGGCACTGCCCAGCGAAAGCCCGGCCCCGCCGCACAGGATGACCGCCAGCAATTCGGTCGTGCCATGGATGCTGAGCCAGGCCACGAACTCGACCGTCAGACCGCGCGAGGCATAAAGCGCGACAAAGGCGCCGATCAACAGCCCGTTGTAGAACATCAGCAGGATCACCGGAACGCCGAGCGCGAAGCCGAGCGCGAAAGCCAGCATGCCGATCTGCGAGTTGTGCGTGAACAGGTAGGTTGCGAACAGGTAGAGCGACTCGAGCACACCGCCGCCGTCGTCGTAGAGCACCGCGCGCAGCGATTCCGTGTTCGCCGTGGGCGAGCGCCCGCCGGCCATGCCTTCGGAGACGAAGGTGTAGAACCAGTCGTTGTTGGACAGGGTGAGCAGACAGCCGACGGCAACCCCGAGACACATTGCGAAAGCAGCCGCCAGGACATTGTAGCGCGCATCGCGTACGGCCCGCGGGAACTGCCGGCCGAAGAACCGCATGACCCCGACGCCGAAGCTGCCACGCGCCCCGTAGACAAAGAAATACGCGCGCGCGGCAAGCCCTTCGAGGTACAACAGGACATTCCGGTCAAGAGTGATGGTGCGCGCCACCGACAGCGAAGATATCGTCGCCCGGTAGAGGTTCGGCAGACGGAACAGCTCTGCCGGCGTCAGCGACTGGATGCCCCGGGATTCGGCGCGCGCCAGGAGAGCTTCCAAATCGCGCCAGCTGTCCTCGCGCTCACGGCGGAACTCGTAGCTTTTCAGCCTGACCTCGGCCATCAGCCATACCTGTCCGGCATCAGATCAGCTCCTTGTTCTTGATCGCAAGATAGCGGTCGACGAGCTCCGTGCCCATTCTTTCACTGGGCGCCTCCATGCACTGCACGCCGAGACGCCGCAGCCGCTCGAATACGACCAGACGTTCGCGGGCGAAGTCGTCGGCGATGACCGAGCGGGTGACGTCCTCCAGCGTGCGCGGCGCTGCGTCGATCGTCCGGTCGATGTCGGGATCCCGCAGCGTTACGAACAGGACGACGTGGCGCGACGCCAGACGCGCGAGATTTTCCACCATCAGCTCCGCGGTCGTGGTGTCGACGAACTCGGTCTGCAGAATAATCAGCGAGCGCTGCTTCAGGCGCATCGTCAGTTCGGTGAGGCCGAGCGTAAAGTTGGTCTCGTCGGGCCGATACTCCAGCCGCGCCGACGTGCGCAGGAACTGATTGAAGTAATGGATGCCGCCGACCGGCTCGGCGTATAGCCGGGTCTGCGAGTCGAACCCGAAGAGACCGATCCGGTCACCGTGGCGCAGGCAGGCGTAACCCAACACAAGGGCGTTGTTGATGGCATGGTCGAGCTTCGGTAGTCCGCCCATGGGCTCGCTCATCAGGTGCCCCGTGTCGATCGCCATGACGATCTGGTGGTTTCGCTCGGCCCGGAATTCCTTGCAGACCAGCTCGCGATGACGGGCGGAATGCTTCCAGTCGATCGAGCGGCGGTCGAGGCCGGGCACGTAGTCGCGCAGCGAGTCGAACTCGGAACCGTCACCCTGCTGGTTCTGGGGCTTGATCCCCGTCGGCGCGTCCCAGGCGGTGAACCGGATCGCCGTGTTGCGGACGGCGCGCACGTTCGGGACCACCGGAATCTCAAGCGAGAGCTCCTCGATGCGCATTCGCTCCATCAGACCCATCGGGCCGCGCCAGCGCAGCCACAGCCGGTCGATGTGGGCCGCGCCGCGGCGCACCGGGCTCAGCGTCATGCGTGCTTCCGATGGCCACTGTGCCGCCAGGGTCGCGCGCAGCACGGGTGGCATTGCAAGGTTCGCGCTTGCATCGCACAGCAGCTCAACCTCGGTCGGAGGGGCCGCTTGCTCTGGCTGGAGCGTGACACGCAACGTATCGCTGCTGCCGGCATAAAGAACACTTGGCGACTGCATTTCGATCCGCAACGCACGCGGCGACAACGCACGCATCCCATCCAGCCCGGTCAGGAATATCGCCACCGCCAGCAGCGCGAAGCCGAAGGGCCACAGGTTCCCGTTCACAAGCACCGCCGCCATCGACAGCGGCACCGTGACCGCAAAGAGAAGAACCGCGCGTCCGGTCGGGCGCATCAGCGGGGCGCCGGGGTCTGGTCGAGGATCTGCCCGATAACGGTGTCGATCCACAGTCCCTCTATCTCGGCGCCGGGCGCCATCACGACACGGTGCCGCAGCGCCGGTGCGGCAATGAACTTGACGTCGTCGGGGATGACGTAGTCGCGCCCGCCGATCGCCGCGGTCGCGCGCGCGGCCGAGGCGAGCATGTTGGCGGCGCGCGGCGAGGCTCCGAACTGCAGCGATGGGTTCTCGCGCGTCGCCCGCACGATCGCAACGATATAGTTCACCATGTCGTCGGACAGACGAATGGTCTCGACGAACCGGCGCACGGCGATCAGGCTTTCCATGTCTGCCACCGGCTGGATTCCGAAATCGGCGAGTTTCGGCATGGCCGTGCTGTGCCCGTGCCGTGCGACGATGGCGCGCTCTTCGTCCTCGGACGGATAATCGAGGATGTGCTTGAACAGGAAGCGGTCGAGTTGCGCCTCCGGCAGCGGATAGGTGCCCTCCTGCTCGATCGGGTTCTGCGTCGCGATCACCATGAAGCCGTCGCCCAGCGGATAGGTCTCGCCGTCGATGGTCACCGCCCGCTCCTGCATCGCTTGCAGCAGGGCGGCCTGGGTCTTCGGCGGCGTCCGGTTGATCTCGTCGGCCAGCAGCAGCTGCGTAAAGACCGGGCCCTTGGTCAGGGTGAACTGGCTGGTTTGGAAGTTGAACAGATTTGTCCCGAGCACGTCGCCGGGCATCAGGTCCGGCGTGAACTGGATTCGCCCGAAATCCAGCGACAGCGCCGCGGCAAAGGTCTGTACCAGCATCGTCTTGGCGGTGCCCGGAACACCTTCGAGGATCATGTGCCCCTCGGACAGGAGACTGACCAGCAGCAGGTCGAGTGCGGTATCCTGCCCGATCACCGCCTTTTGCACCTGTTCCCGCAACTGCGTGCCGACCAGGGCAATCGCCTCAAGATCCATCGATGATCTCCCGTTTCCATTGGTGGAGTTGCCTTGCGAGCCTCGCCAGGCGGGGTGCATCCGAACGGACGTTGGCCTCCAGCCTGTCGGCCCGGTCCTGAAGATCCCGGAATTTCCTTGTGGCGCCGCGGGCCGTGCCAACCCGGTCCACCCATCCGATCAGGTCCGGGCCCTCGAGCCGGCGCGGTGCGTTGAGCCGGTGTGCCACATCGCGCAATGTAACGTCGGCATAACGTTTCAGGATTGCCGACCCGTGCCCGCCGAAGCGCAGCAGGCTCGCCGTATTGTCGATCAGCGCCGTCTTGCCGGGGACCAGGCCCGGCTTGGCCGCCAGCGGCGAGCCGAAGCGGCCCGTCGCCGACCAGGCGAGGACGAACACCGCCGCGAAGGTCAGGAGCACCGGGATGAGGAAGGGAAGCTCGAACATCGACCGCCACAGGCTCGGCGGCTGCCAGTACCCGTGCACCGTCTCGTCGAAGATCACGGCGCCACCCAAGGGGCGCAGCGCGTCCATGATACGCACTGCAAGAAGGCCGTTGTCGCCCGCAGCGAGCCCGTGGTTCGACAGGACGTCGGGGTCCGACAGGACCCACACGGTCTGGTCACCCTGGCGGATCACGCCAAGCAGGGTTCCCTGGTCGCTCCAGATCACGGGATCCAGAAGGCCGGAGATAACGAGCTGCGGAAACTCGATCGTGGGTGACACGCCGAACGGCCCGGTATGCCAGCGTGTCGGCATTGCGCGCTGGACGGCGGCGCCGGGTGCGACCTGCTGCAGGATCGATTCGATATAGTCGGTCGGCAGCATGCCGGCGACCCACAGCCAGTGGCTGCGAACGGGGTCCCCGAACCCGTCCCATTTCGGCAGGACGAGCAGGACCGTCCCGGCCGGCCGGGCCGCACCGATCGTGTCGGCGTACCACGATTTGCGGCGCGGCTCGGCCACCACCAGAAGCGACTCGCTCCCCGCCTTGGCGGACGAATCGGCGCGGCTTACGAGCACCGGGATGTCCAGTTCCCGCAGGGTATCGACAAGCGCCCGGTGTCCGATGGCCGAGTACGAGAAGGCGTTCGCCTTGGCGGCGCCGACGTCGCTCTGCGCGTAGATCATGAAATAGGCGGCGGCGGCGAAGGACAGCACGCCGACGCCTAGCAGCCAGTATACGGTCCTGGCGGAGTACGGCTGGGTCTGGCTCACTCCCTCCCTCCCGCGCCCGCCTTGGCGATCCGCCGGAACAGGTCGCGGCACCGCAGGAAATCCGCCTCCGTTGCGGTACGGCCGCCGAAATGCGTCACTTCCGTGACGCCGACCAACGTCCCGAAGGCATTCTTTTCGGTCTCGTCCAGGGGGGCCCGGCGCAGGATCTCCCGGCTGGTCAGCGAGGTCGAAAGGTCGGCGCCGCGGTCGCGGATCAGCATGATGCTGCGCAGCAGCAGGACATGCACGGCCTCGGCATATTCGCCGTGTGCGGCAAGGCTCTCGGCATCGTCCAGGTCGCCCGCGGCCGGGTCCGGTACACTGGCCCCTGACTCATTCGGCGCGGATTCCGGCTGCCAGGCCCCCTTCTTCCAGCGGGAAAACAGGCGAGCCTCGTTGAGGAGATAATAGGCGACAAGCGCACCGCCGGCGACGAACACGATCCACATTAGGACGCGCAGCGCCTGGCGAAGCGCCGGCGGTATTTCGAAATCGAACACGTCGGAGTCCGGGTTCTGGCTGCCCGGCCGGTACAGGTTCGGTGCCTGGGCATCGCCCTCGTTGCGCCACCAGTCGGGATCGGCCATCGGGTCGTCGCGAGAGCCGTCCTCGTCGTCGGTCACTTCGCGCAGGGGCAGCTCACGCTGGTAGTCCCCGGCGGCAAGGGCGCGGCGCACCGCGGCATCGACGTCCTCCGCCGGGACGGCGGCCACGGCCGGTCCGCCGGCCGCCAGGAACAGCGGCAGCGCGATCGCGGCCAGCCGCGGTTTCATGACAGTCCTCCGGCCGCGGTGTGAGATGCGGGCGCACCGTGACGGCGGCTCATGGGAACGCGTTCGATTTGCAACTCTGCCTCATGCGGACGACCTCTGTGGGCGGGCCGGCCGCCCCGCGCGTTGCCGCGGCGACACGCGGGCCGGGACTCCCTGATGCGCGAATCTTAACGCAGCGGCGGTCGGATGAATAGTCGCCGCGCCACCTTCGCCACGGTTGACGCGACCGGCGAACGCTGGCTCCATGCGCATTCGACCTTAGGGAACCCGCTGGCATGGCAGACCCGACCAACATCCGTTACGACATTGCCGTGCGCAACGCGACCATCGTCGACGGCACCGGGGCGCCGCGCTTTTTCGGCGACGTCGCGGTGACGGGCGAGCGCATCGTCGCGGTTGGCGATCTCGGCGGCGCCACGGCGCAGCGCGAGGTCGACTGTGCGGGACGGGTGCTGGCGCCCGGCTTCATCGACGTGCATACCCACGACGACAACGCCCTGCTGCGCGAGGGCGCCATGTTGCCGAAGCTGACCCAGGGCGTGACCACGGTGGTCACCGGCAATTGCGGCATCAGCCTTGCGCCGCTCACGCCGAAGGGGCCGCCAGTGCCACCACTCGACCTGCTGGGGATGCAGGGAGATTTCCGCTACGCCGGTTTTGCGGCCTACGTTGCGACGCTGGAGCGCGCAGCGCTGCCGGTCAACGCTGTGCCGATGGTCGGCCACACGACGCTGCGCGTCGCCGCCATGGGGGCGCTGGACCGGGCTGCCAACGACCGCGAGCTCGCCGCCATGCAGGCGCTGGTCTCAGAATGCCTCGACGCCGGCGCCGCCGGCCTCAGCACCGGGCTGTTCTATCCGCCGGCGCGCGACGCGACGCGGGAAGAGATCGGCGCGCTGCTGGAGGTGCTGACCGGTACCGGCGCCGTGTACGCGACCCACATGCGGGACGAGGGCGACCATGTCGCCGAGTCCCTCGCCGAATCGTTCGACACGGCGCGGCGGGCCGGTGTACCGCTCATCGTCTCGCACCACAAATGCAGCGGCCGCGAGAATTTCGGCCGTAGTCGCCAGACGCTGGCGATGTTCGAGGCTGCCCGCGCCGAGCAGGACGTCGCGCTCGACGCGTACCCGTACGCCGCCAGCTCGACCGTGCTCCTCGACGACTACATGGCCAGGGCCGAGCGCGTCCTGATCGCCTGGTCGGAGCCGTATCCGGACATGTCCGGACGCTATCTGGACGCCATCGCCTCCGACTGGGGCTGCAGCAAGGCCGAAGCATTCCAGCGCCTGAAGCCCGGCGGGGCGATCTACTTCGTCATGGACGAGCAGGACGTACGACAGATCCTCGCATACAAGTACACCATGGTCGGCTCCGACGGCCTGCCGCACGACAGGCACCCTCATCCGCGCCTTTGGGGCGCCTTCGCGCGGGTGCTGGGCCACTACGTACGCGAAGTCGGGCTGCTGACGCTCGAGCAGGCGGTGCACAAGATGACCGGCCTGTCGGCGGCGCGCTTCCGGCTTGCCGACCGCGGCGTCATCCGCGCCGGCGCGTACGCCGACCTGGTGCTGTTCGACGCCGACCGCATCGCCGAAGGCGGCACGTACGAGGATCCGGCCCGGCCCGCCGCCGGCATCGAGACGGTGCTGGTCAACGGGCAACCCGTCCTCGACGGTGGCATGCCGACCGGCGTACGGCCCGGCCAAGCGCTGCGCCGGGCTGCGTGACCGCATGGACGGCTCCGCCGACAGCCTCCTCGATCACGTGCTCTATCGCGACGGGCTCATGCTGGTGATCGACAAGCCGGCCGGCATCCCGGTCCACGCGGGGCCGGGCGGCGGCCCCAACCTTGAAGACGAATTCGATGCCCTGCGCTTCGGCCTGCCGAGGGCGCCGGCGCTGGCCCACCGGCTCGACCGCGACACCAGCGGCTGCCTCGTGCTCGGCCGCCATCCGAAGGCGCTGCGCCGGCTGGCGCGGCTGTTCGCGGAGAGCCGCGTGACCAAGATCTACTGGGCCATCGTCACGGGCGCACCGGAGAAACCGTCCGGGACCGTCGACCTGCCCTTGCGCAAGCGGTCCACGAAGACCGGCGGCTGGCGCATGGTCGCCGAAGCCGGCAAGCCGGCCATCACGACGTATCGCATCCTCGGCAGATCCGACGGCCTGACCTGGCTGGAGCTGCGCCCGAAGACCGGGCGTACACATCAGGTACGCGTACATTGCGCCGCGCTCGGCTGCCCAGTGCTGGGCGATCCCGTTTACGGCGCCGCCGCAAAGGGTGCCCCGCCGCCGCACCTGCACGCCCGCGCCGTCACCATTCCGCTCTATCCGAAGAAGGACCCCGTCACCGTCGTTGCCGCGCCGCCACCGCACATGCACGCGGCGCTCGCCGCCTGCGGCTGGGACGGATCGTGAGTCCGGGAGGAGGGCCGGCCCCATGGCGAAAAAACGCTACCCGCTGCCGAAACGCTTCGCCGCTGCGCTGTCGGAGCCCGCCTACGCCCGCCTGCGGGAGCTGAACGCGACGTACGGGCTCGGCAACAACTATCTCCTGACGGTGTTGCTGGAGAACCTCGACGACATCGCCGACCCGCAGGCGCTGCGCCACGCCTTCGCGACCTTCATCGCCGAGTACGGCGCCCCGGCGGGCGGGATGATACGCGGCGGCCCTTAGCCGTTCGGTGCCGTCGGCGCGCGGCTCCTACCGCCCCGTTCTCGTCCGCCGCCCCCTCCGATCGCCGCGCCGCATCGGGACGACGTTGGCGCCGGGGAACTGGACCGCCTCGACAAAGATCGCCTGGAACTCCGGGTCGGTGGCCAGCGAAACATGCTCGATGCGGCGGGCCACGTCGGCTGCGCGGGCGCGCTCGGTCTCCGACAGGAGCGCCATCTGGGCGCCGAGGGCGGCGGCGTTGCCGAAATAGGTGATGCGGTCGGCCGGCAGCTCGGGCAAGAGGCGGATGCGCAGCGCGCTTGTCGTGTTGATGTAGTTGCCGAAGCCGCCGCACAGCATCAGCTCGACGATCTTATCGGTCGGCAGCTTCATGACCTTCTGCAGCAGCATGACGCCGGCGCAGATCGCCCCCTTGGCGAGCTGCAACTGCCTGATATCGCCCTGGCTCAGCGTGATGTCCTCGTCGATCCCCGCGTCGCGCGCCCAGGAGAGCGCGAAGGCGACGCCCGCGTCATCCCGGACCAGCCGTTCGGCGAGCTTCGGCGGCAGGTCACCGCGGTCTTCGCCCTGCAGCAGCCCGGAGGGCTCGAGCACCCGTGCGTCGAGCATCTTGGCGATGGCGTCGATCAGCCCGGAGCCGCAGATTCCGACCGGCGGCGCCCCGCCGATGACGCCCAGGGTCACGTCGTCCTCGATCGAGACCGCCTCGATGGCGCCGACCGCGCCGCGCATGCCGTGGCGGATCTGCGCGCCTTCGAGGGCCGGGCCGGCCGGGGCGGAGCAGGCCATCAGCTTCCGCCGCGAGCCCATCACCACCTCGCCGTTGGTGCCGATGTCGACGAGCGCCCGGATCTCCTCCGACTCGTCGAGTCGCGTCGCCAGCACCGCGGCCACCGTGTCGGCGCCGACGAAGCCGGCAACCAGCGGCAAGAGGCAGACGCGCGCGTTGGGCGTCGATTTGAGCGGCACCTCCGCCGCCGGCAGCTCGATCGCGTCGCGCACCGCCGGCGCATAGGGGGCAAGGCCGACATGGGTCGGGTCGATGCCGAGGAAGATGTGGTGCATGACCGTGTTGCCGACGACGACGACCTTGTGGATGTGGGCGGCCTCGATGCCGGCCGCCGCGCAGGCCTCGCCGACGAAACTGTTGACCACCCCCAGCACTTTGGCGCGCAGGGTCTGCAGCCGCTTGGCGTCGAACTGGGCGTAGGCGATGCGCGACATCAGGTCGCCGCCGTGGACGGCCTGCGGGTTGAGGCCGCCGACCGCGGCTAGCTCCTCGCCGGCATCCAGGTCGATGAGCGAGCCGACGATGCTGGTGGTGCCGATGTCGAAGGCCATGCCGTAGTTGTGCGCCGTCGTGTCGCCCGGCTCGATGGCGATGACCTCGCCGTTGAAGGTGGTGACGGTCAGCGAGCCGCCCTTCTCGCGCAGCATACCGGGCAAGCGCCGCAGGATATCCGTCGGAGCAGCGCCAACAAGGCGGTCGCCACAGGCGGCGCGCACCTCGTCCCAGTCAGAGGTCTGGTCGTTCTCGTCGTCGGGCGCGGCGGCCCGTATGTGCCGCTTCTCGACTCCGGAATCGAGTGCCATCCCGGCTGCCGGCGCCCTCCCGGCGAGGATCTTGTGGCCGGTCTCCGCCCTCGGCGGCGCCAGCAGGATCGCGCTGTCGGCGATGACCCGTGTCTGGCACGACAACCGGAACCGCTCGTGCACCTCGTCATGTCCGAGCTGGACCCGGTCGCTGATGCCCGGAGGCGGCACCTCGCCCGCGAGGATCTTGATCCGGCAACTGCGGCAGCGCCCGCGCCCGCCGCAGGTGGCGGCGACCTGGAAGCCGGCGCGCTGCGCGACCTCGAGATAGGTCTCGTCGGGCGCTGCCGGCGCCGTCCTGCCGTCGCGCGCCGACTCCTTGTCGGTGATCGTGACCGTGAAGCGATTCGTCATCACCCCGCTCCCGTGCCAAGGCCCCGGCGCGACCTCATGCTTCAAAACGGGCCGCTGTTTCGCGGCGCGAAGCGCCGTCTCGAAGCATGAGGTCGCTCGATGCCAGCCCCGAACAAATTTGAGATGCTCCTAATGCTTTTGCAGCGATCCGTCGAGCGATAGTTTCACTTCCGCCGGATTGCAGCATCGCCGCCTGTCGAATATATCCTGACGGGTTGCAATGGGCGGGTCGAACCGGCGCACGTAGGGGGAAATGGGCGATGGCCGACTACACGATCCTGTACTGGCAGGGGATCCCGGCGGTGGTCGAGGCCCGCGAGGGCCGGGCAAAGGCCAAGATCCAGCTGAGCGAGCGGTTCCAGGTGCTCATCGATGCGGTCGCCATGCGCAAGGGCCTGGTCGGGACCGATGCCTATATCGAACAGTGGCGGCGCGGCGACCGGCAGTCGCGGGACGGCACGGCGGACGACGTGGCGGCGGCGGTGGCCGCGGAGATCGAGGCCGAGTTCGAGCGGATCAGGGCCGCCGCACTGGCGGACCGGTAAATTCACCCACATCGACGCGATGCTTCCCGTCGGCGCGTCCAGTGCGTAAGATCGCCGGCGCACAAGAAGGGAGGGCCACAATGACCGCGATCGGAGGGGGGATCGGCGCCGCGTCGCGGCGGGTGGAGGACGCACGGTTCCTCAAGGGCGAGGCATGTTTCGCCGACGATCTTATCCCCGATAACGCCGCGCGCGGCTATGTCGTGCGCTCACCATACGCGAACGCTCGGATCGTCGGAATCGATACCACGGCGGCCCGCGCGGCGCCAGGCGTGATCGCGGTGCTGACCGGGGCGGACGTGACGGCCGACGGGCTGGGCGACATCCCGTGTGCACGGCAGATGAAGCGGCGCGACGGCGCGCTGATGTACCAGCCACCGCGGCCGGTGCTGAACCGCGAATATGTGCGCTACGTCGGCGACTACGTCGCCTTCGTCGTCGCCGAGACGCTGAACCAGGCCAAGGACGCGGCGGAGCTCATCGAGGTCGCGTACGAGGAGCTGCCCGCCGTCACCTCGCTGCGCCAGGCGCTGGCACCCGGCGCACCGGCAATCCGCCCGGACTGCCCCGACAATATCGGCTTCCACCATGAGGCCGGCGACCGTGCGGCGGTGGAGGCCGCATTTGCGCGGGCGGCCCGCACCGTGCGGCTGGAGGTGCCGATCTCGCGCGTCCAGCCGAGCCCGCTCGAGCCTCGAGTGGCGATCGGCCAGTACGACACGGCTGACAACTCCTACCTCCTGGTCACCGGCGTCCAGTCGCCGAACCGGGTGCGCAACTTCCTGGCCGAGCCGATCCTGAAGATCCCGCCGGACAAGCTGCGGGTCGTCTGCCACGACATGGGCGGCGGCTTCGGCAACCGCAATTCGCCGTATCACGAACAGACGCTTGTGATGTGGGCATCGCGCCGCATCGGGCGGCCGGTCAAGTGGACGAGCGAGCGCAGCGAGAGCTTCCAATGCGACGACCAGGGCCGCGACAACCTGACGACGGCCGAACTGGCGCTGGACGATGACGGCCGGTTCCTTGCCATCCGGGTGCGCACGGCGGCGGCGATCGGCGCGTACCTGTCGGGCGGCGGCCCGAACCCGGTGGTCGGCAATATCGGCTGCCTTGCCGGGGTCTACCGGACGCCTGCGATTCATGTCGAAGTCGACGCCTATTTCCTGAACACAAACACCACCGCCGCTTATCGCGGCGCCGGCCGGCCCGAGGCGATCTACATGCTGGAACGGCTGATCGACGCGGCGGCGCGGGAGATCCGTATGGACCCGGCGGAGCTGCGCCGGCGCAACTTGATCGAACCTGACGCGTTTCCCTTCAAGACGGCGCTGACCTTCACCTACGATTCCGGGGATTTCCCCGGCAACATGGACAAGGCGCTCGCGCTGGCGGGCTATGCGGATTTCCCGGCGCGCCGCGCCGAGTCGCTGTCCCGCGGCAAACTGCGCGGCATCGGTATCGCCAACGCCATCGAAAGCGCCGGCAAGATGGAGCGGGGCGAGGAGGCCGAGCTCAGCCTCGACGCCGAGGGGCGCGCCCTGCTGAAGCCAGGCACCTGCGCGCACGGCCAGGGCCATGAGACCGTCTACCGCCAGCTGCTGTTCGAGTATCTCGGCCTCGGCTTCGAGGACGTGGACTACGTCCAGGGCGACAGCCGGATCATGCCCAGCTCCGCGGGAACGTTCGGATCGCGCTCCATCACGATCGGCGGCGGCGCGGTGCGGGCGGCGGCCCACGAGGTCCTGGAACAGGCGAAGGAGGTCGCGGCCGATGCGCTCGAGGCGGCCGCGGCAGACATCGTCTTCGCGGACGGCGCCTTCACCGTCGCCGGCACCGACCGCTCGATCACGCTGAA
>CAYFYY010000002.1:0-112596 GCA_964347475.1 uncultured Flavobacteriales bacterium
CGCCAACTCGGCCTCGACGTCGGCCGCGGTCGCGACGTAGCCGTCCTCGAAATGTCGGAAGTCGAGCTTCACGCCCGGCTGGAAGCACCATTCGAGATCCACCTCGTCGATGGTGATCGCGCGCTGGCCGCGGTCCATCGTGGTATGGAAATGGTAGGGCGCGTCGAGATGGGTGCCGCTGTGCGTGGTGATATGGGCGAACTCGATGGCCCAGCCCTGGCCGTCCGGCAGATCGGCCTTCGTCAGGCCGGGGAAGAAGCTGGTCATGTACTCGGCGTTCTGCTCCTGGGTGACGTATTCGATTTTGGGCTCCATGCCCGGCGGGTCGGACTTGATGCCGCCCTCCAGCGGCACCGAGATGTCGACGATGCGTCGTGCCATGCCTGCCTCCGTATGTTTGAGGGGCCTTTGCCTACTCCGCCGGCCGCGCCGGGTGCCAGAGCCGGCGGTCGGTGTCCTTCTCGTAGCCCTTGCCGCCGGGGAACGAGACGAGCTCCAACTGCATGCCCCAGGGGGTGAGGAAATAGACCCAGGTCTGGCCGGCGCTGGGCCCCGCGGTGCGGACCACCGGCTCGCCGAGAATGCGCACGCCCTTGCTCCTCAGATAGGCGAGCGCCGCGTCCATGTCGTCGACATAGAAGGCGAGGTGATGGCCGCCGACGTCGCTGTTCTTCGGCTGCGTTGCGTTCTGGTCCGGCGCCTCGTACTCGAAGATCTCGAAGTTGGAGCCGTGCCGGCAGCGCAGGAACTTCAGGCGCCGCATGACGGTGCGCGGATGCACGTTGAGCTGCCGCTGCATCCAGTCGTCCTCGGCCTGGAAGGGCCCCAGGTCGTAGAACGCCTCGCAGCCGATCACGTTGACGAAGAAGTCGACTGCCTCGTCGAGGTCCGGCACGGTGAAGCCGATATGGTCGGTGCCGCGCAGGCCGGGCAGGCCGTTTCCGGACATGAGTCCCCCTTCCGGTGGTCTATTCGGCGGCGAAGCGCGTATCGCCCTTGTCGGCCATGATCGCGCGGTAGCCGGCCTGGATCTCCTCGATGTCGACGATGGCGGCGCGCTCCAGCACGCGGGAGACGCTCGGCGCCGACTCGCCGCCGTGGATGCGCTTGACCGGCTGGTCGAGCCAGTCGAAGAAGCGCCGCTGCAGCTCGTCGGTCAGCATCGCGCCGTAGGAGGCGGTGAGCGGCCCCTGCTCGACGACCACGACGTTGTTGGTCTTCCCGATGCTGTCGCCGATCGTCTGCCAGTCGATGCCGGCGCGGTCGAGCGAGCGCAAATCGATGATCTCGGCATCGACGCCCATCTGCTCGGCCGCGGCGATCGCCTTCGGCGTCATGGCAAGATACGATAGCACGGTGAACGCACGGCCCGGCCGCACCACCTTGGCCTTGCCGAGCGGGACGTAGTAGTCGAAATCCTCGACCGGCCCCGGGCCGGTGGTGGTGTAAAGCTGGGTGCTCTCGATCACCAGCACCGGGTCCTCGCACAAAAGCGCGCTGTTCATCAGCCCGACATAGTCGAACGGCGTCGACGGCGCGACGATGCGCCAGCCCGGCCACATCGCATACAGCCCGGCCGGGTCCATCGAGTGCTGCGAGCCGTAGCCGTCGCCGAGCGCGACCTTGGTGCGGGCGACCAGCGGCATCGGAATGTCACCGCCGAACATGTGCCGCGCCTTGGCGATCTGGTTGAACACCTGGTCGGCGGCGACGAGGGTGAAGTCCGGGTACATCAGCTCGACCACCGGCCGGTAGTGCCCCTCCATGGCAACGCCCCCGGCAAGGCCGGTGAAGCCCTGCTCGGAGATCGGCGTGCCGATGATGCGGTCCGGGTACTTCTCGGCCAGGCCCTTGGTCGCGCCGTTGGTGCCGCCCTTGAGGCGGTGCACGTCCTCGCCGAGCACGAAGATGCGCGCGTCCTCGCCCATGCGCCGGTCCATGACCTGGCTGACGACGTCGATGAACTTGACCTCGGTGACCGGGCCGCTGGCGGTCTCCAGCTCCTCGAAGCGCACGCCGTCGAACTCCGAAAGGTCCCCGCGCAGGCCGAAATCACGGAACGACGTGTCCGGCCACAGCGAAGGCACGATGCGGCGCCGGTTGCCGTCGCTCTCGGTCAGCGCGCCGGCGACGTCGGCCATCGCGGCCTGCGCCGCCGAGCGCAATGCCGCATCGCCGTCCTCGTCGAGCCAGCCGCGGGCGACCAACTCGTCGCGCAGCCGGACCAGCGGGTCGCGCGCCCGCCATTGCGCCTCCTCCTCCTTGCTGCGGTAGCCGAAGGCGCTGCCGGCGATGCCGCCGCCATGGTGGAAGAAGCGGTACAGCTCGGCCTCGATGATCACCGGGCCCTTGCCGGCACGCATGATCTCGCAGGCCTTGCCGGTCGCGATGCGCACCGCCATCGGGTCCATGCCGTCGACGCGGAAGGCCGGCATGCCGTAGGCGAGGCCGCGCGACGACAGGCGCGTCTCGCGGGTCTCCTCCTCCAGGGTGGTGGCGACCGCATAGCCGTTGTTCTCGATGAAGAAGCAGATCGGCAGGTCCCACAGCGCGGCGAGGTTCATCGCCTCCGGCACGGCGCCGATGTTGACGCCGCCGTCGCCGAAGAAGGTGAACACGACGTCGCCCCGGCCGTGCCGTTTCAGCGCCCAGGCGACGCCCGTGGCCGGCGGAACCCCGCCGCCGACGATGGCGTTGGTGCCGAGCGCCCCGGCCTCCTGCCAGCGCAGGTGCATGGAGCCGCCGCGCCCTTTGCAGAAGCCCTGCGCGAGCCCCATGATCTCGGCCAGCGTCTTCTGCAGCAGCGCGCGGATCGGCTCCGTCACCGGCTCTGCGCGCGGATCGCCCCCGTCGTCGACATAGCGCAGCGACTTGGCGAGGAACTGGTGGTGGCCGCGGTGCGAGCCGGTGGTCTGATCGCCCGCGCGCAGCATCGACATCGTCGCCACCGCGCCGCCGTCCTGGCCGATGCTGGAATGGGCCGGACCGTGCACGAGGTCCTCGTTCTTCAGCTCCAGCACCGTCTCCTCGAAGGCGCGCACCAGGTGCAGGTCCCGGTGCATGCGCAGCAGCGCGTCTGCACCGGTCTTGTCCCAGTCCGCCGGCGTCGAGCGGATCTCCTGCCACGGCGCCGCCGGTTTCAGGTTCACGATCCTTGGCATCCTTCCCTCCGCGCGCCGCGCCCGCCCGCGCGCCCTCGCCTCACGGATATCTCACAGATACTTGGTGAAGCCGCCGCACACCTCGACCGTGGTGCCGGTCATGTAGGCGTTCCGGTCCGAGACCAGGAAGGCGGCAACGGCGCCGATCTCCGCCGGCTCGGCCCAGCGGCCCAGCATCGTCTGGTCGGCGACCGCCTTGCGCACCGCGTCGGCGGTGGTGCCGCGCACCTTGGCCATCGCCTCGGCCCGCGGGCCCCAGGATTCGGTGTTGGTGAAGCCGGGGCAGATGTTGTTGACGGTGATCCCCGCCGGCCCGAGGTCGGCGGCCATCAGCTTGCAGAAGCCGATGATCGCTGCGTTCGGCAGCGTCGTCGTCAGCGCCCCGGGCAGGAGCTGCCTGCCGGTCACGCCCGAGACCATGAGGATGCGCCCGGCCTTCGACGCCTTCAGGTGCGGCACCGCGAACTTGGTGGCCCAGACATAGCCCATCAGGTTGGTGTGCAGCACCTGCTCCCACATCTCGTCGGTGAGGCTGTCGAGGGTGCCGGGCACCATGCCGCCGACATTGTTGACCAGGATGTCGAGCCCGCCGAGGCCCTCGACGGCGCCATCGATGAAGGCCTCGCAGCCGGCGGAGGTGGCGAGGTCGCAGGCGATGCCGACGGCCTTGACACCGCGCGCCTCGATGGGGCCGAGCGCCTTGTCGAGGTTGCCCTGGTCGCGGCCCGACAGCGCGACGTTGCAGCCCTCGGCGGCGAGCGCGGTGGCGATGGCGTTGCCGATGCCGCGGCTCGAGCCCGTGATCGCGGCGTTCCGGCCCTTCAGTCCCAGATCCATGGTGCGTGCGCCTCCCTTATCGCGCCTCGTTGCCGGCGTCCCTCCTGCGCATTATCCACTTGCGCGGCATCCGCGCAATGGCGTTGGGAGAGAGGAACCTCTTCCGTGCCACGCTCAGCCGCGCGGCGGGATGGCGAGGGGATCGGGGTGCGGATGCTGCATCCGCGCCCGGCGGCGCCGCGCCGCCCCCGGGGGAAACCGCCGCGCCGGACGGCTCAGCCCAAGAACAGCATCTTGACGAGCACGCCGAGGGCGACGAACGCGAGAAACGCCATCAGCCGCGGCACGAGGCGCGCCGGTGCCTCCGAGTCGTCGGCGGGCGGCGTTGCGCCCAGCGACAGGTGCGGCGGCATTGCGGCGTCGCAGTGCGGGCATGCGGCAAGGCCCCGGTAGGTTTCCGCATCGCAGCCCGGACAACGGATGATTTCGGGCATGCGCGCGGCCTCAAGGCCCGGCGAACTCGGTCGATACCACGCTCGCCATCAGAACGGGGCCGCAAGACGGTTGCCATGTCGCATGCCCGACTCCGTCACTGTCTGTGGATGGAGCGGATTCCGCCGTCTTCCTGGATGGCCCTCAGTTCGTCGCGGGCGAAGACGTGGATCGGCTCGTCGTAATACTCCGGACCGTAGGCCTTTCCACTGCCGATATCGTCCCTGGGGCCACGCGCGATGTCGTAATGCGTGAGTGCCAGTTTGAAACCGACCTGATCTCCGTCCACCGACTCGACCCGCATCAGCGCGTAGTCGTAGTCCGGGTCGCCGCCTTCGAAGGCCTTGGAAACCTTGATGACGTACATATCGCCGATCGCCGGGTTTTCCATGTACAGACGCTGCTGCTCCGCCTCGCGTGAATCCCGCACCGCGATGAAGGCCACGAAGGCGGCGATGAGCGCCAGGCCGGCGAACTTCGGCGCCGTTCGTGCCATCGTGAACACGGAGGCCTTGATCTTGCCGCGCACGGGATCGCGGATTTCATTGCCGACCTGCGTATGCTTGCGGTTCTGGCATTCCATGCCCGGCTTTCTCGAATAGGGAAACAGCGGAATCCAGAAAATATGGACGTACTGCAGGATGCCGAATGTCCGATACAGGTTGTTTCCGCAATTGGGGCATTCCATGTCCTGGATCTGCCCGCCGGCAACGACGCTGCCGCGCCAACCGTAAATAACCATTTTGCCCTCTATTCCTCTGATCGAAAAAATCCGAAAAATATGAAGAAGCCGCCGCCGATCGCCGTGTGATCAACAATAAACGTTGGGGGTTGAACAAAAATTTAACGCATGAATTCTTTGATTGCAGCGCACGATAACAAGTCGGAGGGGCAGGGGATGGAGACAGAGACGGGGTCGGGCACGCGTTATTGCGTTTTTCATTTGGCGCGGGACCGCCTCGCGGCCGCCGCCGCGGCTAGCCCGACCGCGCCGCTACTGCTCGGACTGCGGTTGCGGCTGCGGCGCGGGCTGCAGCGGCTGCTGCGGTTGCGGGGCGAACTGGCCCGGGGCGCGCAACGTGCCGGCCGGCGCCGTCGGCGCGCGCGGACGGGTGCGGCGGCGCGTCGGATCGTCGGTCAGCGCCATCTCGAAGCGCTGGGCGCCGTGCGCCAGCACCAGCCGGTCGGTGCCGATCTGCTCCACGCTCCAGCCGCGCAGCGTTTCGCCGACGCGCAGCGACAGCGCCTCGTTGCCGGGCCGCGGCGGCCCGACCGGCTCGACGATGGCAACCCACGCGTCGCCGGCGCGGATGATGCCGGTCAGCACCAGCCCGTCGAGCGCCGCCGGGGGCGCCGGGCCTTCCTCTGCGGTGGCGTTGCCGGCCTCTGGCGGGCGCCGCATCGGCGAGAACAGCGGGCGCCGCTCGATTACCGCGAAATCGGCGTCGCCGGGCGGCCGGTAGATGCCGTCCTCGACCGTCCCGCCAAGCCCGGGTTCCGGCCCTGCCACCGGCGCGTCGCCGGGCAGCGCCACCGACAGCACCAGCGCCTGCGGATAGCGCATCTCCAGCGCCAGCGCGCCGGCGAGCAGCAGGCATAGCAGCAGCAGCGCGCCGAGACCGCGCGCCGGTGCGCGCCGCGCCCTCACGGCGCCGCCTCCCGGCGGTAGGCGTGCACGTCGAAGCGGATGGCCAGCCGCTCCTCCGGCGGCGCCGGCGCGTTCTGGCGCTGCACGATGCGGCCGCCGCTGCGGCTGCGGATCTCGAGGTTGTCGACGAACAGGAAGGTCGGCGCCGTCTCGATATTGTAGATCAGCCGGCGCAGCCCGCCGAGGCTACCCTCCAGCGCCACCCGGATGCCGATGCGGCGGAAGCCTTCCTCGTCCACCGGCGGCAGGATCTGGGCGCTGCGCAGCGCCAGGCCGTGGCGCGTGGCATCGCGCGACACGCGGGTCTGCAGGTCGGCGCCCGCCAGCTCGTCGCTGGCCCCGCCGAGCAGCCGCGTGCGTCCGGTCGGATCGCGGGCGGCGCGCTCGAGCTCGGCCCGCAGCATCGGCGCCTCGGCGGCCTGACGCTCCAGCCGCGGCAGCTGTTCGGTCACGAACGCGACGGTCTCGCGATCGGCGCGGTAGCCGTCGAGCAGTGGTGCCAGGCCGAGCAGCCAGACCAGCACCAGCAGCGCCACCAGCAGCGCGACCGCAGCGAGGCGCCCGGCGAGCGGCGGCAGGCCCGGGCTCACGACGCCCCCTCCGCGACCAGGGCCACCGACAGATCGAAGCGCTCCTTGTCGATGCCGGGCACCCGCGTGACCGGGGACTCGAAGCGCGCGCCGCCGAACCGCGGATGGTTCTCGAACAGCTCCAGCAAGGGCGAGGCGGACGGCGCGTAGCCCCGCACCCGCAGCCTTCCGTCCTGCAGGCGCAGCTCGAACAGGTAGCTGTCGTCGGGCAGCAGCTGCGTCAGGTCCGCCAGCACGGACACCGCCATCGTCGCGTTGAGCTTGCGGTCGATCAGGAATCGCGCATCCTGCCGCCGCCGCCCCAGCTCTTCGCGCAAATCGGCCGCCTCGCGGGCCGCCGCGCGGGCCGCCGCCAGCGCCTCCTCGGCCTCGTCCGCCGCCGCGGCCTGCCACTGCAGCGGCAGCGCCACCGCGACCGCCAGCAGCCCCGCCGCGATCGCTGCCAGCAACGCCGTCGCCAGCGCGCGTCCGCCGAATCCGTTGGGCTGGGCGTGGCCGGACAGGTCGAAGGCCGGTTCGGCCTCCTCGTCGCCCGCGGCGGTGACGAAGTCGGGCGCAAGGCCCCAGTCGTCGGCCAGGGCCAGCGCCCGCTCGACCTCCTCGCGTGGCGCCACGGCGATCTCCACCTTCATGCGGCCGGACGTCCGGTCGCGCGCGGTGACGCGGTAGTCGTAACGCGCCTGCTCGGGCGAGAAGGGGGTCTGGCGGTCGAGTTCGAAGCGCAGCAGATCGCCGAGATCCGCCTCGGCCGCCAGCGGCAGATCGAGCGTCTTGCGCAGCACCCGCTCGGCCGGCAGGGTGAGCGCCACGACGGCACGGCGCAGCCGGCCGCGCACGAGGGCGGAGACGGCGGCGCGCTGGGCCGCCTTGTCGGCCGCGAGATCGACCCGGCCGAGCGCGGTTCGCGTGCCGCGCACGAGGCGCGACAGCCGGGCCTCGCCATTGTCGACGGCAACCGCAAGCAGGGCGGCCTCGCCGGAGAACGCCCCGCGCACGGGGGTCGGCACCAGTGCCGACAGCTCGCCCAGCCACCAGCGCAGGAAGGCGGCGATCGTGGCGCCGATGACAGCCGCGCCGGATCTCATAGGCGCCCCGTCAGTCCGGTGACGCGCAGCGGCACGATGAGGTCGGGCCACGGCCGGTCGCCGCGCGGCGTATCGATGGTCACCCGAACCGCCAGCGGCAGCTTCGGCTCGTCGCGCCACGATGCGGTCCACGAGCGTGCGCCACTGTCCGTCTCGCGCAGGTAATCGAGCTCGATGCGGGCCTCACCCTCGAACAGCACGTGCCGCTCCGGCTCAGCGTCGGCCGCCGGGCCATCGTCGCGCCCGGGCCGATGGTACGGCGTGCGCGTCAGCACCAGGCGCTGGCCGTCGCCGCGCCCCATCTCCTCGACCGACAGCTCAAGACGCTGCAGTCCGCCGAGGCCGAGATGGGCGGCCACAGGCGCGACCAGCGAAAGCGACCCGCCGCCGCCCGCGAACAGCGGCTGCGGCCGGCCGTCGGCGCCGGCCTCGAGAACCGGCGTCGCCTGCGACAGGGTGCGGCGCAGGAAACCGCGGATGATCTGCGCGTGCGATTCGGCCTCGACGCGATTGCCCACCGTCTCCCAGGTGCGCACGCCGAGGCGCAGCCCGCCAAGCGCGAGGGCCGCCGTCATGCCGAGGATGGCGAGCGCGATGACGATCTCGACCAGCGTGACGCCGCGCGTGCGGGTGCTTGCACCGACCGTCATGACCGTACCCTCAGGCGGATGGTCTCGAGCACCACCGGCCCGCCGTCATCCCAGGTCACTGTGACGGTCACGGCGACCGGATCGAGCCCGACATACCCGCCCGCGTCGGGCAGGATGCGACTGTCGACCCGCCAGCGATAGATCCCGGCGAAGTCGCCGGCGCCGTCCCACGATTCATCCGGCGACGCCGCGTCGACGGCCGCAAGGCGGCTCTCCGCCAGCGCCAAAGCGGTGCCGTAGCGCTCTCCCGAGGCGACCGCGCGGGAGGCGTCGGAGAACACGCCATAGGCGGCGGCAAGGGCGAAGGCGAGGATGGTGAAGGCCACCAGCACCTCGACCAGGGTGAATCCCCGGACCCGGTCCCGCCGCGTCGTCATCGCCCTATCGCTCGACATCGACCGCACCGGTCAGCCAGTCGACCGTTACCACGTAGGACTGCCCGCCCTCGGCGACCGTGATCCGGCCGCCGGTCGCGCTGCCGTCCGGGAAGAAGCGGATCTGCCCGGCCCGTTCGCCGGCGAGCTCGGAGCGCGCGGTCACGAATCTGAGGTCGAGGTCCTCGGCCAGGGGCCGTTCCCTTCCGTCGGCGCCGCGGTAGACGCGCCGCTCGACATCGAGCAGCAGCGTCGCCGGCGCGAAACGCCCGATCGCCTCGCTGCGGGTAAGGCGCAGCGCCGCCGCCAGCTCCTCCGCCGCGACGCGCGCCGCCGGGCCCGGCCGGGCCGAGGCGACGATCATCGGCACCGAGGCGAGCACCAGGCCCATCACGGTGAAGGCCACCAGCAGCTCCAGCAGCGTGTATCCGCGGCTTGCCGTCATGCGCTACCAGCTCGTGATGTCCTTGTCCTCGTCCTCGCCGCCCTCGGCGCCGTCGGCGCCCAGCGAGTAGAGGTCATACTTGCCGTGCCGGCCGGGCGACCGGTAGACGTAAGCGTTGCCCCACGGATCGGTCAGCGCCTCCTTGTTCTTCAGATAGGGCCCGGACCAGCGGTCGACGCCGGGCGGCGCAGACACCAGGGCCTCGAGGCCCTCCTCCTGCGTCGGATAGCGGCCGACGTCGAGCAGGTAGGCATCGAGGATGGCGCCCAGCCGGTCGATCTGGATGTCGGCGGTGCGGATCTGCGACTTCGTCAGATGGTTGAGATACATCGGCACGGCGACCGTGGCGATCAGCGCCAGGATGGCGAGGACCACCAGCAGTTCCATGAGCGTGACGCCGCGGCTGCGCCGCCGGCGTCGTCTGAGGCGCTCAATACGCGAGATCGTTGACACTTAGAAATGCTCCCAGAACTGAGATGATGACGAGGGCGACGATCGCCCCGAGGATGATCGTGACGCCCGGAACAAGCAGCGACAGCAGCCGCTGGATCGACCGCTGCGAGTCGCGCTCCAGCGCGATGGCGAGTTCGCCGAGCACGCCGTCGAGGCGGCCGGCCTCCTCGCCCACCTGGATCAGCTGCACCGCGAGCGCGGGAAAGGCGCCGGCCCGGGCGACGCCGCGGGCAAGGCTGCCGCCTTCGCGCAGGCCCTTGCCGACGGCGTCGGTGCTGTCGCGGAACACCGTGCTGGTCATCGCGTCGCGGACGATGCGCAAAGCTTCCGGCAGCGGCAGGCCGCCGGCCAGCAGCATCGACAGGGTCCGGGCGAAGCGCGCGGTCTCGACACGTGTGACGATACTGCCAATCAGCGGCATGCGCAGCTTGGCACCGTCCCAGCGGCGCCGGAATGCCGGATCGCGCAGGCGGAAGCGGAACGCGAGGAAGGCGATGAGCGCCGCCCCGAGCCCGACCCACCACCAGGCCTCGACAAAGTCGCCGGCCGCGAGGAACGCCCGCGTGAGCACCGGAAGGTCGTCGCCCAGCTGTTCGAACAGCGGCCGGAACTGCGGCAGCACCCCGACGAACATGAGGATGATCGTGGCCACCGTCATGACCAGCAGGATGATCGGGTAGACCAGCGCACTGCGCAGGCTTTCGCGCAGCGAATGGACGCGGTCGAGATAGCCGGCCAGCTCGTCCATCACCTGGTGCAGGTTGCCGCCCGCCTCGCCGGCCCGCAGCATGCCGGAATAGTAGCCGGGAAAGAGCCCGTAATCGTGCACCGCCTCGGACAGCGCGGTGCCGCTCTGCACCCTGCTGTGGATGCGCTCCAGCGCCTCCCGCAGCGGTTTCTCGCCCGCCATCTCGGTGGCGAACCGCAGGCCGCGGTCGAGCGGCATGCCGGCCCGCACCAATGTCGACAATTCGCGCGTCGTCGTCGCCAGCCCGCCCAGCGACGGGGCGCGGCGCCGGGACAGCCGGAGGGTGGGAAGCGGGCGCGCCGCGGCCGGCGTCGGCGCACTGGCGTCGGTGCCGACGCTGAGCGGGAAGTGCCCCTGCTTGCGCAGGCTCTCCACCACCGCCTCGCGGGTGCTGGCGTCCATGTCGCCTTCGACGATGTCGCCGGCCGCGCTGACCGCCCTGTAGTGGAAACTCGCCATGGTCATGCGCTCCGCGTCGTCCGCAGAACTTCCTCGATGCTGGTCGCACCGGAGGCGGCCTTGGCCAGCGCATCCTCGTACAGGGTGCGCATGCCCTCGGCCCGGGCCGCCTGCTCGATCGCGTGCGCGTCCGACTCTGCCAGCACCAGGCGGCGGATCTCGTCGCTCATCACCAGCACCTCGATGACACCCAGCCGGCCGCGATAGCCGCTGCCGCCGCAGGCATTGCAGCCGGCCGCGCGGTACAGCGTGTCCGGCGCGCCGCCGGACAGCAGCCTGTCCATCTTCAGGCGGCGGATCAACGCGTCGTCCGGCGCATAGGCCTCGCGGCACTCCGGGCACAGCCGGCGCACCAGCCGCTGCGCTGCGACGCCGTTCAGGGTCGAGCTGAGCAGGTAGTCGGGCACGCCCATCTCGAGGAGCCGGGTGACGGCGCCGGCGGCCTCGTTGGTGTGCAGCGTCGACAGCACGAGATGGCCGGTCAGCGCCGCCTGCACCGCGATCTGCGCGGTCTCCAGGTCGCGGATCTCGCCGACCATCATGATGTCCGGATCCTGGCGCAGGAAGCTGCGCAGCGCCGACGCGAACGTCAGGTTGATCTCCGGCTTGACCTGCACCTGGATGATCCCGTCGAGCTGGTATTCGACCGGATCCTCGACGGTCAGGATCTTGCGCTCGTCGGTGTTGAGCCGCAGCAGCGACGCATACAGCGTCGTCGTCTTGCCGCTGCCCGTCGGCCCGGTCAGCAGCATCACGCCGTGCGGGATGTCGAGCAGCTGCAGGTACCTCTCGGCCGCGTCCTCGGCGAAGCCGAGACCGGCGAAATCGAACGACACGCCCTCGCGGTCGAGGATGCGCAGAACGACGCTCTCGCCGTGCACCGCCGGCGCCGTCGAGACGCGCAGGTCGATCTCGCGGCCGCGCGTGGCAAGGCGGATGCGCCCGTCCTGCGGCAGCCGCCGCTCGGCGATGTTGAGCCGCGCCATGATCTTGACGCGCGACACCACCGCCTGGGTGAGGCGCGCCGGCGGCGCTTCGACCTCGCGCAGCACGCCGTCGACGCGGTAGCGCACGCGTAGGCGGCCCTCGAAGGGCTCCAGGTGCACGTCGGAGGCGCCCTGTTCGACGGCGCGCTCGATCAGCAGGTTGACGAGCCGGATGACCGGCGCCTCGCTGGCCTGGTCGCGCAGCCGCTCGACGTCGGCATCGGCCTGCCCGGCGCCGTCGTCGCCGGCGTCGCGCGCCAGCACCTCGATGGCGTTGGCGTCACCGTACAGCCGGTCCAGCGCCGCCTCGATCTGCGCCGGCGTGGCGATGCGCAGCTCGACCGGACGCTCCGTGGCAAGGCGCAGCGCGTCGATCGCGAAGGTATCGAGCGGGTCGGCCACGGCGACCACGGCCTTCTCTTCGTCGTCGATCAGCGGCACCACTCCTGCCTGGCGCAGGAAACGGGCGCTGAGCACGGTTTCGAACAAGGGGTCCTGCGGGAAATCGGCATCGCGGACCAGATCCAGCCCGGCCGTCTGCGCGATCGCCTTCGCGAGGTCCTTGTCGGACACGAGCCCGAGCTTGGTCAGCACGGCGTCGAGCCGCTCTCCGGTCTCGGCCGACACCCGTCGGGCCCGCGCCAGCGCCGGCGCCTGCAGCTTGCCGGCGGCGATCAGCGCGTCCGCCAACGCATCCAGGAAGTCCCGGGACTGGTCGGCGAGCGTCGGCTCGATGCGGCCGCCGGGCTCGAGTTCCGCGCTCATGCCGTCACCAGCGGGCCGTACAGCCAGACGACCCAGATCGCAAGGGCGAGGGCCGGTCCGAAGGGAATCTCGCCGGTCACATCGACGTTGCGCCCAGCGGCACGGACCGCCAGCAGGCCAGCCAGAGCCAGCATGGCGCCCAGGAATACGACGCTGGGCAGGCCCTGCCAGCCGACCCAGGCCCCGGCCGCCGCCAGCAGCTTGGCGTCGCCAAGGCCAAGCCCCTCACGCCGGCGCACCGCCGCATAGACCGCCCGCACCGCAACGAAACCGAGATAGCCGACGGCGGCCCCGATCGCATGGTCGGACACGCGTTCGGGCGCGAGCACGGCATGCACCGCGATGCCGGCGGGGATCAGCGGCAGAACCAGAACGTCGGGCAGCAGGAGGTGACGCAGGTCGATCAGCGACGCGGCCAGCAACGTCCAGCCGAGCAGGCAACCGATCCAGGCCAACGGCCCGGGCAGCGTCACGACGGCCCAAAGGGCGATTCCGAGGGCGGCTGCCTCGATCACCGGATAGAACGGACCCAGCGCCGCGCTGCAATGGCGGCAGCGGCCGCGCAGCACGAGCCAGCTGGCCAGCGGCACCAGCTCGGCAACGCCGAGGGTGGCGCCGCAATGCGGGCAGGCGGAGCGCGCCAGCCCGATCGGCCGGCCGGCCGGCAGCCGCAGCACCAGCACGCCGACGAAACTGCCGATGAAGGGCGCGGCCAGCACGGGCCAGATCCATTCGCCTGCAAGAGGATGAGACATAACGTCTCCAATCTATCATAAAGACTGGTCTTTCAATCTATTATAACGCAATATTCCGGCGATTACGCGGCAATGCTAACCAATTCTTTAGATATCCGGCAGGACTTAAGATTGCATTACCGGAGCGAATTTCCACTGGGCCCGGCAGCGGCCCGGAAACAGGGCGGCGAACGGCTGGAAGGGACGAGCGTATGGTGAGGGGCACTCGCGGACGCCATCCCGCACTCGCTCTGGCGCTGGCGGCCGTGATCATACTGTCGGGCTGTGCGCGCGTAGCGGAGTCGGAGGGCATCACGCCGGACTTCGTGCCCGGCGGCCAGCGGCCCGGACTGGGGGAAATCTCGCCCCCTCCCTTCGCCGGCGAAGGCGCCGAAACCGGCGAAGCGGCCGCGCCGACGGAGCCGCCCGAGTACCGGATCTACCGCGGTTCCGGCGAGTTCATCCGCGGCGACGGCGACGTGCCGGTGACGATCCATGTCGGCGACAACGGCGACGTCACGCTGGACTTCGTCGACGCGGACATCCGCCAGGTCGTCAAGGCGACGCTCGGCGACATCCTCGGTCTCAACTACGTGATCGCGCCGGACGTCCAGGGCACGGTGACGGCCCAGACCGAACGCCCGCTGTCACGGGACGCCCTCTTGCCGGCGCTGGAGAGCATCCTGCGGCTGCACGGCGCGGCCCTGGTGCTGGACGGCGCCCTCTACCGGGTCGAAACGCTGCAGGGCGCCGCCCGCAGCCGGCGCTCGGTGCGCATCCAGCCGGGCGGCAGCGGCGCCGGCTACGGCATCCAAATCGTCCCGTTGCGCTACATCTCGGCCGAGGACATGCGCGAAACCCTGGCGCCGCTGACCGGACAGGAAACGGTGTTGCACGTCGATCGGACGCGCAACCTCTTGATCCTGTCGGGCGCGCAGCCGGAACTGGCGGCGTTGATGGATACCGTGCGCGTGTTCGACGTGAACTGGCTGGCCGGCATGTCGTTCGGGCTGTTCGAGCTGGAGTTCGCGGAAGCGGAGACCCTGATCGACGAGCTGAACCTGATCCTCGATACCGAGCAGGGCGGCGCGCTGTCCGGCCTCGTGCGCCTGATGCCGGTCGAGCGGATGAACGCGGTGCTGGCGGTCTCGCAGCAGCCGCGCTACCTCGACGACGTGCGCCGCTGGGTGCAGCGGCTCGACAAGGCGACCCAGACGGCGACCGGCCGGCAGCTGTTCATCTATTTCGTCCAGAACGGCAAGGCGACGGACATCGCCGACGTCCTCAACCAGGTGTTCGGCGGCGAGGTCGCGACGCAGCGCGGCGAGCAGCCGGACCTCGTCGCGCCCGGCCTCGAGCCGGTTGAGCTCACCTCGCGACCGGAGGAGCAGCCGGCGACCCGGCCGCAGGGCACCGCGCAAGCCGCCGCAACCGGCGCCGCGGCGCCTCGGACGCAACGCGATATCGGGGTCATGCAACGCACGACCGTCCCGGCGCAGCCGGCAGAACCGGGTGCGATCGCGCTCGCCTCCGCCTCCGAGGTCCGCATCGTCGCCGACGAGAGCCGCAACGCGCTGCTGATCTCCGGTACTCCGGCCGACTACCGCGCCATCCTGCGCGCTCTGCGCCAGATCGACCGGCGGCCGCTCGAAGTGCTGATCGAGGTGACGATCGCCGATGTTACTCTAACCGACACGTTGAAATACGGTGTGCGCTGGTTCCTGCAGAGCAGCGACGGTAAGCAGAGCGTGAACTTCAGCGGCACGGACATTACCGATCCCGTCCCGACCGTGCCGGGCCTGTCCTACGTGTTCACCTCAACCAACTCCAGTTTTGTGCTTGATTTGCTGGCCAGCGTCACCGACGTCGAAGTCATTTCCGCCCCGCAGGTCCTGGTGCTGAACAACCAGCAGGCCCAGCTTCAGGTCGGCGAGCAGGTGCCCGTGCAGACGGGAGAGTCGGCCACCGATGCGGGCGTGGTCACCCAAATCCAGTTGCAGGACACAGGCGTGATCCTCAAGGTCACGCCGCGTGTCAACGAGGGCGGACTGGTGATCATGGAGATAGAGCAGGAGGTCAGCAGTGTCGCCCCGGATGCGGAGTCCCTCACACCGAGAATCTCTAAACGCAACATCACCACCACCGCCGCGGTGCAAAGTGGCCAGACCGTCGCCTTGGGCGGGCTGATCCAGGACAACAAGACGAACACCAAGTCGGGCGTTCCTGGCCTGATGCATATTCCCTTTCTGGGCGCACTGTTTCGCGATACGACCGACACGATCACCCGCAGTGAGCTCCTCGTGATGGTCACGCCGCGGGTGGTCAGCGATACCCGCGAGGCGCGCGAGGTCACCGCCGAGCTGCGGCGCCGCATGGAGGATCTGGAACGTCTTGAGGCCAAGGTCTACAAGGATGGGAATACGCCAGGCGAAGAGGCCGGCCAGTAGGCCGGGCGGTCTGTCGCGCCGCAGCCGCGGCGTCGCCCTGATCGCGGTGTTGTGGCTGTCGCTGCTGCTCGCGGTTATCGCCGGCAGCCTGCTGACGACGACCCGCAGCGAACTGCGCCTGACCCGCAACCTGCTCGACTCGGCGCGCGCCGACGCGCTCGCCGAGGGCGGCATCCATTACGCCATCCCGCACCTCCTGGACCGTGACGTCGAGACGCGCTGGACGGCCGACGGGCGCGTCCACGTGCTCGAGCTGGAGTCCGGCCGCCTGGAGATCGCGGCGCGCGATGCGGCCGGGCGTGTCGACCTCAACGCCGCGCCGCCGGAGCTGCTGGCCGGCCTCCTGCGCGCCGCCGGCGTCGCCCCGGACGATGCCGCCATGCTCGCGGCCCGGATCGTCGACTGGCGCGACCGCGACGACAACGTCTCGCCGGACGGCGCCGAGCAGGACGATTACGACGCGGCGGGAGTCGCGGTGCGGGTCGGCAATGCCCCGTTCTTCACGCCCGACGAGATCCTGCGCATCCCCGGGATCGACATGGCGCTCTTTACGCGTATCGAGGGCGCGGTGACGGTGTGGTCGCGGCAGCGCGGCATCGACCCGAGCGCAGCCCCGCGTCTGGCCCTGATGGCCCTGCCGGGGATGACCGAGGGCATGGCTGACGCGCTGATCGCCGCGCGCGCCGGGGCCGAGCCGGACCCGCGCAACACGTATCTGTTGCCGCATATCCCGGACGAGGCGCGGCGCTGGCTCGCCCGCGGCGGCGGCCGCATCGTGTACATCAGCGCTCGTGCCGAGACCCCCGAGGGAGGCCTGTTCCGGCGCGAAGCTGTGATCGAGCTGCGGCCCGGAGCACGGCCGCCCTACATCACCCATGCCTGGCACGCGGCGCTGACGGCGGCGGAATAGGCGCCGCGCCGGTGTGTTACCCGGCCCTGTCGAGTCGCCCGCGACCGCGCCGTGCCGCCAGCAACGCCCGCCCGGCGGGCGTCGCCCGCACGATCGTGCCACGCCCCGGCCGGTCCTCGCGGATCACGAGGCCCTGGTCGAGCGCGTCCTCCCACACCGTCAGGCGCGGGCACGAGGTGCGCCACGCCGCCATGACCTCCTCGTAGGGCCGCGGCCGCGCCGCCACCCATTCGACGAGATCGAGCACCAGGGTCTGTGTGTCCGCCGTCATCTCACGTTCCTGAATCCGTCCCGTCATCAATCTATCACGTTCCGCTTTTGCGGAAACCGCCCGTGCAGGGAATAAGCCGGCCGGTCGCGGTCTGTGTCCCTCGGTGATCCAACAGCCGGCGGCCACCGTAAAAGGTCAGTGAAACGATGCGGGGGACCCGACTGATGAGAAGTTGCGCACTCGCCGGACGCTTTCTCGTCGCGGCCGTCGCCCTTTGTCTTGTACCGGTGTCGGCCGTCGCGGCGGAGCAGCGCGACGGCTTCCCCCGCGATTCCGACCCGCTTGCCCTGTACGGCCCGAAGATCGAGTTCGACGTGTACCGCAAGGGCGCCCGGGTCGGTTTCCATCGGGTGCGGTTCGAGCGGATCGGCGACGAGCTCCGCGTCTCCAATACCTTCGAGGTCGAGGTCGGCCTGCTGTTCTTCACTGCCTTTCGCTATCTCTACCAGTCGGACAGCCGGTGGCGGGACGGCCGGCTGGTTTATCTGCGAGCAACGGTCGACGATAACGGCAAACGGACGCTTGTAGAGGCCGCCCATGACGGCGCCCGGATAACGATCCGCGCCGGCGATGCGCGCGCCGCGTTCGCCGGGACCCTTTACCCGACGAACCACTGGAACAGTGCCGTGCTCGGTGAGACGCGGGTGATCAACACGCTCACCGGCCGCATCAACGAGGTGCGGATTTTGCCGCAGGGCCGCGAGACGGTGGCCACGGAACGCGGCCGGATCATGGCGATTCGGTATGCCTACACAGGCGAGCTCGACGCAGCGGTCTGGTATGACGACGCCGGGCGTTGGGTGAAACTGCGTTTCTTGGGTCGGGACGGCTCGGTGATCGAATATGTGTGCCGGCGCTGCCAGGGGGGCATCGGACCGCAGGCCGCAAATGGCTGACTCCCGGAGACAGAAGATCGTCTGGATAACCGGCGCGGGCAAGGGCATCGGCCGCGCCGTCGCCCGTCGACTTGCGCAGGACGGTTGGACCGTGGCCGCGAGCGCGCGCACGGAAGACGACCTCGCCAGCCTAGCATCCGAGTTCCCGCCGGGCCGCGTGCACCCCTATCCTCTCGATGTCGCCGACCTCGGGCGAACCGAGGCGACGCTGAAGCGGATCGAACGGGACCTCGGCGCGCTCGATCTCGCGGTTCTCAACGCCGGGACGCACATTTCATTCGGCGCGAAGGACTTCTCGGTCGAGGCGTTCCGACAGCTGGTCGAGACCAACCTGATGGGAACGGTGCATGGCCTCGCACAGGTCATCCCCGGCTTCATCGCCCGCCGGCGGGGACACATCGCAGTGGTCGCTTCGCTGGCGGGTTATCGTGGACTGCCGACGGCGGCCGCATACGGGGCCACGAAGGCCGGCCTGATCAATATGTGCGAGGCACTGAAGCCGGAACTCGATCTGCACGGCGTGCGGCTGACCCTGATAAATCCCGGCTTCGTGGAAACGCCGCTTACGGACAGGAACACGTTCCCGATGCCGTTCCTGATTTCGGTCGAGGCAGCAGCCGACGAAATCATCCGTGGCCTGACCCGGGCAAAATTCGAAGTTGCATTTCCAGGCCGGTTCGTCGTGTTGATGAAGATGCTCCGTCTGTTGCCCGATCGCCTGTTCTTTGCCCTGACGCGCCGGATGAGCCGCCAATGACCGCACCCCACGAACGGTACCGACGGTATCTCGAGGCCCTGACTCCGCAGTCCCTCGACGATCTCTCCCACTATGTGAGCGCAAGCGTCCGATTCCGTGACCCGTTTCACGACGTGCGGAACCGCGATGGCATGGCGCGGGTCTTCCGGCGCATGTTCGAGACGGTCCGGGACATCCGCTTCGCCGTCCAGCACATGGCGATGGACGGGGACGTGTGTTTGATGCAGTGGCGCTTTTCTGGTTTGCTTCGGGGTCGGGCTTGGCAGATCAACGGCGCCAGCGCTGTGCGGTTCGATCCCGACGGGCAGGTGGTCGAGCATATCGACTACTGGGATGCAGCCGAGAACCTGTACGAACGGCTGCCGCTCATCGGCTGGCTGCTCTCGCGGTTGCGGCGGCGGTTGACCCGGTGCTGAGCCGCGACGCCGCGGCCCGCGCGGCCACGCCTGGCTTCATGAAGGCGAGGGTGACTTCGCCGATCTCGATCCCGAGCTTGCTGACCCGGGCCCGGTTGAGCAGCACGCCGGAGGGCTGCAGGAACATCCAGTCGTTGAAATGTACGCGCACCGTGCCGTCGCCGACCTTCAGATCCATCTGGTAGCGCCAGTTGAGCGCGTTGCCGTAAGCCTCGCCATGGGCCACGCCGACGACATCGTCGGCGCGTCCCTCATAACTGTTCGGCCCGGTCTTGGTGATGCGCCAGACGCGCCGGTCCCGGTCGCCGTCGCTGAAGACGAAGCGCTCGTCGAGAACCAGCAGGCTGCCGTCCCAGGAGCCCTCGATATCCACGGTGAACTGCCGCCGCAACCGGCCGAAGCGATCTTCGAAGAGGCCCCAGGCACGGGTCTCCCCGACGAAATACTCCTCCAGCACGAGGGCCGGAGTCGAATCTCTGAATTCCACTGGTTTCATGCTCGTACAACCGCTTATCAACAGAATGCCTGCAAGGGCTGCGCCCAGCCGTGCTGTCATCGGGCCGTCTCCTCCACGCCGACGCTGCCCGGCGCCAGGCGGTCCAGCCGACGCCGGATCACCGCGTGGCGCCCGGCCGTCAACGGAAACCGCCACACCATCGCGATGGCCATCGTTTTTATTACGACCGGAACCAGCGCATAGATCACCGCAAGCATGCGAATTTCGTCCTCGCCCGGCGCGTCAGGATCGAACCCCGCCGCCTCGAGGGCGGGCAGCGCGAGCCCGACCGCAAAGGCGAGTGCCAGCTTGGTGCTCATGCTCCACAGGGCGAAGTGCAGGCCGGCCCGGTTCCGGCCGGAGCGGAGCCGATCATAATCGACCACGTCGGCCTGAATGGCCGGCGGCAGGACCAGATCCGCACCGAGCGCCACGCCGGTAACGAGACAAATGACGGCAAAGCCCGCGAAGGCGCCTTGCGGCATGAGCGGGACAGTGGCGAAGGCCAGGCACGCCGCGGCCATCGTTGCACACCACACGCGGTGTTTGCCGAACCGACGGCTGAGCGGCAGCCAGAGCGAAATCGCGCCGATCGCCGAGAGGAAATAGAGCAGCACGTAGAGCGGGCGTTGCCCGGAATCGGCGCCCAGTCCGTGCTCGAGATAGATGAGGAACAGGGCCGCGGGAATGCCGTTGGCCAGGCCATTCAGGAACCAAGCCGAGAGCAGCCTGAGAAACGGCCGGTTGGTCATCAGCAGAACGGCGCCTGCGCGCAGGCCGAGGAGCGACGCCGTTCCCGGGCTGCGTCGGGGCGGCGGAGACTCCGGCACCTTCCACAGCAGAAGCGGTATGGCTGCAATGCCGAGGATGATGGCGGTCCACGCCGTGGCGCCGATGGCATCGCGTTCCGTGCCACCCAGCCGAACCACAAGCGCGTTGACGATGCCGGCCGCGAGAATGCCGGCCAGCATCAGACCCTCACGCCATGAGGTGATGCGCGTGCGCTCGTTATAGTCCGGGCTCAACTCGGCGCCCCAGGCCAGATAGGGGACCGCGACCATGGTCCAGCCGGCATAGAGCACGATCGACCAGCGGAGCAGATAGGCCGCGTCGACGGTGCCTGGCGGATTCAGGATCTTGAATAGGCCCAGCCCCGCGATCACCGCGCCCGCGGCAATCCATGGCTTGCGACGGCTGCGGCGGATGCCGAACCGGTCGCTCAGCGCCCCGACCAGCGGGTCGGTGACGGTGTCGAAGACGCGGGCAGCCAGCAGGACGAGACCTGTCGTCGCCAGGCCGAGCCCCAGTTCGATGCCGTACAGGGCCGGCAGGTGGATGTAGACCGGGATCGTCGGCAGCGCCAGAACGAGCGCCGGCAGCGCATAGCTCGACAGTACCGGCGCGGGCAGCCCGGCGTGACCGCTGCCCCTCATGGACGTTCGATCACGAACTGGCCGACGTCGATCCGGCCGAGATCGAAGCCGGCCTCGCAATAGTTCAGGTAGAAGCGCCACATGCGGTAGAAGCGCCGGTCGAAGCCAAGGCGCTGGATCTGGAGCCAGGCCTCGCGGAAGGCGGCGTCCCAGCGGCGCAGGGACTCGGCATAGGAGGCACCGAAATAGAACCGGTCGCGCAGCGTCAGACCGGCGTCCGCCACCGCCCGCTCGAACGCCGCCGGACCGGGCAGCATGCCGCCGGGAAAGATATACAGCTGGATGAAATCCGGGGTGCGGCGATAGCTCTCGAAGACCTCGTCGGCAATGGTGATGACCTGCAGGCCGGCCTTGCCGCCCGGCTTCAGGCACCGGTCAACGACCGCGAAATAGGTCGCCCAGTTTTCCTCGCCGACGGCCTCGAACATCTCGATCGAGACGATCTTGTCGAACCTGCCGGTCACGTCGCGATAGTCCTGGAGCCGGATCTCGACCTGCCCGGCGAGGCCGGCCCGCGCCATGCGCGCCTCGGCGAAGGCGGCCTGCTCCGCAGACAGGGTCAGGCCCACCACTTCGCAGTCGAACTCGGCGGCGGCGATCTCGGCAAACCCGCCCCAACCGCAGCCGATCTCCAGCACCCGGTCCCCCGGCTGCAGGTCGAGGGCCCGCGCCAGGCGCCGGTACTTGCGTTTCTGCGCCGCTTCATGGGGTTCGCTGAAATCCTCGAACAGCGCCGACGAGTACGACATCGTACCGTCCAGCCAGTGGCCGTAGAAGCGGTTGCCGAGGTCGTAATGGGCGGCGATGTTGCGGCGGCTGCCCCGTCGCGTATTGGCCCGCCGGGCATGCCGGAACCGGTTGATCATCCGGACCAGGGGCGACGCCGCCATCAGGTCCGACAGCGCCTTGAGGTTCATGGCCCCGAGCCTGAGCGCGGCACTCAGCTCAGGCGAGTCCCACTCGCCCCGCATATAGCCTTCCGCAAGGCCGATGCCGCCGGACAACAGGACACGCCTGACGAGGCGCAGGTCGCGCACCCTGATCCGGCCCTCCGGGCCAGGCTCGGGGCCTTCGAAGGTCATCGTCCGGCCGGACGGAAACTCGACATTGAGTTTTCCGAACCGGATCCGGCGCAGCCAGCGCGCCAGCAGAATTTCCCGCAGCCCGGGACGCATGACTGCATCCCGGACAACCGCGGCGACCGCCGTCTGTGTCAAGCTGTTCTCCATACTTTGCGATGCTCAAGCAGGGGGTGACTCGGATGTTCCGATGCTGCTGCGGACCGGCCGGCTGGCGGGGCGGTGCCGGAACACGCGAAAGCCCTTGGCCCACATGAGCACGGCCTGCCAGTGGATGGCGGCGATGACCTTCAGGGTCAGCAGCGGGAACCGCAGCAGGGCCCGGGCAAGGGCGCCGTCTGTCAGCCGCTGCCGCGTGCCCTTGAAGAACGCTGCCAGCAGCAGGCCGTCCGCATCCTCCTCGCGGATGACGATATTGATGCCGTCGCCGGGCGGCACGATGCGGAAATGGTAGTCCGCCTCCATGGCGATGAACGGCGACACGTACAGCGACTTCGCGCAGCGCTGCCGGATGACCGTGCGGCCGTCGCCGGACACCGGGATCACGTAGGTGTGGCGCTCGGAAAAGGTGTTGCAGACCTCATACAGAATGGCCGCGAGATTGCCGTTGCGGCGGTAGCAGAAATAGACGCTGAGCGGGTTGAACACGTAACCGAGGACGCGGGGGTAACAGAGCAGCCGGATCGGCCCGCCGTCCGGCTCGACCCCGGCCTCCCGCATGCGGGCCTCCGCCCATGCTCTCAGCGGCTCGCCGGTCGTCGGACCGTGATCGCTGTCACGGAAGGAAAGCGGGGCCGGCCGGTTATAGCCGAACAGGCGCAGCCGGCGGTCCAGCTCGGGCAGCTCGTCCAGGTCCAGCAGCAGGCTGAACACCCGGTAACGCAGGCGGTGGCGGCGCGGCCGCACCCGCTCGTGCCCGACGGTGCCTAGATAGAGGGCGGAGTCCGTCGTCATGCCGCCGGCGCCCGGGCTTCGGTGGGCAGGCTGATCCGGTCGCTTTCTCCGGCGACCGACCAGGGCCGGCGCAGGCCGCCGAGCCGCTCGGCCACGGCTAGGCCGGCCTGCAGGGCGTCCTCGTGGAAGCCGTACCCGAAATAGCTGCCGCAATACCAGGTCCGCCGATGGCCCTGCAGCGACCACAGCTGCGTCTGCGCCGCGAGGGCGGCGCTGTCGAAGTAAGGATGCGTGTATTCGAACTCGCGGAGCACGGTGCCAAGGGCCGGCTCGCGCACGGGATTGAGCGTCACGAACAGCGGGTGCCGGGAGTCGAGCGACTGCAGGCGGTTCATCCAGTAGGTCACGCAGAGGGCCTGGTCGCCTGGCGCGTTGCGGTTGCCGATGAAGTTCCAGCTGGACCAGACCCGTTGGCGCCGCGGCATCAGCGCGCTGTCCCGGTGGAGGACGGCGCGGTTGCGGGTATACCGCCAGCAGCCGAGCAGCCGCGCCTCCAGCGGGTCCGGATCGGCGAGCACGCGGAAGGCCTCGTCGGCATGCGCGGCGATGACCACGTGATCATAGAGATCGGCGCGCCCGCCGCGGTCCTCGACCACGACTTCGTGGCCCAGCCGGCGCACCGCGGCGACGCCGCCGAAGCGGATGGCATCGCGGTACGGTGCCGTCAGGCGTTTCACATACTCCCGGCTGCCCCCGTCTACGGTCCGCCATTGCGGCCGGTCGCGCAGCCGCAGCAGGCCGTGATGCTCGAAGAAGCGGACGAACGCGGCCGCAGGGTACTCGAGCATGTCCCGCGGGGTCGTCGACCAGATGGCGGCGCCCATCGGCAGCAGGTGGTCGGTGATGAAGCCGTCGCTGTAGCGCTCGCGCCTCAGATAGTCGCCGAGCCCGATACCGGCGCCGTCGGGATCGCTCAACAGGTCGGGCGCCGTCCTGTAAAAGCGCACGAGATCGGCCATCATGCGCCAGAACCGCGGCCGGAGCGCATTGGGCCGCTGGCCGAGAAGGCTGTTCAGGTCGCTTCCCGCATACTCCATCGCCCCGTCGTCGAGCGACGCGGCGAAGGACATGTCGCTGTCCTTCGTCGGCACGTCGAGATGCGCGAACAGGGCGGTCAGGTTCGGATAGTTGACCTCGTTGTAGACGATGAACCCGGTATCGACCGGGACCACCCCCTGTGGCGTCGCCGCGTCGACGGTATTCGAATGCCCACCGATCCAAGCGTTCTGCTCGTACACGGTGATCCGATGCCGCTGGTTCAGCAGCCAGGCCGCCGCCATGCCGGCGATCCCGGTTCCGATAACGGCGATGCGAAGGCGGCGGTCGTGCAGGCGGTTGATGTGGCTCATCGGGACGATTTCCGGTAAGGACAGTGGGATCGGCGCAGCAATGCGCCGGGCGGATTTCTGTCTTGTTACGGCCTGATCCCGGCAATGGATCACAAAGGCCGCAAAAAAACCGGTGGGGGTGATCCGGATCAGCGTGAGCCGCGTAATCAGGACATGTACAGTTCGCAACGCTCCTGCGATGGTCTTGCACCGCAGCCTCCGGCCGCGCGCGGCGCCGTTATGTTTGCGCGGCGCCACGGCGGGCCCGCCGGGGGCCTGAAACCGCGGGAGGATCCGGGAGGGATGACCGGCGTCGAGAACGGAAGGGATGCAACCGAAACGCTGAACGGTCTGCTTGTCGCGGTGGCCGAGGAGCGCGACCGCCAGGCCTTCCAGAGCCTGTTCCGACATTTCGCGCCGCGCATCAAGGCGTTCGTCCTCAGCCAGCGAACCGATCCCGGCCTGGCCGAGGAAATCGTCCAGGAGACGATGTTGAATGTCTGGCGCAAGGCGGCGCAGTTCGAACCCGCCCGGGCCTCCGCATCGACCTGGATCTTTACCATCGCCCGGAACATGCGGATCGACATGTTGCGGAAGGCCAGGCGGCCGGAGCCGGATCTGAACGACCCGGCCACCGTCCCGGAACCGGAACCGCTCGCCCACGAGCGTATCTCGCACGCGCAGGAGGCGGGTCGGCTGAGAGACGCAATCGCCCGGCTGCCGGGCGAACAGCGGGAGGTTCTGCGGCTGGTCTTCCAGGAGGACGTCACGCACGCCGAGGCCGCCGCGCGCCTCGGCCTGCCGGTTGGCACCGTGAAGTCGCGGATCAGACTGGCGCTCAAACGCGTGCGGTCCGAGGTTGGAGAAGAAGGATGAAGATTCGTCATCACCCGAGTGAAGAACTGCTTCTGGATTACGCGTCCGGCGCCCTCGCCGAGGGCTGGAGCCTGGCGATCGCAACGCATCTGGCGCTGTGTCCCGCCTGCCGGCACACCGTCGCCGGCCTGGAAGCGCTGGGTGGCGGCATGCTGCTGTCCGCTGCCCCCGCCGCCATGGACGAGCGGGCGCTGGAGTCGGTCATGGCACGGCTCGACGCCGACATTGAGGAGCCGGGCCCCGGCTCCGCCGTCGGTGGCGCTGCGATGGCCGAGCGACCGGTTCTGCCCCAGCCGCTGCGTGACTATCTTGGCGGCGACGCCGACACGGTTGACTGGCGACGCCTCGGCCTCGGGGCGTTTCAGGCCGTCATCCCGACGGCGGAACCCGGGACCACGGTGCGCCTGCTGCGGATTCCGGCGGGAAGGCCGGTGCCGCAGCACTCGCATCGGGGCATGGAGCTGACGTTGGTGCTCGCCGGCGCGTTTTCCGACGCCACCGGCGAGTACGGCCGCGGCGACCTGCAGGAGGCCGACGAGACTCTGGAGCACCAGCCCCATGCCGCGCCGGGCGAGGACTGCATCTGCCTTGCCGTGACCGACGCGCCGCTGCGCTTCAAGAGCCTCGCCGCCCGCATGGTGCAGCCGCTGCTCGGGATCTGACGGGGGCGGCGGCCCGCCCGCCGGAATCGCGGCACCGTCGGCAACCGCCCAGCCACCCGCTGCCAAGCTCCCGACACCAGTGGTGCCGTGCCGGACGCCCCTTGCAATAACAGCGATGGCGCGGATGGCGCGCCCGGCAGGATTCGAACCTGCGACCCCAGGATTAGGAATCCTGTGCTCTATCCTGCTGAGCTACGGGCGCGTCGGGGGCCTATATAGCGCATCGGGCGGGCGCAGGCCAGCACGGGGCGCCGCCCGATGGATGGTCCCTCAAGCCAGCGCCTTGAAGCGGTCGGTCGCCGCGACCAGGGCCGCGGCGGTGCCGCGCTCGAGCGCCGAATGGCCGGCATCGGCGATGATCTCGAACCGTGCCTTCGGCCAGGCCCGGGCCAGCCGCTCGGCGCTGTGCGGCGGGCAGATCATGTCGTAGCGCCCCTGCACGATCACGCCCGGTACATCGGCGATGCGGCGGGCGCCCGCCAGGAGCGTGCCCTCATGCAGGAAACAGTTGTTGGCGAAGTAGTGCGCCTCGATCCGCGCCAGGCCGAGCGCCGCCCGGTCGTCGTCGTAGCGGCCCAGCGTCTCGGCGCGCGGCACCAGCGCCGAGCACGCGGCCTCGTACTGGCTCCAGGCGCGCGCCGCCGGCACGTGGATGCCGGGATCGGGGTCGACGAGCCGCCGGTGGTAGCCGGCCAGCAAATCGCCGCGCTCGGCGGCCGGCAGAAACCCTGCGAAAAGCCGCCAGGCTTCGGGAAAGAATCGGCGCATGCCGTAGAGGAACCAGTGCACCTCCTCCTGTGCGCCGAGGAACACCCCGCGCAGCACCAGGGCGCGGCAGCGTTCCGGATAGGCCTCGGCATAGGCCAGCGCCAGCAGCGCCCCCCAGGAGCCGCCGAGCACAAGCCAGCGCTCGACCCCGCGATCCCGGCGCAGCGTTTCGATGTCTTCGACCAGCGCGGCGGTGTCGTTGCCCGACAGCTCGCCATGCGGCGTCGACCGGCCAGCGCCACGCTGGTCGAATGCGACGATCCGGTAATGGTCGGGGTCGAAGAAGCGGCGGCTGGCGTCGGTCAGTCCGGCGCCCGGGCCGCCGTGCAGGAATAGCGCCGGCACGCCGTCCGGCGTCCCGCATTCCTCCCAGTACAGCTCGTGCGGCGGCGCGACGGCAAGGCGCCCGCACAGATAGGGCTCGAGCTCGGGGTACAGCCGGCTCCGGCTGATGCCACGCTGGCCGCGCGGCGGCGGGTTGTCGTCCCGTGCGCGCATCGTTCTGCTAGTCCGCCAGCACCTCGATCTGTTCCGGGTGCGTCGCGGCGATCATAGGGCCATTGCGCCGGTCCAGCCAACCGCGCACGCGGACGATACGGCCCTTGAGCGCCAGCAGGTCCAAACCGGCGTCTTCGAAACCCGCGCGATCCGCGCCGGCGACGACGATGGTGAAATCGCTCCGCCAGTCCGCGCCGAAATTCAGATAGGTGGTGCCCCGAACCCGCGCCGCGTCGACGACCTGCCCCTCGACAAGCTGGAACGTACCGATATCGCTTGCCGCGTCGGCGGGCGAGCGGACCGTGTAGAAGGGATGGCGCCAGATCCCCACACGCGCCTCTCTTGCCGCACGCTCCGCCGCCAACATCTCGGCCACCAGCGACCGGTTGTCGGCGAAGCTGTAGACCCGGGCGAGGCCCTGCGACAGCAGGAGACGCTGCGCCCAGCGCCCGTCGTCGAGCACGAGGTGGGCGAGCTGCCGTCCGTGCCGGTCGACCCGGCGGCCGCCGTAATAGAGGTGCATGGAGCGGCCCCTGGTGAGCTCCGCGAGCGCATCTTTCGCGCGGTCGGCCAGCGGCCACGTGCGGAAATTCCGGCGGCCGAGCGGGAGCTTGGGCGCCTGGATGCCGACGAGCCGCACCTCGCGGCCGTCTTCCAGCAGCACGGTGTCACCGTCGATGACCTCGGCGACGCGGGCCTGCCCGCCATCCGCGAGCCCGCGGGGCGGCGCGTCGGGGTCGGCGCGCCCGGGCAGGCTGTGGAACGCCAGCGCCGCCGCGACGACGAATCCGAGCAGGAACGCCCGACCCGCAGCCATCCGTGCCATCCCTTCCATCATGAGCGTCGGCCTGCGACCCTATCGCAGCCTCGCCGATACGAAAAGCCCGGGCAGGGCCGCAGAAAATTAACGACCGACGGGGTAAGTTTCGCCTTGCTATCGCGCCGCGGGGCCGCAATGTCGTATTGGTAGCCGGCGACCGCGCCGTCGGCGCAACGATTCCGAAGGAACGACAATGAGACTCACGCGGCGACATTTCTGCGGCCTGTCCTGTTCGGCACTGGCGCTGGGCGCGGCCGGGTGCGCCATCAACCCGGCGACCGGCCAGCGCAATCTGATGCTGATGTCGCCGCAGGACGAGCGCCGCCGCGGCGCCGAACTGCATCCCGAGGTGGTCAAGGAGTTCGGCGGCGTCTACGACGATACCCGGATCACGCAGTATGTGGCCGTGGTCGGCGGCCGGATCACAAAGGCCACCGAACAGCCCGACCAGAACTATACCTTCACGGTGCTCGACAGCCCGGTGGTCAACGCCTTCGCACTGCCCGGCGGGTATGTCTACATCACCCGCGGGCTAATGGCGCTGGCCGGCGACGAGGCGGAACTCGCCGGTGTTCTCGGTCACGAGCTGGGACATGTCGTGGCCCGCCACGCGGCACAGCGCTACAGCCGCGGCCTTATCGTCGGCGGGCTCGCCGGCCTGCTCGGCGCGGTCACCGGCAGCGAGACCGTGGGCAACGTCGTCGCCGGCATCGGCAGCCTGACCTTCGTCCAGCCGTTCTCGCGCGAGCAGGAGCTGGAGGCGGACCGTCTGGGCGTGCGCTACATCAGCCGCGCCGGATACGACCCGGCCGGAATGACGAGCTTCCTGTCGAAGATGCGCGAGAACAGCCGGCTCGAGGCGCGGCTGGCCGGCCGGGATCCTGACGAAGTCGATGCGAGGGACATCATGTCGACCCATCCGCGCACCGTAGAGCGCGTCCGCCAGGCCATGCAGCTCGCCGGCGCAACGGCGGGGCAGGGGGCGCTTGACCGGGACGGCTATCTCAACCGCATCGACTCCATGATTTACGGCGACTCGCCGCATCACGGGCTGGCGCGCGGCCGGCTGTTCATTCATCCCGTGCAGCGCTATCGCTTCGAGGTGCCGGACGGTTTTGCCCTCAAGAGCCTGCCGGACGCAGCTATCGCCACGCATCCGGCAAGGATGCTCATCCAGTTCGATGCCGCCGACAAGCCGTATGGCGGTACGATGGCCGGCTACGTCGCCGAGGAATGGGCCAAGCAGCTGACGCTCGAGGAGCTGTCGCCGGTTACCGTGAACGGCATGGCCGCGGCTACCGCGCGCACGACGCTGGAGGTCCGCGGCGGGACGCTGGAGTTGCGCCTTGCCGCCGTGCGGTTCGATGCGGGGCGGATTTACCGCTTCGTCGGCGCGGCACCGCGCGAGGCGGCGACGCCGCTGCCCGGCGCGTTCCGCCAGACGCTGTTCAGCCTGCGCCCGCTCAGCCCGGCGGAAGCGGCCGCCGCGCGACCGTGGCGGATCCATGTCGTCGACGTCCGCAGCGGCGATACCGTGTACGGGCTGGCGCAGCGGTCACCGTTCGAGTTGCTGCCGCAGGAACGGTTTCTCGTCCTCAACGGACTTCGCGCGGATCAGCCGCTGCGAGTTGGGGAAAGGGTCAAGTTGGTCCTCGGGCAATGATCGGCCTGCCGGTACGCTCCTGTCTTGCCTGTCTGGCCGCGCTGCTGTCGTGGGCGGTCGGCGGCTGCGCCATCAACCCCGCGACCGGCAAGATCGACTTCATGGTGGTCTCGACCGAGGAGGAAAAGGAGATCGGCCGCAAGTCGCACCCCCAGGTGCTGGCGGAATTCGGCGGCGTCTACTATGACCCGGCCTTCGCCACCTATGTCGAGGAGGTCGGGCACCGGATCGCGGCGGTTACGGAGTTGCAGGAGTTCGAATATCGCTTCACGGTCCTGGACTCTCCATCGGTCAATGCGTTCGCCCTGCCGGGCGGTTATGTCTACGTGACCCGCGGGCTGCTGGCACTGGCCAGCAGCGAGGCCGAACTGGCCAGCGTGCTGAGCCACGAACTGGCGCACATCAACGCGCGCCACGGTGCCCGGCGGCTCAGCGGCATGAAGGCGGAAGAACGGATCTGCGCCACCATCGGGTGCGACTTCGAGCTGCCGGTACTCGGCGACACCGCCGCGGTCGGCATCCGGCTCGCGTTTGGCGGCTTCACCCAGGACCAGGAACTCGAGGCGGACCGGCTCGGCCTGCGCTATCTCATCGCCGCCGGGTACGACCCGCGGGGGATGACAGGGTTCCTCGGCAAACTCAAGGCGCAGCGCGACCTGGAGGCCCGTATCGCCGGGCTTAGCGACGCACAGCGCAATTCGCACGGTTATGCCTCGACCCACCCGCTCACCGGCGCGCGGGTCGAACAGGCCGCCGCCCTGATCGGCGACCTGAACGATCCGCCGGGCTTCGTCGGCGAGACCGCCTATCTCAGCGCCATCGACGGGCTGCTCTACGGCAACCGGCGCGAATACGGGTTCGTGATCGGTCAGACCTATGCCCATCCGATCCGTCGCGTCGCCTTCACGGTGCCCGCGGGCTACTCGCTGTATGCCGACAGCCGCCGGGTCACGGCGCTCGGTCCCGGCGGTGCCGCCATCCTGTTTGAGCCGTCGCGCCTGCTCGTGACCGGGCCGGTGGTCGAGTACCTCACGCACATCTGGGCCGGCGGCATTGAACTCGAAGACGTGCGCGAATTCGCGATCGACGGGCTGGAGGCGGCAACCGGCTGGCTGCGCGGCGACACAAAGCAGGGGCCCGTCGATTATCGCCTCGTCGCGGTGCGCAGCGGGCCGGGCACCGTCTACCGCTTCCTGTTCATGTCGCCGGCGCGGATGACCAGCCGGTTGAGCGAGGGCATGCGGCAGACAACATACAGCTTCCGCACTCTGGACGAGGCGGAGACTGCGGCGCTGCATCCCCTGCGCCTGCGTGTGATAACCACCGGCACGGGGGACACGTTCGACACTCTGGTCCAGCGCAACGCGTTTGCCGACCATGCGGCGGAGCGTTTTGCGATTCTCAACGACCTCGGCGACCGGCCGGAGGTGCGCCCGGGTCGCCTCGTCAAGCTTGTCAGGAACTAGAGTCGGTCAGGTCTCGAACAGGAGGTCGCCCGGCGCCCGAACGCGGCGCAGCATGGAGTCCTTGAGCTTGCCGAGGGCACGGCTTTCAAGCTGGCGGACGCGTTCCTTGCTGACCCCGAGTTCGCGGCCCAGTTCCTCGAGCGTGGCGCCCTCGTCCGTCAGCCGCCGCTGGCGGATGATCGTCTGCTCGCGCGGGCTCAGCTCGCGCAGCGCCTCGGCGAGCCAGCGCGACCGCGTTTCGGCATCGCGCATGCCGATGGCAACGGTCTCGGGGCTGGGGCCGGAGTCCGGCAGGAAATCCATCCAGTCGTCGTCGGACGAATCGGACAGCGGCGCATTCAGCGACTGGTCGATGCCGCTGAGGCGGACTTCCATCGATTCGACCTCGCCCACATCGACGTTCAGCTCCTCGGCAATGGTGCGGCGGCCCTCCTCGCTCAACCGCGCGCCCATCGAATCGTCGATCCGCGCACGCAGGCGACGCAGATTGAAGAACAGGGACTTCTGCGCCGCCGTCGTGCCGGTCCGCACGATCGACCAGTTGCGCAGGACATAGTCCTGCATGGCCGAGCGGATCCACCACGTGGCGTAGGTCGAGAACCGCACCTCGCGCTGCGGCTCGAACCGGGCAGCGGCCTGCATCAACCCGACATTGCCTTCCTGCACGAGATCGCCCATCGGCAGGCCGTAATTGCGAAATCGGGAGGCGGTGCTGACGACCAGCCGCATGTAGCTGCGGACCAGCTCGTGCAGCGCCATCTCGTCGCCCTCCTCGCGCCAGCGGCGTGCAAGTTCGAACTCGCGCTCGCGCGCAAGCAGCGGCTCCTTCATCGAGGTTTTGATGAAATTCAGATTTGCACGCTGGGTTTTGGGATCGTCGATATGGGCCATTGTGGTCGCCGCAATGCCGCGGGGCGGTCCTCTCCGAATTGGTCTAAACACAATAGGTTCGGGTTATAATCATAGCAAAAATCACAGTACGCTAGTCAACTTTTTTTGATCGCCCCACGCGTGCGCCGCGCGCCTTGTCGCGCCCCCCGTGGCTGCGCGTTCAGGACTCGATTCGCTCGATGATCTCGCCCGTCGGTGCAAAGCAGGCGGCGGCCAATGTGCCGCCGAAGCCGCATCCGCCATCGACCGTCGCGGTGAAGGGGGTTTCGGCGAACCCGCCGTGTTCGGGGTCGTAGCCGCGAACGACCCGGCAAAACGACTCGTACGGTGCGACGACGTCGTTGAAGCTGCGTCCGGCCCACCAGAACGCATCGCTCTGGGCCGCCAGCGGCCGCTCAATATCGATTCCGCAATTGACGAACAGCAGTTCACTGCCGCCGGTACTGACCGCCGCCCGCTTGAGGCCGGAGAAAAACGCATCGTGCCCGGGATGGCGGCGCACGGCCTCGCGCAATGTCCGGGTCCAGTCGTTCAAGATCGTTGCCCCGCCCACCGCCGCGTGCGCCCCTGCGTCCGGGTCGCCGCCATAGGCCTTCAGCGTGGCCGCGACGCCGCGCGACAGCACCCAGCTGAGGATCGCCCGCGGGTCGCTCGCGAATTGCAGTTGCAGCAGCTTCTGCCACATCTCCTCCTGGCTGCCGCGCAAATGCACGATGTCGGCCGCCACGCGCAGCGGCGGATGGGCCAGCACCCGCCGCCGGAAGTCGACAAGCTCTTCGACGGTTCCGGCAACGTCCGGGCCGTATCCGAGATAGTTGCCGAGATAGACGAGCGCGTCGCGCTGCTCGATGCGCGGCTCGAGCTGCGCATGCAGGGTCTTCAATCGCGCGGATTCGCCATGCACGGCACCCACCGCCCAGATCCGCGAGGCTCCGCGGAATTCGGCAATGGATGTCTGGTCTCGCATGAACTCGGGCCGTTGGCGCCGCAGCGGTGGCGCGCCCGCAAACGGGCGCGGTGCCGCCGTCAGGCCGCTTTGAGCATCGCCTCCAGTTTCTGCGTCGCCGCGTTCTCGTCGAGGTTCTCGACCGCTGCGAACTCGCGCACCAGGCGATCGAGCGCCGCCTGGTAGATCTGGCGTTCACTGTACGACTGGTCGGGCTGGTCGGCATTGCGGTGCAGGTCGCGCACAACTTCGGCGATCGACACGGGATCGCCGGAATTGATCTTCGCCTCGTACTCCTGCGCGCGCCGGCTCCACATGGTCCGCTTGACGCGGCTGCGGCCCTTCAGCGTCTTCAATGCGCTCTTCATCTGGTCGCGCGACGACAGCGGACGCAGACCCGAATTCCGGGCCTTGGCGACCGGAATACGCAGCGTCATGCGATCCTTGTCGAAATGGATAACGATCAACTCCAGCCGGCAGCCGGCGATCTCCGCCTCCTCGATACCGGCCACCTTGCCGACCCCGTGAGTCGGATAGACCACCCATTCGCCGCCGCGAAACTTCAACGCGTCAATAGTCCCGCTCATGTAGTTCGTAAGCCCCTTGAATTACGTGTCGTCAATCCGGCCTCCGGGCCGCGGGTAACCGGTCCTGCCCACCGCGGCAATCGGGAATGCCGCGGCAATGACGGTTCAGAGTGCACGACCTCTCCTCTGCCAGCGCGCTTGACGCCGACCCCCGCGAGCCGCCGGCATACCGCCCCGGCCCGCGACCACTCCATCCGCTCATGTAATGCAGGGACCACCCCGCCCGAATACCGCCCTGCGGAACGGGCGAACGTTTTCCTCGCTCGCTACGCAGGTAATAATATAACAGGTTTTTTGACCGATTTACAGAGGCTTGTTCCGATCGCCCCCAGCGCCCGGCAGCCACCGGGCGGTTGCCGATGGTGCGACGCGGCAAAATGCCGCGGCGACGCTTGCTGGCGCGGGGCGGCCCGCGCCGCTGGTCATCCGAGAATCACGTCAGCTCACGCCTTCGGCGGCTCTGGGCTGAAATGCTTCTCGAACTTGTCGGGCACGTCCTTCCACTCGTCCGCGTCCGGGGGCGACTCCTTCTTGCGCGTTATATTCGGCCATTTCTCGGAGTATTCGCGGTTCATCTCCACCCATTTCTCGCCGTCGCTGTCGGTGTCCGGCAAGATCGCCTCGACCGGGCATTCCGGTTCGCAGACCCCGCAGTCGATGCATTCGTCAGGATGGATGACCAGCATGTTCTCGCCCTCGTAGAAGCAGTCCACGGGGCAGACTTCGACGCAATCCATGTACTTGCATCGGATGCAGTTTTCGGTGACGACATAGGTCATGCCGGCCCTCTCCTCAACTTTACCTCTCGTACCCGCCGGACGCGCCGGACGGGGGCGAAAGTCGGTCCAGCACGCGCTTGCGTGCGGCCCCGCTTTCCTGGTCCGTCACATACAAAAGTCCGGCCACCCTGCGCAACATGTTTGCCTCGAAATCATGCAGGGTGCCATCCGCATACGCCACTTCCCACAACATTTCAATCATGGCCACGCGCTCGCCGTGGTCAAACCGGTCGCGCACCGTTTTGGTGAATCCGTAGAGCCCGCCGGCGAGATCCGTCTCCTCGTCGGCCGCGGCGATCAGGGTGGCGATATCGTCCGCCGCCATGCCGAACCGTTCGCTCAGGATGTCTGTAATCCGTGACCGCTCCGCCGCGTCGAAGACGCCATCGAGCTTGGCCGCCTCGACCATCAGCGCCGCCGCCGCCAGCCGCAGCTCGGCGTCGCCGTGACCGGACGCACCTTCCGGTGCCGCGCCCTTGCGGCGGAACAGGAAATCGCGCAGGAAATCGACCATGCCTGTCGTCCCGATTGCCGGACCGCCTCGGCGGCGGCCCCGGAAAACAGCGCACCGGCCTAGCACGCGCCGGCCGACACGGCAACCCGCGGCCGGGAGGGGGTATCGCGGCCGGGCGTGCGGACCACCTCCGTCCCGGCGAAACGAGCCCATGCGTTGGGGATTTCTGCGGGTTTGCAGAGGTCCGAATCGGGCCGGACCGCGGCGGCGCAGCAGACCGGGCGGAGGCGACGCCCCGTCAGTCCCACCAGAAATACCACCAGTCATGGGCCATCAGCAGGGCCGCCAGGGCCGACAGCGTGCCGACTCCCTGGTCGAGGATGTCGTTGCATTAGGCATACTGCTCGCGGGCCAGCGCCATCGCCTCGTCGCGCGAGCCGGGGCGGCGCGCGACGCGGACGTTCATGACGTCGAGGCTGAGCCCGACCAGCTCGGCGCCGTAGCGATCGCGCCACGAGCGCAGCGCGGCCACGTGGTATTCGGCCGGCGGATTGGCATTCCAGCCGCCCCAGCGCAGATGGGCGGGAATCGTCGTCGGATCGTCGGTGGGCACGAGGACGATGGTCACGCGCGCCAGCGGCCGGCCGCTCAGGATGTCCTCGGCAATGGCGAGCGCCGTGTCCGGTTCCGGCAGAATCAGCGGCCAGTCACCGACCAGCGGCTGATACATCGACTCCACTTCGCGGACTGCCCCCGCCGGACTCCTCAACGAACGCTTCGATTACCCGGCACGACTCCGGGTCCTCCCGGCACATCTGCTCGAGTTCCGTCCCCGCTTCCTGTTCCCGTAGCCGCTGAAGCGCCAGCAGTTCGTCCGGGTGGGTCAACGCGTCGGACCGGGCCAGGGTCTCGGCCAGGGACGGCGGGTTCATCTGTGCCACGTAGTCGGGGTGGAAAGGCTGCAGGATCGCCTCGAAATCGCGGTCGCCGCCGATCACGACCGGCGCGCCGCGGCCGCCCGCCTTCAGCCACTCCCACTCGCGCAGCGCAGCGCGGCCTTCGACCCGGACGTAGTCGTAAGGGAAGGCGACCAAGGCCTCGGCCAGCCATGCGGTCCTCTCCGGCGATACGGGCGCGGCTGCGCCGGCCTGTGCCGTTGCCCTTCCCGCCAACAGCCCGGTTTGCGCCGATATCGCAAGCAGGCCCGCGATGAAGGTTCTTCGGTGCATCGCCCGCAGTGCCATCCATTTCCCAGCGATCGAGACGGCGGCACCAGAGCACAGCGTGCCGGTGGAACGGATGGCAATCAGGCCTCGACAGGGGCGAGCGGCACACCGCGATCACCGCGATCGCCAATGTTCGCACGCGGTCGGAAACCGAAGGTACAGGTACGGACCCGGTCCGGGACGGCCCGCCGCCGCCGCGCGCCCCGATCCCCGCTAGAAGGGGATCCGGCTGCCGTCCCAGGCGAACACCTGGCCGGAGTCCGACGGCGTCAGCGAGTCGAGCACCGCGAGCAGATGGCGGGCGGAGCGTGCCGCCGGGAACAGCTTGCCCGCGGGGACCCGGGCCTGGAACGGGCGCGACAGGGCGGTGTCCACGGTGCCCGGATGCAGGGCCACGCAGAGCGCGTGCGGATTGCGCCGGGCGAGCTCGACGGCAAGCGTCCTGATCAGCATGTTGAGGGCGGCCTTCGAAGCCCGGTACGAGTGCCAGCCGCCGAGCCGGTTGTCCTCGATGCTGCCGACCCGCGCCGACAGGGCAGCGAACACCGATTTTCGGTTGGCGGCGAGCAGCGGCAGGAAGTGCTTGGCGACCAGCGCCGGGCCGATCGTGTTTACGCGGAACGCCCGCTCCATCGCCGCAGCGTCGAGCGCGCGCCAGGTCTTCTCCGGCTGCAGGCGATCGCCGTCATGCAGAATGCCGGTCGCGACCACAACGATGTCCAGACGCCCGGCCGACCGCCGCACGGCCGACGCCGCATCCGATATCGACCGCTCGTCTTCGAGATCGAGGTGGTGCCAGTCCAGCCCTTGTGACCGGAGACGGTTGTCCGACCGCGACAGGCCGAAAATGTTGGCAACGGCCGGGCAGCCTGCGAGGTCTTCGATCAGCGCCCGGCCGATGCCGCCGGACGCGCCGACGATCGCGACATTCAGGCCGTCGCCGAAGGAGGTCAGGGTCAAGGGGCTGTCGCGTTCGTCCATACCTGTCATCCGTCTTCCCGCTTTTGCGCCGCGGACCGTTCGTGGCCGGGCCGCGCAACGCGATCCCGTCGTCTGCGCATCGGGACCGACACCGTCGCGATCATCACGGCGAAGGCCGCGGCACTGTCCGGGACATTCTACGAGCCGGGTTGCCGAGCTGGATCAACTGATCCAAATCCCCTTCATCACCGTATCTTTTTCGATGGCTCCAAACAGGGGGATTAAAACATGCGCGCGAAACTGGTCATGGCAGTGCTGATCCTGATCTCGGGCAGTGTTCCCGCCGCGGCGGCGGGCGCAGCGAAATCGGCCCATGATTTCACCTTCACCGCCATCGAGGGCGGGCTGCTTCCGCTGTCGGACTTCCGGGGCAAGGTGGTGCTGGTCGTCAACACCGCTTCGTTGTGCGGCTTCACCCCGCAATACGAGGATCTGCAGGCGGTCTGGGAGCGCTACCGCGACCGCGGCCTCGTCGTGCTCGGGGTGCCGTCGAACGACTTCGGCAACCAGGAGCCGGGCACGGAGGACGAGATCAAGCGGTTCTGCGAGGTCAATTTCAACATCGATTTCCCGATGACGAGCAAGGTTGCGGTCAAGGGCGAGGACGCGCACCCCTTCTACAAATGGGCGGCCGGCGAGGTCGGCCCCGCGGGCGCGCCGCGCTGGAACTTCCACAAATTCCTGATCGGCCCGGACGGCGAGCTCGTGACCTGGTTCTCCACCCCGACCGAGCCGACCTCGGCCAAGGTGACGGCGGCGATCGAGGCGCAGCTGGCGCGCGTCGAAGGGTCCGGTGGTTAGCCGGGGCCGCGGGCGAAACAGTCACTCAAACCCCAGTACAGAGGCAAAACGGCAGATGATGAAGAAGGACCATCTCGATGCACCCTGGCCGGACTCCCGGACCGTCGACCCCAAGCAGATCGAACGCTTCCAGAAGCTGGCCGAGGAATGGTGGAAACCGGACGGGAAGTTCCGGGTCGCCCACAAGTTCAACGCCGCGCGCCGCGACTATATCGTCAGTCGCATCGCCCGCCAGTTCGGACGCAACGCCGGCAGCGAGGACGCGCTGTCCGGTGTGAAGATCCTCGATGTCGGATGCGGCGCGGGACTGCTTTCCGAGCCGCTGGCGAAGCACGGCGCCCAGGTGGTCGGCATCGATCCCACCGCCCGCAACATCGAGATCGCCCGCTGGCACGCGGCCCAGCAGGGGCTTTCGATCGACTACCGCCACGGCCTCGCCGAACATCTGCTGGAGACGGGCGAGCGCTTCGATGTCGTCATCAACGCCGAGGTCGTCGAGCACGTGGCCGACCCCCGACAGTTGATGACGGACTGCGGCGACCTCGTCAAACCCGGCGGCCTCCTGTTCGTGGCCACGTTGAACCGTACGGCGCGCGCGTTTCTCCTGGCCATCGTCGGGGCGGAATACGTCCTCGGGTGGCTGCCGAGGGGAACCCACGACTGGACCCGCTTCCTTCGCCCCGACGAGATCCGCCGGATGATCCGGCGCTCCGGGCTGTGCGTGACCGAGCTCGTGGGCGTGAGGTACACTCCCCTTGCCGACCGCTGGCGCCTGTCCCGGCGTACCGGGGTGAACTACATACTCGTTGCGGCCAAGGCACCGCAATGACGGCGCGGGAGGAGGCCGCCGGCGGACCCGGCGCGACAGCGGCGGCGATGCCGCCGACCGCAACGTGGCTGGGCGCGCTCGGCGCGGTGCCGTTCGTTCTTCTCGCGGTCGTCGGCCTGCTCGCCGACGGGACGGTTGGCGCATACGGCACCCTGGCGCTCGTCGCCTACGGCGCCGTCATCCTCTCGTTCCTCGGCGGCGTCCATTGGGGTGTCGCGATTGCCGGCTACGGACGCGATGTTGGTGTCTGCCGCATCTCCCGCCGCCTCGCCTACAGCGTGGTCCCGTCCCTCGTTGGCTGGGCCGCCCTGTTCCTCGCACGACCGCTCGGGCTGGTGGTCCTCGCAGCCGCCTTCGCCGCACTGCTGTTGTTCGATGTCAGGGCCGGGCGCATCGGCGAATTGCCGGCATGGTATCCGAGGCTGCGCCTGCCGCTGACCGTCGCGGTCGTCGCCTCGCTCGCTCTCGGGGTGCTGGCATGACCCGCGGCAACTCCGGGACGGCGGCAAAGCAGGGAACTGCGGTCAGCGATGGCCACCATGACGGCCGGAGATGGCGGTTTGGCCGCGCGCTCGGCTGGTTGTACGGGGAGACCCGGGTCTTCGTCAGTGGCCTCCTCGTCCTTCTGTTCGGCGTCGTACCCGCACCTTTGTCGGCGGACGATACCGAAGTCTGGGCCGCCCTGCGGGCGCCGGGACACGTGGCGCTGTTGCGGCACGCCATTGCACCGGGCACCGGCGATCCGCCGGAGTTCGTGCTCGGCGACTGCCGCACGCAGCGCAACCTCTCGGCGGAAGGACGCGAGCAGGCCACCCGCATCGGGGCCGCATTCCGCGCCAACGGCATCGCGGCGGCGCGCGTCGTCTCCAGCCAGTGGTGCCGTTGTCTTGAGACGGCGGAACTGCTGCGCCTCGGCCCGGTCGAGGCGCTGCCGATCCTCAATTCCTTCTTCGACCGGCCGGCGAATCGCGATGCGCAGACCGGCGCGCTGCGCCGGTGGCTGGCTGGGCAGGCGCTCGACGGGCCGCTGGTGCTGGTGACCCACCAGGTCAACATCACCGCGCTGACCGGCGTCTACCCGAGGTCGGGCGAGCTCGTGGTGATCCGTCGAACCGGGGACGGCGCGATCGCGGTGGTCGGTTCGCTGGAGACGGAGTGAGCAGCACATGACGGAGGCCGGACGACGGCGTCTCTCGCACGGCCGCGATCTTCTCGGGCTTGCCGGCTTCGCGGCCCTGTGCGCCGCGGTCTCGGCGATCGGCGGCGCGGTGACGGCGACCAGCGTCGGCACCTGGTACCAGGGGCTCGAGAAACCGGCCTTCAACCCGCCCGACTGGGTCTTCCCGGTCGTCTGGACGGCCCTGTTCGCGATGATCGCGGTCGCCGGCTGGCGCGCCTGGCGCAGCGCGCCGCTCGCCGCGACCCGGCTTGCGCTGGCGGTCTACATTGTGCAGCTCGCGCTCAACATCGGCTGGTCGGTGCTGTTCTTCGGCTTCCGCCAGATCGGCCTGGCGCTGGCCGAGATTCTCGTGCTGCTGCCCGCCATCGCCGCCAATGCCGCGCTGTTCTGGCGGCTCGACCGCTGGGCCGGGGCGCTGCTCGTCCCCTACCTGCTGTGGGTCGGCTACGCGACGGTGCTCACCGCCGCCCTGTGGGTGCTCAATCCGGGCTGACCCCGCGATGAAAGCCGAGCGCGCCGCCCCGCCGCGTCGGCGGGGCGGGCACCCATCGGATCAATCGGCCGGCGACCCGGGACGAAATGATCCCGGGTCGCCGCCGGCCGTCAGGGCAGGGCGATCGGCGTCGTGAACACGTAGTCGCGCGACTCCACCGGCGTGTGGCAGCCGAAGCATTCCTGCACGAAGTCGGCGTCCGCGCCGTACGGCTTCTGCGCCATGCCGAGCCAGCGGGCAAAGCCCCAGCCGCCGGTCTCGGCGTATTTCCTGGCGTCCTTGACCATGAACTCGGCGGCCTTGAACTCGCCGGGGACGGTCGCAGCGTCCCAGTTCTCGTCGGTCCGGTTGGCCCACACGACCTTGCCGAGGATGGCGCCGTCCGGCCACGGGTTGACCTGACCCCTGCGCGCCGCCGCGATGGCGGCGTCGTTGCCGATGATGACCCGCATCGTGTTGTTGTCGCTGCGGTGCGATATGGCGATCACGCGCCAGTCCTTGTAGCCCTTCGGCATCTCGATCCCGTTCGGGGCCGGCGCCGGCTGCTGCGCCCAGGCGGCGGTGGCGGACAGCATGAAAGCAACCGTAACTGCGGCGGTCAGACGTCTCATTGTGGTGCATCCCTGTGTCGAGTGGCGATGGCCGGTTGTCGCGGCGTGCCCGACGGCGACGGCGACCCTCCGCCGTCGCGACGGGACGACCGAAATTGCCGGCTCCCCTTCGGGTACACCACAACCAAAGCCAAAATTCCCGGCGCGTTTGCCCGTATATGTTGATCCGGGTGCCGGGCGCGTCACCCGCGCAGCCGGTCGGTCTCCCTTCGCTGTTTCTTGGTCGGCCGGCCGCTGCCCTTGACGCGGTGCGCCGGTCGCGGTGCGGGCGCGTCGGCCTTGCGCCGCGGCTCCGGCGGGGCGAGGTCGGTGTACAGGGTCTGCGCCTCAGTCGCCGGGCCGCGGCGCTTGCCAATGGCGGCGACCTCGACGACGCGGATGCGGCGGCCCTGCGGAAAGGTCAGCACGTCGCCGGGGCGCACCTGGTAATGGGGCTTGGCGATCGGCTGGCTGTTCACCCTGAGCCGCCCGGCGCCGACCATGGCGTTGGCCAGCGAGCGGCTCTTGAAGAAGCGGGCGTGCCACAGCCACTTGTCGACGCGCAGGGTCTCCGTCGGCCCGGCGCCGGCAGTGCCGCCCGCACCGCTCATCCGCGCTTGTCCACGAGCTTGCGCAGCTCGGCGAACGGCGAGTCCGCCCGTGTCTTGCGGCGGCGCCGGCCGCGCCGGCGCGGGGGCTTCGCCGCCGCCCTGGCGGCCGCCTCGAAACTCGTGCCGTCGGCGCCCGCGATCGCCCGGTAGCCGAGGGCGCGGACCACGGACTCGAAGGCGGCGCCGTCGCAGCCGGCCAGCGCCGTCAGCTCCGCCGTCGCCTGGAAGCCGCCCTGCCGGGCCCGCTTGCGCAGCGCCAGCGCCAGCGTCTCGGCGCGGTCTGCGCGCAGCGCCCGCGCCCCCGTGACATGGTAGCCGGCCACCGCCCAGAACCCGGCCGGCGCGTCGGAGGCCGGCAGCGTCTCGTCGCCGGCCCCGGGCAGCAGCGGCGGCGCCTCGCCCTGGCCGGCCGCCCACAGCAGCGCGCGCAGGCGCAGCGGCGCCGGCTTCAGGAGCGCCTTCAAGTAGACGGTCTCGACGCCGAGCCGGACCCCGAGCCGGGCCAGCGCCTTGCGGTCCTCACGGCCGAGGGCGCGGATCTGCGAGGTCGCCTGCCGGCGCGGCAGCGCGCCCAGCCCTTCGGCCAGCTGGAAGGCGAGGCCGCGTGCGGCGCTGCCGAGGTCGCCCGCCTCCAGGAGCCGGTACAGCGGTCGCAGTACCCGGCGCACATGCCCGTCCAGCCACGCCGCGAGGCGGCTGCGCACGCGCTCGCGCTGGGCGCCGTCGAGGAGGTCGTTGCGCAGCACCTGGACGCGCGGGCGCAACAGGTCGTCGCCGCCGGCGAGCCGCGCCACCGGCGCCTTGCGCCAGGCGAGCGTGCCGTCGTCGTCCAGCCGGAACTCCGCATCGGGCGCGCCGACGAGGGCGTGCACGCGGCGCGTCGCCTCCTGCTGCAGGGCCGGGCGGGCAGCCGACAGGATCGCCCGGTCGCCGTCGCTGCGCGGCTCCGCCAGCGGTCGGAAGGCGAGCCCCGCCATGGTGCCGACAGTGTGGCCCTCGACGACCACCGCGCCTTTCGCGGTGACCGCGGCCAGCACCTCGCCGCCGGCGCCGCGCCGCCGGCCGAGCGCCGCCGCCTTGACGTCGACGAAGCGCTGCAGCAGCCGCTCGTGCAGAGCGTCCGACAGCCTGTCCTCGATGGCCCGCCCGCGCTCTTGCCAGTGCTGCGAATCCGCCAGCCAGTCGCCGCGGTGGCTGATGTAGGTCCAGGTGCGGACATGGGCGAGGCGGCTGGTCAGGGTGTCGATGTCGCCGGCGGTGGTGTCGAGCCGGTTGATCAGCTTGGCGACCCAGTCCTCCGGCAGGCGGCCGTCGCCGTCGGTCAGGTGCAGATAGACCTGGCGCAGCAGCGCCGCGTGATGGTCGGGCATCACTTTACGGAAGTCGGGAATCTGGCACACCTCCCACAATAGGCGCACGGCGGCCGGGTTGCTCGCGCGCGAAGCGGTCTCCGGATCGCGGGCCAGCTCGGCGAGGGCGACGTGGTCGTCGGCATCGCGCGGCCGCATGAGATAGCGGTGCGCCGGGCGCCGCTCGAGGCTGCGCAGCAGCCCCTGCGGCGACGAGAAGTCGAGCAGGCGGTTGCGCCAGTACACGGCCTCGACGGGGTCGAAGCGGTGCGCCTCGACGGCGTCGACCACCTCGTCGTCGAGGCCACCGATGTCGTTGGTGGTGCCGAAGGTGCCGTCGCTCATGTGGCGGCCGGCGCGGCCGGCGATCTGGGCGATCTCGGGCGCGCTGAGCGGCCGCGCCCGGCGGCCGTCGAACTTGCGCAGGCCGGCGAAGGCGACGTGGTCGATGTCCATGTTGAGGCCCATGCCGATGGCGTCGGTCGCGACCATGTAGTCAACCTCGCCGGCCTGGTACATCCCGACCTGGGCGTTGCGGGTGCGCGGGCTGAGCGCGCCGAGCACGACCGCGGTGCCGCCGCGCTGGCGGCGCATCGTCTCGGCGATGGCGTAGACCTGGTCGACCGAGAAGACGACGACGGCGCTGCGCCGCGGCAGCCGCGAGAGCTTGGCCTCGCCGGCATAGCGCAGCGTCGAGAAGCGCGGGCGGCCCTCGATGTGCGCCTGCGGCACGAGTTTCTTCAAGAGCGGCCGCATGGTGTCCGAGCCGAGAAACATGGTCTCGTCCAGCCCGCGCGCGTGCAGGATCCGGTCGGTGAAGACGTGGCCGCGCTCCGGGTCGGCGGCGAGCTGGATCTCGTCGATGGCAAGGAAGTCGACCGGCCGGTCGAGCGGCATCGATTCGACGGTGCAGACGAACCAGCGCGGCCGCGGCGGCACGATCTTCTCCTCGCCGGTGACCAGGGCGACGGAGTTGCGGCCCTTCAGAGAGACGATGCGGTCGTAGTTCTCGCGCGCGAGCAGCCTCAAAGGGAAGCCGATCATGCCGGTGGCATGCCCGAGCATGCGGTCCATGGCGAGATAGGTCTTGCCGGTGTTGGTCGGGCCCAGCACGGCCCGGATCCGGCTCGGATCGCGGCGAATCGACATGGTTGTGAAATAGGATCTCAAGCGCCGAATCCCAAGGCAAGGGAAATCGTCTCGATTTGATGGTTCCGCGCGTGATCGGCAGGTGCACCGCTGACACGGCCCTGCCCCGCCGATGCCGCGGTTCACGACTTGCGGCTGAATATGCGCGACGACACCACGCCGGTGACGGCGCGCCGAGTCCGCGCCCCCGGCTTCGGTTTCGCGACCTGGTCTATTCGGCGGGCGGGCCGGCGGCAGGCCGTCTGACCGAATCCCTTTTTGAGCCGATGACGGCGAACGCGGTGCCGGCCAATGCCCATAGCCGCGATGCGGCCGATGTCAGTGCGCGGGTCGTCGCCGCGCGCCGTTCGGTTTCGCACCGGGCCCTGGCCTTTTCGATGTACAGCCTTCTGGCGAGTTCGTGCCGCGGCGGCGCCACGCCGCCCCTGTTGCGATCCGCGTAATGCTCCAGCAAGGTGAAATTGTCCCACATGACCGATTCTCCCCGAGGCTGTCGAATTGCACCAACCATGGCGCCGCCGGCGTGACCGGACCGGCTGCCGCAGCGTGACATCAGCGTGAAATCGACCGTGAGCGGCCTATATTCGTCGTTGCGACGCTGTAAGAGCCGCCAAAATCAGGCAAAAACAACGTACAAAAGGTCGTTCGGATGTCCGGGCTGAAGATCTCGCTGCTTGGCGGCATGGAGATCGGCCCTGCCGGCGGGGCCGGAGAGATTTCCATCACCAGAAAGGCCGGGGCGATGATCGCCTATCTCGCCCTGCAGGACGGTCGCGTGCAAACCCGCGACAAGCTGGCCGCACTGTTCTGGAGCCGCAACACCGATGCCCAGGCGCGCACCAACCTGCGCCAGGCCCTGTCGCGCTTGCGCAAGGCGCTGGCGAACGGCACGGACGGTCCGTTGATCGTCGACGCGGACCGGATCGGCCTCGATACAGCCGGGCTGGAGCTGGATGTCGCGCGGTTCGAGCAGCTCGTCGCCGAGGGCTCTGCGGACTCGCTGGAGGCGGCGACGGCGCTGTACCGCGGCGACCTGCTGGACGGCGTCAGCCTGGGCGAAGAAGGCTTTGATAGCTGGCTGCGCGGTGAACGCGAACGGCTGCGGATCCTGGCGACCGGCGCCCTCGGCAAGCTCGCCTCCCATTACGAATCCGCCAGAGACATCGAGCGCTGCATTGAAACCGCCGCTCGGTTGCTTGCCTTGGACCCGATGCAAGAGGCGGCCCACCGCGCCCTGATGCGGGCCTACGCGGCACAACGCCGGTACGCGCTGGCGTTGAGACAATACCGGACCTGCGGCGAAATTCTGGAACGCGAACTTAGCGTCAAGCCGGACGGCGAGACCCAGGCGCTGTATCGGGCAATCCAAGAACAGCGCGGCGCGGCGAAAATCAGTGAAGAACACGCCGGCGTCCTGCGGAACGTCGAAGCGACTGCGGAAACGCTGCAGGGTAAGGGATCCACGTCCCTGGTCTTGCCCGATCGCCCCTCCGTGGCGGTGCTGCCGTTTGCCAACAGGAGCGGCGATGCCGACCAGGACTATTTCGCCGACGGCGTGACCGAGAACGTCATTACCGGCCTGACCCGGTTCCGCGAGCTGTTCGTCATCGCGCCCAAGACGGCGCTGCTAGCCCACGGGCTGGTGGGCGACCCGCGCGAGGCAGGCGCCCAGCTTGGCGTTGCGCATGTCGTGGAGGGCAGCGTGCGCAGGGCCGGCGACCGGGTGCGGGTGACGGTCCAGCTTGCGGACGCGGCTGACGGCCGCAGCGTCTGGGCCGAGCACTACGACCGCGACCTTACCGACGTTTTCGCGGTGCAGGACGAGATATCGGGACGGATCGTCGCCACGCTCGTCGGCCGGATCGAGGACGCCACCCGGCGCCAGGCGGAACGCAAGGCGCCCGGCGACATAACGGCGTTCGATTACCTGCTGCGCGCCCGCTCCAAGCTGAACACCTACATGAAGGAGGGCATCCTGGAGTCCCGGCGGTTGTTGGAGGAAGCACTCAAGACCGATCCAACGTTCGCCGCGGCCTGGGCGGAACTGGCCCGAAGCTACCTGGCCGAATACGAAAGCGATTGGACCGATGACCGCGGGGCGGCGCTGGACCGGGCACGGGTTCTGGCGGAGAAGGCGGTCGCACTCGACGGCTCCGATGTCGTGGCCCGTTATGCGCTCGCAAATGCTCATTTCTATGGAAAGCGGCACGACCTCGCAAATGCCGAGATCGAGCGGGCGATCGAACTCAACCCGAACGACTACCACAATTTGTGCTCAAAGGCCTGGTTCCTCGCCTTCGCGGGCAGGCTGGACGAAGGGGTGGCCTGTTCCCGCGAAGCGATGCGGCTGTCGCCGTTCGCGCCAGATAACTGCATGCTTGCCATCGGGTACGCCGAATATGCGGCCCGCCGATACGAGGACGCCATAGAGGTGCTTGGACGCGTTTCCAGACGAAGCGCCTGGCGCGCTTCGTACCTTGCCGCGTGCTACGCCCAGCTCGGACGCATGGAGCAGGCCCGCGCATATGCCGCGGACGTCATGGAGTCCGCATCGAGCGCGCCTGAAATCCACGATTCCGGCGATCCGGAATGTTGGCGCCGCTATTGGTCCAATTGGTTCTGCTATAAGGACCCCGCCGATTTCGAGCATTTCCTGGAGGGTATGGCAAAAGCGGGGCTGCCGACGTAGCGCATCGCAGCCGGCGAAAGGTCGGCGGCAGGACGATGGCGACGGTGGCATGTTATACCGGTGAGCGGACGGTTTGACCGATAACGAGTTGGTCACCGCGAGGCGCGCAGCGCCGCGGCAACCCAGCGGAACATCGCTTGCAGCCCTGGATTGCTTCGCTCCGCTCGCAATGACCAGGCAGCGTTTTCGAGTCATTTCGAGTGCTCCCTGGTATGAGACGGATTGCGGGTGTCGAAGCTCCCGTCGCGCCGGCCGATCAGGCGGCAGGTCAATAACCGTGCGGCCGCCGCGCATGCCGGGGAATGCGCTGGCTCTCAGTCGATCGCCTGCAGGTCGTAGGCGACATGCGGCCTCAGGCCCGACTGGATCGGGTACCATCTTCCCTTCACCTCGACCCAGGACGAAAAACTCCGCGTCTTCGCCCTGATCTTCGGCTTGTCGTCCCACCAGGGCCGCTTGAACCAGATGACGTCGTGTTCCAGCGCCGCGTCCTGGCTCATCACGACCTCGTGGAAGACCACCGACACGCTGACCCCCCTGCCGCCGATTCCGCGCAGGCCCTCGACCTCGACGCCGTTGAAATGCCACAGCTTCCAGTCGCGCCGCATGGCGGCAACGAAGGCCTTGCGCGTGACCTGGCGGCGAAAGGCGGGGTGCCGAAGATCATAGAGGGTGGACCACTTCCGCGCCGCCTCGGTCCTGTAGTAGCGGGCGATCGCGTCGGCGAGGCGCTGGTCCGCCAGCGTGTCCAGCCCCGTGATCTCGAACGCCTTGAGTTCCGCGTCGGCCTTGCAGCCGGCCAGGACGAGCAGCAGGACGCAGCATGCCGCCGCCAGCAGCCGGGGAGATCGGAAACGGTTACGACCGTCGCCGCTGCGCCTTGAGGGAATAGGCAGGGTCGCTGTCATACCAGCCTCCTCCTGCATGGTCATATCCCGGCCGCCAGAATACGTCGTCCTTCGTTAGCCATCTGTAAACGACCGCCGCCGGCCCGGGCACAGCCACGCCCGTGATCTGCTCCTATGGCCGATGCCGCCCGTCGCCGCTATAGTCGGCTCCCGGCGAATTCGAACAGGGCGACCCCTTTTGGCGCAAGACACCTCCATTATCGGCGATCCGGGCGCGAGCCTGCTGCTCACCGACCTCTACCAGCTGACCATGCTGCAGTCCTATTTCGAGCATGGCATGACCGACATCGCCGCCTTCGAGCTGTTCTTCCGCACCCTGCCGGCGCGGCGCGGCTTTCTTGTCGCAGCAGGGCTGGAGCAGGCGGTCGACTTCCTCGAGCGGGCGCGCTTTACCGAGCCCGAGCTCGACTGGCTGGCGGCGAGCAAGCGCTTTCCGCAAGACTTCGTCGACCGGCTGGCCGAGCTGCGCTTTACCGGCAACGTGCACGCGCCGGCGGAGGGCACGGTGCTGTTCGCCGACGAGCCGGTCATCCGCGTTGCCGCGCCGCTGCCCGAGGCGCAGCTCGTGGAAACGCGCCTCATCAACATCCTGCACTTCCAGACGCTCATCGCCTCCAAAGCCGCGCGCATGGTGCTGGTGGCGCCGGGAAGGCGGCTGATCGATTTCGGGCTGCGGCGCGCGCACGGGGCGGAGGCCGGGCTGATGGCGGCGCGGGCGAGCTATATCGCCGGCTTCGCGGGGAGCGCGACGGTACCGGCGGAGCCGCGCTACGGCGTTCCGATCTACGGCACCATGGCGCATTCCTTCATCCAGGCGCATGACAGCGAGACCGCGGCGTTCGAGAACTTCGCCCGCTCGCGCCCGCAGACGGTGATCCTGCTGATCGACACATACGATACCGAGGCGGGGGCGGAGAAGGTGGCGCAACTGGCGCCGAAGCTCGCGGCCGACGGCATCACCGTGGCCGGGGTCCGGCTCGACAGCGGCGACCTTGCGGACCACGCGCGCAAGGTGCGGAAGATCCTCGACGGGCACGGGCTGAAAGACGTGTCGATCTTCGCCAGCGGCGGCATCGACGAGGACGCGCTGCAGGATTTCGCACGCGAAGGCGCGCCGATCGACGGCTACGGCATCGGCACGAGCGTTACGACGTCGAGCGACGTCGCCGCGCTCGACTGCGCCTACAAGCTGCAGGAATACGCCGGAGTGCCGAAGCGCAAGCGCTCCGAGGGCAAGGCGACCTGGCCCGGCCGCAAGCAGGTGTTCCGCACCTTCGCCGCGGACGGGACGATGGCGGGCGACGTGCTGACGGTCGAGGGCGACCGCCAGGACGGCGCGGCGCTGATCCGCCCGGTGATGAAGGACGGGCGGCGGCTCGGCGCGCTGCCGGCACTGGGCGAGATTCGCGAACAGTGCGCCGCCGAGCTCGCCCGCCTGCCGGAACCCCTGCGGCGCCTCGAGCCGGGCACACCCTACCCCGTCACCGTATCGGCAGCGCTGCGCGACCTCGCAGCGCGCGTGGATCGGGAAACGCAGTAACGGAGCTCCGTGTCAGTGTTACTTTGCGTTGGTGATCTTGGCGATCTCGACCAACTCTTCGGGCGTCGCTCTGCTGATCACACGTTCCATCCCCTGCTCGGCGAAACTCCGCACTTCGTCGGACGCGGCGGAAACATGCGCCTTCACATACCAGCCAAAGGCCATGGCATTGTTCGTCCCCTTGCCGTTGCCCTCCTCAAAGATCCGGGCTGCCATAAGGCAGGCGTCTTCGTGGCCTTTGCTTCCCGATTCCTGGTACAGGGCCAGGGCAAAGCTGACGTCCCGCTTGACGCCGATGCCGTCCTCGTACATCCGGGCAAGATTGAATAGCGCAACTGTATGGCCTTGCGCGGCCGCAAGCCTGTACCAGTGCGCCGCCTTCTTGTGGTCCTGCTGAACGCCGACCCCCTGATCGTACAAGAATCCCAGATTACATCGGGCCTGCGGATCGCCGGCCTTGGCCGCCTTTTGCAGCCATTTGGCGGCCTCCGCCTCGTCACGATCCACGCCCTCCTCATATAGGAGCCATCTCGCCAGTTCCACCTGCGCCGACACGTGGCCGTGCTCTGCTGCCCGCCGGGCGAGATCGAGGGCCTTTGCGGGATCCCTCGCCACTCCCTGACCCTCCATGTGCAAAATCGCCAGCGTTATCTGGCTTGTCGGATTGCCGGCCTCAGCCAACGGTTCGAGGATCTTCAGGGCCGTTTCGTGGTCGTTCTCTTCCAACGCGGACAACGCCTTGAAGTGCTCCTTGGCAATCGACCGTCGACGGGTTAGCCACTCGAACATCAGTAATCCTCCGCTCTCGAAACACTGGAATCCTCGCATCCGAGTGCCAAATGTGCATGATTGGCGGCAATCGATAAGAAGCCAACATTCTTTTCGAGCACCGCCCTATATCGCGATCAAGAAGCTATTTGGCCACGATGGCGTAACCGGGGCAGAAGGTTGGGGCTTCGGCTTTGCCTCCAGTTACTTCACGAATGTTTGCTGGCTGACCCAAGATTGGCACCGGTCATGAGCAAGACCCGAACCGAGAGCGACACCATGGGCAAGGTCAAGGTGCCGGCCGACCGCTACTGGGGGGCACAGACGCAGCGCAGCATCGAGAACTTCCCGATCGGCGCGGAGCGCATGCCGGCGCCGCTGATCCGCGCGCTCGGCATCCAGAAGAAGGCGGCGGCGCTGGCCAACATGGAGCTGGGCGAACTCGACCGGAGGATCGGCGAGGCCATCGTCGAGGCCGCCGACGAGGTGATCGACGGCACGCTGGCCGAGCACTTCCCGCTGGTCGTCTGGCAGACCGGCTCCGGCACCCAGACCAACATGAACGCCAACGAGGTGATCGCCAACCGCGCCATCGAGCTGCTCGGCGGCACGCTCGGCACCAAGGACCCGGTGCACCCGAACGACCATGTCAACCGCGGCCAGTCGTCCAACGATACCTTCCCGACCGCGATGCACATCGCCGCGGCGCAGGAGATCACGGGACGGTTGCTGCCGGCACTGTCCCGGCTGCACAGGTCACTGGCCGACAAGGCGGCGGAGTTCAAGGACATCGTCAAGATCGGCCGCACCCACATACAGGACGCAACGCCGCTGACCCTGGGCCAGGAATTCTCCGGCTACGCGGCACAGGTCGAGCACGGCATCGCCGGCATCGAGGGCGCGCTGCCGCGCCTGTACGATCTTGCGCAGGGCGGCACCGCCGTCGGCACCGGGCTGAATGCGAGGGCCGGCTTCGCCGAACTGTTCGCCGAGAAGGTGGCGGAGATTACCGGCCTGCCGTTCGTTACCGCGCCGAACAAGTTCGCGGCGCTGGCGGCGCACGACGCGGTCGTCGCGGCGTCCGGCGCGCTCAACGTGCTGGCGGCGGCGCTGATGAAGATCGCCAACGACATCCGCTTCCTCGCCTCCGGCCCGCGCAGCGGTCTCGGCGAACTGATCCTGCCGGAGAACGAACCCGGCTCGTCGATCATGCCGGGCAAGGTCAACCCGACCCAGGCCGAGGCGATCACGCAGGTCTGCGCCCAGGTCATCGGCAACCACGCGGCGATCACCGTGGCCGGCGCGAGCGGCCATTTCGAGCTCAACGTATTCAAGCCGGTGATGATCCATGCTCTGCTGCAGTCGATCCGCTTGCTGGGTGACGCATCGCAGAGCTTCGCAGAACGCTGCGTTGCCGGCATCGCGGCGGACCGGACGCGGATCGCCGAGCTGGTCGCGCGCTCCCTGATGCTGGTGACTTCGCTCGCCCCGCATATCGGCTATGATGCGGCGGCGAAGATCGCAAGGAAGGCCCACGCGGAGGGCACGACGCTCAAGGCGGCCGCACTCTCCCTCGGCCTTGTGACGGAGCAGCAGTTCGACGACTGGGTGCGGCCGGAGCGGATGATCGGCCCGGCGGAATAGAGGCGGCGGGAGCAGCGGAAACCACCGCCGCCAGACAACGGAAGCGAGCCATGCTGAAGCACGAACTACGCAAGGAAGAGGGCATCCTCATCGTCCGCCCCGAAGGGCCGCTGTCGGCTGACGACTTCACGCATATCGCGGCAGACGTCGACGCCCATATCGAGGCGCACGGCAAGCTGAACGGGCTGATGGTCCACGCGCGGCGCTTCCCCGGCTGGGAGGATCTGTGGGCAGTGATGAGCCACCTGAAATTCGTGCGCGCGCATCACCGCAAGATCCGCCGCGTCGCCGTGGTCAGCGATTCCGCGATCCTGCAGTTCGCGCCGAAGATCGCCGCCCACTTCGTCAGCGCCGAGATCCGGCAGTTCCCCTTCAGGGCGAGCAAGGAGGCGCTGACGTGGCTCGGCGTGGCCGGCGAGTCCACGGTGCCGCGGACCGCCGCGCCGCCCGGTTCTACATCCTGAACTTGCCGCCGACGATCTCGACCTTCTCGACGTCCACGCCGTCGAGCACCCCGACCCCTTCGACCCAGATCCGGCAGCCCTTGCAGACCGCGGATTCCTCGCTGCCCGCGGGCAGCGTGAAGGTGTAGGCGTTCTCCTCGTCCCCGGTGACGATCGTCACCTCGTAGTCACGGCTGTCGCCGTTGCGGATGTCCAGTGCCCACGCCGGCCCGGCGAGCAGAACCGCCGCGGCGGCAACGGCAATCGTAGTCGGAATGCGAGTCATGATCCTCCTTCCGCTGCACTTGGCAACGTCTGTCGCGCGCGGCGGCTCGTGACATGCGCCGCGGCGACCGGTTCGATCGCGATGTCGGGCCCGTCCACACCGTCGGCCGGAAATCCGGATTCACTTCGACCCAAGTGCCGGCCGCCCGCCTGTTCATCGTTTCTTGTCCCGTCCCGATCGCCGACCGATCCGGGTTCGTTGCGAAAACAGTATTGGCTGAGTCGTATGAGGACAAGTGTTTCATGGCCGGACGACGTGCGGGGCCCGCATGTGCTCGAGCGGGATATTGCCTCGGACCGGCCGATTGGGCAGGATCGCGGACGGGCGGTCGCCCGACAACGGGCCGTTCCCGGCCCGACAGCCATCGCACGCACCGCAAAGGGGACGCCGCTTGCCACAGGACAGCATCGTGATCGTCGGGGCCGGCATCTCCGGCCTGTCCGCGGCCTGGTTCCTGCAGCGCAAGGGGTTCGGCGTGCGCGTGCTCGAGGCTGGTGACCGGGTCGGCGGCGTCATCGAGACGGCGACGGTCGATGGCTACCTGATCGAGCGCGGCCCGAACTCGACGATGCAGAAGCCCGGCACGCCGGACGATGCGCTGGGCCGCATTGTCGAACAGACGGAGCTTTCGGCGCGGATGCTGGAGGCCGCGCCGGCGGCGCGCAAGCGGTTCGTGATGCGCGGCGGCCGCCTGCTGCCATTGCCCCTGTCGCCGCCGTCCGCGATCGGGACGAAGCTGTTCTCCTGGCCGGCCAAGCTGCGGCTGCTGGCCGAGCCGTTCATCGGGCGCGCGCAAGACGAGGAGACGGTAGCCGAGTTCGTGACCCGGCGGCTCGGGCGGGAATTCCTCGATTACGCTGTTGGCCCCTTCATCTCGGGCGTCTATGCCGGCGATCCGGCGCAGCTGTCAGTGCGGGCGGCGGTGGCGCGGATCTATGCGCTGGAACGCGACCACGGCTCGCTGATCCGCGGCGCGATCGCGCTGCGCAAGCTCGGCAAGGGCGCGGGCATGCCGGCGGGGCGGCTGGTCTCGTTCGACAAGGGTATGGCGGTGCTGCCGGCAGCGATCGCAAAGGCCCTGCCGGCCGGCGCGGTGGAGACGAGATGCCGGGTCGGCTCGCTGGCGCGGGACGACGATGCCTGGCGTGTCCGCTACGTCGGGCCCGAAGGTGCCGCCGAGGCCACCGCCCGGCACGTCCTGCTCGCGGTCCCGGCCGGGCCTGCGGCGCAGCTGATTGAGCCGCTGGCGCCGTCGGCCGCGGCGCTCTTGCGCGCCATCCGCTATGCGCCGATCGTCTCCGCCGGGCTCGCTTACGGGCGCGAGCAGGTGGCGCATCCGCTCGACGGGTTCGGCTTCCTCGTGCCGCGCGTCGAGGGCGTGCGGACTCTGGGCGGGCTGTTCTCCAGCACACTGTTTCCGGGCCGCGCGCCGGACGGGCGGGTGCTGATCACCGCCTTCATCGGCGGCACCACCGATCCGGAGGCCGTGGGGCTGGACGACGGTGCGGTGACCGGGCTGATCGCGGCCGACCTCGCGGCGCCGCTCGGCATCGCCGGTTCGCCGGAGCCGGTGCTTCTGTCGCGCTACAAGGCGGCGATCCCGCAGTACACGATCGGCCATCTCGACCGCATCGCCGGCATCGATGCGGCGCTCGAAGCGCTGCCGGGGCTGCACCTGCGCGCGAGCTGGCGCGACGGCGTATCGGTCGCCGACTGCGTGCGCAACGCAGAGAAGCTGGCCGAAAGCCTGAGTTGAACAGGTATACCGGGATCAGGCATTAACATTCCAAGATTGATCGGATCTGGCATCGAGCGACCTCACCGATCGAGACGACTGCTTCGCAGCCTCCTCAGGGAAGCTTCGATGTTCGTGTCCTCATGTTGGAGACCTTTGTACGGAACAGAATTCTGTCATCGCGAGGCTGCGAAGCAGCCGCGGCGATCCAGAAAAGCGCACGTTTCCGCGGTATCCTGGATTGCCGCGTCGGCCTTCGGCCTCCTCGCAATGACGATTTGGCGTTTTGTGCAAAGGTCTCCAGGATGAGGTGTGCGTGCGAGGGCCGCGGAGACGTGCGTTGCCCTGCGAGCGGCAGGCCGCAGAGTGGGGCCGCCGTGTCGGGGCCTCCCCGCAACCCTCCGTGTCTCTGTGTCTCTGCGGTGAAAAAGAAACGGCCGCGAGGGAGGTTCCGCTCGCGGCCTTGCCGGTGTGCTCGCAGTTATCCGACGATGGCCAGTGTACGGATTGCAGGGTCTACCTTCAAGCCTGAACTCCCCGGAGGGACCGGCCAGCGCCACAGGGCCGCGCATCGCGGATGTGCGACCCCGATCCCGTGGCCATCCTGCCGGCCGGCTGTGTGTGAAACGCGCCGTAACCCGCAGAAAACGCCTTTGCATGGGGTTGTTCCTCGCGGGTGGCCGGCCCGGCGGTGCGGTCAGGCCGGCTCGAACGCGGCGATCTCCTTAAGGAAGACGTCGGCGAAGCGGTCCAGCTTGGCCGCGCCGACGCCGAACACCGCCGCGAACTCGTCGCGCGTTGCGGGGCGGCGCGCGGCCATGTCGATCAGCGTCCTGTCGGAGAAGATCACGTAGGCGGGCACGTCGCGCTCGCGGGCCAGCCGCAGGCGCAGCGCCTTCAGCGCCTGCAGCAGTTCGGCGCCCTCCGGCGCGAGCCCGGCTTCCGCGGCCGGCGTCCGTCTGCGCGGCTCGCCGGCCGGCCTCGGCACCGTGTCGGGCCGGAAGCGGAATTCGGCGGCGCCCTTGAGCAGGGCGCGCCCCTGCTCGGTCAGCGACAGCCCGCCATAGCCCTTGATGTCGATGGCAAGGAACCCGGCGGCGACCAGCTGGCGGACCATCGCGGTCCAGTCCTGCCGGCTGCGGTCGGCGCCGGCGCCGAAGGTCGGCAGCCGGTCGTGGCCGGCCGAAGCGGTCCTGTCGGTGTGCTTGCCGGTCAGGACGTTGACGATGTGGGCCGCGCCCCAGCGCTGGCCGGTCCGGTACACCGCGGACAGGACCTTCCGCCCGTCCTCGGTGGCGTCCACGGTCTCGACCGGATCGCGGCACAGATCGCAGGTCCCGCACGGCGCCGCGTCCTCGCCGAAATAGCGCAGCAGCATGCGGCGCCGGCACGTCGCCGCCTCGCAGTAGGCGAGCAGCGCGTCGAGCCGCTTGTGCTCGCGCCGCTTGCGCTCGGGCGCGCTGTCCTCCTGCTCGATGAAGGTGCGGCGCATGCGGATGTCGTCGAGCCCGTACAGCATCAGCGTGTCGGCCGGCGCGCCGTCGCGCCCGGCGCGGCCGATCTCCTGGTAGTAGGCCTCCGGGCTCGCCGGCAGGTCGGTGTGCAGCACGTAGCGGATGTCCGGCTTGTCGATGCCCATGCCGAAGGCGATGGTGGCGGCGATGACGGTGCCGGGCTCGGTCATGAAGCGGTCCTGGACCGCGGCGCGCGCGGCGCCGTCCATGCCCGCGTGATAGGCCATCGCGGCGTGGCCGTGCGCGCGGAGAATCTCGGCGGCTTCCTCGGTCTTCTTGCGCGACAGGCAGTAGACGATCCCCGCCGCGCCGCGGTGGGCATCGACGAATTCGAGCATCTGCTTCTTCCAGCTCCGCTTCATCGCGACGGCCAGCACGAGGTTCGGCCGGTCGAAGCCGGTGACGACGGTCTCGGCCTCGCCGTCGAACAGCCGGTCGACGATATCGTCGCGCGTGATCGGGTCCGCCGTCGCCGTCAAGGCGACGATCGGCACCTCGGGGAACAGCCCGCGCAGCCGCGCGAGCGCGGCGTATTCGGGCCGGAACGCCGGCCCCCACTGCGAGATGCAGTGGGCCTCGTCGACGGCGATCAGCGACGGGCCGAGCTCCGCCACCGCCGCCAGCATGCGGTCCGTCATCAGCCGCTCCGGCGATAAATACAGCAGCTTTGCCTGGCCGTCCCGCACGCGGCGCCATGCCGCGACGTTCGCGTCGCGCGGCAGGGAGGAGTTGATCGTCTCCGCCGCGATGCCGTTGAGGCGGAGCGCCGCGACCTGGTCCTTCATCAGCGCCACCAGCGGCGAGACGACGATGGCGACGCCGTCGCGCATCAGCGCCGGCACCTGGTAGCACAGCGACTTGCCGGCGCCGGTGGGCATGACCGCGAGCACGCTGCGTCCGTCCAGCAGGGCCGCGATGACGCGGTCCTGGCCGGGCCGGAAGGCGGTAAAGCCGAATCTTTGCGAGAGGACGTGCCGGGCGTCGCCCAGGGGATCGGCGGTCACCGTCTGGCGGCTCCGTTGCTGCGGGTGTCGGTGCGCCGATCTTAGACGGGGCGGGACGGGCCTGTCCAATCGGCCCGCCGCCGGATCGCGGGAAAAAAATCGGCCGGGGCGGAAGTCCGCGCCCGGCCAAGGCTCCCTGCGAGTGGGTATTGAGGGCGAGTGCAGGCGTTACCTGGTTTCGATCTCTTCGTAGCCGGTGATCATCGCCTTGATGTGCGACGTCCAGGTGTGCCCGGTGGTCGCGAAGTAGACGTGGACCACGAAGAACACCAGCATCAGGAACGCCGCGGCGGTGTGCACCAAGGCGACCGAGGCCAGGCTCAGCCCGTCGAGGCCGAGGGCCGGCCAGGCCTTGTAGTAGAGATACAGCAGCCCGCTGATCCAGATCGCCGGATTGATGATCAGCTTGACGAACAGGTAGGCGAGGCGCTGCAGGGGATTGTGCTTGGTCAGCGTGGTCTGCCGGAACGGGTGCGGGGCGTCGGTGAAGATCCCCGTCAGGTAGTAGCGGACCATCGCCGTCAGCTTGTCGGCCGTCGGGATGTACTGCCGCCATTCGCCGGTCGTGACGTGCCAGAAGATGGCGAACACCCACAGGCCGATCAGCAGCCAGGCGGACGTGGTGTGCACCTCCTGGGCCAATTCGTAGCCGATGAGGCTGTACGTCCCGTGGATCTCGAAGCCGGTGACGCCCATGATGATGATCAGCAGCGCCTGCGCCCAGTGCCAGAAGCGCTCGAAGCGCTTGAAGATGTAGATACGCGTGGCGTCCATCGTCCTAGCTCCTCTTGGTATGGAGGTAATAACGGACGGCGCCGTGCCCGAGCACGCCGAGCAGGGCCAGCAATGCGGCCGCCCAGCCCAGCACGTCCAGCCAGCCGGTGCGGTCCCGCCCCGGCATGTAGACGCCCGTGATGCCCTCGAGACGCCCGTTGCGGCTGTGGCATTCGACGCAGCTCACGGTGTCTTCCTTCGGCGCGACCATGTGGGTGATCGGCCAGGCCATCTCGGTCTCGACGAAGCCCAGGTCGCCGCTGTAGGTCGCGCCGACGGCCGCCATGCCGGCCGCGACGGCCTTGTCCCAGTCGTAGTTGCGCCAGTAGGCCGAGTCGTCCTTGCCGAAGGTGTGGACCACGGCCAGCGTCTGCAGGCCCTTGTCATAGGGCTGCTTGCCGCGCATCACCTTGAACGGCCAGATCCGCGCGTTGGGATCGTCGGGCCTGCCGCCGTACCGGTTGATGGAGACGATTTCGCTGCCGTCGACGGTGTCGCCGAACAGGGTGTAGTCGACGGTACCGTCGAACCAGCGGTATTCGGGGATCACGTGCTCACCCCAGCGGAAGTCGCCCTTCATGCCGGAGTAGACTTCGAGCCCCTTGCCGTTGTGGACCTTCACCGGGTCGCCGTTCTCGTCGAGCCGGCCCGCCGTCGACCAGTCCCACCACATTTTGGTGGCGTAGCCGCCGCGGGCGAAGCGGGGCACGTGGCAGGTCACGCAGGCGATCCTGTCGGTGTGGTCGTTCAGCTTGGCGTTGGCGGAGGCGGGGTGCGGCTCCATGCCGTGGCACGACTCGCAGCTGGCGCGGCTGCCGTCGGTCCGGCCCGGGATGTCGATGCCGCTGGTGTCCTTGGCCAGGGTCGTATAGCGGCTGCCCTGAACCGCATGGGCGTCGCCCGAATGGCAGCTCGAGCAGCTGAAGTTCAGCCGGTCCGGGCTCATGTGGATGTCGAGATAGCGGCCCGGCTCGACCAGCGACAGGTCGAGGTCGCCGTGCTTGATGGCGTTGCCGCCGCCGCCGAGGAAATGGCACGTCCCGCAGTTGCGCCGGCTCGTCGGCCCGACCTTCTGGGCCACCTTGGCGAGGTCCGGCGGCTGCATCATGCGGCCGCTGCCGGCCGGCCATTCGGTCGGCTGGTAGACCGGATGCCCGGCACCGGCGGGGAACTTCCGGTATTCGCCGGTGGTGTCATGGCAGACCAGGCAGTCCACATTGGTCTCGCTGGAGAAGTCGAACTCGCCGTCCTTCCAGCCGTAGCCGATGTGGCAGCTGGTGCAGCGCGCCTCGTTGGACACGACGGAGCCACAGAAGTTGTTGATGATGTTTCGTTTGCCGAGCTGTTCCCCGTTCGTGGCATTGACCACGCTCCAGGTCCAGTGCTTGGTCTTGTGCAGCTGCTTGCTGGCCTCGGTATGGCATTGCAGGCAGGCCCTGGTGACATCCGGACCGGTTGCGAAGGGGCCCTTGAGCTCCTTGAACTTGCTGTGGTCCGCTGTCGAGACTTCGGTTGCCGCCCAGCTGGACCCCGCGCCGAGTGCGACGGCCAGCGCCACCGCAGTCAGGAGAGCCGCAAGGCGGCCGGGTACTTTCGCGTTGCAGGTGCGCATCGTCCTGCTCCTCTGGTTCGATCCTGTGAATGTGACCCGCGTCGATCGGACGGGCGGCTAACAGCCGCCCAGATCCTGCAGGCCGCCCTTGCCGCTGCTGCTACCGCCGCCGGGCTTCTGGCTGATCAGCGGGGGCGCGGGCCTGGACGGATCAAAGGTGATGAACTTCTGCTGGTCGGCGGAGACCTGGCTCATGACCGACGCCACCGTGGAGCCGAACAGGTGCCCCATCAGTCCGGTGTTCATCAGGCCGATATAGACCTGGCCGTCCCCCTTTTCGTAAACGGTGACCGTGCACGGCATCAGAATCGAGAGGATGCGGGTGTCGTCGTCCTTCAGGATCGGTTTGGAGTAGTCCGGTTTGCACGCTTCGACGAGCAGCACGTTGGGGACCGTCGCTCCGAGACGACGAATGGTGTTGGAGGGGCTGCGCAGGCCGGAAAGGTCCCATCCCGCTTCCTGGATATTTGCTTGAATCCGCGCAGCGGTTTCTTCGATTCCGAAGGGACTGGGGTATTCCTGAACCATAAGGGAACCACCCACCTGCCATGCCATGACGGCGGTGACGAGGATACCGGCGAAGAACCCGGCGATTGCCTTTAGCATGATATGGACTCCTACAGGGAAATTAGTTATTGCTTATATATTATTTTTCTAATATAGTCAAGTAAATTATTGAAACAAAATAATTTCCGAGTATTTTACTAATATATTCGTGTGGTTATTGGGACAGATCGAACCAGGCCGGTTGGCGTAGGAGAGTAAGGTGATGAGATTCATCGGAATTTTGGCACCGCGGTGGCACATCACCGTCGCCGCACTCTTGGGCACCGTCGCCTATCTCGCAGCCGGGAGTTCAGTCTTGCCGGCGGCGGGGTTGGAGTCCCGTCCGCCGTTGCTCGGCGACGAGGGCCTCGCCGGCTATCGCGAGTACCTGGCCGCCGACGCGCACCGTGCTTTCGCCATCGCGCCCGGCGGTGCCTGGGCTTGGGTGTTCGGAATGCCCGATCTCGACGTTGCAGAGGCGGAGGCGATTCGCGCCTGTGCCGGTTATACCGAGCAGCGCTGCATGGTGTATGCCGTGGATGACCAGATGGTCCTGGATGCCAGCGCTTGGTCGGCCGTATGGGGCCCTTACCTCGACGCCGAGGCCGCAGCGGCACGCCCCGTTGGTACCCGGCGGACGATGCGATTCCCCGACCTCGTGGTGACCGATCCGGCGGGCACGCCGACGAACTTGTCCGATCTGCGCGGGCGCATCGTGTTCCTGCATTTCTGGGGGAGTTGGTGTCCACCCTGCCAAGTGGAGTTCCCGGAACTGCAACAGCTTTACGACTCGCTAAAGGCGGACCCGCGGATCGCCTTCGTTCTGGTCCAGTCGCGTGAGGATATTGCGCGTTCGCGGCGATGGGCGGAGCGTCGCGGCATTACCATCCCGCTGTTCGACTCCGGCGCCAATGGACCCTCGGACGACGAATTCCGGATCGCCGATGGCAGCGGGATAGAGGATCGGTTCTTCGCGCCGCTCTTTCCGGCAACGTATGTTCTGGACCGACACGGGGTCATCATGTTCTCGCATTTCGGCCCCCTGGTGCACTGGCCCGAATACGCGCCGTTCCTGCGTCACGCTGCAGAGAACATGCCGCGCTAAGTGGCGGGCGGGATCTCCGAAATTGGCACGGCGGGATCCGTTGTGGCTGAACCGGAACCGGGCTTCGCACGCATGGCGGCCATGCGGATTTTTCGAGGGACGCCAGAGGCGTTGCGCGTATACAGTTCGGTCAGTTTGCTCGGCCCGAGACTGTCGCCATGAAAGCTGCCGTGTGTCGTGAATTCGGTAAACCGCTGGTGATCGAGGAGGTCAATCTGGCGTCTCCGGGTGCGGGCGAAATCAGGGTTAAACTGGCTGCGTGCGCCCTGTGCTATAGCGATATCCACTACGTGGAAGGCGCCTGGGGTGGGCAACTCCCTGCGGTATACGGGCACGAGGCCGCCGGCGTCGTCGAGGAGATCGGAGACGGCGTCACTGCCTTCCTGCCGGGCGATCACGTGGTGGTCACTCTCATCCGTTCCTGCGGCCACTGCTATTATTGCGACCGCGGCACACCGGTGGCCTGCGCGACGACCTTCCCGCTTGACGAAAAGAGCCCGTTGACAACTGCCGACGGCACCACCATCACGCACGGTCTGCGCACCGGCGGGTTTGCCGAGTTCGTCGTGGTCCAGGAATCGCAGGCAGTCGTCATCCCGCGCGACATACCGCTGGACAAAGCGTCGCTGCTTGCTTGCGGCGTGATTACCGGATTCGGGGCCGTCGTCAACACCGCCGCGGTGGAGCCCGGCAGCAGCGTTGCCGTCATCGGAGTCGGCGGCGTTGGCCTGAACAGCATCCAAGGCGCGCTCTTCCAGGGTGCGGAGCCGATCATTGCGGTCGACGTCTCGGAGTCGAAGCTCAGGGCGGCTCGCAAGTTCGGTGCGACCGCGGGCATCAATGCCCGCAAGCAGGACGTGGCAGCAGCCGTTCGGGCCGCGACCGCCGGACGCGGTGCCGATTTCGTCTTCATCACGGTCGGACAGAAATCTGCGATCGATCAGGCGCTCGGTGCGGTCGCGCCGGCCGGGGCGGTGGTCGTGGTCGGCATGCCTGCCACCGGGGTGATGGCAGAAATCGATCCCGGCACGATCGCCGATTTGAACCAGCGCATACTGGGCAGCAAGATGGGCACCTCGCGGATCCAGACCGACATCCCGATGCTCATCGACCTGTATCGCGCCGGCCGTCTGAAGCTCGATGAGTTGATTACCGGCCGCTATCCGCTGTCCGACATCAACAAGGCGATCGCCTCCGTCAAGCGCGGAGAGGCGCTGCGCAACGTGATCGTGTTCTGATCGGACTGGCCTGCGGATACTCCCGTGGCGGCCGGACTGGCATGGATCCCAGACGGACACCCGAGATGACGTGCGAGTCTTGCGACGTGCGATGCGCAGGGCATAACATCCCGCTCGAACTCGCACCTGCAGGAGGCGCCAAGACCATGACAGTGGACCGGAGGACGGGGAAAACCGCAATTGCGCGCAGGGTCCGGCGTGAGCGACGGGTTCCGCCGGGCGCGGCACCGGGAACCCTGATTGCGGATCCGACCGCCGTCGCGCCGAAGGTGGAACTCATCGCCTTCGGCCCCGACGCCTTTGTCGAACACACCGTCCGGGATATTGAGGAGCTTCGGCGCCTGGTTGGTGAGCACCCCGTCAACTGGATCAACGTCGTCGGGCTAGCCGACCTCGGGCTGATACAGAGCCTCGGTGCGATGTTCGATCTGCACCGACTGGCGCTCGAGGATGTCATCAACCTCTATCAGCGACCGAAGGCCGAGGAATACCAGGATCATGTCTTCGTTGTTACCCGCATGATCCGGCCCGACGACCCCGCGGCGACGGAGCAAGTGTCGATGTTCCTGCGCGACGATCTGCTGCTGACCTTCCAGGAGCGTGCGGGCGACAGCTTCGAGCCGGTCCGTAACCGGCTTCGGAACGATCGCGGGTTCATTCGCGAGCGGAAGGCGGATTATCTCGCCTATGCGCTGCTCGACGCGGTCATTGACGGATACTTCCCGGCCCTGGAGGCGTGCGGCGAACGGCTTGAGAAGCTGGAGGACACCGTCGTGGCCAGCCCTGGGGCGGTCCAGGTTTCGCGGATCCACGACCTCAAGGGGGAGTTGTTGTCGCTGCGGCGTGCGATCTGGCCGCAACGCGAGATGATCAATGCGCTGACGCGGGAGTCGTCGTTGAACATCTCGGACCAGACCCGTGTCTACCTGCGCGACTGCTACGATCACACGACCCAGCTGATGGATCTGGTCGAGACCTACCGCGAAATTGCGTTCGGCCTGATCGACCTCTATCTGTCCAGCGCCAGCGCCCGCATGAACGAGATCATGAAGGTGCTGACAGTCATCGCCACCATCTTTATCCCGCTGAGCTTCATTACCGGCCTCTATGGGATGAACTTCGATCCCGGGGTGTCGCCGTGGAACATGCCGGAACTGAGGTGGTACTGGGGCTATCCACTGGTCATCGGCGTGATGACCGTCGCGGCACTTCTGCTGCTGCTGTATTTCTACCGCAAGGGCTGGATTCTTGAGACGTGGCGCCACCGCTCGTCGCGCAACGACCGGTGACCGGCGGGGCACCGCAACCGTCGGGCTCGGGTCCGCAACCCGCTGTCGCGACGCGGAAAGGGCATCAGAAACATGAAATACGGATTTATCGGCCTGGGCAATCTGGGCGCCCACCTGGCGGGCAGCCTGGTTCGTGAGGGCTTCGCGGTGACGGTTCATGATCTCGACCTCAGGGCGGCGACGCGTTTGGTGTCGGCCGGGGCCCGCTGGGCCGATTCGCCACGGGCGGCGGCGGACGGCTGCGACGGCCTGGTCACCTGCCTGCCTTCGCCGCAGGCGTCGACGGCCGTGATGACGGGCCGGGAGGGGGCGCTCGAGGCCATCCCGGCCGGCGGCACCTGGATCGAGATGAGCACCAGTGATATGCACGAGACCCAGCGCCTCGCCGGGATCGCCTCGAAGCGCGGCGTGGCAACGCTGGAGGCGCCGGTGACCGGCGGCGTGCACCGGGCGGCCGCCGGACGGATCACCGTTCTCGTCGGCGGTGAGGAAGCCGCCTATCGATCCCATCTTCCTGCGTTCCGGGCGATGGGCGGCGAGGTCATCCACATGGGGCCGCTGGGGTCCGCCTCGATCATCAAGGTGATCACCAACATGCTCGCCTTCATCCATCTCGTCGCCGCGGGCGAGGCGTTGATGTTGGCCAAGCGCGGCGGACTTGATCTGCAAAAGACGTTCGAGGCCATCCGCGCCAGCTCGGGAAATAGCTTCGTGCACGAAACAGAGAGCCAGGTGATCCTGAACGGGAGCTATAATATCGGGTTCACCATGGACCTTGCCTGCAAGGACGCCGGCTTTGCCATGGCAATGGGCCGAGACTTCGGCGTGCCGCTGAAGCTCGCCGGGTTGGTCGAGCAGTTGTTCGTCGAGGCGCGCCAGCGGTACGGCGGCACGGCTTGGTCGCCGATGGTCGTCAGGTTGCTCGAGGACGCGCTGGGCGAGCCCTTGCGCGCCGAAGGCTTCCCGGCCGAACTGACGGAAGAGTCTGTCTGACGCGCTGCCAGCGGCCAAACAATGGGGAGAAAGCGGTGGACCGCTGCCGTCGGCGGCGGCATAGTGCCGCTGCGTTAGGCGCGGGATATTACTGGAAAAGACCGTGCAACCGCGGCAATCAGCGAGATGAGAACAATGACCGACCGGATCAAGAAGGGCGGCCTGCAGATCGCCGCCGTGCTCCACGATTTCGTCGCCGAGAAGGCGGCTCCCGGCACCGGGATCGACCCGGATGTGTTCTGGGCCGCGTTCGAGTCCATCCTCGATGATCTGGCGCCGCGGAACGCTGCGCTGCTCGACCAGCGCGTGGCGTTGCACACGCAGATCGACGACTGGCACCGGTCCCGCAAGGGCCAGCCTCTCGACATCGTCGCCTACAAGGCATTCCTTCAGGAGATCGGCTATCTGCTGCCAGAGGGCGGGAATTTCACCATCGGTACCGAGAACGTCGATGCCGAAATCGCAGAGATCGCGGGTCCGCAGCTCGTCGTACCGGTCAACAATGCACGCTACGCGCTGAACGCCTCGAACGCCCGCTGGGGCAGCCTGTACGACGCGCTGTACGGCACCGACGTCATTGCGGAAGCGGGCGGCCGCGAAAGGGGCTCCGACTACAATCCCGCCCGCGGCAGGGCGGTCATGGACTATGCCGGCGAGGTGCTGGACCAGGCGGTCCCGCTTGCAGCCGGAAGCCACAAGAACGCCACCGCCTATCGCGTTGCCAGTGGCGCGCTCGCAGTTTCGCTGGCCGACGGCAGCGAAACCGGTCTTGCCGAGCCCGGCAAGTTCGTCGGCTATCGTGGTGCGACGGATGCGCCGGATTCAATACTGCTGTGCAATCACGGCCTGCATATCGAGCTGCAGATCGACCGGGATCATCTGATTGGAAAGGACCATCCCGCCGGCGTCAAAGACGTCGTCCTGGAAGCGGCCATGACGACGATCCAGGATTTTGAGGATTCGGTCGCGGCGGTCGACGCCGAGGACAAGGTGCTGGTCTATCGCAATTGGCTTGGCCTGATGAAGGGCGATCTCGAGGCGAGTTTCGAGAAGAACGGCGGACGCATGACCCGCCGCCTCAACCCGGATCGTGAGTTTACCGCGCCCGACGGCTCGACGCTCACGCTGCATGGCCGCAGCTTGCTGCTGGTCCGCCATGCGGCCAAGCTGATGACCAGCGATGCGGTGCTCGGCCGAAACGGCGACGAGGTGCCCGAAGGCGTGCTTGACGCGATGGTCGCGACGCTGGTTGCCCTGCACGACCTCAAGGGGCTCGGCACTGTGCGCAACAGCCGCACCGGCAGCATATACGTGGTGAAGCCGAAGATGCACGGGCCCGAGGAAGTGGCGTTCACCTGCGAGCTGTTCGGCCGCGTCGAAGAGGCGCTGGGGCTGCCGGGCAACACGCTCAAGGTCGGGATCATGGACGAGGAGCGGCGGACGACGGTGAACCTCAAGGAGTGCATCCGCGCCGCGAAGGACCGCATCGTCTTCATCAATACCGGCTTCCTCGATCGCACCGGTGACGAGATCTACACCAGCATGGAGGCCGGTCCGTTCCTGCCAAAGGAGGAGATCAAGACTCAGCCCTGGATCAAGGCGTACGAGGACTGGAACGTCGATATCGGCCTCGAATGCGGCCTGCCGGGCCGCGCCCAGATCGGCAAGGGCATGTGGGCCAAGCCCGACGAGATGCGCGAGATGATGGAGACCAAGGGCGCACATCCGATGGCCGGCGCCAACACTGCATGGGTACCGTCGCCGACGGCGGCGACGCTGCACGCGATCCATTATCACCGGGTCAATGTGGCGGAGCGCCAGAAGGAGCTGGCTTCGCGCCCGCGCGCCGACCTCGATGCCATCCTAACCATCCCGCTGCTCGGTGGCAGAAACCTGTCGCCCAGAGAGATCCAGCAGGAGCTCGACAACAACGCGCAGGGAATCCTCGGCTACGTGATCCGCTGGGTAGAGCAGGGGATCGGCTGCTCGAAGGTACCTGACATCAACGACGTCGGACTGATGGAGGACCGGGCGACGCTGCGCATCTCCAGCATGCACATCGCGAATTGGCTGCATCACGGTGTCTGTTCGAAAGAGCAGGTGATGGAGACCCTCAAGCGTATGGCGACTGTCGTCGACCGCCAGAATGCCGGCGACCGCGCCTACCGGAACATGGCCCCGAAGTTCGAAGAAAGCATCGGGTTTCAAGCAGCGTGCGACCTCGTCTTCAAGGGCCGCGATCAGCCCGGCGGATATACCGAGCCGATCCTGCACGCCCGGCGCCGCGAAGCGAAGGCCAAATACGCCCGCTGAGTGCCGGTCGGAGGGTCTCCACGCCGCGGGTCAGCCTGCGGCCGCCGCCGCATGGGCCAGCTGGCGGGCGCGTCCGGGCCGTACCCGTTCGATGCGGTTGAGTGCGACCTCGAGTATTCGTCCGAGTAACTCGCTGTACGCCATGCCCGCGAATTCGGCCATCAGGTTCAGCTTGCCGTCCCAGCACCAGCCCGGATTGGGATTGGCCTCGAGCAGCTTGATGATACCATTCGCATCGGCGCGAAAATCGAAGCGCGCGTAGTCCCGGCACCCGAGAACCTCGAACAACCGACTCGCCTGCACGACCATCTCACGCTGGCGGTCCGCATCGAGGCCGGTTTCGATATAGCGGATATCGGTCCAATACGGCGAATCCGGATGCCATTTCGACTCGTAGCCGAGAATCCGCGGCAGGCCCGGTGCAAGATGGCTGTAGTCCACCTCGAGGATGGGAAGGGCCTCAAGTCCGCTCGCGGGGTTACCCAGCAACGCGACGCTGTACTCGGCCCCGGTCAGGTATTCCTGAACGAGAACGGCCCGGCCGGGCAGGGTTTCGTTGAGGTGGGCAAGATAGGCGAGCAGCGCCTCAGCGTCGCGGACCACGGCATCCTGGGTGATGCCGATCGAGCTGTCGCCATGGGCCGGTTTAAGCAGCGCCGGAAAGACCGACGGCAGGGTCGCCAGGCGGTCGCCCGCGCGCACATATGTCTCGAGCGGCACGGGAATATCGAGTGACTGCGCCATCGCGCGAACCAGCGCCTTGTCGTAGCAGATGCCGAGGCACGCCGGACCGGCACCGGTATACGGCAGGTTCACCATTTCCAGCAATGCCGGAACATGCAGTTCCTTGAAGGCGTCGTTTCCGAAACCCTCGTCGCACAGGTTGAGCACGAGATCGGCGCTGCCGGCCCGCAGATCGTCGATCAGCGTCAAATGACTGTCGATATAGCGGAACGTGTATCCGGGAAGGTCCGCCAGCGCCGTCTTGAGGCGATTGATGGTCTCGAAATCCTCGGCGTTGAACTTGCCGCCCGCCTTGACCGTATCGGGCAGCGACGAGTCGCCCATCACGACCCAGATATCGCGCGGACCGCCGTCCTTGGACGGCGCCTGCGCCTGCAGCGGCGGCGCCTCGCAGGTCAGGAACAGCCGGTGCGCCATCATGCCGAGGTCCTGGCCGCGCGTCGAAGTTCCGGTGATCGTCTGGTGGAACGTGATGTTCTTGAACCCGGCAGCCGTGAGCAGACGCTCGATGGCCTCGCGCGAATACAGCCGCTCCGCATAAAGCTGGTCGGCGATGACGCCGCGTTCAGCATGGGTAACGACTTCGCGGCTGACCAGCCGGTCGCCGTCGGAAGACAGGCCGCGCTCACGGCAGACGAACTGGTTCTGGTCGATCCACTCCCACGAGCGCGGCTCGAAATTCTCGCGCATCCAGCTGCCGTCGGCGATGTCGATGCTGAAAATGCCGCCAGGCTTCAGTGCGCCCTTTACGGCCAGAAGTACGGCGAGGTCGTCTTCGTCACGCTCGAAATATCCGAACGAATTCCCCATCATGCACACAAGGTCGAGGCTGGCCTTGGGCACCCGGAAATTGCGCGCGTCGCCTTCCTTGAACGTGACGGCGAGTCCTTCCTTCTTTGCCCTGCGGCGCGCCAGACGGATCAGATAGCCGGATCGGTCGATGCCGGTGACACGCTTGTATCCGCGCCGCGCAAGCTCGAGGCTGTGTCGGCCCTGTCCGCAGCACAGGTCGAGGATCGCCGCGTCCTTCTCGACGGGGGCGGCCGCGAGCAGCGTGTCGACCTCCTGGCGGGTTGCCTCGGCATTCTCCACCACATCGCCATCGGTCTTCAGATAAAGCGAGGTAAAAAGCTCCCGCCACCATTCGGCCGGCAGGTGGGCTTCGAGATCGGCGAGCGGGCCCAATGTCGGCCGTGACCTGGCCTTTCCGGAGCCGATTGTCTTGGCAGCCATGATCCGATCGATGCTCCCGTCAAATGCGTCAACTCCCGCAGAACCCCGCCAATCGGCAAAGCCGGTTCGTGACGGGCTCCCGAGAGAGTCGTTACATGCCGTTGATCGCGGATATAATCAAGACACATTGCAAAATCCGCGGACCGCTGCGGCCGCACGGTGCCGTTCAGGCGAGCCGGCTTCCCATCATGTTGCCCTGTGCTACGATATCTGGCTGAACGCAGGGGCGAAGCGGATGGATACGCTCAAGTGGAATGATTCGTACAGCGTCGGGGACCGTCATCTCGACGAACAGCACAAGGGCCTGATCCAGCTCATCAACAAGCTCGGCGGCGGCGCACCGGTGCCGGTCGTGCTCGACGAGCTGCAGAGTTATGTCGACGAGCATTTCCGCGACGAGGAACGTATGATGAAGGAGGCTGGCTATCCGGAGCTTGCGGCACACAAGCTGCAGCACGCCGCCTTCGAGGAATGGCTGGAAGCGTCGCGGCAAGCGTGTCGCTCGGGCGATGTTGTCGGACTCCTGCGCGACAGCATCAACAGTTATCTCAAGACCTGGCTAGTCAACCACATTTTGGTCTCGGACAAGGCCTATTCGAGCTATCTGAAGTGACAGGATCCACCGGGCCGCCGTGGCGGGACGCGACAGGAGGACGCCGACGGGCCCGCTTGTGTCGTATTTGTATTTGACCGGTTCGCCGATTGGTGTCGTTCTACCGACGGACGGGAGGAGAGGGATGGACCATCCGAGCGACCCTGCACGCCGCGGCCGGACACGTCGCAGACGCGCAAACGGCCACGCCTCGCATCGTCGGCATGCCGGCGGACGGAGCGGCGCCGGTAGCGTCAATGCCGTCTCGCAATTGCCGTGGAAACAGCCGCGCAACGCCTACCGCCCGGTCGAGGCGCTTTCGGCGGACGCGGTCGAGGAGATTCACGAAGCGTCGCTCTCGATTCTCGAGGAGATCGGGCTCGACATCCTGAGCGAGGAAGCCCGGTCGATCCTGCGCGCCGCCGGCGCCGATGTCGAAGCGGGCAGCGACCGGGTCCGGTTCGAGCGCGGCCTGGTCGAAAGCGTGGTGGGCCGTGCGCCGGAGAAGTTCACGCTGCATGCCCGCAACCCGGACCGGTCGCTGACGATCGGGGGCCACTGGGTGGCATTTTGCGCGGTCGCCAGCGCGCCCAATACGGCCGACATGGACCGCGGCCGGCGTCCCGGTAACAGGACCGATTTCCGGAATTTCGTAAAGCTTATCCAGACGCTCAACATCATCCACCTGAGCGGCGGTTATACTGTCGAGCCGCTCGATATCCATCCTTCGATCCGTCACCTCGAATGCTTGTCGGATATCGTGACGATGACCGACAAGGTATTCCACGCCTACTCGCTGGGGCGCGAGCGCATTCGCGACGGCATCGAGATCGCGCGCATCGCCCGCGGCATCGACGATGCGACACTGGATCGCGAGCCCAGCCTGTTGACGATCGTCAACACCAATTCGCCGCTGAAGATCGACGATCCGATGTGCAGCGGCATCATCGAGATGGCCCGGCGCAACCAGGTTGTGGTGCTGACGCCGTTTACGCTCGCCGGGGCGATGGCGCCGGTGACGCTGGCCGGTGCGCTGGCGCAGCAGAATGCAGAGGCGCTGGCCGGGCTGGTGTTGAGCCAGTCGACGCGCCCCGGCGCCCCCTTCGTCTATGGCGGGTTCACCTCGAACGTCGACATGAAGTCCGGCGCGCCGGCCTTCGGCACGCCGGAATACATGAAGGCGGCCCTGGCCGGCGGCCAGCTTGCCCGACGTTATCGCCTGCCCTACCGCTCGTCCAACGTGTGTGCAGCCAATTCGGTGGATGCTCAGGCGGCATACGAGTCCGTGTTTTCGCTGTGGGGCGCGATCATGGGCGGGGTGAACGTCCTCAAGCACGGGGCCGGCTGGATGGAAGGGGGCCTGCAGGCCTCGTTCGAGAAGATGATTCTCGACGCCGATCTGTTGCAGATGGTCGCGTCGTTCCTCGAGCCCATCGCGGTGGACGTCGCGACGCTGGCACTGGATGCGATCCGCGAGGTCGGCCCGGGCGGGCATTTCTTTGGCGCTGCGCACACGATGGCGCGCTATTCCGATGCCTTCTACAGCCCGATCCTGTCCGACTGGCGCAACTACGAGAGCTGGCAGGAGGCCGGCAGACCCGATGCCGCCGGCAAGGCGAACCGGGTCTGGAAAGCGCTGCTGGCGGATTACGAGGCGCCGCCGCTCGACCCCGCGATCCGTGACGAGCTGGCGGCGTTCGTCGGTCGCCGCAAGGAGGAGGGGGGCGCGCCGACCGACTTCTGAACCCTCGCGACGGTTGTTGCTCGGCAGATCAGTCGGGAGTACCTTTCCGGCAATACCGGATCGGTTCCGGTCAAACCGCACCATGCGGAAATTGCGGAACAAAATATTCAGGGAGTATCCATGAACATCATGCGCAAATTGCGCCTTCATGGCGCGCTGGCGGGCACCGTCGCCGCGATCGTGCTCGCCACCACAGCAGGGGCCGCCCTGGCGGAAACCGTCCTTCGGGTCGGCAACATGGGCGAACCGGCTTCGCTCGACCCGCATCACGTTTCCGGCACGTGGGAGAACCGTATCGTCGGCGACATGTTCCTCGGCCTGACCACCGAAGGACCCGACGGTAAGACGGTCCCCGGTGCGGCGGAAAGCTGGACGGTCAGCAGCGACGGGCTGGTCTACACGTTCAAGATCCGCGACCATGTCTGGTCGGACGGCATGCCCGTCACCGCCCACGACTTCGTGTATGCGCTGCGCCGCATCCTGCTTCCCGAAACGGCGGCGGAATATGCGTCGCTGCTGTACACCATCCAGGGCGCGGAGGCGATCAACACGGGAAAGGCCGCGCCGGGCGCACTCGGCGTACGGGCCATCGATGACCGGACCCTGGAAATCACGCTTTCAGGGCCGGCACCGTTTTTCACCGGGCAGCTGACCCACTACACGGCGTATCCTGTGCCCAGGCACGTGGTCGAAAAACACGGCAAGGAGTGGATCAAGAAGGAGAACATCGTCTCCAACGGCGCCTATGTACTGGACGAATGGGTGCCCAACTCGCACATCAAGCTGGTCAAGAACCCGAAGTTCTACGATGCCGCCAGCGTTTCGATCGACACCGTGATCCTGTATCCGCAGGAGGACCGGACCGCCGTCCAGCGGCGCTTCCGGGCCGGCGAGATCGATATCGCGACCGACTTCGCATCGGACCAGATCGATTGGCTGCGGGCCAACCTTCCGAACGAGACGCGCATCGCGCCGTATCTCGGCATCTACTATTACCCGATCAACACCCGCAAGCCGCCGTTCAGCGACCGGCGCGTGCGGCAGGCGCTGTCGATGGCGGTCGACAGGGAAACAATCGTAGACAAGGTAATGAAGACCGGAGAAATTGCCGCCTACAGTTTTGTTCCGCCAGGAACTCTCAACTATGGGGAGCCATCCTACGCGTCGTTCAAGGGCATGAGCCAGGATGCGCGCGTGGCCAAGGCGAAGCAACTGCTGCGCGAGGCGGGATTCGGCCCGGACAAGCCGCTCAAGTTCCAGCTGCGCTACAACACCTCCGAGAACCACAAGCGGATCGCCGTGGCGGTTGCGGCCATGTGGAAGAAGCTCGGGGTCGACGTCGAGCTCTACAACAGTGAGGTCAAAGTCCATTACGCCGACCTCAAGCAGGGTCTGTTCGACGTCGCCCGGGCCGGCTGGATCGCCGACTACAACGACCCGCAGAATTTCCTCTATCTGCTGGAGACGAGGACGGGCGCCAACAACTACGGCGGATATTCGGTCAAGGCGTTCGACGATTTGATGGACCAGGCGTCGCGCACCGCCGACCTCGAGGCGCGGGCCGAGCTGCTGGCCAAGGCCGAGGCGATCGCCATGGAGGACCAGCCGGTCATTCCGATCTACTACTACGTTTCCAAGAACCTCGTGGCCCGGCACGTCAAGGGCTGGCAGGATACCGCCAACGACATTCACCGCTGGCGCTATCTGAGCATCGAGAAGTAACGACAGCCTGACGGTTGCGGTGCGCTCGCGCGAGCGCACCGCCGCCGCGGGCCGCCCGTCATGTTGCGTTACGTCCTCCGCCGCCTGTTCAGCGCAATCCCGACGCTGCTGATCATCGTAACCATCGCGTTCTTCATGATGCGGATCGCCCCCGGCGGCCCGTTCGACCAGGAGCGCAACCTGCCGCCGGAGATCGAGGCCAACGTGCTCAAGGCCTACGGCCTCGACAAGCCGCTCGTCGAGCAGTACCTCGACTATGTCGGCGGACTGCTGCGCGGCGATTTCGGACCGTCCTTCGAGTTCCGCGATTTCACCGTCCGGGACCTGATCTTCGGCGGCTTCCCGGCCAGCCTGCAGATCGGGTCGATGGCGCTGCTGCTGGCCATCGTCTTCGGGATCGGCTTCGGCGCCTTCGCGGCGCTGCACCAGAACAGCCGCGTTGACTACGCCGTCATGACCTTCGCCATGACCGGAATCGCGATCCCCAACTTCGTCATGGCGCCGATCCTCACCCTGATCCTCGGCGTCTACCTGTCGCTGCTGCCGGTCGCCGGCTGGGGCGACGGTGCGTTCATCAACAAGATCCTGCCGGTGGTGGCCCTGGCGCTGCCGCAGATCGCCTATATCTCGCGCCTGACCCGTGGCAGCATGGTCGAGGTGCTGAACTCCAACTACATCCGCACGGCACGGGCCAAGGGGCTGCGCGAGCGGATCGTCGTCAACCGCCATGCGCTGAAGGGCGCGCTGCTGCCGGTGGTGTCCTATCTCGGCCCGGCGACGGCCGCCGTGGTGACCGGCTCGGTGGTGATCGAGACGATCTTCGAGGTGCCGGGCATCGGCCGCTATTTCGTGCTCGGGGCGCTGAACCGCGACTATCCGCTGGTGATGGGGACCGTCGTCTTCTACGCACTGCTGATCATCGGGCTCAACCTTGTCGTCGACCTGGTCTACGCCTGGCTCGACCCCAAGGTTAGGTTGGAGTGATGGTCGGCATCCCGGGCACGGGCGATGCCCTGGCGGGCATGCCCGAGATCCAGGGCCGCAGCCTGTGGCAGGACGCGCGGACAAGGCTGCTGCGCAACCGCGCCGCCGTGGTCGCGATGGTCGTGCTGGGTATCGTTTCGCTGCTCGCGATCTTCGCGCCGTACCTGTCGCCGCATCCGTTCGACGAGGTCTACTGGGACCGCATCCAGGCGCCGCCGGACTTCGCCAACGCGCACTGGTTCGGGACCGACGGCAACGGCCGCGACCTGTTCGTGCGCACCCTCTATGGCGCCCGCATCTCGCTCATGGTGGGGATCCTTGCGACCGGGGTCAGCCTGCTGATCGGCGTCACTTGGGGGGCGACGGCGGGCTACTTCGGCGGCCGCGTCGACAATCTCATGATGCGCTTCGTCGACATCATGTACTCGCTGCCGTTCATGTTCTTCGTGATCCTGCTGATGGTCATGTTCGGCCGCCACATCTGGTTGATCTTCATCGCGCTCGGCGCCGTCGAGTGGCTGACGATGGCGCGTATCGTGCGTGGCCAGACGCTCTCGGTGCGGCGCCGCGAATTCATAGAAGCGGCACACGCCTCGGGCATCGGAAGCTTCAAGATCATCTTCCGCCACGTCATCCCGAACGTGCTGGGGCCGGTCATCGTCTACATGACCCTGACCGTGCCGCAGGTGATCCTGACCGAGAGTTTCCTGTCGTTCCTCGGCCTCGGCGTACAGGAGCCACTGACCAGCTGGGGGGTGCTGATCTCGGAGGGCGCGCGGGTCATGGAGACGGCGCCGTGGATGCTGATCTTCCCGGCCACCTTCCTGGCCGTCACACTGTTCTGCTTCAACTTCGTCGGCGACGGGCTGCGCGACGCCCTTGACCCGAAGGATCGGTAGGACGTGGCCGCGCTCCTCGAGATCGACGGCCTCGACGTCCGGTTCGACACGCCGGAGGGGGCGGTGTATGCGGTGAACGACCTTGCGCTGCGCATCGATGCCGGAGAGAGCGTCGGCGTGGTTGGCGAATCCGGCTCCGGCAAGACACAGCTGTTCCTCGCCGTGATGGGGCTGCTGGCGCGCAACGGGCGGGCCTCCGGGCGGGTTGTGTTCGAGGGCGAGAACATCCTCAACAAGGCGGCGCGGGCGCTGAACCGGATCCGCGGCAATCGCATCTCGATGATCTTCCAGGATCCGATGACGTCCCTGAATCCCTATCTGAAGATCTCGCGGCAGATGACGGAGCTGCTGGTCGAGCACCGCGGTCTCGATGAGGCCAGGGCGCGGGCGCGCAGCATCGAGATGCTGGATCGCGTCGGCATTCCCGAAGCGGCGCAGCGTTTCGACATGTATCCGCACGAATTCTCCGGCGGGATGCGGCAGCGCGCGATGATCGCGATGGCTCTGCTCTGCGGCCCGGCCCTGCTGATCGCCGACGAGCCGACGACGGCGCTGGACGTGACCATCCAGGCGCAGATCCTGGAGCTGATGACCGGGCTGCGCCGCGACATCGATACCGCGGTTGTCATGATCACCCATGATCTCGGCGTCGTCGCCGGACTGTGCGACCGCGTCATGGTGATGTATGCCGGCCGCGTGGTGGAGACGGGCCCCGTGCGCGATATCTTCCGTGCTCCCCGCCACCCCTATACCCAGGGCCTCGTGCATTCGATGCCGCGCCTCGATGAAGCGAAGGCCGAGCTGCTCGCGACCATCCCGGGCCAGCCGCCGAACCTGCAGTCGCTGCCGGCCGGCTGCGCCTTCCAGGACCGCTGCGCCCATGCCTTCGACCGCTGCCGCGTCGAGGAGCCGCCGCTGCGCGACTTCGCCCCCGGCCGCGCCGGGGCCTGCCATCTGGAGACCGCGCCATGACCGAGCCGATCCTTTCGGTGCGCGATCTGTCGGTGCATTTTCCGGTGCGCGTGCGCGGCGGCCTGCTGGGCCGCACCGTCCCCCTGCGGGCGGTCGACGGCATCAGCTTCGACCTGCTGCCGGGCGAGACGCTTGGAATCGTGGGCGAATCGGGGTGCGGCAAGTCCACCCTCGGCCGCGCCGTCCTGCAGCTGGTGCCGCCGACCGCCGGCAGCGTCCTCTGGATGGGGCAGGAGATCGCCGGCCTCGACGCCCGCGCCATGCGTCCGCGGCGCCGGCAGATGCAGATCGTCTTCCAGGATCCGCTGGCCAGCCTCGACCCGCGCATGACGATCGGCGAGATCATCGCCGAGCCGCTGCGCAGCTTCCATCCGCGGATGCCCCGACCCGAGGTGCGCGACCGCGTGCGCGCCATGCTGGGCCGCGTCGGACTGTCGCCGCAGATGATCAACCGCTACCCGCATGAATTCTCGGGCGGCCAGTGCCAGCGCATCGGCGTCGCCCGCGCGATGATCCTCGAGCCGGCGCTCATCGTGTGCGACGAGCCGGTCTCCGCGCTCGACGTCTCGATCCAGGGTCAGATCATCAACCTGCTCATGGAACTGCAGGCGGAATTCGGCATGTCGCTGATCTTCATCAGCCATAACCTTGCCGTCGTGCGCCATATCAGCCACCGCATCATGGTGCTCTACCTCGGCCGCGTCATGGAGCTCGCCGACCGCGACACGCTCTACCGTACGCCGCGCCACCCGTACAGCAAGGCGCTGATCTCGGCGGTGCCGATCCCCGACCCGGACCTCGCACGGGCGAAGCGGCGCATCGTCCTGGCCGGCGACCTGCCGTCGCCGGTGGCGCCGCCGTCCGGTTGCGTGTTCCGGACCCGCTGCCCGATCGCCGACGGGCGCTGCGCGCGCGAGGTGCCGGCGCTCGAAGAGGCAGAGGCCGGCCACCGCGTCGCCTGCCACCACTGGCGGAACTGAGCCGGACACCGCTGGCCCGGCCGAATTCCAGGCACTGGGCCTTTGCCGTGTGACCGCTTCCGGCTATGCAGATGTGCGGAGCAGCAGGGAACCGGCCCATGGACGCTTATGCGAAGACCGAACGCACGACACTGAAGCGCGCGCATGAGCGCGCCAGTTACGACCGTGCCACCGTGCACGCGATCCTCGACGAGGCGCTGATCTGCCACGTCGCATTCCTGCAGGACGGCGCGCCGGCCGTGATTCCCACCGCGCACTGGCGTGACGGCGATGTGCTGTACATCCACGGCTCCTCGGCCAGCCGCGCCATCCGCGCCCTGGAGGATGGCGGTCCCGCCTGCATCGCGGTGAGCCTGACTGACGGCCTGGTTCTGGCGCGATCGGGCTACAACCACTCCATCGACTATCGCTCGGTTGTGATCTATGGCAACGCGCGCAAGATCGCCGACGAGGGCGAGAAGCTTGCGGTCCTGAAGACCTTCATGGAGAAGGTCGCACCGGGCCGCTGGGACGAGCTGCGGCCGCCCAATGATCAGGAGATGAAGGCGACGGCGGTGCTCGCCTTCAACCTCAACGAAGTCTCGGCCAAGATCCGCGACAAGGGCGTTGAGGACGACCCAGAGGACATGGACGAGCGGGTCTGGGCCGGCGTGGTGCCGGTGCGCCGCACCTTCGGCAGCCCCGAGCAGGATCCCCAGCTGGCCGGCGATATCGCACTGCCCGCCTACCTGAAGGACTACAAGGGGCCCAGCTGAGGGCTATATCCGGGGCGGGGCGCGCGAACCGCGAACGGTCTTCGGGGGACAGCCTCGGCCGCCGAACTATCCTGGTTCTTGCCACACCCCGTGAGGTTTGATGTCGATCAAGGCATGCGCGCCATGGTACCGCGAAGATGATGGTGCCTGCGCGGACTGCCGGCAGGAAAACGGCAGATCCGGTCAGCCCGGCGATTCCGGCCGGTGTGCGGGCAAGGAGCGCAAGATGCGGGGAAAATACAGTCTGTTCGGCCTGGTTCTGACGGTCGCCGCCTCGTCGGTCGCGCTGGCGCACGGCCCGAAGGATATTCCCGACGATCCCATACTGCTCAACCAGTACAAGGAGGCGTATGCCGCCTATCAGCAGAGCGACTATGCCACCGCCCTCGCCAAATGGCGGCCGCTCGCCGAGCAGGGCAGCTCGGCGGCGCAGCTGTTCGTCGGCTTCATGCACGCCAACGGGCAAGGGGTGGCGAAGGATGACGCCAGGGCGGTGTACTGGTACAGCGAGGCCGCTGAACGCGACAATATGGTGGCCCAGGTCCGGCTCGCCATCATGTATCGCGACGGGACCGGCACGGATGCGGACCGCGTCCGGGCCCTGATGTGGGCCAGGATGGCGGGCCGCAGCGAGCATCACATGCAGAAGGTCGCCCAGGCGCTGCAGCGGTCGCTGGAAAAGACGATGACAGCGGACGAGATCGCTGCGGCGGAGGAGATGTTCCATGCACAGTCGAACAAGCACTGATGGGCCGGAGGCCGTCGTCCGGTCGGCGGCGGTCCTGTTGCCGGGGCTTCTCGCCCTGTGCCTGACGGCCGCGGGCGGGGTCGCGCGGGCCGAGACCATCCCGTTCGACCGCATCGCCCATATCCACGACATCGCGGTCGACCCGGCAGACCCGTCCCGGCTGTATCTTGCGACCCACAGCGGCATGTTCATCGCCGCCCCCGACGGCACCGCGACGCGGGTCGGCGTCGTAAACCACGATTTCATGTCCTTCGCGCCGGATCCGAAGCGCTTCGATCGTTTCTACGCCAGCGGCCATCCCGCGGGCGGCGGCAACCTCGGCGTGCTTGCATCGCAGGACCGCGGCGCGACGTGGCAGCGTGTGTCGGCAGGTGCGGGTGGGCCGGTCGATTTCCACGCCCTGGCGGTGAGCGGCGCCGATCCTGATACGCTCTACGGCATGTTCGACGGCCTACAGGTCAGCCGCGACGGCGGCAAATCCTGGCGCAAAATCGGCCCGGTGCCCGACCGGACCTTCGCGCTGGCCGCCTCGGCCCGCGATGCCGAAACCGTCTATGCTGCAGCGATGGGGGGCCTGTTCATAAGCCGCGACGAGGGCCGCAGTTGGAGCCCGGCCTTCATGCAGACGCGGCCGGCGACGCTGGTCCAGGTCACGGCCGATGCGCGAATCTACGCCTTCATCTACGGCCTCGGCCTCGTCGTCGGCAAGGAGCCGGGCACCGGCTGGGAGGTCCGGTCGAACGAGTTTGGCGACCGCTATCCCCTGAAACTGGCCGTCGATCCGAACGATCGCGAACGGATTCACGTGGTCGCCGATACCGGCGCGCTCGTCACCAGCAAGGACGGCGGGCGCAGCTGGGTCAGTTACATGGGGCACGACCGCGAGACGCCGGAACTGGTCGCGGCGGCGCGCAGAACCTACGAGGAATACTGCCAGTCCTGCCACGGCAAGAACGGCGTCGGCGAGCGGCCCGAGGACATGCATGCCCAGGACCAGTACGGCTTCGTCGCCCCGCCGCTCGACAACTCGTCGCACGGCTGGCACCACCCGGACGGGCAGCTGGCCGACACCATCCTCAACGGCTCGCCGCGCAATCCCCGCATGCTGCCCTTCAAGGACATCATGCCGGAAGCGGAGGCGCGCAATGTGGTGGCCTACATCAAGAGCCTGTGGAATTTCCGCAGTCTCGCCTGCCAAGGTGCCCGCCACATGCGCTGCATGCATTGAGGCGCCAGGGCATTGTGCATTGAAGCGGAATCGATTCAGGACAGCGGCGCGACCTCATACTTCGAGACGGGCCATCTTTTCGCGGCTCGCACACGCCACCCTCCGGCGGCTGCTCGGCGCGATGGCCCTCCTCAGCATGAGGCTCCGATATTTGTGTCCTCATGCTGAGGAGGCTGCGAAGCAGCCGTCTCGAAGTATGAGGTCGCACAGACGTCCGGAACTGATTCCACCTGAATGGATAACGCTCTAGTCGGCGAACTCCGCCCGCACCGCATCGTCGTGCTCGCCCAGCGCCGGGACCGGGCCGTAGCTCTCGACCTCGCCGATGGCGATCGGCGGTGGGGCGAGGACGCGGACCTCGCCGGCGCTGGTTCTGACCTCGATGAAGCGGTTCTGCGGATGGGCGACGAGGTCGTCGAGTGACGACAGGCGCCCGTAGGCCACCTTCGCGGCCTCGAGCTTTTCGATGATCACCTCGCGCGGGGCGCGGCCGAAGGCCTCGAGGATGAGGGCGTCGAGCGCCGGCCGGTTGGCGACACGGTCGGGGTTGGTGGAAAACCGCGCGTCCTCGGCGATGCCGGCGTCGCCGAGCACGTTCGCGCACAGGCTGCGCCATTCGCGCTCGTTCTGGATCGAGATCAGCACCGCCTTGCCGTCGCCGCAGTCGTAGGCGCCGTAGGGCGCAATGGTCGGATGGTTGAGGCCCGGCCGCGCCGGCGTCCGGCCGCCGTAATGGTGCTGCAGGTAGGGCACGTTCATCCAGTCCGCCATGGAATCGTAAAGCGAGACCTGGATGCCGCGGTTCCTCCCCGTGCGCTCACGCGCGAACAGCGCCTGCAGGATCGCCTGATGTGCGTACATGCCGGCGGCGATGTCGCACACCGAGACGCCGACCCGGCCCGGCGAGTCCGGCGTGCCGGTGACGGTGGCGAGCCCCGATTCCGCCTGCACCAGCAGGTCGTACGCCTTCATGTCTCGATACGGCCCCTTCTGGCCATAGCCGCTGATGTCGCAGGTAATCAGGCGCGGGAATTCTGCGCGCAACTCTTCGCTGGCGAAGCCGGCCCGGGCGGTGGCGCCGGGCGCGAGGTTCTGGATGAAGACGTCGGCGCGCTTGAGCATGCGGCGCAGCAGCGCCTGGTCGGCCGGCGCCTTGAGGTCGAAGCGCACCGATTCCTTGCCGCGGTTGAGCCACACGAAATAGGCGCTTTCGCCATTGACGCAGGCATCGTAGCGGCGCGCGAAATCGCCCTCCGCGCGCTCCAGCTTGATCACGCGGGCGCCGGCGTCGGCCAGCCGCGACGACGCATAGGGCGCGGCCACCGCCTGTTCCAGCGTGATGACGAGGAGGCCTTCGAGATCCTTGGGCATGGGCGCACATTCTCCGTTCTCCGGGGGCAGGGGGAACTTCCCCCTTACGGCGCCCGATTACAACAGGTTTCACCAGCTGTTCGTCGCCGTCAGCACGGCGCCGGAGGCGAGCAGCAGCCACAGCACGACGCGGCGGAACTGGCGGTCGTCGACGCGGCCATAGGCCTTCACACCGAGCCACACGCCGAGCACCGTGCCGGGCAGGCAGAGCAGCGTGAGGCGCCCGACGTCCGCCGTCAGCACCCCGGCCGCGGCATAGGAGACCAGCGCCCAGGACAGGATGGCGAGGTTGAAGGGCTGGTAGACCGCGCGCTGGGCCGCCTTGCCCCAGCCCTTGAGACCGCACCAGACGGTCGGCAGCGCACCGGACAGGCCCGCCGCGCCGCCGAGAATGCCGCCGGCGAAGCCGACCGCGCCGTCGGCCACGCGGCCGCCGCGGTCGATCACCGGCAGGCGGCGCGACAGCAGCGCGAAGGCGCAATAGCCGACGAGGAATAGGCCGACCGCGGCCCTGAAGGTCGCGGCGTCGATGCGCTCCAGCAGCGCGACACCGACCGGCACGCCGGCGATGCCGCCCAGCAGGTAAGGCCACAGCTGGGCCAGGCGGACCGGCGGCCGCACGGTGATCAGCGACAGGAGCTGCGCGATCACCGAGCAGATCACGACCAGCGGCGCCGCCAGCAGCGGGTCGATCGCATGCAGCCACAAACCGAGCGCCACGAGCCCGGTGCCGAAGCCGGCGAGGCCGTTCACGAACCCGGCCAGCAGGGCGCCGGCGAGGACCAGCAGGACGAGGGTCAAGAGAGGCCCAGCGCGGCGCGGACCCGGTCCTTGATCTTGGCGCCGTCGCGCTCCGGCAGCACCCGCTCGTGCTCCGCCGCCGAGATGGCGATGCGGGCGAACAGGCAGCCGTCGGGACGGTGCAGCGCCTCTCGGATCGCCGCCACCTCCTCCATCGACGAGGCCTCCATGACGCGCGGGATGCTGCAGGCGCGGGCCACGGCGCAGAGGTCGGTGCCGCGCCCGGTGTGGCTGGCCTGCATGCCGGTCTCGCCGAAATGGCGGTTGTCGAGCACCAGGATCGAAAGGTTCTGCGGCGCGGCCACGCCGATGGTGGCCAGCGCCCCCAGCCCCATCAGCATCTCGCCGTCGCCGGTGATCGCGGTGACCGCCTCGTCGGGCTGCGCCAGCGCCAGACCGAGGCCGATCATCGCGCCGCCGCCCATGGCGCCCCAGGTATAGAAGTTCCGTTCGTGGTCGCCGGCCGCGGCGACGTCCCAGGTCGCCGAGCCGAGGCCGCACACGACGACGAGGTCGCCACGGTCGCGCAGCAGCTCGACGACGGCGCGGCGGCGATCCAGCCGGTTGTCGCGGACGTCCGCCATCTCACCACACCTTGGCGCCGATCAGCTGCTGCGAGAACAGGACGGCGACGCCCGCCTCGCGGCCGAACGCGTCCGCGGCGCCGCGTGCCGTGAGGTCCCGTGCCTCCTGCGGCGTCTCGGCGCGCCGCACGTCGATCGCCATCGCCTCCAGCACCGCCGGCACGGCGCGTCCCATCGGCTCCTGCCACGGGTTGAACTCCTGCCATTCGCCGCGCATGGTGATCAGGGACAGGAACGGAAACCGGCAGCTCTGCACCAGGCCCAGCATGTTGACGCAGTTGCCGACGCCGCTCGACTGCATCAGCAGCGCCGCCTTGCTGCCTCCGAGCCAGGCGCCGTAGGCCAGCGCGACGCCTTCTTCCTCGGTGGTCAGCACGATCGCCTCCATCTCCGGATCGCCGATTGCCCGGTTGATGAGGCGCGCATGCCCGGCATCGGGGACATAGGAGATGATGCCGACGCCGGCTGCCTTCAGCGCGTCGTACACGTCGTCCTGCCACGGCTGCGCGGCCGTCGTCGCCTGCTCGCTCATCGCATCCCGTCCTTGCCGGCGCCCTCGTGCCGCAGCCGCCTCACGCGCCCTGTATTACTGCCGGCACCGCGTTAGTCCAGCGAAACCTTTCGCATAATGGTGCGACGCCCTGTTGCATCATCGGCGCGCGGGCTTTACCCCGCCCGATAAATTATATAGTCTTATCTTTCATACCTATAGCAATGTGACTTCGCCACCGTGCCGACGCCTCCCCTCAGCACCGACAGCTACGGCCCGTTGTACAGCCGGATCGCCATGCTGATGCGCCAGCGGATCCTGTCCGGCGTGTGGCCCGCGAAAGGACAGATCCCCACGCTGGACGTGCTGATGGCCGAGTTCAGCGCCTCACGCGTCACCGTGCGCCTTGCGCTCGACCTGCTCCAGCGCGACGGCCTGATCGAGCGGTTCCGCGGCCGCGGCACGTTCGTCACCGACCGGGCCGCCGGGATGGGGCGAATCCGGCTCGGTCAGAGCTGGCGCGGTCTCGTCGAGGCACTGAAGCGCACCAAGCCCCGGCTGCTGGAGACCGCGGACGACGTGGTGCCGCCGCGCGGCGACGGCCTCGACGCAGAATTGGCGTCGTCCTATCGCTGCCTGAAACGCATCCACCTGCTCGACAGCGTGCCGTACGCGGTGATGTACCTGTACATCGACCGGCGGCATTACGACGGGGCGGCCGACCGCTTCAACCGTGAGCTCGTGATTCCGGTTCTGCAGTCCCTGCCGGGCCTGCGCATCGGGCGGGCCCATCAGACGCTGACCATCGGCTGTGCCGAGCCGGAGATCGCCAGCGCGCTGCAGATCCCGATGGGGGTTCCGGTCGGCATGCTGCGTCGCGTGATCTGCGACGATGCGAACGTCGCCGTCTATGTCGGCGACCTGACCTATCGCGGCGACATGATCGAGATGCAAGTCGACCTCGATCTGGAGGGCGAGGCATGAACCCGCCCGACGCAATCGAGGTGCGAGTCTGGCGCGGCGGCGCCGATGGTGGCTTCCGGACATACCGCGCGCCGCGGCGCGCGAACCAGACGGTCCTCGACATCGTGACCTGGATCCAGCGCGAGGTCGACCCGACACTGAGCTACCGCTTCGCCTGCCGGGTCGGGGTCTGCGGGTCCTGTGCGATGACGGTCAATGGACGGCCGCGCTGGACCTGCAGGACCCATGTCGCGAAGGTGGCCGCGGACGGAAAGCTGACCGTCGCGCCGCTGCGCAACCTCGCGGTGATCAAGGACCTCGCCTGCGACATGGCGCCGTTCTTCGAGAAATGGCGGCAGGCTCGCGGCCGTTTCCAGGCGGCGCTCAGCCGCGACGACCCGCTGGTCCCGGTGTCGCCCGAAAGCCCCGAGCGGCGGGCCGCCGATGCCGCCATCGAATGCATCAACTGCGCCGTCTGCCATGCGGCCTGCGACGTCGTCGCCTGGCGTGCCGACTACCTCGGACCCGCCGCCCTGAACCGCGCCTGGGCGGCGTGGAACGACGAGCGCGACGGCGACCGCGCCGCGGTGCTGCGCGCTGTGGGCGGCGAGTCCGGTTGCGGCAACTGCCATTCCCACCAGTCCTGCGCCGAGCACTGCCCCGTCGAGATCAACCCGACCCGTGCAATCGCCGGCCTGAAACGCGCCGGGCTGGCGGCCCTGCTGAAGGGGACCTTGCGATGACCACCCGGCTGTTCCTTGTGCAGCGGGCAACGGCGCTGCTGCTGGCGCCGCTCGTGATCGTGCATCTCGGGATCATCGTCTATGCGGTGCGCAGCGGGCTCAGCGCCGAGGAGATCCTGACGCGGACACGCGGCAGCCTCGGATGGGCCCTGTTCTACGGCGGTTTCGTCGTGACGGTGGCAACGCATGGCGCGATCGGACTGCGCGGGATCCTGATCGAGTGGGCCCGGCTGCGGCCGCGCATCGCCACCGCCGTTGCATGGGCCGCGGCACTGGCATTGCTGCTGCTCGGCATGCGCGCAATCTGGGCAATGACCCTGGCCGGTGCAATATGATCCGGCCGTCGCGCAACCATCCGGGCTACTGGGCGTTCCTGCTGCACCGCCTGTCGGGCCTCGCCCTCGTGCTGTTCCTGCCGGTGCATTTCCTGGTGCTCGGCCTCGCCCTCGACGCTGCCGCGTTCGACGCCGCCATCGCCTGGACGGATCAGCCCCTGGTCAAGGTCGGCGAATGGGGCATCGTCCTGCTCCTCGCCGCACACCTGACCGGCGGGGTACGATTGCTAATGCTGGAGTTCCTGCCCTGGTCGCACCGGCAGACCGCGCGCATCGCGGTCAGCCTCGGCATTGCCGTCGCCTTCGGCGCGGCCTTCGCCCTGGGGCTGGTGTAGCATGGCGGACATCCAAACCGAACACACCGACATCCTCATTATCGGCGCCGGCGGTGCCGGGCTGTTCGCGGCTCTGCATGCCCACAGAGCGGACCCGGAGCTCGACATCACGGTCGCCGTCAAGGGCCTGCTCGGCAAATGCGGCTGCACCCGCATGGTGCAGGGCGGCTACAACGTCGCCCTCGCCGCCGCGGATTCGGTCGAGCGCCATTTCATGGACACCATCGTCGGCGGCAAGTGGCTGCCAAGGCAGGACCTCGCCTGGCGGCTGGTCACCGGCGCGGTCGAGCGCGTCCACGAGCTCGAGAACGAGCTCGGCTGCTACTTCGATCGCAACCCGGACGGCTCGCTGCACCAGAAGGCTTTCGCCGGGCAGAGCTTCGATCGCACCGTGCACAAGGGCGACCTCACCGGCATCGAGATCGTCAACCGCCTCGCCGAGCAGGTCTGGGCGCGCGGAATCCGTCGCATGGAGGAGCATCGCGCAGTGGCCCTGATTCCGGCCAGGGGCGAAGAGGGGATCGCCGGCGTGCTGTTCGTCGACATGCGGACCGGCGAGTTTGCGCTGGTGCGGGCGAAGGCGGTGCTGCTCGGCGCCGGCGGTGGCCCTACCATGTACCGCTATCACACGCCGTCCGGCGACAAGAGCTGCGACGGGATGGCGATGGCGCTGCGCGCCGGCCTTGCGCTGCGCGACATGGAGATGGTGCAGTTCCATCCGACCGGCCTGCTGGCCGGGCCGGACACGCGGATGACCGGCACGGTGCTGGAGGAGGGGCTGCGCGGCGCCGGCGGATATCTTCTCAACGGCGCCGGCGCGCGCTTTATGTTCGACTACCATGCGCATGGCGAACGGGCGACGCGCGACGTCGTCAGCCGCGCCATCTATCAGGAGATGCGAGACGGCCGCACCACCCCGCTGGGCGGCGTCTATATCGAGATGAAACACCTTGGCCCCGATATCGTGGCCGAGAAGTTCAAGGGCATGGTCAAGCGCTGTGCCGACTGCGGCTTCGATCTCGCGGGTGGCCGTGTCGAGGTGGTGCCGACGGCACACTACATGATGGGCGGCATCGAGTTCGAGGCCGACTGCAGCACCGCAATGCCCGGCCTGTTCGTCGCCGGCGAGGATGCCGGCGGCGTGCACGGGGCCAACCGGCTCGGCGGCAACGGCGTGGCCAATTCGACCGTCTATGGCGGTATCGCCGGCGACGAGATGGCGGCGTTCGTCGCCCGCGAGGGTGCGTTCCGCGAGCCCGACATGGCGGTAGCCGGGGCGGCGGTGGCGGCGGCCCTGCGGCCGTTCGGCCGGCCGGCCGGCGGCCTGTACCGGCTGCGTGAGCGGCTCGACGACTTGATGTGGGACCGCGTCGGGATCAGCCGCGAGGCCGAGCAGCTGGCGGCGGCGCTCGGCGAGCTCGATGCCCTCGCGGCGGAGCTCGAGGAAACCGGCGTTGCCGGCGAAAGCCGCGCCTTCAACCTGACCTGGCACGACTGGCTCAACCTGGAGAACCTGCTGCTGGTCTCGCAGAGCATCGCGGTCTCTGCGCTGGCCCGCGAGGATTCGCGCGGCGCCCATTACCGAAGCGATTTTCCGGATACCGGCCCGCTCGAGGAGTCGGCCTTTACCGCGGTGCACCTGTCGGGCGACGCCCTGAAGCTCGAGATGAAGCCGGTCGCCTTTACCATCGTGACCCCCGGCGAGTCGCTGATCGAGGGCGAGGCCGGCGCCCCGCCCGACGCGGCGCAGGGTTGACGATCACCGATAACGGCGAATGTTTCTGTTGAGGAGGATGGGTTCATGATTTCAGCCGAGCGCATCGAGGAGGCGGCCTACGGGGCAATGTTCCGCGCCGGCATCGAGATCCCTGAGGATTACGAGGCCGGCCTTCGCGCGATCGCGGAATCGGAGACCGGCGACCTGTCGGCCTTCGTGATCGAGGCGATGCTGGAAAACTATGACGCCGCGCGCGAGGACGGCCGCGCGATGTGCGCCGATACGGGGTTGCCGCGCTGGTTCGTCAAGGTCGGGAACGAGGCGCGGCTCGAGGGCGGCTTCGTCGAGTTGGAGCGACGCCTGCGCCGGGCCACCGCGCGGGCGACGCACGACATCCCGCTGCGTCCCAACCGGGTCCACCCGCTGACCCGCCGCGACCACAACAACAATGTCGGCATCAACGCGCCGGAGATCGAGTACAGCTTCGAGCCGGACGCCGACTGGATCGACCTGACCACGGTGCACAAGGGCGGGCTGTTCGGCTCCGACTACCGGATGCTGTTCCCGGCCGACGGCATCGACGGCATCAAGCGGTTCTTCATGGACACGCTGATCGCCTTCGGCAAGCGCGGGCTCGCCTGTCAGCCGGCGATCGTCGGCGTCGGCCTCGGCGGCTCCAAGGACGTCTGCATGACGCTCGGCAAGCAGGCGGCCTGCCTGCGCACCGTCGGCGACCGCAATCCTGACCCCGAAGTTGCCAGGCTGGAGGCGGAGCTGAAGGCGCTCGGCAACGACATCGGCATGGGCGCGATGGGCTTCGTCGGCTCATCCATGGTCGTCGACTGCCATATCGAGATCGGCGACTGCCATACCGGCGGCATGCCGATGTCGGTGCATACCTTCTGCCTCGCCTCGCGGCGCGCGGTCTCGCGCATCCATGCCGACGGGCGGATCGAGACGCGTACCGACCCCAACTGGTTCACCCCCTACATGCGACGGGAGACGGTGGAATGGCGACAGGCGGAACCGGTTTGAGGAAGTTGCGCCTCAAGGCGCCGGTGTCGCAGGTGGACCTGCAACGGATCCGCCCGGGCGATATCGTCTATCTCGACGGCGTGATCTACACCGGGCGCGAGGGCGTCTATCGCAAGGTCGTGACCGAGGGCACCGACCCACCGGTCGACCTGCGTGAGGTCAGCAACGTCAACTTCCACTGCTCGCCGGCGGCCGCGGTGCGGGACGACGGCAGCTACCGCATCGGCGCGGTCACCGCGACGGCGAGCTTCCGCTTCTCCCATGCCCTGCCGACCTGGTTCGCCAAGACCGGCTGCAGGATGGTGATCGGCAAGGGCGGGATGAGTGCGAAGGACTATCGCGAGACCTTCGTGCCCGCCGGCGCGGTGTATCTTACGACCGTCGGCTACGGGACCGGCGCGCTCCTGGGTCGCGGTATCAGGGAGGTGCTTGCCGCGCATTGGATCGAGGAGCTCGGCATCGCCCAGGCGATGTGGATCTTCCGGGTCGAGAATTTCGGCCCGCTGATCGCCGACAGCGACCTTGCCGGCAACAGCCTGTTCGAGGCGCAGAACGCAGAGATCAACAGACGCATCGAAACGCTGTACCAGGGACTGAAGCTGCCGGCCCTGCGCCGCCACGGCGAGACCGACGACAAGACCGAGGAGCTGATCTGACGTTCCCTGCTTTCGCTAGGGCCGTTTGGAATGTGCCTGGAGCAGGACTCGCGCCGCGTCCAGCATGCGCTCTTCCGCGTTTCGGTATCCCGCCCGTCTCAGTGCTTGGCGTGCCGTCAGATTGTCGCCAAATCCTTCCATCAGTGCATTGCCCGCCAGCTCTCTGACCGCTGCGTTGCGGTCCTTGTTGAGGCTTATTATCAGTCGTTTCATGCCTTGCGGGCTGTGCGAAAAAATGCAGACCCAGCATTTTGACCGCGGTTTGACGTACAATCTCGGAGGAATCCGATGCCGCGCTTTTGATAGTCCTCGCTTCCGCGCTCGGTTCGTGTGCATACAGGGTCGCCAACGCTCTGAGGGCTGCGCACCGGGGCCAGCGGTCTTCGTCATCCTTTGCGCGTTCGATCAGAACGGGCAACACCCCGGGGTCGCCGGCCGGGTATTTCGCCAAAGCGTTTATGGCGGATTCCCGGACCAATGGATGTGTCGCGCCGCGAGCACGATCCACAAGCAATGAAATCGTTTCCGGCCGGTCGTGATACGCCTTCATGAGGGTGAAATAAGTCGACCCTACCTCCCAGGGATCTTGCGCCAGCTCGGCTCGCCGCAGAGTCAAGTCGAACACGCTTCTGTCATTTGGATACGCTGTGGCCAGTGCGCCAATGGCGGTCGACGCCGCTTGATCGATATCCGCCTTTCGCAGCGAATTGGACGTGCTGCGCGAAACGCCGCGTCTTGCCAGATCTTCCAGCAACGGACGGGTGTCGGGATGTCCGGCATGGTGCTCCGCCAATGCCACTATTGCCGCGAACTGCGGGGACAAGGCAGCAGGGGACTGCGCTGCCCGCATCAGATAGCCACGGGCTTCCGGTGACCTGCGTGGGTATCGACAATGTCACTGAGTGCCTGTGATCTGGCGTATGACCAGCCATCGTTGTCGGCGCAACGCATCAGCAGCCCGAGCGTTCCCGGGTGCCTGGCAAAATGTGCCGGCACTTGTTCCAGTGCTTCAATTCGGTGGCTGGGACCAGGGCTGTCCGAAGCCATTTGCCGAACGAACGAGAAGGCTTCTTCTTCCGTGCATTGGTGGTTGATCAAGAGGCGGTACGCGGCGGCGCGCCAGATATCGGGCGAGATCGCTCCCGCGACCATACCTTTATACCCTTGGTTGGGGGCCTCGACAGGTTCCTCGGCTATCAGTTTCATTAACGCCTTGCGCGCATGCGCGCGCGAAAAACGCTTGCCAATTTGTTCAACGATCTCGTTCCGTTCCCGCTCGTCCTCGGTCTTCCTGAACCGAGAAAGAAGCTCACTGATCATGGAATGTCTTCTGGCTTTCGGCATGCTGATGTCGCTGCTGTCGGGGGGATTGGTACGATCATCGCGTGCAGATGTTAAGTTTGGGTGACCGGGGTAGGCTGGCATATTTCGCTGCGTCTTTCGGCCAGTGCGAGCCGGAGATGAATCAATCCGGACCTGCCGGAATTCCTGGATTGCTGCGGCGCTCCGCGCCTCGCAATCACGGTCAAGGTAGTCTGTTGCGAGGATTTCTCCTCACAGCTTGACGCGCCGCCGGTGCCATGCCACCAACGCACCGGATGTCAGCCCACGGAAGGACCCCATGATCGACCTGTATACTTGGAGCACCCCGAACGGCCGCAAGATATCGATTGCGCTGGAGGAGATGGACCTGCCGTACACCGTGCACGCCGTCAACATCACCAAGGGCGAGCAGCACGAACCGGAATTCGTCAAGATCTCGCCGAACGGCAAGATCCCGGCGATCGTCGACACCGACACCGGTATTCACATGATGGAATCCGGCGCCATCCTTCTTTATCTGGCCCAGAAGACCGGCAAGCTGATGCCCACCGGCGACACGTACTGGCAGGCGATGGAGTGGCTGATGTGGCAGATGGGGGGGATCGGCCCGATACTCGGTCAGGTGCATCATTTCGTGTTCTACAACAAGGGTGTCTCGGCATATGCCGAGGAGCGCTACACGAAGGAGATGAACCGCCTCTACGGCGTGCTGGACGATCGACTCGACGGCCGCGATTACATCGTCGATGAGTTTTCGATCGTCGACTGCGCCGTCTTTCCCTGGATCGCCCGGTGGGACCGGCAGGAGCAGGATCTCAGCAGGTTCGCCAATGTCAAGCGCTGGTATCTCGAGATGGCCGACCGTCCCGCCGTGCAGCGTGGCTACATCGTCCCGGACGAGAGCCAGACCATCCCGATTCCGGGCTGAGGGGGGCACCGGATCCTAGAAGCCCATTGCGGCGCCGTCGCTGCGCGGGTCGCTTGCGCCCTCCAGCAGCCCGTCCGGGTGGCGCGTGACGGCGCCGGCATGGCCCATCAGATCATCGAACGGGCCCAGCAGCTCGATCGCGTGCCCGGCATTGCAGAGGGCTTGCACCAGCGCGGGATCGAACCGATCCTCCAGCTTCAGGCTCACCGATTCCTCGCCCCAGGTGCGGCCCAGCAGCCAGCGCGGCGCGGTGACGGCCGCCTGAAGGCCCTGTCCGAACAACACGTGCCGCGTGAACACGACGGCCTGGGTCTGCGGCTGGCCTTCGCCACCCATGGTGCCATAGACCACAACGCGTCCGTCGGCGAGGCGCGCGAGCGCCGGATTGAGGGTGTGGAACGGCTTGCGGCCGGGTACCAGAGGGTTGGTCGCCCGCACATCCAGTGCGAAGCTGATGCCCCGGTTCTGCCAGAGGATTCCGGTTTCCGGCAGCACGACGCCGGAGCCGAACTCCCAGTACAGGCTCTGGATGAAGCTGACAGCGCGGCCGGCACCGTCCATGGCGCCGAGCCAGACGGTATCGCCGGGGATGGCCGGTTGCGGCCAGGGCAGGGCGGTCCGGCGGTCGATCTTGGCCGCCTCCGCATCGAGGAAGGCGGGATCGAGGAATTCTTGCGCATCGCGGGTCATGAAGTCTGGGTCGGTCACGTGCCGGTCGCGCACCAGGAAGGCCCGCTTGGTCGCCTCTATGAGGCCGTGGACATGGGCAAACCCCTCTGCCTCGGCGACGCCGAGCCGGTCGAACAGGGCGAGGATCATCAGCGAGGCCAGGCCCTGCGTCGGCGGCGGCATGTTGTAGAGTTTTCCGGCCGATATGTTGACGGACAGCGGCGTCACCCGCGATGCCCTGTGGCGGGCCAGATCCCCGGCTGCGAGCGGGCTGCCGACGGAATCGAGATCCCGGGCGAGCGCGTCGGCGATCTCGCCGCGATAGAAATCGTCCAGCCCTGCGTCGGCGAGTCGCTCCAGCGTCCCCGCAAGGCGCGGCTGGCGGAACCGGGCACCCTCGCCAGGGACGGCGCCGTCGACGAGAAAGGTTTCGACGAACCCGGGAGCGTCCTTGAGCCCGTCCAGCTTGCTGGCGGTATTGGCCCGCTGGCCCGCCGTGACGGCAATGCCGGCGCGCGCATGATGCACGGCGTCGGCGAGCAGCCGCGACAGCGGCATGGTCCGGCCCCATCCGCGCGCGATCTCCAGCGCGGCGTCCCAGCCCGCGATCGTGCCGGCCACCGTGAGCGCCGCCAGCGGGCCGCGCTCGGGAATATTGGCCAATCCCCGGTCGGCATAGAACTCCGGGCTGGCCGCCGCGGCCGCGGCGCCGCAGGCATCGATGCCGACCACGTCCTCGTCCGGCGCCGCGATCTGCCAGAACCCGTCGCCGCCGATGCTGTTCATATGCGGGTAGACGACAGCGATCGCCGCCGCCATCGCCACCATGGCCTCGACGGCGTTGCCGCCCTCCTTGAGGACGGACAGCCCCGCCTCCGCCGCGAGGTGATGCGGCGCGGTCACCATGCCGCGCCAGGCGCGTCTGGTTTTCAGCATGGGGTGTCCGGCGGAGACGGAGGGCGCCGGGCGCCGGCGTCAGGACTTGGCCTTGTTTTCTTCCTCGGCGAGCTGGCGCACGGCCTCCTCGAACTTGTGCTGCATCTCGATCTCCACCATGTGGCGCGAGATGCCGAGGCCCTTGGCCTCGAGGTCGGCATGGACCTTGTCGATCACGTCGTCCTGGCCCGGGCGCTCGAAGTCGGACGCGACGACTTCCTTGGCATAGGCCTCTGCCTCCGCGCCCTCTATTCCCATCTTTTCGGCAGCCCACAGACCGACCAGCTTGCAGCGCCGCACATTGGCCTTGAACGCGCGTTCCTGGTCCATCTTGTACTTGGTCTCGAATGCCTTCTCGCGATCATCGAACTTGCTCATGAAACGGACTCTCCTGTGGGATGAGAACGTGCCACTTTCGCAGCATAGGCTGCGGTGCGTTGCGAAACCATTAACCGCCGCCCGGTCCGGAAAGCAAGCGCTGTATCTGCCGCCGGCCGATCCGGCGGCCGCCACCCGTCAATGTTAATCTGGGCACGGCCGCCGGGCGGTGCAAGACCGGCAATGTCTCGTCATTGCGGGACGCGGAGGAGAAGCTTGCCGCGCGTGTGGCGTCCCTCGATGGTCTCATGGGCCTGCCGCGCTTCGGCCAGCGGGAATTCGCGGTCGATCGAAACGACGATCCTGCCGCCTGCGGCCGCCTGGAACAGGTCGCCGCCGCGCCACGCGATCTCCTCGGCGGTAGCCGTGTAGTCGGCCAGATGCGGCCGCGTGAAGAAGATCGAGCCGGCCTCGGCCAGCTCCAGGGGCGCAATGCAGTCGACGACGCCTGAGCTGGTGCCGTACATGATGCAGGTGCCGCGGCGGCGCAGGCTGCGAATGCTGCGGGCAATGGTATCGCGCCCGACCGAATCGTAGACGACGTCGACGCCCGTGCCGTCGGTCAGCTCGCGCACGATCGGCAGGAAATCATCCTCGCGGTAGAGGATGCAGGAATCGGCGCCGCGCTGGGACGCCAGCTCAGCCTTGTCGGCACTGCCCACGGTGGCGATGACGCGGGCCCCGCGCAGCTTGGCCAGTTGCACCAGCAGCTGGCCGACGCCGCCGGCGGCGGCGTGAACGAGGCAGGTGTGGCCCTCTGCGAGCGGGAAGGCCGAATGCGTCAGGTAATGCGCCGTCATGCCCTGCAGCATCAGGGCCGTCGCCACCGCCGGCGGCACGCCCGTTGGGATCCGCACGAGGCGCCAGGCGGGGACCACCGCGAATTCCGCATAGGCACCCCGGGCGAGACACCAGGCGACGGCATCGCCCGGCCGGACTCCCTCGACGTCCTCGGCGCACGACTCGACGACGCCGGCGCCCTCCATGCCCAGCACCATCGGCAGTGGCGTCTCGTAGGTCGTCGACTTCCGGTAGATGCCGCTGCGCATGTAGATGTCGAGGTAATTGATGCCGGCATAGTCCACGTTCACCAGGACCTCGCCGGGCCCCGGCTCCGGCCTGTCGACCTCGAGCAGGTGCAGGGTCTCCGGACCGCCGAACTCATTCACGCCGATCGCCTTCACGGGAACCCTCCTTTCCGTCGCTGGGGCAGTGGCGCACGGCTGGTCTTGGCGCCGGATCGAATGTTAACAAGAAACGTCCCCTCGCGTATGCTTTGTCTGCCGGATCTGCCGGCAGACGGAAAATAAGGGGGGCGCGACATGATACGTATCCTGGGTCGCGAAGATTCGATCAATGTCCGCAAGGTGCTGTGGTGCTGTGCGGAGCTGGGGCTTGCCTACGAGCGAGAGGACTTCGGCGGCCCGTTCGGCAAGACCGACACCCCGGAATATCTCAGCCTGAATCCGAACGGACTGGTCCCGACCGTACTCGATGATGGCCTCGCGATCTGGGAATCGAACACCATTCTGCGGTATCTGGCCACCAAATACGGCGGCGCGCCGCTCTACGGAGAGGATCCGGCGCGGCGCTCGCGGATCGAGCGCTGGATGGACTGGCAGCTTTCGGTCGTGGCGCCGCCGATGACCGTCGTGTTCATAAACCTCATCCGCCTGCCAGAGGACGAGCGGGACATGCCCGCCGTCGAGAAGAGCCGGGGCCTGCTGGCGAAGGCCATGACGCTGCTGGACCGGGAGCTGGGCGATGGCCCGTTCATGCTGGGGCGGAACTTCACGCTGGCGGACATCCCGCTCGGCGTCGCAGTCAACCGCTGGTTCGAGCTGCCGATCCGCCGGGAGACGCTGGACAATCTTGCGCGGTACTACGGCACGCTGCGCGAACGGGAAGGCTACGATCGGTTCGTTGCCTGCGGCCTGCCGTAACCAGCTACGGAGAGCCGGTTTCGGTGCGGCAAATTTGCATTGCTGAAGATCTCACCCGCCCATTGACATTTCGCGTGTGCGCGCACATATATCGCGGCCCAGACGGCATCGTGCCGCCGCTGAAATCGGCAGAAATCAGATGGTTACGCCATTCAATCGTTGGCGACCGGTTCTGTTTGTTGTCGGCCTCCTACTGATCGTTCTGTCCATCGCCGAAATCGTCCCGTCCGCGGCTGACGCGGCGGTGGGAAATCGAGACTGGATCGTCTTCGCGGCCTCTAGCGGCCTGACGCTTTTGGCCGGCGGGCTGTTGACTTTGGTCTCCTACAAGCGCCGCCAGCACCTGACGATCTCCCAGGGTTTTCTGCTGACCGTCGTCAGCTGGCTCATGATTTCGCTGTTCGCGGCCCTGCCGCTGCGCTTGTCGGGGCTACATCTGTCGTGGGCCGACGCGGTGTTCGAGGCGGTGTCCGGGCTTACGACCACGGGCTCAACCGTTCTCGTCGGGCTCGACACCATGCCGCCGGGCCTCTTGCTGTGGCGCGCACTGCTGCAATGGCTCGGCGGCATTGGGATCATCGCCATGGCAGTGCTGCTGCTGCCGTTCCTGCGGGTCGGCGGCATGCAGCTGTTCCGCATGGAATCGTCCGACCGGTCCGACAAGGTGATGCCGCGCGCGGCCAGCGTCATCGGCGCGATCGCTCTCGTCTATCTCGGGCTGACGCTGGCCTGTGTGCTTGCGTATTGGCTTGCCGGGATGACCGGGTTCGAGGCGATCATCCACGCCATGACGACCCTGTCGACCGGCGGCTACTCGACCTCGGACGGTTCGCTCGGCCATTTCCACAGTGTGCTGATCGACTGGATCGCTATCCTGTTCATGATTCTGGCGGCCCTGCCGTTCGTCCTCTATGTGCGGATGCTCGGGCACCGGCACGTGCCGGTCTGGAGCGACATTCAGGTGCGGTTCTTCCTCACGACACTGGCCGTGGCCGGCGGGCTGATCACGCTCTGGCTGTGGCGCTCGCGGCACGTTCCCCTGGCCGAGGCGTTGACCGACGGCGTCTTCAGCGTCGTTTCGGTGGTCACGACCACGGGATACGCGGTCGAGGACTACGGCAAATGGGGCGCCTTCGCCGTCGTGCTGTTTTTCCTCCTGATGGCGCTGGGCGGCTGCACCGGCTCGACCGCGGGGGGCCTCAAGGCCTTTCGCCTGCAGGTGGCCTGGATCGCCATCCGCGAGCACGCCATGCAGATCGTCCAGCCGCACCGCGTGCTGGTGCGCAACTACGGGGGACGGGTGCTGACCGACGGCGTCGTCGCCTCGGTCATGGTGCTTACGCTGGCCTTCGCCGTGGCGGTCGCGGTGCTCGCCGTGAGCCTGGCGTTGACCGGGCTCGATCCGGTGACCAGCATGACCGGAGCGCTGACCGCGGTGGCCAATGTCGGACCGGGGCTGGGCCCGGTGATCGGCCCGGCGGGGAACTTCTCCAGCCTCTCCGATGCCGCGGAATGGCTGATGTCGGCAGGTATGCTGTTCGGGCGGCTCGAGTTTGTGACCATTCTGGTCGTCCTCACCCCGGGCTTCTGGCACGAATAAGGCGGCCCGCCACTCGCGCCGCACGCGCGATTCATGCTAACAGACGGCCCATGTGCACGCTCGTGATCCTGCGCCGGCCGGGGCATGACTGGCCGCTGCTGCTGGCCGCCAACCGCGATGAAATGGCCGGCCGGCCGTGGAAGCCGCCGGCCCGCCACTGGCCCGACCGTGCCGAGGTGGTCGGGGGAATCGACCTCGAATCCGGCGGCAGCTGGCTTGCCCGCAATGATACAGGCGTGGTGGCCGCGGCGCTCAACCGGGTCGGCACGCTCGGCCCGGCCCCTGGCAAACGGAGCCGCGGCGAACTCGTCCTCGAGGCCCTCGACCACGCCGATGCCGGCGCCGCGGCCGTGGCGCTGGCCGATCTCGATCCTGCCGCCTGGCGATCCTTCAACCTGGTGGTCGCGGACAATACCAGCGCCTGGTGGCTCGCGGCGCGCGAGGGGGCGCGTGCCGTCGTCGTCGAACGCATTCCGGAGGGCCTGTCCATGCTCACTGCGCGCGACCTCAACGATCCCGAGAGCGACCGCATCGCCCGCTACCTGCCGTTGTTCCGCAATGCCAAGGTGCCGGACCCGGCGGCCGGCGACTGGGAGGCGTGGAAGACGCTGTTGGCCAGCCGCGACAGTGCCGTCGGCCCGTCCGGCGCCATGAACATCGTCACGGAGTCCGGCTTCGGCACCCTGTCCGGCTCGCTGCTCGCCCTGCCGTCGAAGGAGGCCATCGATCCCCGCGGCGTCTGGCTGTTCGCCAACGGAAGGCCGGGGCAGGCGCCGTACGAGGCGGTGGCGGGCTGACAGCCGTCACCCCGTCGCCGCCAGGTACCAGTCGAGCACCTGCTCGCCGGTCCACAACGCAACGTCTGGCTTTGCCTTTATGTGCTCATAGATCTTCTCGAGATAGCCGATGCGGTGCGGCACGCCCGACAGGTACGGGTGGACGCTGATCGCCATCACCCGCGTCGTCTGCGCGCTCTCCGCATAGAGCCGCTCGAACTGGTCGACGGTCCGTTTGTACATCGCGTCCGAAGGCTGGTGCTGAAGCGCGAAGATCGGGATGTCGTTGGTCTCCACCGAATAGGGCACCGAGACCACCGAGCCGGTGGACGTCTCGATGCGGATGGGCTGGTCGTCGAGCACCCAGTCGGCAACGTATTCGACGCCCTCTTCGGCGAGGATGTCGATGGTTTCGTCGGTTTCAGTGAGGCCCGGGCTCTCCCAGCCGCGCGGCGCCTTGCCGGTGAAGGACCTGATCGTCTCGATGGCGCGGCGGATCTCGGCGCGCTGGTCCTCGAGGTGGTGCATCGGCCCCTGCACGTATCCATGGCCCATGAACTCCCAACCGGCCTCCAGCGCCGCCGTTGCGATCTGCGGGTAGGCCTCGCAGACGATGCCGTTCAGCGCCATCGTCGGCACGATGGCGTACTTCGCGAAGCAGTCGTAAAGCCGCCAGAAACCAACACGGTTGCCGTATTCGTGCCATGACCAGTTCGGCAGGTCGGGGACGAGGGGCTTGCCCATCGGCGGGGGCAGTACGGTGCGCGGCATCGCCCGCGCCGGACTCCACATCTCGACATTGATAATGGTCCAGACGACCATCCGCTTGCCGTCCGGCAGTTTCAGCGGCGGCCGCTCGGTGATTGGCGAATAGGGAACCCGGTCTTCATATGACGGCATGCGCGCGCCTCCCCGATTCTTCGGATTAATCCGTACCGACGCCTAACACGATTCACCGCGTCGCGGAATGCCGAGGCACCGGTAGGGCGCCATTGTGCCTGATGATAGCTTGACTGTCGGGAACTTAATCGACCGGTTGTTCGGTAAAGCCTCCGAGTGGACCGAGCTCGTGTCTGTCACGACGTGCCACGGGCGGCGCCTGCACATACAGCGTGAGCAGCCGCGCGAGCGATTCCAGCGAATCGAAATGGGTCCGCTCGTAGCCATGGCTGGCGTCAATGCCGAAAGTCAGCAGGGCGGTGCGGATGTCATTGCCGGCTTCCACCGCGGAGGCGGCATCGGTCCTGTAATAGCGGAACACCTCGCGCTGGTGCCGAATGCCGGTCTCGCGGGCAAGGCGAAGCAACAACTGCGTCAGGTGCCAGTCGAATGGCCCAGTCATGTCCGCCATGCCGATGGTCACGCCGAATTCCGACGAGTTCTGCCCTGGCGCAACGGTGCCGTTGTCGATCGAGACGAGCTCTGCCACGTCGCCATGCAGAACGGCGGACGCTCCGGAGCCTACCTCTTCGGAAATAGTGAACAGAAAATGGCAATCGACGGGCAGTACGACGTCCGACCTCAGGATCGCTCGTAAAGCCGCCAACATTGCGGCGACACCGGCCTTGTCGTCCAGGTGGCGGGACGAGATGAAACCAGACGGTGTGATTTCCGGCACCGGATCAATGGCAACGATATCTCCGATTTGAAAACCGGAGGCTTCCAGGTCGCCGCGATCGCGCACCAACTCGTCCACCCGGATCTCAAGATTTGTCCAGGCGACGGGCTGCATGTCGACCTCGGTGTTGTATGTATGGCCGGATGCCTTCAGCGGCAGGATGGTGCCGCGCCGCGGCCCGTCATCGGTAAAGACGGTTACCCGTGCTCCCTCGGCAAATCGCGCCGACCAGTGGCCGATCGGGACGATCTCCATTCGACCATTATCCTTGAGCATTTTCACTTGCGCGCCGAGCGTATCGAGATGACCGACTATGGCGCGGTCGGGGCTGGACTGCGAGCCGGCAACATTGACGCGAATGGCGCCGCGGCGCGTAAGCTCGTATTCGGCCTGCATGTCGTCCAGCAGGTCGCACACGAAACGCACGACAGAGTCGGTGTAGCCGCTAGGGCTCGGGATCGCGAGCAGGGCCAGCAGCAGCTCGGCAATCTCCTCGCGCGCGATGGCAAGGGGTTGCAAGTCGGGCTCCGAGCTCGCCGTCGTGCTCTCCTGATTCATCACGCCACCTCCGCCGTCTGGGGGAACAACAGGTCAACGAAGCGCTCCGCGGTCGGCTGCGGTTCATGGTTGGCGAGGCCGGGGCGCTCGTTCGCTTCGACGATGACATAGTCCGGTCCATCGACGGCTGGAACCAGGAAGTCAAGACCAACCACCGGGATATCGAGTATCCGGGCTGCGGTCTCCGCGGCCTCCGCCAGTTTGGCGTGCAGCATCTCGGTCGTGTCGACGATGGTACCACCGGTATGGAGGTTCGCGGTTTTGCGGACCTCGAGATGCTCGCCTTCCGGAAGCACCGTCTCCAAGTCGTATCCAGCTGCCTCTACGCAACGCCGGGTTTCAGAATCCATTGGGATCCGGCTTTCGCCGCCGGTGGTGGCTGCGCGGCGGCGACTTTGGACGGCAATGAGGTCGGCTATGGTCGCATGACCATCGCCGGTGACGGCTGCAGGGCTGCGGACCGCGGCTGCTGTGACCTTGCCGCCGATCACGATGATTCGCAGATCCTGACCTTCGCAGAATTGCTCGAGCAGTACCCGCGCGTCAACGCGCGATGCCGCTTCGATTGCCGCGGCCATGGTTTCGGTATCGCGGACGTCCACGCTGATGCCTGCTCCCTGCTCGCCACGCGCGGGTTTGACGACGATTCGCCCGTGGCGGGCGAGGAATGCGCCATCCTCGTCCTCGTCGCCGGCTTCCATCTGCGCCGGCACGTTGAGCCCTTCGGCTGACAGCAGCCGATGCGTCAACGCCTTGTCGTCGCAGCGAGCCATTGCAACAGACGAAGTCAGGTCGGACAGGGATTCTCGACAATGTATTCTCCGGCCGCCGTGGCTGAGCGTGAACAAGGCCGCCTCCTCGTCCTCGATCTCAACGCCGATTCCGCGCCGCCGTGCTTCGTTGATGATGATCTGCGCATACGGGTTCAGACGCGCGTCCAGCTCGGGCCCGGTGTAAAGCTTTTCGTTTATCGGATTCTTGTGCTTCAGGCAGAAGGCCGGAAAGCGCTGAAAGCCAAGCTTCTCGTATAGCGTGATCGCCTGCTCGTTGTCGTGCATGACGCTAAGGTCGAGCCAAGCAAGCCCGCGTGCCGAGTAATGTTCGGCAAGGTGCCGTACCAGGCTTTCACCGACTCCCGCGTAGGCGGCCTGCGCGTCGACGGCGAGGCACCATAGGCTCGCGGTCATTTCCGGGTCGTTAAAGGCACGCACATGATCCACGCCGGTAACTGTCCCGATCACACGACCGGAAGCCGAATCCTCGGCAACCAAGTAAGTGAGCCGCCGCGAACCCTTGTTCTGAAGCACAAAATCGCGCGGCACCGACACCATGCCCAGTTGCGTATAAATACGGTTAATCGCAGCAGCATCGTTGCCACCTCGCAGACGGCGGACGAAGAAGCCGTGCGGCCGGGTGCGGCGCGGCCGGTAGTTGGCGAGCGAAAGGCGATAGGAATGCGACGGATCGAGAAACAGGTCCTGTGGAGCCAAAGCGAGCGCCACATGCGGGTCCTGGACGTAAAACGCGATGTCGCGTTCATCGGTGGCCTCTTTGCGGAGGGCCGCAACAAGATCCTCCGTGCTGGCAAAGGTATGGGCGAAGATCAGACGGCCCCAACCGCAGTCCAGGTATGCATTGGCGTCCGGCGCTGTCTGATGGGCGCCGGTCGGCAACGGTCGCCAGTCGGACGGGCGGCGGTCGTGCGTTGCACGATGACCTGTCTTGCGTGCTCGTAAAGCGCTCATGCCATGTCCTGAATCATCAGATTTCGTGTGACTGAAGCCACAACTCGAGTAGCGTTACCTGCCACAGTTTTGACCCGCGCAACGGGGTGATGTGGTGGTCTGGGTTCTGGAGGAGCACATCAACGTAACCGGCATCGAAAACGTTGCGCTGCCGGGCACGCGAATCCGCCAAAACGCCGCGAACCATCTCGAGCACATCACCCCTGAGGTACTTCAGGGCGGGCACAGGAAAATAACCCTTCGGCCGATCAATCACCTCTGCCGGTAATACCTTGCGGGCCGCTTCCTTCAGTACGTACTTGCCGTCGCCGGCCACCTTGAGTTCCGCCGGCACGCGCGCGGCGAGTTCGACCAGATCATGATCGAGGAACGGTACCCGCGCCTCGAGGCCCCAAGCCATCGTCATGTTGTCGACCCGCTTGACCGGATCGTCGACCAGCATGATTGTGCTGTCGATCCTCAACGCCTTGTCGATGGGGCGATCTGCGCCGGCTTCGCTGAAGTGGTCCTGGATAAGACGGGCGGCGTGGTCGCCATCGCGGAATCGCGGATGCACAGCGGACAGGTAATCATCGTGGTCGCGGTCGCGGAAAAGGCGCCCGTAATCCGCCGCCGCATTGCTGCTCTTTATCAGCGGTGGATACCAGTGATAGCCGCCGAACACCTCGTCGGCACCCTGACCGGACTGCACTACCTTGAGGTGTTTGGAAACCTCCTCGGAGAGCAGGAAGAAGCCGATCACATCGTGACTCACCATCGGCTCCGACATTGCGCGGACGCAGTCGGGCAACGAGGGCAGCAGCCGCTGCGCGCTGTCGACGCGGATCTTGTGGTGCGTCGTGCCGAATTGGCTGGCGATGATGTCAGAATAGCGGAACTCGTCGCCGGCCTCGCCGTTGACGGTTTCGAAACCGACCGAGAAGGTGTTGAGTCCGGTCTGGCCTTCCTCGGCCAGAAGTCCGACGATAAGGCTTGAATCGAGCCCGCCGGACAGCAGGACGCCGACCGGCACGTCCGCCACCAGCCGTCGACGCACGGCCGTGCGCAGGGCCTCCAGGATGCGTTCCTGCCAATCCGCCTCGCCGCATCCCGCGTCGTCGTCTGCGGGGCCGAAACGCAGCGTCCAGTATGTTTGCTCGCTGCGTGAGCCATCCGGCTCGATCGTCATCACCGTCGCCGGCGGCAGCTTGCGTACGCCCTTCAGGATGGTATAGGGGGCAGGCACGACGGCATGGAAGTTCATATAGAAATTAAGCGCTACCGGGTCGATGTCGGTATCGACGTCGCCAGCGGCAAGGAGCGCCGGCAGGCTGGATGCAAAGCGCAGTCCGCCGGCTGATTCCGAGTAGTACAGCGGCTTGATGCCAAGGCGGTCGCGGGCCAAAGTCACGCGTCCGGAGTCGCGCTCCCAGACGGCGAAGGCGAACATCCCCGAAAATCGTTCCACGCACTCTGGCCCCCAGGCATGGAACCCCTTCAAAATCACTTCTGTGTCACCGTCCGAGAAGAACCGATAGCCCTCGCCGCGCAGCTCCTCGCGCAGCTCACGGTAATTGTAGATCGCACCGTTGAAAGCGACCGCAAGGCCGAGTTCGGGGTCGGCCATCGGCTGTTGCGCCCGGTCGCTCAGATCGATGATCTTGAGTCGCGTGTGGCCGAGAGCGAGCCTGCTATGCGCAAGCAGGCCATTGCCGTCCGGTCCGCGCGCCACCATCGCGTCGGTCATGCGCCGCACGGCATCCGTGCAGGCAGCGGAATCGTTGAAGCGTATGTCGCCGGCTATGCCGCACATATCAAGATGATTCTCTTCTTGCGGTAAGGGAAACCGGCCGAGCCGGAGAATACTGGCTGAACCGGAAATGGTTCATGAAGCGTACCGTTGAGCGAACTTAGCGATAATGCTCCCAAATTTCCAGAAAAACAAACGCAATTACATATAGGCGTCAAACATAATATTGTCAACAGGACAATTTATATTTTCATAATCGGCATATATTGTTAAAGTAAAGAATCACTATTCGGGAACTCTAAAGATTGCTACTCGCAAGCGAACGCCCGAGCGCCAAGATCTGGGCAAATCAAGTCGCAACGATACTTGCTCGTTAGTGGTCGAGGTCTTCGGATGACGCCTAATGGACGACCTGTCTCACTACCACGGCAGCTCGAGGGCGCGGGTGAGGAACCGGGTGAGTGGTGCGAAGGTGCGGCAGGTCGCGGCGAAGTCGTCCATGAAGCCGGGCGCGCAGGCCTGCGCTTCGGTAAAGCTGGCCAGCGCGAAGAAATCCTTGCGCTTGATATCGTCGATCAGCGGGTGATCGGGGTCGTAGCCGCGCGGCGGGCGCTTGAGCGCTTCGCCGGCAAGATACGCCCTGGGGCCGAGCGCCTTCGCCGAGGTGACCCGTCGCCAGCCGGTTGCATCGTTGGCGATGGCATCGCGGATCTTCGCGAGGGCCGGGCCGTTCGGGTGCCAGACGCCGCTGGCCGCGAACACGCCGCCCGGCTCGAGGTGCAGGTAGAAGCCCGGCGCGTGGGCGTCGCGTGCCGCCTCGTGCCTGAAATGGGCGCCGGCATTGGTCTTATACGGCCGCTTGTCCTTCGAGAAGCGGATGTCGCGGTGGATCCGGAACAGCGAGCCGCCATTGGGCCGCGGGTCGGCCACGTAGCGGGCGCTGATTCGCTTCAGGTGCGGCGCAAAACCGGCGATGAACTCCAGCATCGGGTCGCGCACGTCGGCGAGATAGCGCGCCTTGTTGGCCGCGAACCAGTCGCGGTCGTTGTTGTGCTCTAGCTCGCGCAGGAAGCCGAACAGCGCCGGGGTGAAATGGGTTTTGTCTGCCATCGCCGCCTCCCTTTTCCCTTGGCAGGAGACTAGCGGGATTCGCGTGACCCTGAAATAGGCGGCGCGACCTTATCCCTCGAGTCGCAGCTTTGCCGCCCTAAGGATGAGAGTACAAACAATGGAGCCTCATCCTGAGTGGCCCAGAGGGACGTCTCAAAGGAACAGTTCGCTCGGCGTCGCCGGCTGGCTAAAGGTTCTGCTTGCCGACGTTGTACCAGTCGCGCTGGGTGCGGAAATAGCTCTTCGGGGCGGTCTCGACCGAGGCGACGACGCGCTCGAACTCGGCGCGCGCCTCCTCGATATGGCCAAGGCGCTGCAGCAAGAGAGCATAGCGGCAGCGCGCCTCCTCGCCGGGGTAGTAGCCGGCCAGCGCGCCGTATTCGACCAGCGCACCGTCGCTATCGCCCAGCCCCTCGCGGCTGCGCGCATACAACAGATGCGCGTCCGCCGACTCGAAGTCCGGCAGCAGCTCGCGCAGCCGGTCCAGCGTCGCACACACACCGGCATAGTCCTTGTGCCCGAACTGCGCCCGCGCCAGCCCCAGCATCAGCGCCGGGTCGTCCGCGTGCGCGCCGGTCAGCGCCGTCTCGTACAGCGTGCGGGCGTCGTCGTAGCGCTGCTGCGCCATCAGCGCCTCGGCCAGGCGCTTGCGGTTCTCCGCCGTATCGGTCAGGCGCAGCGCCGCCGTCGCCTCCTGGACCTCGCGGTCCGGGTTGATCACCCGGCCGATGTCCGACGCTGCCTCGCGCGCCGCCCGGCTGTGCCGCAGGTCCGGAAGAATCTCCATGACGAAATAGATCGCCGCGCCGATGCCTGGCAGGGCCAGGATGATCATGAACCAGTAATAGGGCTGCCGTGCGCGCAGCGCGTGGATGATGCACAGCACGTTCAGTACCAGCGTCAGGCCGGCAAGCGCGGGCATGGGACCCCTCCGGTATCAGGCGACGGTAGCGCGCACGACTATCGCACGCAACGTCTTATCGTCCGGTTAAGAGGGGGGAAGGGGACGCCACCCCGACAGGCGGCGGGCCGGCGCGTCAGGCGCCGGCGGTCTCGATGTGGTCGGCGATGTCGTCGAGCAGCTTGCGCGCGGCCGCAGTCTCCATGCCCGGCTTCTCGCCGACGGTACGCAGGCGTTCGGCCAGCGACATCCGGCGCGGGTCGCCCGCCGCCAGCGTCGAGATCACGGTGACCAGCGCACGCGTGGCGCCGTCCAGCTCCTTCTCCAGGGTCGCAACCCGCGCCTCGAGCGCCTTGATCGTGTCCTTGCTCATTGTCGTCTCCGCGCATGCCACGTTGTGGTCAACGGCCGTTTATCATGCACATCATGCGTTAGCGCGAGGTTAATGGGCGCGGTTGGCCGCACGTCCGACGCGGCGAAACGGCTGCGCGTCAGAAGGCGGCGGGGGCCGACGCCAGCACCTCGAGCACGCGGTCGATGTCGGCCGCGGTGTGGTCGGCGGAGACCTGGAAGCGGATCTCCTCCTCTCCGCGTGGCACCACCGGGTAGGTGATCGCTGTCGCGAGCACGCCGTGCGCCCGCAAATGCGCGACCAGCGCCGCGGTGCGCGCGGTATCGCGCACCATCAGCGGCACCACCGGGTGCTCGCCCGGGATCGTCTCGAGACCGAGCGTGCCAAGACCCTCTTCGAAGCGCGCCGTCATTGCCCGAAGGTGGCGCAGCAGCGCCAGCCCCTCGCGGCTGTCGAGGATGTCGAGGGCCCTGGCCGCCGCCGCCGCCTCCCCCGGGGTGATCGGGTTGGAGGAGATGTAGAACGGCGCCTTCTCGCGCAGGAAATCGAGGATCGTGCGGCTGCCCGCGACGTAGCCGCCGTTGACGCCGAGCGCCTTGCCAAGCGTCGCGATCAGCAGGTCGACAGGCTCGCCGCCGGCGTACTCCTCGGTGCCGCGGCCGGTCTCGCCGATCGCGCCGACGCCGTGCGAATCGTCGGCGACCACCAGCACCCCCTCGGCGAACGCCTCTTCGCAACCGCGCGCAAGCGCCACGATCTTATCGAGCGGCGCGTGGTCGCCGCGCATGCTGAAGATGCCGTCGGTGACCACGATGGCGCGCCGGCAGTTTTGCCACGCCTTGGCCAGGCAGGCCTCTAGCTCGGCGAGGTCGAGATGGCGGTAGATGTACTTTTCCTTCGGCCGTGCGAGCCGCATCGCGTTGATGATGCAGTTGTGGTTGAGCTCGTCCGAGATCACCGCGGTCTCATCGCTGATGAGCGGCGGCAGCGTGCCCATCACGGTGGCGTAGGCGGAGCTGAACAGCATCGCCGCCTCGCGGCCGTGGAAGGCAGCGAGCTTGCGCTCCAGCTGCACGTGCGCGTCCCAGGTGCCGCTGATGAAGCGCACCGCACCGGGTCCGGCGCCGCAGGCGCGCACCGCCGCCTCCTCGGCGGCGATCACCTCGGGCCGCAGCGCCATGCCGAGATAGGAGTTCGAGTTCATGCGCAGATATGGCCGCTCGCCCTCGCCTTTCAGGAGATACCGCGGCCCATGCTCGCCGTCGGCCGGCACGACGCCGGCGAACACCGTCTCGGCGCCTTTGAGCGAGCCGGCCGCCTCCAGCGCCTCGAGCTCAGCAGTCAGCGTCTCCTCCAGTCGCGGGCGGGTCATCTTCGGTCCCTCCTTCAAGTTCGAATCCTTTACACGAATGCCTTTACCCGGCTCTACCGATCGTCCCGCCCCCTCCCCAACCCCTCCCCCCAAGCAGGGTTCGCGCCCATTTCCGATCACCGGGCAAGGGAGCGGGGCTCTGCCCCTGCGTCACGGCGGCAATCAAGCCCCTCTCCCTCGCGCGGTGGACGGGCCCGGGTTCCGGCGGCCCATGGGGGGAGGGGTTGGGGAGGGGGCAGCGCGCGGTCATCCGTTTCGTGCCAGGGCCCTCAGGTTTCGCTCTGCGGAGTGCCGCCGGCACGGCGCAGCGCCGGGCCGAGCTTGTCCAGCATGTCCTTGGTCATCGCCTTAAGGTCGTAGTCCGGCTGCCAGCCCCATTCCTCGCGCGCGGCGCTGTCGTCCATCGAGCGCGGCCAGGTGTCGGCGATCGCCTGGCGCACCGGGTCGACCTCGTAGTCGATGACGAAATCCGGGATGTGCTTCCTGATCTCCGCCGCCAGCTCCGCCGGGGTGAAGCTCATCGCGGTGACGTTGAAGGCGTTACGGTGCTTAAGGTTCGCCGGGTCGGCCTCCATCACCTCGATCATCGCGCGGATCGCATCGGGCATGTACATCATGTCGAGCCGTGTGTCGGCGGACAGGAAGCAGGTGTAGTGGCGGTAGCGCAGCGCCTGGCGGAAGATCTCGACGGCATAGTCGGTGGTGCCGCCGCCGGGCGGCGCGACGTGGCTGATCAGCCCCGGCAGCCGGATGCCGCGGGTATCGACGCCGAAGCGGTGCGTGTAGTAGTCGCACAGGAGCTCGCCGGCGACCTTGGTGACGCCGTACATCGTGGTCGGCCGCTGGATCGTGTCCTGCGGGGTCTTGTCGCGCGGCGTCGTCGGGCCGAAGGCGCCGATCGAGCTCGGCAGGAATACCGAGCAGAGGTGGTGCCGGGCGATCTCGAGCACCGTATAGAGGCTGCCCATGTTGAGCAGCCAGGCGGCCTGCGGCTTCTCCTCGGCGACGGCCGAGAGGAGGGCGGCCATGTGGTAGATCGTGCCGACCCGGTATTGCGTGACGATCTCGCGGATCTGCGCCGCCTCGAGGCAGTCGAGCAGCTCGAACGGCCCGGACGCCACAGTGCCGCCCGGCGGCACGCGGATGTCCGAGGCGATCACGGATTCGGCGCCGTAGCGCTCGCGCAGCGCCGGCACCAGCTCCGAGCCGATCTGCCCCAGCGCCCCGGTGACGAGGATCGTCGTCTTCATCGGCGAAGGCCCTTAAGGTTGGGTTCGGTGATGGCGGTCATGGCGTCCCTGGCATCCGTCGGGTCCGTGGCGGCGCGCCCGACCGGGCGGTGCGGGCGGGGCGGTGGGCACGGCTGGCATGGTACGGGTATTGGCGGAAATCTCAAAGGGCGGACCGGCGCCCCGGCCGGCGCCGCCTTCCGGACGCGCGAAACAACCCCATGCAAAGGTGTTTTCCGCGGGTTTCGGGAGGGAATTCCGGCCCACTCGACGCCGGCCAGCGGCCTCATCCTGAGCCTGTCGAAGGGTGGCGCCGGGAGGAACCGTGCTCCTTCGCGGCACGGCCGCCGCGCCTTCGCACGGCAGGACCTGATCGGGGGCTGACCCGGCGGCGAGGTTCGCGGGCGTCCGGAGCGCGTGTTCATGGCTCGAAATCGTCCTCAACGCGCGCGGCACCCGCTTCCGCCCGCCCCCGGTGCCGAACATCGACCTGAACGTGTGGCTCGCGGCCGTGCGTCGGCCAATTTCCGAGATGAACGCCAGTGAACCGGCCCTGCCGCCGTCACCGAACCGCAAGGATCTGCCGTGCGGCGCCACCGTCCGGCACAATGGCTGGTCGTGCCATTGTGATCCCGGCCGGGTCGGTTTGTCGGCTGTCCTGCCGGACTGTTCTCTCGGCGCCCGCCAAACTGTGACAATTCCCACGGCATGAGGCAGTCGTGCTGTCCTAGGTATTCGAAGGCAGGTGGCCGTGCCGCAAAAGGCACGCAGACAAAATTCGTGCAGGTCAGCACTGCACGGTCTTGCGAACACCACCGCTTTTCAACGGGTAGGGGAGATTTGTCATGAAAACCAGCATGAATCGCCGTCACGACGGCATGGGGAGGGCGGGATCCCGCTTCCCCGGATTCGTAACGCGCGTGTGCACCGGGATCGGCGGCGTCGCCTTCATGATGGCGGCCGCCCCGTCGCTCGCCGACGAGGACGGCGAGGTGGACCTGCCGGCGCCGGCCCGGGATTCGGAGTTCCGGCAACCCTCCGAAGCGGAGGTCGAGCTCGGCCGCATGCTGTTCTTCGACAAGGAGCTGAGCGGGAACCGGAACATCTCGTGCGCGACCTGCCATTCGCCGGTCGTCGCGACCGTGGACGGTCTGTCGACCAACATCGGCACCGGCGGCGGGGGGCTCTCGGTCCTGCGCGATGCCGGCAGCTTCCCGCCGACCGCGTTCGATCCCCAGGCGCGGGGCGCGCGCAACATGACGCCCCTGTTCAATCTGGGTCACGAGCAGTTCGTGAAGCTGTTCTGGGACGGCAGGATCCAGGTCGACCCGAATGTGCCGCAGGGCTTCGCCACCCCGGCGGGCAGCGACCTGCCTTTCGGGTTCGACAACGCCCTCGCGGCCCTCTCGATCTTCGCCGAAACCGATACCCAGGAGATGCTGGGGGAGGAGGGGACGAACGAGCTTGCCGATGCCGCCGCCCTCGTGCACCCGCAGATCGGTGTCTGGGACGGGCTCGTTGTCCGGCTCGGTGCGATCCCCGAGTACGTCGATCTCTTCACCGCGGCGTTCCCCGAGGTCGGTGGCGACCCGGACAACATTACGATCGTGCACGTCGGAACGGCGATCGGCGCCTTCCAGGCGGTGGCCTTCCGGTCGGACAACAGCCCCTTCGACCGCTTCCTGCGCGGCAACCGCAAAGCCATGAGCTTGAGCGCCATCCGGGGCATGCGGCTCTTCTACGGACGGGCCGGGTGTTCGGAATGCCACGCCGGCGTCTTCCAGACCGACCATGACTTCCATGCCATCGGCATGCCCCAGATCGGGCCGGGATTCGGCGACGGTTTCATGGGCCGCGAGGACTTCGGGCGCGAGGGTTTCACCGGGGATCCGGCCGACCGCTACCGCTTTCGCACGCCCTCGCTCCGCAACGTCGCGCTGACCGGGCCATGGGGACATGACGGCGCCTTCAACTCGTTGCGCGCGGTCGTCGAGCATCATCTGGACCCCTTGGGGTCGCTGCTGGGCTACGATCCGTCGCAGATCGTGATGCCGCCGCGCCCGGACCTGGACGCGCTCGATCTGGTCGCGTTCAACGACCCGGGGGTCACCGGCGCGATCGCCGCCGCCATCGAGATCGTTCCGCCGGCGCAAACGCTGTCCGGGGACGACAAGGACGATCTGATCGACTTCCTTTACGCGCTGACCGATCCATCGGCGGGTGACTTAAGGAAGTCCGTGCCGACGCGGGTGCCCAGCGGCCTGCCGCTGGCCGAGATCAACTAGCGCCTGTAGCCGCGGATTCGGCGCACGGGGCCGGAAAGGACGCCATGTCGAAGCAATCCGTTCCGATGGTCGCGGCCGTGACGGCAACAATCATCGCCTGCGTACCGGCCGTCGCGGCGCTGGAAACGGGGCGGCTCGACTGCCCCGACCGGGAGGTGATCGTCAGGGACCTTCATGCGGCCGGCGAGCAGCGGGTCGCGGTCGACGTGAAGCCCGAGGGCATCGTCATGGAGATCTGCGTTCCCCGCAACGGCGACTGGATCGAGATCTGGACCCGGCCGCGCGCAGGGACTTGAGCGAGAGGCCGGCGCGGGGAGGACGCCGCCGCGCCGGCCGGGCGCCGGCCCCGGCCGTGTGGAACGAGCCCATGCGTTAGGGTTTTCTGCGGGTTTGCGGAGGAAGGAAGCCGCCACCCTCGACACCAGACGGCACTCGCCGCGGCGACACAACTGGCAAGGGCGGAGGCCGGCAAACAAACCGATTCGAAATTTCCGCTCGCTGGCTATTGACTTGGTTGTCCGGCAACCGCGTTTGTAATCCGGTTCGTCTGCTTTTGCCACGGTAACCAAAACCGTGCTTAATTCCCGCTTAGCGTGTCTTCGGCCAAATGGTTTGGTCGTATCGGCGGCGTCTGAGCCAAAAGAGGTTCCGCCATGGCAGTCGACTTCCAGGACGCTAAAACAAGCGTTGCCGATGAGCTGAAGCGTCGACGTCTCGAAATGACTCCGAAGGCGATGGCCCCGTTGCGCGCCATCGACTTTGCTCGCTTGGTCGGCATTTACGATCACGAAGAACGGTTTCTCCGTGAGGTATTCATATCCAGCCTCGTTGATGCCCATCGGGCCCGGACACGTGGCGGTACAGGGACTAAGAAAATCAATGCACAAGATGTGCAGACCGCGATGCTGATGCTGGGATCCGCCGTGTCGGCGGCGGACGAACAGACATTTTCGCGCGCACACAAGTCCATCGTTCGCGAGATCTGCCCGTATTGTGGCGGAAACCTGTGAGGGCGGCGATGGACTACAAAGCTCTGGTCGATTTCAACAAGTATACGCTGGCGCTGGCGGCGGCGGGATTCGTCTACGCGCTCGAGAAACTCGCGCCAATGGAGAGCGCCGCCGGACGCTACCTCTTGCTTGCGGTTTTGGGAATATTCTTCCTGTCAATCGCCTTCGGCGTCCTCGTGTTCGCGGTGGCGACCAGAGCCCAGCACGATACGCAAAATGTCAGCGATCGCGCTAAGTCGCTGATCCGGTTTTTCGGCTTATGGCATGCAATACTTTTCGGCGTCGGCATCAGCGTAGTGGCCGTCATATTGGCCGACCGCGTGTTATCGCCGCCGGCGCCGGATACACAAGTGGTATGCTGCTGCGACTCGAGCTGACGACCGGTATCAGCCAGCTGGAAACACCCGCTCGAACACCGTATCCACGTGCTTCGTGTGATACGCCATGTCGAACATGGCGTCGATCGCCTTGGCGTCGAGGTGCTTCTTGATCGCCTTGTCAGACTTGAGCAGCGCCGCGAAGTCCTCGCCCTTCTCCCACGCCGCCATGGCGTTGCGCTGCACCGCCTCGTAGGCATCCTCGCGGCTCATGCCGGCCTGCGTGAGCGCCAGCAGGACGCGCTGCGAGTTGTGCAGGCCGCCGAGCGAATCCAAATTCCGCTGCATCGCCTCGGGATAGACCACGAGCTTGTCCACCACCCCCGTCAGCCGCGCCAGCGCGAAGTCGAGGGTCACCGTCGCGTCCGGGGCGATCATGCGCTCGACCGACGAATGCGAGATGTCGCGCTCGTGCCACAGGGCGACGTTCTCCAGCGCCGGGACGACGGCGGCGCGGACGAGCCGGGCAAGGCCCGTCAGGTTCTCCGTCAGCACCGGGTTGCGCTTGTGCGGCATCGCCGACGAGCCCTTCTGGCCGGGGCTGAAATACTCCTCGGCCTCGCGGACCTCGGTGCGCTGCAGGTGGCGGATCTCGACGGCCAGCCGCTCGACCGACGATGCGATCACGGCGAGGGTCGCGAAATAGGCGGCGTGGCGGTCGCGCGGGATCACCTGGGTCGACACCGGCTCCGGCCTGAGGCCCAGCCGCTGCGCGACATGCGCTTCGACGGCGGGGTCGATGTTGGCGAAGGTGCCGACGGCGCCGGAGATGGCGCAGGTCGCGACCTCCTCGCGTGCCGCCAGCATGCGGCCGCTGTTGCGCGCGGACTCGACGTCGTGGCCGGCGAGCTTGAGGCCGAAGGTCGTCGGCTCGGCATGGATGCCGTGGCTGCGGCCCATGCAGACGGTGTATTTGTGCTCCTTGGCGCGCCGCTCCAGCGCCGCCATCAGGGCGTCGAGGTCGCCGAGCAGGATATCGGCCGCCTGACACAGCTGGACGGCAAGGCAGGTGTCGAGCACGTCCGACGAGGTCATGCCCTGGTGCACGAAGCGCGCCTCGTCGCCGACGTGCTCGGCGAGGTTGGTGAGGAACGCGATGACGTCGTGCCGGGTCTCGCGCTCGATCTCGTCGATGCGCTCGATCTCCCATTTGCCGCGCTGCCAGACCGCGGCGGCGGCCTCCCGCGGGATCACGCCGAGCTCGGCCTGGGCATCGCAGGCATGCGCCTCGATCTCGAACCAGATGCGGAACCTGTTCTCCGGCTCCCAGATCTTGACCATCTCCGGCCGGCTGTAGCGCGGGATCATCGCGGCTGCTCTTTCCTGCTCAAGGGAACGGCCGCGTTTATGCCAGAGCCGGCGGCAGGGGTAAAGGGACGGCAGCCATCGACCTTGCCCCGCGATGGAGACCTCTGCGCAAGTGGGCGGGACCCTTCGAGACGGCCCTGCGGGCCTCCTCAGGGTGAGGATACGCAAGTTTTTCCCCATGCTGAGGAGGCTGCGTCCTTCGACAGGCTCAGGATGAGGGCAGCCGTTTCGAGGTGAGAGGAAAATCTCCCCCGTATCGCAGAAATTCCCTTGATGGGGGAGGGCAGGGTGGGGGAGACAACCGGCCAAGGGCTTGACCGCGGGCCGGCCGGGCGCATATCCCGGGGGACACAGGAGGGCGCATGACCACCATCATCGGACTGTCGGGAAGCCTCCGGAAGGGCTCGTTCAACGCATCGCTGCTCGCCGTTGCCGCCGAGGTGG
>CAYFYY010000003.1:0-52336 GCA_964347475.1 uncultured Flavobacteriales bacterium
GCTGCTGGAGGCGTGCCTCGAGCTGATGGCGACCGACGCGATCGTCGCGATCCAGGACATGGGCGCCGCGGGCCTCACCTCCTCCGGCGTCGAGATGGCCTCCAAGGGCGGTGTCGGCGTCGAACTGGAGCTCGACAGGGTGCCGATGCGCGAGACCGGCATGACGCCCTACGAGCTGATGCTCTCTGAGAGCCAGGAGCGCATGCTGATGGTGCTCAAGCCCGGGCGCGAGGACGAGGCCCGCGCCATCTTCGAGAAATGGGAGCTCGACTTCGCGGTGATCGGCCGGGTCACCGACACCGGCCGGCTGGTGCTGAAGTTCCACGGCGAGACGGTGGGCGACATCGAGGTCGCGCCGCTGGTCGCCAACGCCCCGGAATACGAGCGCCCGTGGGAGCCGACGCCGAAGCCGCCGGTGATCGCCGCCGCCGACGTCCCGGCGCCGAACGATCCGATGACGGCCCTGAAGACCATGATGGGCGGTCCCCACCTGTCGTCGCGGCGCTGGATCTGGGAGCAGTACGACCACATGGTGATGGCCGACACGGTCCAGCGCCCGGGCGGCGACGCCGCGGTGGTACGGGTGCACGGCAGCAACCGGGGCCTTGCCATCACCACTGACGCGACGCCGCGCTACTGTCTGGCGGATCCGGTCGAGGGCGGCCGGCAGGCCGTTGCCGAGGCCTGGCGCAACCTCACCGCGGTCGGCGCGAGGCCGCTTGCGATCACCAACAATCTCAATTTCGGCAACCCGGAGAAACCGCGCATCATGGGCCAGCTGGCCGGCTGCGTGACCGGCATGGCCGAGGCCTGCCGAGTGCTCGACTTCCCGGTCGTCTCGGGCAACGTGTCGCTCTACAACGAGACCAGCGGCGAGGCGATCCTGCCGACCCCGGTGGTCGGCGGGCTGGGCCTGATCGGGGATCTCGAGCGGACCGCGCGGCTGGCGATTCCGTCCGCGGGGCTGGACCTGGCGCTGATCGGCGAGACGACCGGCTGGCTCGGCGCGTCCCTCTATCTGCGCGAGGTCGCCGGCCGCGAGGAGGGCGCACCGCCGCCCGTCGACCTTGCCACCGAGAAGCGCAACGGCGACTTCGTGCGCGGCCTGATCGAGACCGGCCGCATTGCGGCCTGCCACGATCTCTCCGACGGCGGGCTGCTGGTGGCGGCGGCCGAGATGGCGCTGGCCGGCGGCATCGGCGCCGAGATCACGGGGCCGCCCGACGGCGTATCGCTGGCCGGCTGGCTGTTCGGCGAGGACCAGGCGCGCTACCTGATCGCCTGCGCCGACGGCGCCTTGGTGGTTGCGGAGGCTGCGAAGGCCGGCGTCCCCGCAAGCATCGTCGGCCGCACCGGCGGCGATGCGTTGACAGCGGCGGAACGCCATACCATATCGGTCGGTGAATTGCGGCGGTGCCATGAGGACTGGTTTCCGTCCTACATGGCGCGCCCGTGAGCATGCGGGCACGCCGACAGCAAGGGGGTTCTTGGCCATGGCCATGCAGGCGAGCGAGATCGAACGGCTGATCAAGGAAGCCATTCCCGACGCGCAGGTGCGTATCGAAGATTTGCGCGGCGACGGCGACCACTACGCGGCCTATGTCAGCTCGGCGGAATTCAAGGGCAAGAGCCGGGTGCAACAGCACCAGATGGTCTATGCCGCGCTGCAGGGCCGCATGGGCGGCGAGCTGCACGCGCTGGCGCTGCAGACGGCGGCGCCCGAAGGCGAATAAACGGGTCAATCGCGCGGCCGTGGGCACGGCGCGCCAGATGAGGGTGATCGAGAGATGGAAAATGTAGTGTTCGACCGGATCCGCGAGGAGATCTCCGACAGCGACGTGGTCCTGTTCATGAAGGGCACGCCGGTGTTCCCGCAATGCGGCTTCTCGGCCGCGGTGGCGCAGGTGCTCACCGTGATGGGCGTCAAGTACAAGGGCATCAACGTGCTCGAGGATCCCGGCATCCGCGAGGGCATCAAGAGCTTTTCCAGCTGGCCGACGATTCCGCAGCTCTATGTGAAGGGCGAGTTCGTCGGCGGCTGCGACATCGTCCGCGAGATGTACGATTCCGGCGAGCTGCAGCAGCTGTTCGCCGACAAGGGCGTGCAGACCGCCGCGGCGTGATCGCGTCAGCCGGTTACCGAATCGCCGAAGGGCCGCCTCACCAGGCGGCCCTTTGTTCTTCGATCCGTTCGAAACGGCTTGCGTTGTGGATTTCAATCATATCGCCGTTCTCTACCGATGTCGGTGACAGGCAAACAGAGACCGTGATGGAGACAGATCAAAAAGCCGGTAACGGCGGGGCGCTCGGTTGGCAGTGCCGTTCAAACCCACACTATTTCAGCGCCATAGGGCGCCATCGCGCGGTCTTGAGTCACAAGGCGCAGGCCCTCGGTGAAGACCTGTGCGATTAGCATGCGATCGAACGGATCCTTGTGGTGCGGCGGCAGGGCGCCGGCCGCGAGACCGTGTTCGGACGTGACCGCCAGTTCCGCGAAGCCGCTTTCCTGCATGCCGTAGGCGAACTCCTCGTCGCGAAGGTCGATCCGCCCGAACGACCGTTTGACGGCAATCTCCCAGGCGCTGGCGGCGCTGACATAGACCAGCGTTCCGGGGTCGGCAATTGCCGATCGCGCCGCGTCGGACAGGCGCGCCGGCGCGCCGATCCACCACAGGAACACATGGGTGTCGAGCAAAAGGCTCACCCGCCCTTGACCCCGAAGGCATCGAGCAGGTCTTCCGGCAGCGGGGCGTCGAAGTCGTCCGATACGCGGAACCGCCCGGCAAGGCATCCCGGCTCGCGCCGCCCCGTGCCGTCGCGCAGGGGCACAAGGCGCGCCACCGGCTTGCCGGCCTTGGCGATGACGATCTCCTCCCCCGCCGCCGCCAGCTCGACCAGCCGTGAGAAATGGGTTTTCGCCTCGTAGATATTGACGGTTCGCATGACCGGCCGCTCCTTCGCGGTCACCATACTTGGTCAAGTTGATCTGGTCAAATTGACCAAGTATGCCGGCGGGCCGGCCAAAGGTTGTCTCCGATTGTCTCCGATGCCTGGGGCCAAGCCGAGCATCGCGCAACCGGGTCGCGGATCTGACGGCTATCCCATGTTGTCCCGACGCCGGTCGACCTGATTCACGACTCCGAGAGCCCGGACAGGATCGCCTCGAGGTTCGGGGTTTGCGCGATCAGGGTTTCGAGTGCGATCTCCGATCTATCCGCGGCCAGCGCGCGAGTGCCGCTGGCATCGCGCATGACGATGGCGACCGGCTCCGCGACGGCGGTGATCCAGCATCCCGCCGCGCCCGAACCGGAGCGGATCGCGGCGCGCATGACCGGCACCAGGGTGACGGCGCCGACGCGCAACGGTCGCTGTGCCCGGAGCGTTTCCATTCAGCCCCTCCCCCGGTGCAACCGCCACCATGCGCGCAGCATGGTCGGCGACAGAACGAAGGCCGCCGTCAGGGCGATGAACTGGATCGGCACGAGGCGGAACCGGCCATGGCTTTCAACTTCAAGGACCGGGTCGACGAACTCCGGCTCGATGCGCACCGCCACGTTTCGTATGTTCTGCGCCATGCCGGCGACCGGCCCGATCATGGCCCACAGCCGTCCGGTATCGGCCGGATCGCCCAGACCGACGCGCAGGCGGAGGACCAGATCCCGCGCATGCATCGCACGCAGCATGTCGCGGCCGAAGCCATGGACACGCCTGCGGACATGCGGCTGCCTTATCAGCGAAACCACTGCGCCGGCGCGCCACTTCTTCTTTTTCCGCTTGGCCGGCTTTGCCTTCTTTGCCGGCGCTGCCGGCGGCCGCTTGCGGGCCTTGGCGGGCCGCGGCACGCGGAACCGAAAGCGCACCAGCCCGAACAGCCAGCGGAACCGGACAAAGGCCCGGGTTTCCTCCAGTCGATGAACCGAGAACACGACCGTCAGCGGCACCGCCAGCAGGGCGACGAGGAGCGCCAGCAGCAGCCCGAGCGTCAGGGCAACGGTGGTCACCGCCTATTCGGCTTTACCGCCTGCCGATTTGGCCGATGCCGCCTTGCCGACGGTCTCCACCACCTTTTCCAGGACCGATGTCGTGCCGCCCTTGATCGGTTCGATGCGGACGCCGTCTTTGTTGACGACGATCATCGCGACCGGCTTGACGCCGCCGCCGCCGCCCGTGCCGCCGCCGGTCCCGCCGCCCTTGTTCGGGTCGGTGCCCTCGCCGCCGCCGACGCCGAAGCCAAAACCGACACTTACCAGCGGGATCAGCGTGTTGCCTTCAACGACGATGGGCTCGCCCACCACCGTCTTGGTGTTGAGCATGCGTTCGATCTCGCCGATCGCCTTGCTGAACAGATTTTCAACGTCTTTCATGTCGCCTCCATGGCCCGTCGGGGCCGGTGCGCAACCGTCTGTCGGAAATGTGGAATGAACAGGAGCACGACGCTCGTGGGACCCTGAATAGCCGATTGCGGCGCGGCTGTCTTTGACGTGGCTCAACGCCGGGGCATTTTCGGGGGCCGCCGCCGATGCCGTCTGCACCGCATCCTGCGGCGCACTCACGCGCGATCGGCGCCGCGGATCATCCTGCGGGACGCGTGAAGCGCTCTCGCGCGCGCTCGACCTCGGCCCGGAACACGCAGTCGGCGACGTGATCGTTGATCAGCCCCATCGCCTGCATGAAGGCATAGACCGTCGTCGGCCCGACGAACCGCCAGCCCCGCTTTTTCAGGTCCTTCGACAGGGCGATCGCTTCCGCCGAAGACGACACGGTCTGGGGTGCCGCGAGCTGCGCCGGATCCGGCTCGTAGCGCCAGATGAAGGCCGCCAGCGACCCGTCCCGCTTGACGAGCTCCCGGGCCTGCCGTGCATTGTTGATCGTCGCCTCGATCTTCCCGCGATGGCGGACGATCCCGTCGTCCCCGAGCAGACGGGCGACATCCCGCTCGGTGAAGCGCGCGATCCTGTCGAAATCGAAATCGTGGAAGGCGGCACGGAAATTCTCACGCTTGGCGAGGATGGTGCGCCAGCTCAATCCGGACTGGAAGGCCTCCAGGCTCAGTTTCTCGAACAGCCGCCGGTCGTCGGCGACGGGAAAGCCCCATTCCGTGTCGTGATAGGCGAGAAACTCGGGCGCGGCCCCGCACCATTTGCAGCGCGGCTTGCCGTCCGGTCCTGCGAATGTTGCGTTCATGTGTCCGATTTCCCTGTGACAACAAAAGAACGAGCAGGCGGCGCTCAGTCCAGCAGGAACGCCAGCCGGTCATCGGCCTTCGAAGGGGTGATTTCCATTATGTCCGCGGTGACGATACCTTCGGCGACGAACGGATCGCTGTCGACCCTGTCCTGGAGATCCGGCAGCGATGTGTCGTGCGCCACGATCCCGCCGCCGAGATTGGGCTGCAGACTGCCGGCCAGCAGGAACACGCCGTCGTCGAACCCGCGTTTGAGCCATTCGTTGTGGCCGGCCATGTACTCGCCGGCCTTGCCCTTGTTGTCCGAGAACCTGAGAAATACGATAAACATCAGTTGCTCCCTCCCGCCGATTCGCCCGGCGCGGCACGGCGTTTCCGCTCCGCTGGCCTCGTTTGTACCGGATTTTCCGTCCGTCACCGCAGGATTTTCTTTACCGCCGGAAAACGCCGGTGCGATATCGCCATGCAGCTTAGGCGGGTGCAGACATATCGGCAGCCGACGGACGACACGCCCGGAACGGAAAAGGCGGCCCGGAGGCCGCCTTTGATACCGTTCGTTTGCCCGTCCCGGGCCCGCTCAGCGCGAGTAGAACTCGACGACGAGGTTCGGTTCCATCTGGATCGGATACGGTACGTCGGCCAGCTTGGGTCCGCGCACGAAGGTCGCCTGCATCTTCTTGTAGTCGACCGAGATGTAGTCCGGCGTGTCGCGCTCCGGCGACTGCATCGCCTCAAGCACCATCGGGACCTCGCGGCTCTTCCGGCGCACCTCGATGACGTCGCCGTCGCGCAGGCGGTACGAGCCGATGTTGACGCGCTTGCCGTTGACCCGGATGTGGCCGTGGTTGACGAACTGGCGCGCCGCGAACACCGTCGGCACGAAGCGGGCGCGGTAGACGGCGGCGTCGAGCCGGCGCTCCAGCAGCTCGATCAGGTTCTCGCCGGTATCGCCGCGCAGGCTGGCGGCTTCCTGGTAAAGCTTGCGGAACTGCTTCTCGCCGATATTGCCGTAATAGCCCTTCAGCTTCTGCTTAGCCGCCAGCTGCGTGCCGAAATCGGACAGCTTGCGGCGCCGCTGGCCGTGCTGGCCGGGGCGTGATTCGCGCTTGTTGAACGGGCTCTTGGGGCGGCCCCACAGATTGACGCCGAGGCGGCGGTCGATCTTGTACTTGGACGCGTGTCGTTTGCTCATGCTCTGTCGTTCCCGATCCTGTCGGTGTTGTGGTTGTCCGGTAGTCCGCATCCGCAGCCCCGAGGGACCATGGAGGGCGGGGATCCGGCCAGGCGCCGGCCCACATTCCCGGAGGGTGCGGCGCTTATATACGCAGGGCCGCGCCGATGTCAAAGGCTTTGAATGAGCAACGGTCTCAGTCGGAATTGCACCACGTCAGCACACCGCGCCTGGGATACGGCCCGAAACCCGAACAAACATTTATGTCCGCCAGGACCTGTACGAACACCCATGCCTCGCAAGACTCGTTTAGCCGCTTGCGGTCAACCCGTATCCAGCCGTCGACTCCGGCCTTCGCAAGGACATCGTCGATGTAATCGCCGTCTTCGTCATCGATCCCGCCGATGGCCCCGGTTCCCCGGTATTTAGGACCCTTGAAATAGTCCAACAGATGGTTTTCGGGGCTTGCGAACTCTTGTGACGGAGTCAGGACATAGTTCCTGAACGGAGCGAACGCACCCTCAAGGGTCGGCAGGCGGCAGAGGGTGCCGCCCACCTGATTGGCATAGACCACACCGGTGGGATACTCGATGATTACGCCCGTGCCGGCACTTTCCAAGAGCGTGATACAAGGTTTGTTCATCCTGTCGAATCCGTGTCTGTGATCTTTCCGTTCCGGCGCTCCTCAAGTTCGTGGGACCCTCAATCCCCTTTGTGCCGAAACAACCCCGCCACGATGCCGTGCAGGGTGCGCAAGTCCTGTTCGGTGGGCTGCATGCGCTGGAACATGTTGCGGATGTTGCGCACCATCGAGGGGCGCTTTTCCGGAGGAAAGAGAAACCCGCATTCGTCGAGGGCCGCTTCGAGGCGGGCAAAGAAGTTGAGCAGTTCCTCTTTGGTCGCGGGGCGCGTCGCGCCGAGCTCGACGCGGCTGCCCAGCGTCGCGTCGCCGAGGCGGAACCAGCTCCAGGCAACCAGGAGCACCGCCTGCGCGAGGTTCAGCGACTTGTAGGCCGGGTTCAGCGGCGCTTCGATGACGGTGTCGGCCAGCGCAACGTCGTCGTTCTCCAGCCCCGTGCGCTCGGCCCCGAACAGCACGCCATAGCGCTGGCCGTCCGCCTCGGCACGGCGCATCTCGGCCGCCGCATCGTCCGGAGTCATTACGGTCTTGACCATGTCGCGCGGCCGCGCCGTGGTGGCGAAGACGCGCTGTAGCCCGGCGACGGCGTCCTCGCTGCGCTCATGGATGCGCGCGTTTTCGATCACGATGTCGGCGCCGGAGGCGGCGCGCACCGCTTGCGGGTTCGGCCAGCCGTCGCGCGGGCAGACGAGGCGCAGATCTGTCAGACCGCAGTTCAGCATGGCGCGCGCCGCCGCGCCGATATTCTCGCCGAGCTGCGGACGCACGAGGATGATCGCCGGCCCGTGCCCCGCAACAATGGAGTCGCGCGTCGAGTCCGTCCCCGCCATGCTCACTGCTCCGGCAGGCCGAGGATGGTCCGCGCCCGGGCTCGCACCTCGTCCAGCGGCTGCGCGAGCTCGAGCCGCGGATCGTAAAGCAGGGTGAAGACCCGCTGGCCGTGTACCGTCAACCGTGGCCGCCCGGCAATGCTGACGATCGTGCCGAGGTCGTCGCCAATACTGGCGCCGCCCATGGCCCAGACCAATGCCAGCCCGAGGAACGTCTCGATCTCGGTGCGTTTCAGGTCGTCCGCAAGCAGCAGGACACCGCGACGGCGGCCCTCCGCCGAAAGGTCGTCGCGGCGGAAGCGGAACAGTGCCGGCCACCGCCCATCGGCGAAGCGGCGGCGCATCTCGGGATCAAGTCCGAGCCCCACCGCGAACTCCGCCCCTAGCGACCGGGAGACAATGAGAATGGTCAGATCGCTGGCCTTGCCGATCTCGGGCATCAGGGGCACAGCCGAGGCCTGCACACCGATCTCGACGGCCGTGACGCGCGCGAACTCCTCCGCCAGTGCGACAAGGGCCGGAGCCAGCCCGAATTCCCGGCCGCCGGCAAGCCTGATCTGCAGCGGACCGGTCGCGCGCCACAAGCGCTCTGGCGGCAGGGCATAGATCTCGCGCTCCTCTTGGTTGCCGAGCAGCGACTCGAAGCTTTCATAGATCGCCTGCGCCGTGTCGTCCGGCTCCGCCGCGGCCGGCCCGGCCGTTACCCAGGCAAAAGCCGCTACGGCCAATATTTTGACCGCCATAGCCGCGGCGGTCGTCCTTAAGCTCATAAAGTTCGCCCTGAACATCGTGCCAGGGCGGTCCACGGGCAACGAACTCTCAACTTCCCTACGGTCATCGAAATACTCCAGGGAGTCCAACATCGCGGAACAGAAACCTTTCCTTCAAGGCCAAGCGCGCGCTGACCGACAAGGGGCCCGCCCATGTTAACCAACCTGGTGTCGACGGACCACAATCTCAGACGAACAGCACGCCATCATGACTGGCTTGCGCCGGCTATCTGCGGAGCGCGGCCGACTGGTCAGAGGTCGAAATGTACAACTCCACATGTCACATGCACTATCGGCTTACATATGATTGAGGGAATAAATTGATTTTTCCTCGCCTTATTGATGTAGATATGTTAACCTTTTCGCTGGAACTATCGGTCTCAGAATTCTTCGGTGACTTAGCGGGCTGCTTTAATGTTGTGTGGTGCGCGGAGTCGGGAAGAATGGCGCCGGCGATAGGAAATGTCTGGTGATGGGCTGGAGCAGGCGGTCCAGAATTTCCGAATTTGTCATATCGGCATTCTTTATTGCGTTTGATTGACGGGTGCATCGTCGCCGGTCGAAAACGCATCATGCGCCGGGAGGATTCTTGGCATCTTGGCAACGCTGAAACTTCATCTTGTCGACGGTTTCAACAACGACACTGTAAAAATACAGGTCAATGGCAAGACCGTCTTCAGCAAGGATAATGTGAGCACCAGCGATCTTGTCGGACTCGCAGACTCGGTGACTGCCGAGGTCGACACTGAGGCGGCAGAAATCGAAGTTCACCTGCCGAAACAAGGGCTGTCGAAGCATATCCACGTCAAGGCGAAAGATGCGCAGGACGTGGTGATCTCGGTCGTCGCTGGCCGAATCGACTGGCACACGCCGCAAACACCAGTAGGTTTCGCGTAACCGAATAACTCTCCGGAAGAACCGGATCGAACGAGAAAGCCATCCCGACGCCGTTGCCGTACCTTCGATCGGTGCGGCCCAACACGGGCGCCGCGTTGCGGCGACCCTCGATGCAAGGGAGATTTCTCATGCCGAGACGCAAGAGTGGTTCAATTGACAATCCGGGGAGACGTCACGCGTCACCCGAAGTCGCGGAATTGGAACGGCCCGAATCGCGTGCGCCGGAAATCCCGACTGAGCAAACCGTCGAGGAACTGACCGACGTCGAATCCGAAGCGGAATTTCTTGAAGCGTTGCCGCCCGACCTGCCCGACTTGTGGCGACATGTGCGCTTTGCGGCGGTCAGCGGCCTCTATGAGGGCACCATGTCGGGACCCGCGCCAGGGCGATACGCCCTTGAGATGCGCATCGACATTGACTCCCGGCGCAGGTCGTCACCGGTACTCGACAAGGTCAGTGGCGACATTTACCAGATTTTCCGGTTCACCTTCCCGGGTGGGCGGAAAATCGAATGGCGCGTTTATCGCGAGTCGTGGATCGTCGACAATCCAACCGTACGCAGATCGCGCGGGCGGGTCGGGATTACCGGAAGGGTCCGCTACTGGAGCGGCGTGCATCCCCGAACCGATCTCAGGATCGTGTTGCCGCATCGGCCGTTCCGTGCGGCAGCGCAGGCACGCGTTGTCTTCCATCGGCGCGGCAGTGAAAACGAAATCTACCGATGCCAACGACGGTCTGACGAATTCCGCACTGTTAACCTCGAAGTCGATGTCTGCTCGTCTGTAAACCGGGACCCGGTCATTCCATCCTACGACACGCACTGGCACGCGACTCGGCCTGCGGGAACGCCACGGCGCACGCTCGACATCGCGGAAACTTATAAGGAAGCCGGGATCAGAATGACGGTCGCGCCCCACCGTTCCATCATCGATGACAGCGCGCCGGCCTTTGCCAGCTGGTCACCCGCAGAGTTACATGACGCCATGGAACTGTATTTCAGCCAGATCGCCGGCGGCTGGCCGAAATGGCACCTGTGGGGACTGCTGGCCGGCAGATTCGACAACCCCAACGTCGGCGGCATCATGTTCGATGCCGCGGCCCGGTATGGCGGCGCAGGGGAGCCACCCGACCGGCAGGGTTTTGCCGTCTTCCGCGACCACGTCTGGTTCCGTGACCTCGTTGCCGGGCCGCCCGCCAATGAGACGCAGGCCGCAGCCATGCGCAAGTTCCTCTATACTTGGGTTCACGAGGCCGGGCATGCCTTCAATTTCCTGCATTCCTGGGACAAGGGGCGGCCGGACTCCCTGTCGTGGATGAACTATGACTGGCGATACGACATGCGAAACGGCGCCGACAGTTTCTGGTCGAACTTCGAATTCCGGTTCGACGACGAGGAACTGTTGCACCTACGCCACGGTAACCGGAACGCAGTGATCATGGGTGGTGACCCATGGGCGTCGGGTGGGCATGCCGAAGCGTCGAACGGTGCCTACGACACGGCGGAGGGTGAACCGCCGCTGGAGCTTCTGGTTCGCTCGAAAGGCTATTTCGAGTTCATGGAACCGGTTTCCGTCGAGTTGCGCCTGCGGAACCTCATCACGGAAATCCCTGTGGACATCGACGGTCGCTTGGATCCGGCGTACGGCACCGTGGCAGTCGCCATCACTGGCCCGAACGGGCGGACGGTACATTTCGAACCGGTCTTCTGCTTGCTGGGCGATGCCGAACGCGTGACGCTGCAGCCGAAGGGATCACGGCCCGGCGAAGAGCGATTGAGCAGGGAAATTCCGCTGACCTACGGCAAACGGGGGCATTACTTCGCCGATCCTGGGATCTACTATATCCGAGCCGCCTACCAGGGTTTCGGTGACATGCTGATTCCGTCCCAGCCGCACACGATACGTGTCGGCGTTCCCTTGTCGAAGGCAGAGGAGCGGGTCGCACATGACTACTTTACGCACGAAGCCGGCCTTTGCCTCAGCCTTGGCGGGTCACGGTCGCCGTTTCTCGACACCGGCATGAAAGTACTTGAGGACGTCGCGACGCGATACAAGGACAGCATTGTCGGAGCGAAGGTCGCGAGCATTCTGGCGGCCGGTGTTTCACACCCGTTCTTCAGGGTCGACGTCGAGGACGGAAGGCTCAGGGAGACCGCGAAGGCGGATCCGGCACGGGCGTTGCAGCTGACGAGCGACGCGTTGAAACTGCTAAAGGCGGAAAAGACGCTGAACATCGCCTATCACGCCCTGGTGCGGCAGCGTGCTGAGCTGCTGGCCGAACAGGACAAAGCAGAAACCGCCCGGAAAGAGCTGAGCACACTTCGCAAAGACCTACACCAGCGCGGCGTCAACAAGCCGGTACTCGACGATATCGAGGCTTTTGAGAAGAACCTGTAAGGTGCAACGGGCGGGCGGCAAACCGCTGATCCAGCCGCCCGCCCGGACAGCCAAACCTTATGTGGCCGCGCCCCTGCCGCCGACGCCTTCTCGATATAGCCGGTAAGAGATGGCGTCGCGGAGCGCGCCGTAGGACGCGTCGATGATGTTTGTCGACACGCCGACGGTCGACCAGCGCTCACCGGCACCATTGGTGCTCTCGATCATCACCCGGGTGACCGCGTCGGTGCCGCTGGTGTCGTGCCGCGGCGGCAGGATCCGCACCTTGTAGTCGATCAGGTGCATGTCCTCGAGTTGCGGGTAAAGCGGCTTGAGCGCCTTGCGCAGGGCGGTATCAAGCGCGTTCACCGGGCCGTTGCCGTCGGCCACCGTCATGATCTCCTCGCCGCCGGCCTCGACGGTGATGGTCGCCTCGGACTCGGTGACCAGCTCGCCGCGGGCGTTCCAGCGCCGGTCGTCCATGACACGGAAGCGCACCAGCTTGAAGTACTCCGGCACCTCGCCGAGCAGGTCACGGATCAGCAGCTCGAAGCTCGCCTCGGCCCCGTCGTAGGAATAGCCTTCAAACTCGCGCGCCTTGACCAGCTCGACAAGCCGGCCGACACGCTTGTCCTTGGGATCCATGGTGATGCCGATGTCCTCCAGCCGCGACAGCACATTCGCCCGTCCGGCCTGGTCCGAGACGACAACGTGCCGCCGGTTGCCGACCTTGGCCGGGTCGATGTGCTCATAGGTCGTCGGGTCCTTGGCGATCGCCGAGACGTGCAGGCCGCCCTTGTGCGCGAATGCCGCCTCGCCGACATAGGCCTGGTGCCGGTTCGGCATGCGGTTCAGCCGCTCGTCCAGCAGGCGCGAGGCATGGGTCAGCCGGCGCAGCCCGTCCTCGGCAATACCCGTCTCGTAGCCCATCTTCAGCACCAGCGTCGGGATCACCGAACAGAGATTGGCGTTGCCGCAGCGTTCACCGAGCCCGTTGAGCGTTCCCTGTACCATGCGCGCCCCGGCCCGTACCGCGGCCAGGCTGTTGGCCACCGCGGTTTCGGCGTCGTTATGAGCATGGATCGCAAGACGGGTGCCGGGGACGTGTTCGGTCACCTCGCCGACGATGCGCTCGACCTCGTGCGGCAGCGTGCCGCCGTTGGTGTCGCACAATACGATCCAGCGGGCGCCAGCCTCATAGGCCGCGGCGATGCACGCCATGGCGTATTCGGGATTGGCCTTGTAGCCATCGAAGAAATGCTCGGCATCGTACATCGCCTCGCCCTTGCGTGCCTTCGACAAGGCCACGGAATCTGCGATCATCGCGACGTTCTCGTCGCGCGGGATCCCCAGCGCCACGTCGACATGGAAATCCCAGCTCTTGCCGACGAGGCAGATCGCACCGGCCTTGCTGGTCAGCAGCGGCGCCAGACCCGGATCGTTCTCGGCGCTGCGGCCCGGCCGGCGCGTCATACCGAAAGCGACCAGCTTGGCGGCCGTCAGCACCGGCGGGTTCTCGAAAAAGGAATCGTCGGTCGGGTTCGCGCCGGGCCAGCCGCCCTCGATATAGTCGATGCCCAGCTCGTCCAGTTCGTGCGCGATCGTTACCTTGTCGGCGACCGTGAAGTCGACGCCCTGGGTCTGCGCGCCGTCACGCAGCGTCGTATCGAACAAATAGATGCGGTTGTCGTTGCCGTCGCTCATACCAAACGTTCCGGTCCATCTGCCGGCCCATCGCACGCAAATTCCTGCGGGATCTGAGAAAATGCCCTGTTCCGTCTTCTGGCGCAAGTCGGATGTCCAGCCGGGTTCCCCCGTACGCTGTGTCACCGGATGGCGGTCCGGAAATGTCTGTGGCGTCGCAGCCACGACGTACAGCTGTCCCCGCAAAGCCGCACAAGTACGACCCGGACGTAACACCGGGCGTGCCGGGCACAGCAAGCCTGCCCGTGTCGATACTTCGGAAGTTGCGATAAACAGAGCCAAAAATTTTCGTTTTACCGGTATTTTGCTGAAGCAAATAATGCTGCGTTTCGGAGGCGATCGGCGTCTCCGGGTAGTGGATTTTCAAGACATGTCCTGGTTGAACTTCAATGAACTGGTGGCGGGAGTCGCCGTGATCGCGGTTGCCATGGTTTTCGGCCGGCTGCTGTATCAGACCGCGCGCCGCAATCCGAATTCGATCCTCGTGAACACGGGGCTGGTGGCCGATATGCTCTGCGTGGTCGAGGTATTCCTGGTTGTGCTCGGACCCATGCTCTTGCTCAACGCCTTGCTGGACATCTTTTGACGCACCGGCTTGACGGAATCACCGGTCGGCGCTGCGTGCCGCGTGGTCTTGCGGTGGCCGGCAGGGCGTATCGGCAAGTTTACAGGGTTGCTGCCCGCAGGCTTCGGGGCGGGCGCGTTAAGCGTACGTTCAGGTTGGCCCGAATATGGTGCGGCAGTCCATGGCTTTCTGCTGAGGTCCGATATGTCTTTTAAGCGACTCACCACCGCCACGCTCGTCGGCGCCCTGGCGACGACGAGCCTGTCCGGCCAGCTGATGGCGGGAACCGCGATTTCGCCAGGATTTCTCCGGCCGGTCTTCGAACATCATGATGGGATGGATCGCGGCGACGGTTACCGCATTCACACCGTACACGAGCGGAAGAAGAAGAAGCTGTATTACGGCGAGGGCGGTGAAGGCGGTGAGGGAGCGGAAGGCGGCCTGGTCATCTATCCAGCGCCGGCGGTGGTTCCGGTGCCCTATCCGGCCCGGCGCGTTGCCTGCGATTCGCACCGGCCCGTCGGGATGATCCTTGGCGGGGTGACCGGCGCGGTCATCGGCAGCCAGGTCGGCGGCGGCAAGGGCCGGCACGTAGCGACGGCACTGGGCGCGTTGATGGGCGTGTTCGTCGGTGACGCGATCGGCGCACACCTTGACGCGACCGATGCCGCCTGTGCAGAGGCCGCTGCCAGCAACGCGTTCGCCGAGCCGGTCGGCACGACCATCAACTGGAACAATCCGGAAACCGGGGCCGCCGGATCGGTGCGCTCGACCCGCGAAGGGACGAACGCGCGGAACGGACAGTATTGCCGCGAGTTCATTCAGACGGTCACGGTTGGCGGCCAGATTCAGGAGGCCTACGGCATCGCGTGCCGCCAGCCCGACGGCGACTGGAAGATCATCGGCTGATCAGGGCCCGTCGTCACAGGGAAGTTCCGATACGAAGTCCTGGTATTTGTCCGTCGTGCCTCTCGGGATGCGATCGAGGCGCACGATGTCGATCTCGAAGGGATGGCCGAATCGGTCCTGGAGGAACGCACGGAGGTCGCTTTCCTCGGATCCGGCGATGGGCCTGTCCGCAACGAGGCGAAACTCGATCTTCTCGAGGCTTTTCTGCACGAACTGATATTGCCGGATTGGCGCGATGCGGAGCAGCCCCGCAAGGTCGGATGAGGACAGCAGCGGCCACACCCGCCGGCCCTCCGGCAGGCGGAGCATGTTCTGCGCGCGGCCAAGGATACGTGTCAGGACCGGCAGGCCCCGTCCGCACGGACAGGGTGGGCCCGCCTCGGCAAAATCGCCGATCTCGTAGCGGATCAACGGCATGGCGAAATTGTGCAGCGGCGTGACGACGACACGGCCTTCCGCGCCGGGCGGCACCGGGACACCGTCGGGCCCGACAACCTCGAGCAACACACTCTCGCCCTGCACGTGGTAATGCTCGTGCTCAGGGCACTGCAGGGCGAGATAGCCGGCCTCGCGTGCGCTATAGAGGTCGACGACGGAAACCCCCCATGCCTGGTCGCACAGGGCGCGAGTGCCGGGGCGCAGGATCTCCGAGATGGTTTGCACCTGGCGGAGACGCGGCAGAGAAATACCCCGGTCCAGGCAGTACGCCGCCAGCGCGTGCAGTACCGTGGGATGGGTGAGGAGATAGTCCGGGTCCATGCGCTGCAGCCAGTCGGCCTGCTGCTCGGTGCTGCACCGGATGTTCAGGCTGACACAGGGCCCGGTGCGGACCAACGCGCCGCTGGACGAGCCCCAGCTTTCCGAAATCGATCCGTCGGGCCAGGGCGCCTTGCCCTTGCCGGATTCCCGGATCACCGCGAGCTTGCCGGACAGATCTCGCCGATGCCACAGATGGTCGCGCAATGTGAAGGCGCGCCAGAACGTTTCCCAGAGCCGGGTTCGCACCGCCCGGACCGGCCGGCCGGTTGAGCCGGAGGTGTGGATCTCGCCGAGCCCGCCATGACTGGCCGGGACCATCACGCTCAGCAGTTCGTCGCCCGCGGCGACCACCTCCGCGCGGGTGAGGATCGGGATACGGCTCCAGCTATCACGCGGCAACGCGACATCCGGCTGAAACCCGGCTGCAGCGAGCCGGTCGCGGTACCAGGGCACCGTCCGCCACACGTGGTCGAGCAATGACACCGCCTGAAGGTGCTGCGCTTCGCGCAACCGGTCCACCGACCACCACTGGGTCTGCTCGAGCTGGAACAGGATCGCCAGGATGGCGGCGCTGGTACCCTCCGGCACCGCCGGCCATTCAATGCCGTCGACGGCGGAATTCAATGCAAGTTCGTCCATCTCGGCGTCCGACCGGTAATCAATCCACCGTGCAACTGTATCTGCCGGTTCGAATCCTTCGCAAGCACGCTTGTCGGCAGGTCGCCGGGGTGGAAAATACGGTGAGGTGCAGTCGAGGGATCGCTGTGGCCCGGAGGTCGATTCCGTGCCGGCTTGCATGCGAACTTGCACATTGCGGGCGGCCGGCTAACATCGCCGCTCGGCTCTGCAACGGAGGCATTTGCATGTTCACGACGCGCCCCGAAATCCTCGGCACATTCGGCGTTGTTGCCTCGACACACTGGCTGGCATCAGCGGCGGGCATGGGCATGCTGGAGCGCGGCGGCAATGCCTTCGATGCCGCGGTCACGGCGGGATTGGTGCTGCAGGTGGCGGAACCGCACCTGAACGGGCCGGCCGGCGACATGCCGCTGATCATGCACTCGGCGAAGTCCGGCGAGACCAAGGTGATCTGCGGCCAGGGGCCGGCACCGGCCGGTGCGACCATCGAACATTACCGGGGGCTGGGCCTGGAGATCGTGCCGGGCACCGGACTACTGGCCGCCTGCGTTCCGGGGGTGTTCGACGCCTGGATGCTGATGCTGCGCGACCACGGGACGATGCGGCTCGCGGACGTGTTCGGGCCGGCGCTGGGCTACGCTGCGAACGGCGTGCCGCTGGTGCCGCGGATCATTGAGACGATTGGAACGGTCAAGGAGCTGTTCGAGACGGAGTGGCCGACCTCGGCCGCGCAGTGGCTGCCCGGCGGCAACCTGCCAAAGGCAGGCGGGCTGCTCGCCAACAAACCTTTGGCCGCAACCTGGCAGCGGCTGCTCGACGAGGCTGAAGCGGCATCGTCCGATCGGTCAGAACAAATCGAGGTAGCGCGGCGCACCTGGGCTGAAGGCTTCGTCGCCGAGACGATCGACCGGTTCTGCCGCGAACAAGAGGTGATGGACGCCAGCGGTGCGCGTCACCGCGGCGTGTTGACCGGTGCCGACATGGCCGGCTGGCGGGCGCACTACGAAAGTCCGCTGGTCTACGACTATCACGGCTACGGGGTGTGCAAGTGCGGGCCCTGGAGCCAGGGGCCGGTGCTGCTGCAGAGCCTCGCATTGATGGCCGATATGGATATATCTGGGCTGGATCCCCTGGGGCCCGATTTCGTCCATACGGTGGTCGAGTGCATGAAGCTGTCCTACGCTGACCGCGAGGCCTGGTATGGCGATCCGGACTTTGTCGACGTTCCGGTTCAGGACCTGCTGAGCAGGGCCTACGCCGACGACCGCCGCGCGCTGATCGGCGAAACCGCCTCGATCGAGTTGCGGCCGGGCGCCCCGGGCGGGCGCGCCCCGAAGCTCGCACGATTCGTGGTCGAGGGCCGCATCGTCACCCCCGCCGTCGCCGGGGCCGGCGAGCCGACGGTGGCCCGCTACGACACCGATACGGGCGAGATGGACACGCGGGCCGACGGCAGCACCGCGGGCGATACCTGCCATCTCGACATCATCGACCGCTGGGGCAACATGGTGTCGGCAACGCCCAGCGGCGGCTGGCTGCAGAGTTCGCCGCTGATCCCGGCGCTGGGCTTCGCGCTGGGCTCGCGCGCCCAGATGTTCTGGCTCGAGGAAGGGCTGCCGGCCAGCCTTGCCCCCGGCAAGCGGCCGCGCACCACGCTGACGCCGTCCTTCGTGCTGCGCGACGGCGAGGCGTGGATGCCGTTCGGCACCCCGGGCGGCGACCAGCAGGACCAGTGGCAGCTGATCATGCTGCTCCGCCACCTGCATCACGGCCTCAACCTGCAGGAGGCGATCGACATGCCCTCCTTCCATACCGAACATTTCCCGAGTTCGTTCTATCCGCGCACATCGCGGCCGGGCGTCGTGGTGGTGGAGGGCCGTTGGCCAGCTGATCTTGTCACCGAATTGCGCCGCCGCGGCCACAAGGTGGAAATCGGCCTCGACTGGTCGGAAGGCCGCCTGTCGGCCGCCAAGAAGGAGGACAACCTCCTCAAGGCCGCCGCGAATCCGCGCGGTATGCAGGGTTATGCCGTGGGACGGTGACGAATCTTGCCCCGACTCGCTGCGAACCTGTCGTTCCTGTTCACCGAATTGGCACTGATCGAGCGGGTCGGGGCAGCGGCGTCAGCAGGCTTCAAGGGAGCCGAGATCCTGTTCCCGTACCAGTGCGAGCTGGCCGACCTCCGCGCCGCTTATCGCGAGGCCGGGATCGAGCCGGTGCTGTTCAACACGCCGCCGGGAGACTGGGACGCCGGTGAGCGTGGGCTGGCGGCGGTCCCGGGCTGGGAGCAGCTGTTCAACGCACATCTTGCCGAGGCCATGACCTATGCCTTGTTCGTCGGCTGCAAGAGACTGCACGTCATGGCGGGCATTCCGCCCGCGGATGTCGATCCCGCAGACTGCGAGGCCGTGTTCATCGAGAACCTCAGGAAGGCGGCCAACAATGCGGCACGCTACGACATCACGATCACCATCGAGCCGATCAACCCGATCGACATGCCGGGTTATTTCCTGACCCGGCAGGACCAGGCGACGCGCATCCTCGAGGCGGTTGGCATGGCCAACGTCGCGCTGCAGATGGATTTCTACCACTGCGCCCGGGTCGAGGGCGATCCCGCTGGCTGCTTCCGGCGGAACTTCGCGCGCATCGGCCATATCCAGATCGCCGGCGTGCCCGACCGCAACGAGCCCGATACAGGCCAGTTGGACTACATGCCGCTGCTGGCCTTGGTCGATGAAGCGGGATACCGCGGTTGGGTGTCGTGTGAATACCATCCTCGAGCCGGCACGCGTGACGGGCTCGGCTGGGCGCGCGCCTGGGGCATTGCGGCGGACTGACTAACGGACCGGGTGTTCCGGCCCGCGGCCGCGATAGGTGTCGACGAAGGCGGCCGCCGTGGGCGCATCGAAGGGCTTGAGTCTGAGCATACGCTCCCATGCGGTCAGCACGACCTCGTCGCCGAGCCCAGGCATCGGCACAACCACAAGGCCGCTCCACGGCCCGCCATAGAGGCCGGCCCATGTCTGGAGGGTCGCGAAAACCTCCTCGGGCGGCGAATCGTAATAGATCACGATCATTCCGTGTTCCAGCGAGTGGACGAGCCGGGTCGCGATCTGCGGCCGGTCGTAGACCCCCGGATCGATCCATTTCGGATCGTGTGCACCCGCCGTCGGCATGCGGTCACGATACCCGGGCGACTGGCCGGGTACGAGATGGCCGCCCGTTGACGCCGGCTGTCGCTCAACCGCGCCAAGGCGATCCATACCGGCGGCCGCCAGGACAAGAAAGCGGCCCTCCGCTGAGCTGTGACGCCACCACGACCAGCCGCCCCATGCGGCGGCCACAAGCGCCACCGCGACGACGGCGATCTTGCCCGTGCCCCAGCGCCTTGCCCGCCTTGTCGTCGTCCCGCCGGTCTTTGCCGTCTTGCCCGCCATGTCTCCAACTCTGTTTTCGCCTGTGTTGGGCCCGGTATAACGCAACGCGCGCCGCAATCACACTCCCATTCGACCGTTAACTCAAAATTCATCGTGATGTGCCAGCGTCGCCCGGTGCGGCGTTTCTGTCTCCCCATACCCGTGACGTAATGACTTCGACATCGATCCCGATGACCGCTAGACCGAATCGTACCGCCGAAGGCCTGAAACTCACGGTGTTTGTCCTGGCGATCGCCTTTCTCGCATTCGTGGCCGGCGGCGTCGCCACCTACCTGAAATGGGCGCCCGCGGAGGCGTTCATGCAGCGCACGGCAATGGTTGCCCTGTACCTTTACAAGTCCAACGTGGAAGAGGACGCACTCGACCCGTTTTGGCATCCGGCCCATCTGCCCGGACCCGTTACCGACAATCCGGTGATCCGGCACGATGCCGGCACCGCGTGGCAGGGCTTCAACCTCTTTGTCCACACCGGTGCGCAGGGCGCGACCCTTATAGACATGGACGGCAACGTCGTCCACGAATGGCGGCTGCGCTTCGACGAAGTTTGGGACGTTGCACCGCACGTCAAGAGCTATGCGGAAGAAGGCCGGACCTATTGGGCCGACAAGGTATACTGGCGCCGCGTCCATCTATTCGAGAACGGCGATCTCCTGGTCCTGTTCGAGTCACCTTATCGCACACCGTACGGGTTCGGACTCGCAAAACTCGACAAGGATTCGAACGTGTTGTGGAAGTTGTCTGAGAACGCCCACCACGATACGGCGATCGGTCCGGAGGGCGAGATCTATGTCCTCACCCAGTCGATCCGAGAGCACAGCTTTCCCGGGATATCCCGCGTCAAGCCGCCATTCATAGATGACACGGTCACGATCGTCTCGGGCAGTGGCGCGAAGCGCAAGGAAATCTCGATCCTTGCAGCCTTCATCGGGTCTGACTACGAACCCCTTCTCGATATGGTCAGGCGAGACCTTCTGGGCGACATCATGCACGCGAACGCGGTGCAGTACGTCGACGCGTCGACCGCGGCGGCATTCCCGTTCGCCGAAACCGGACAGCTCCTGATCTCGATGCGCGAAATCAACGCGATCGCGCTTCTCGATCCCGAAACCGAACGGATCGTTTGGGCTGACACCGGAATGTGGCGGCGTCAGCACGAACCGCAGATGCTGGGTAATGGAAGGATCCTCCTCTTCGATAATCAGGGCTACCGCGGCGAAGAGGGAGCAACGCGGGTGATGGAGTACGATCCCCTGACTGGAGACATCCTCTGGTCCTATGCCGGCACGGCCGAACAGCCGCTGCTCAGCACGGTGTACGGGTCACAGCAACGACTCGCCAACGGCAACACCCTGATCGTCGAGTCTAACAATGGCCGGGCCATCGAGGTCACCCCTGACGGACGCACCGTCTGGGAATTCCGACTGCCCGAACGCATGCAGTCCGGTGAAGTGGAGATGGTCAGAATCCTGCCCGACCTGGCGAGGGTCCCCCCGGACGGCGTCAATTTTCTGCAACAGGCCATTCATACGCGTTAACTATACTTGGCCTTCAAGCCGCCAACATCTTGCTGCACCATCGCTGCATGGATCATCGCACCGCGCAGAACACGTCGATCGCCTTACTGGCGACGGTAATGGTGTCGGCCGGCCCCCTCGCACCCGTACACGGCGCATCCGGAGACGGCGCCGGCATCATCCGGCTCGCCCGCGTACTGCCGGACGAGCCGATGTTCCAGTGCATCGCGCCCGCCGAATACGAGATCGCGGGGCTGCGCCTATATGATAGTCTGGCGTCCATGCACAACCTCGGCACGCCGGCGTCGCTGACCCGCGGCTACGGCGAGGATGACGGCGGCGGATACGTGGCGACGAAATTCTCTTATGGCGGTCTGGACGTCACCGTTGTGCGCGAACGGATCGACGTCATCGAAGCGACGTCGCCTCGATGGCGCACACCAGCGGGCCTCAGACCCGGAATGAGCCGCGCCGAGGCCGATGCGATGCTGGGCCACGCACCCGACCCGCAATATCTGAACGACGGCGTCTACACCTTCTCCGGCTGCCCCGAATGGCTTGGCGGCGAACTGCGCTGGGACAACGTCAGCAACTATTTCGAGTTCGCGTTCGGCGATGACGGGCGGTTGTCGTTCATCCGCCTCGCCGCCGACCGCCCGTGAGCAGCTTCCATCGTATCCTTGATTTACAGCACGTTCAGATTTACGGCGCACACTGGAGGGACGCACGTCCGTATCTGAACGGAACCGGGGAACCGGGGATCCGACAATGAAGAAGTTCGCCGTCGCAGTCTCTATTATGCTCGCCACACCGGCCGCGCCTGCGGGCGCCGTCGATATTCCGAGGGAACGAACGGAAGCGGTGCTGTGGGCCGCGGTTGCAGCGCGGAGCCTGAATGTCCGCGCGCAACCCTCGATGGGTGCGGCGGTGGAATTCCAGCTGCCGCGCGGCGCCTATGTCGCCATCGTCGAGGAGCTGGGTCAGCCGGCCAAGATCGACGGGCAAGAGGATACCTGGACCCTGATCGCTACCGAGATCTGTGCCGATGCGGCCTGCAACCTGTTAAAAGGCGGCTGGGTTGCTGATTCCTGGCTCGCCTACCAGGAACGCTTCGAATCGATGAGCGAATGGCGCGCGGGAGAGATCACGGGGAACGACGGCGAACGTGACTTCACTTACCGGATCGCTGCCGACGCCTCCTTCGAATTCGCGACCGCGCCGTGCCGCAATGCGGACGGCAGCATCTGCGTGAAGTACGAGCGTTACGACGGCTGCCGCGAAGAGGATTTCCGCGAGGGCGAGGAATGCATCGGGCGCGGCGACCTGTACCGCTATCGCGACCTCGTGTGGGCACGTGGCTACGGCTATCTGTTCATCGACGGCAAGGGGAATCTCTGTTCGGTGTTCTCAGGTCGCGGCAACGCCCCGCGCATGTGCGACCGCTGACAGGGGACGGGCCTCATCGTACCGGCGCCTCGGTCGTTCAAGTTTTGTCGCCTGAATCCTCATCCCGGTCCGACGGGCCCGCCGGCAGGGTCAGTTCGACTTTCAGGCCACCCAACTCGGAATCCGACAGACGCAGCGAGCCGCGATACATCTCCGCGATATCGCGCACGATCCAGAGTCCGAGTCCCGTTCCTCCCACCTGCTCGTCCAACCGGCCGCCGCGTGCCAACGCCGCCTCACGTTCGTCTTCGGCCACGCCCGTCCCATCATCCTCCACCGAAATCGTGAGCTCGCCGTTTTGGCGCATGGCGGCGACACGGACACGGCTGCGGCTCCATTTGCAGGCATTGTCCATAAGGTTGCCGAGCATTTCCTCGAGATCCTGGGCATCGCCGGCAAAAGACAGGTCGGCGAGCCCCTGTGCTTCGATCGTCAGGCCGCGGTCTCGGTACAGAAGATCCAGCGAATAGCGAAGCCCTTCAAAGGCGTCGTCGACAGGTGCCCGCGCGCCGACGGCAGCACGCGGACCAGCGATCCGGGCGCGCGCGAGATTGCGGTCGACCGCACGCCTCATGGCCGCCACCTGTTCCTCGATCACACGGCCCCGGTCGCCCTCCAGCGCACGCGCTTCATAGGCGATCACCATCAACGGATGTTTCAGGGCGTGAGCAAGGTCACCCGCCTGTGTCCGCGCCCGCGCCAGCAGGGCTGCGTTATGGTCAAGCAGTGCATTGACCTCGTCCACGACCGGCTCGACCTCCATGGGAAAGGTTTCCGGCATGCGACTTCGCCGACCCGAGCGGATATCCGACAGGGCAATGCGCAACCCGTTCAGGGGACGCAGTCCGTAACGGACCTGAATGAGCACTGCGACGACGAGACCGGCACCGAGCATCGTCAACGTCAGGGCTGTTATCATCGAGAACTGGCGGACACCGCTCTGTATATCAGTCACGGGACCGGACACCGCGTAGGTGAACACGTCGTCTACGCCCGGAAGCGTGATCTGCCGCACGAAAACACGCAGCGGCTGCCCTGTCGGATCGTTGAGCAGGTGGACCGCCTCCCGATCCGTTGCCGGCAAGACCAGGCGCATACCGGCGAGCGATTCCGACGCCGCGACCACATTACCGGCTTGGGCTATCTGCCAGTACCAGCCCGATCCGGGCCGATTGAAACGTGGCTCGAAAGCGGTCCAGCCCAAGGCCAGGCGGCCGTTTGCATCGATGTCGCTCGCCGCGACCAACTCCTCGAGATGATCGACCAGTCCCAAATCGAAGCGCTGTTCGATGTGGTCGCGGAACATGAAAATGAGCAGTTCCCCGGTCCCGAACAGGCTCAACGCGACCAGCACGGCAGCAGCAACTGCCAGACGACGCGTTAGGCTAATATTCCTCATCGGAAAGACCGACCAGCCGGTAACCGCGCCCCCTGTAGGTCTCGATGCTGTGGCGCCCGATCTTCTGACGCAACCGGTTGATCAGCACCTCGATCACATTGGAGTCTCGGTCAAAGTCCTGGCCGTAAATGTGGTCGGTAAGTTGCGTTTTCGAGACGATCTGACGCGCGTGATGCATCAGGTAGGACAGGGTTCGGTATTCAAGAGCGGTCAATGCGACCGGTTTGCCGGCAAGCGTCACGCGGCCGGTCGCGGTATCAAGCTGTATCTCTCCGCACTTGAGGAGGGGGTTGGCATGGCCGGCGGAACGGCGAATCAGCGCCTCAACCCGCGCAACCATCTCCTCCAGTTCAAAGGGCTTTGCGAGGTAATCGTCGGCGCCGGCGCGCAAGCCGGTTACCTTGTCGCGCCACGTATCGCGCGCGGTCAGTACAAGAACCGGCATGCTGCGGCCGGCCGTACGCCATCGCTGCAGGACGGTCAGCCCGTCCACCCCCGGCAAACCGAGATCAAGCACCACCGCGTCGTAATCCTCTGTCTCGCCAAGAAACTGCGCTTCTTCCCCTTCGTCGGCGGATTCCACGACGTAACCGGCATCGCGCAACGTTTCGGTGACCTGTCCAGCGACACGAAGATCGTCCTCGACCACTAATACCCGCATCTACCCTACTCCATATCGGCTTGGTCCCCCAACGTGTCGCTGTTCGGCGTGGCCAAGGCCGAAGCTCCCTACAGCAGTCCAACCCGATGGAATTCCGCCATCAGTCGTCCCTGCCGCCCCCGGGCCCGCTATTTCCGCCGCGATCGTCGTCCCGATCATCATCGTCGCGGTCGTCGCGGTCGTCATCGTCATCATCGTCGTCGTCATCATCGTCGACGCGCCGCGCACGACTGTCATCAACGCGCACGACTGAGGCCGGTCCGTCGACATCGTCGTTGCGATCACGATGTCCGACGACGCTCTCAAGGCGCAATGTCACAGCATCGTACGACAGTTTCAGAACATTCCCGCGCTCGGTGAGCAACTTGACCTCGTATGCCGGTGGCCCCGTATGCGCCAGCTCGACGGTCAGGATCCGACCAGCGAACGTCGAATGGACCCGCTCGAACAGTCGGGGGACCGGCGCAATTTCCGGTCCCTGCGGTGACGCGGCCTCAGCCGCACGGACAGGCGCGAATGGGCCCGCCGCAACTATCATAAGCACGGCGAACGACAACAGCCGGCAACGCCACCGACGTATCCGTTCACAATGGGCCCACATTTCCTATCATCCCATTAACCGTCCGGAGTCTATCGCCATAAAGCTGAACCTACGCTGAAATTTCGTGCGGAAAACCCAGCTGGACGTGGTCACATCGTCGCAGCCGGCAATCCAAAACAACGTCCCGAATCTACCCTACGCGCGGCTAAAATCCCGCTTGAGCGCCGATCAACGCCGCCGGCGCTTTATTGTGGGCAAGCACCCCGCCCCCCTGTGAACCCGAGTAAGGATCATTCGCAGATGTTCGAAACACATTTTACCACGGTTGCCGATTTCTCGGCAGTTTTCGCGGTTGCGGGCCTCCGGGTATTCGTCGTTGCGGTCCTCGGACAGGATTCCGCTGTCCGGCCATCTACTATCAGCCCATCGGACATACCGACGCTCGACGCGAGGTCCGCTTTGCCGAGCGCCATCGCGCTTGGCTTTACGGCCATTCGCAGCGCGGGGCATGTCGGCGGCCCCGACCTCGTCGAGGCGGTCGACACAGCCGGCGAGACGGTGATCGGCGTACCGGTCAAAATCAATGCCGAAATGTGACCGGTCCGAAAGCGTCCGGGCACAGGACTCTCCGGCCGCTTCTGTTCGGCGATCGTCATTCGGGGCCAAGGGTCCGCATGAGCCGCAGGAGTTGGCGGTCGTGCAGGCGCGTCAACAATGTCAGCGCCGCGATGGCGCCACACATCGCAAGGAACATGTCCCACTGGGTGTCCCATACGTCGCCCTGGATGGCGAGGAAGGCGTCGGCGTCCTCACCCATGATCAACGCGCCCCACCATTCGATGAACTCGTAGAAAGCACTGAACGCAAGGGCAAAACACACGACGAGGAACGGAAGCCAGCGGCTGCCGCGCAGCGGCGACGCGCGCCACAGGATCTCGCGCATCAGGATCGCGGGAATGAACCCCTGCGCAAAATGCCCGAGGCGGTCGTAATGATTGCGGGACAGATCCAGCCAGTCCTGCACCCAGTACCCCACCGGCACCTTGGCGTAGGTGTAATGTCCGCCGAGCATCAGAATGCAGGCGTGGATGAACAGCAGGCGATACAACAGCGGCGTCAACGGCCAGCGGCCCCGCGTCACCGCGAGCAGAGGAATCCCGATCACCACCGGCGCCACCTCCAGGATCCAGGTCAGGCGGTCCACCGGCTCGATCCCGGATATGACCAGCAGCATTGCGGCGACGGCAAAGAGGACGAGCGGCTCCCTGCTGCGGGTTTCCGTATCAGCCATGGGAACGCCAGCGTGCCACAGTCATGATGCGCTGGAAACAGTCGCTCAGGCGCGCGCCTTGTCCAGCGTCTGATAGCACCCGCGGTAGAACAGGAGGGGATGGCCATCGAGGTCTGCGCGCATGCGCTCAATTTCACCGACGAAGATGACATGGTCGCCGCCGTCATAGGTATAGCGGGTACGGCATTCAAAATTGGCCAGGGCATCGGCGAGGATCGGGCACCCGAAATCCCAGATGTCAAAATGGATGCCGTCCCATTTGTCGGCGAGCGGGGTGGCGAAGCGGTCTGCCAGTTCCTCCTGTCCCTCGCGCAGGACGTTGACCGCGAAATGGCCGCTTTCCAGAAAATGCGGCATGCTGTAGGCGCGGCGGTTCAGGCTGAACAGCACGAGCGGCGGGTCCAGCGAGACGGAATTGAACGAGCTGGCCGTCACACCCAGCTTTTCGTCGTTGGCGCCAAGCCCCGTGACCACCGTCACGCCGGTCGCAAAGCAACCGAGGGCCTTGCGCAAACTCTGCGGGTCGATGGTTGTCATGTCGTCTAACCCGCCGATTCTCTGGCTTTTTTCTGTTGTCGACAGGGTATCAAATAGAACAGACCACTGCCAGCGCAAGCACGCGACCGTGGTTGTTGCCCTCGCTGGCGAAACTGCTAGGTTTGCGGGATCTGCCACGACGCGATCCTCGGCGTTTCCATGACCTTCGACCAGATCTTCCTGCTTGCGCTGCTCGGCGCGGTCCTGGCGCTGTTCGTCTGGGGCCGCTGGCGGTACGACATCGTCGCGTTCGCGGCGCTGCTGGCGGCAACGCTGGCCGGCATGGTGCCCTTCGACGAGATGTTCGCGGGCTTCGGCCATCCCGCCACGGTGACCGTGGCGCTGGTGCTCATCGTCTCGCGCGGTTTGCAGAATTCCGGGGCCATCCAGTCGATCGGCCGGCTGATTCCGGCAGGGAAATCGGTGACCGGCCATGTCGGCGCGCTTGCCGGCATCGGAGGCGCGTTATCGGCGGTCATGAACAATGTCGGCGCGCTGGCACTGCTGATGCCGGCGGCGCTGCAGTCCGCGGCCAAGGCTGCCCGTTCGCCGGCCTTGCTGTTGATGCCCCTGTCGTACGGCTCCATCCTCGGTGGGCTGGTAACGCTGGTTGGCACGCCGCCGAACATAATCGTTGCGACCTTCCGCGGCGATGCCGTGGGCGAGTCCTTTTCGATGTTCGACTTCACGCCGGTCGGCGGCGTCGTCGCAGTGGCCGGAATCGCCTTCGTCGCCCTTGTCGGCTGGCGTCTCGTGCCGCTATCGCGACGGGCCAAGATGTCGGCGCGCGAATTGTTCGAGATCGACGCCTATCTCAGCGAAGCGATCGTCGAGGACAAAAGTCCGCTGGTCGGCAGGTCGCTGAGCGAGGCGGACGACCTCGCCGAGGAACAGGATGCACTCGTGCTGGGGCTGATCCGGGGCGATCAGCGCATCGAACACGGCCACCGCAAGGAGACGGTGCTGGCCGGCGACGTGCTGGTGCTCGAAACCGGGCCCGACGCGCTGTCGGCGGTCCACAACGCCCTGAAGCTGAGCCCCGCGGACATCGTGAAGAAAAGGCAGAAGGAAGCCGCGCCGCCGCAGACCGAGAGTGGTGATATCGCGCTGACGGAGGCCGTCGTCCTCCCGAAATCGGACATCATTGGCCAGACGCTGGAGGCGCTTCGACTGCGACGGCGCTACGGCGTCAACCTGCTGGCGGTCTCGCGCCAGGGCCGCGCCTTCCGCGGCCGGCTGCGCGACTTCCGCTTCAGGGCCGGCGACGTGCTGTTGCTGGAGGGGGATCCCGAGCGGTTGCCGTCGGTCATCGCAGCGCTCGGCTGCCTGCCGCTGGCCGAACGCGGCCTGCAGATTCAACGCCGGCGTTACGGGCTGCTGGCCATCGGCGCCTTCGTCGCGGCCGTGATCTTGGCCAGCCTCGGTCTCGTCAGCCTGCCCGCCGCCTTCGCCGCGGCGGTCGGTTTCATGGTCGTGCTGAACATCGTGCCGGCGCGGGACATCTACGATGCCGTCGACTGGCCGGTGATCGTGCTGCTCGGCTCGATGATTCCGGTCGGCCGAGCGCTGGAGACAAGCGGCGTAACCGCGTTCCTAGCGGACACACTGGTCGACGCGGCCGCGGGACTGCCGGCTTGGAGCATCCTTACGCTGGTGCTGGTCGTCACCATGACCCTGTCGGACGTAATGAACAACGCGGCGACCGCAGTTGTCATGGCGCCCATATCGATAAGCATTGCCGAACGCCTGGCGGTCAACCCAGACTGTTTCCTGATGGCCGTTGCCGTCGGCGCCTCCTGCGCCTTCCTTACCCCCATCGGGCACCAGAACAACACCCTGATCTTGGGGCCCGGCGGTTACCGCTTCGGCGACTTCTGGCGCGTCGGGCTGCCGCTGGAAGTGATCATCGTAATCGTCGCCATCCCGATGTTATTGTGGATCTGGCCGCTGTAGCCGGCATGTGCGACAATCGCGGTGCGGGAGGAGAAAGCGATGATTCGACGCACGATTGTCGCGATTGCGCTGGTGCTGGGAACCGGACATGCCCTCGCGCAGGAACCGGTTGACCTGGAGCTCGTGTTCGCAGCCGACGGGTCAGGGTCCATCGACGACGAGGAGCTGGCATTGCAGCGGGCCGGCTATGCCGCTGCGCTGGCCCACCCGGACGTGCTGGCTGCGATCCGGGGCGGCTACCTGCAGAAGATCGCTGTCGCCTATATCGAATGGGCGGCGCCCGAGTCCCAGCATACGGTCGTCGACTGGACGGTGATCGCGGACGAGGCGTCAGCCCGCGAGTTCGGCAAACAGCTGATGGCGGCGCCGCGTTCCGTTTGGGGCTCGAATTCGATCAGCAATGCGATCCACTACGCCGCAAACCTGATCGAGACCAACGGCTTCGAGGGTACGCGCAAGGTGATCGACGTGTCAGGCGACGGGCCACAGCGCAACGGACGGCCGCTGGAGTTCGTGCGCCAAACGACGCTGCTTAAGGGCATTATTATCAACGCCTTGGTGGTGATTTCGGAAGGCGGCGGATATCCGGGGCCGAGCGGCGAGCCGTTGACCGAGCACTACGCCAACGACGTCATCGGCGGCGCCGGTGCGTTCATGATGACCGCACATTCGCGCGAGGAGTTCGCTGAGGCGATCCTCAAGAAGCTGATCCTCGAAGTGGCGGGTACGTCGCCGGAAACCGACACGGCCGATGCCACGGATCCGATGCGTGGCCACGCCGCCATCCCGTTCTGAGCCCTGTTCCGGCGGCACAGTCCCGCGCTGACTTCGATCCTTGCCATCTTTTACACGGAGTAACGTGATGCGACTCAATGCTATCTGGCCAGCCGCTTTTGGAGCAGCGTTCCTTGTGACAGGCTGTGCAATGGAGTTTGACGGGGATACCGGCAGTGCCGGCACGGCGGCCCCGCGCACTGTAAGCGGGTCAGCGGTGGCACTGGATGGCGATACTGTGAAGGTCGCCGGTCGGCTTGTCGATCTCTGGGGCATCGACGCGCCGAATCTGGACAACAGCGACGGCTGGCATGCGCGTGCGGCGCTGGACGACCTGATCGGCCGCAACGGGACGCTCGCCTGCACGATCAAGGATACTTCGGGGCGGCGTGACGAAGCGGTCTGCACCAACAGCCGCGCCGGCGACGTCGGTCGCGCGATGCTGATCGGCGGCTGGGCGGTCGTCGCGCGCAATGATTTTTCGGACGATGGCGCCAACGGCGCCCTTGCGTCCGCATATGCCGAGGCCGAGGCCAGGGCGCGCCGCCAGCGGGACGGGCTCTGGGCCGCCCTGCCGCGACGGTGATCCCGCGTCAGGTCACCTGTTCCCGGGTCTTGAGGAGGCGGATCGCCGGATAGTCCTCGGCAGTGCGCTCGAGATGCCAGGCGTTGCGGGCCATGAACACCGGCATGCCGTCATGGTCGTCGGCCAGCGCCGCACCGTTGGCGTCGACGAATTTCTTCAGGGTCTGCGGGTCGTCGGCCTCGACCCAGCGGGCGGTGTAGAGCTGGGTCGCCTCGAAGCGCACCGGGATGTCGTATTCGGTGCGGATCCGGTCGGCCAGCACCTCGAACTGCAGCGGCCCGACAACACCGACGATCCAGTCCGAGCCGAGGCGCGTGCGGAAGGCCTGGGCTGCGCCCTCCTCGGCCAGCTGGGTGAGCGCGCGGCCCAGATGCTTGGCCTTCATCGGATCCTCCGGGCGCACCCGCTGCAGCAGCTCGGGCGCGAAAGACGGAATCCCGGTGAAGTGCAGGTCCTCGCCCTCGGTCAGCGCATCGCCGATGCGCAGGTTGCCGTGATTCGGCAGGCCGACGATGTCACCGGCATGGGCCTCCTCGGCGAGTTCGCGATCGCGCGCCAGGAACAGCACCGGGGCGCTCATCGCGATGCTCTTTCCACTGCGCACGTGCTTGAGCTTCATGCCGCGCCTGAAATGACCGGAGGCCAGCCGCATGAAGGCGATGCGGTCGCGGTGCTTGGGGTCCATGTTGGCCTGGATCTTGAAGATGAAGCCGGAGACCTTGCCCTCGTCCGGCGCGATCAGCCGCTCGGCCGCCGGCTGCGGTAGCGGCGACGGCGCAAATTCGACCAGTCCGCGCAGCAGCTCCCCGACGCCGAAATTGTTGATCGCGCTGCCGAAATAGACCGGCGTCGTGTTTCCCTCGCGATAGGCCTGCAGGTCGAACGCCGGCATCAGGCCTCGGGCCATCTCCACGTGCTCGCGCAGCTTCGCGACGGCATCGGCCGGCAGCAAGGCATCCAGCCGCGGGTCGTCGAGTCCCGTGCAGCTCTCGGTTTCCTCGGGCTTGCCCTTCTTGGCCCGCTCCAGCAGCGCGAGGCGATCGTGGATAAGGTCGTAGCAGCCGAAGAAATTGCGCCCCATACCGATCGGCCAGCTGGCCGGCGTGACGTCCAGCGCCAGCGTCTGCTCGATCTCGTCGATCAGGTCGAACGGGTCGCGCCCTTCGCGGTCCAGCTTGTTGACGAAGGTGATGATCGGCATGTCGCGCAGCCGGCAGACCTCGAACAGCTTGCGCGTCTGGCTCTCGATGCCGCGTGCGGCGTCGATCACCATAATCGCCGAATCGACGGCCGTCAGCGTCCGGTAGGTGTCTTCCGAGAAATCCTCGTGGCCGGGCGTATCCAAGAGGTTGAAGCTGCAGCCCGCGTATTCGTAGCTCATCACCGAGGAGGCGACGGAGATGCCGCGTTCGCGCTCCACCTTCATCCAGTCGGAGCGCGCGCGCCGCTGCTCGCCGCGCGCCTTGACCGCGCCGGCGAGCTGGATCGCCCCGCCGAACAGCAGCAGCTTTTCGGTCAGCGTCGTCTTGCCCGCATCCGGGTGCGAAATGATCGCAAATGTGCGCCGCCGCGCGACGACGTTGTTAAGGGTAGCCATGCGCAGGGCTCCGCACCATGAAACGAGCGCCCGGACGGACGGGCGCGGTTCGTGCCGTGCATATGGGGCAACCGAGCGAAAAACGCAAGAGACGCACAGTCGGCTAACCGTCGTCGTCGGAACCACTGCGAATTCCTGCCACAGCGCTTCCCAACATGCGCACCATGCCCACCAGGCCAGCATCGTGGCGGGATTTCGTCGGATCGGCATACCAGTCGTAGTCGAGCGCGTCCGGAATCGTCCGGCGCAGGGTCTCAGCGAGCCGCTCCGACCAGTCGAGCTCGATGTCCATGGCCAGCGCGTAGGGCAGGTGCTTCGCAAACAGATGCGACGTCAGCTTGGGGGCATCGGCCAGCTTCATCCGCTCATGCTCGGCCGTCGCCAGGAACCGCCGGAAGCCACCGATTCCGTCGAGGACCTCGCGCCCGAGCGCGGTCGGCGCCTTCATCAGCCGGAAGAACAACACGTTCGCCGCGGCCATCGCAGTCAGCGCACCGACGGCCAGCCAGATGTCGAGGCCGCCCGGCGCCGCATGCGGCAGGTTGCCCGTCGCCACCACGAACGCGGCGCCGCAGATCGCAATGCCCAGCGCGACCGCCCACACATTTGTGGCATAGACCGGCCCTTCCAGCTCATGCTCGAGCTCGCTGCGGAACGTTTCGATTGCGACGCGCAGATGCGCCGCATCGTTGCCATGCAGCCGGAACCACGGCCGCGCCCGGAACAGCCCGGCAATCAGGTATCGTTGCGCCGCGGTGAGTTCCCCCGACGGGGTCTCGGTGCGCCGCAGCGTATACAAACCAGATGCATCGCGCTCGATCCGCAGGTGGCCGCGGACCGCGAAATTCAATATCTCGGCCGCCACGACCTTGTCATCGAACCCCATGCCGAGGATCTGGCGCACGCTGGACGGCGACAGGCCGGCCGGCGCCCGAAATCGCGGCGCCGCGACGCCGAGAAGCCGGTCGCGACCCCACCCCCACCACACGAGCAGGTACCAGGAGAGCGGCGCCAGCGCCGCTGCGATCCAAGGCCACACGTTGTCCCAGGTCGAGCGCGGGAACGCTGGTGGCGACTGGCGGGCCGGTTCCGGCTCGGCATGCAGCCATCGGCTGACGCTTTCGGCGATCGTCCAGTCCGGCCGCCACTCGGTGACGAAGAAGCTGATCACGAAGAATCCGAACACGACGGCCAGCGCCAGCACCACCGAGGCGACAACGGCGAGCCCGGAATACCGGAGAACCTGCAGCATCCCTACCAGCCCCCGCCGCCACCGCCACCGCCACCACCGCCGGAGAAACCGCCCCCCGCGTAACCGCCGCCCGAATAGTCGCTGCTGCCAGACATCGACAGACCTGACGATGAACCCGGCGGCGTGGCGGCGGATGCTATGGTGCGGCCCAGCGCATCTCCGACGCCGCCAATGGCGGAGCCCGTGGTATCCCAGTCCCAGTCGGCTACGCTGCCGTCCAGCCAAGCCGGCTGATAGACGCCGGCACCTGCAACTGCGGCCCCGGCCAGTACGGTTGAGAACTGAGCGACCCATTCGTTTTCGAGGTCCAGGGCGAGCGCGTAAGGCAGATAGCGTTCGAATATCTCCGGTGTCCGCTCCGGGGGATTGAACAGCTTCAACCGATCGAGCTCCGCGGTCCCAAGGTACATACGGAATCCGTCGAGTTCGTCCAGAACCTGTCGTCCCCTTCCCGTCGGTGCTTTCAGCAACCGGAAGAACAGTAGATTGACTCCGGCCAGTACCGCCGAGAGGCCGACACCGATCAACATCGCCCCGTCGAGGACTGCCTGGGATGCGGCCAAGAGGATTGCAAAGGCCGCAAATACGCTGACGATCGCGCCGACTGCGAAGGCTCCGAAATTGCGCTCAAAATAGACATCGTCGCAGTCGTTCTCCAAACGCCGTTTCGTCGTCCGCGCTGCTAGGGACAGGTTGCGGTTTTTTCGCGAGACCGTCTCCCGGTTGCTGTCCGCAAACAGATGACGACAGAAATTGTCCTCTTCTTGAGCGAGTTCTGCCGCAGGCGGTTTTACCGGCTTTTGCAGCACAGTCGTTTGCCCATTCCGCAATATCTTCAACTGACCCTTCGTCGCGAGGCTTATCACCACGACGCCGAATACCCGTTTGTCAAAGCCCATCCGGGAAATGTAACGGCTCGCCGCTGCGGAAATTCCGGCCGGCGGCTCAAACCGCGGAATGACATTGCTGGTCCGCCGATCGCGCCCGATTCGCAGCCACTGAATGACGAAGTAACCGAGGGCGGCCAGAAATGCGAAGGCCTTCATCAGCCACGGGTAGTTATCGCGGAACCACCATCGCCCTATCTGTGTGGCGGTTGGTGGAGCAACGTATCCCTTCGGCCAAGCGACGACGATCGTCAACCCTTCTCCTGCGGCGAGCCGACGCGTTGCCGTGAAACGCAAATCTCCCATCCCGTCGCGCCCGACTGTCCAAGCTGTCCCCCGGGCACCCGGGGTACCGGTGTAGCCGGTCGTCTCGACCGGCTCGACTCCACCAGGCAGCATGACCGCGGCAGACGCATGACGGATCGGAAACTCCCAACCATTGCCCGTGACGTTCCAGTACAGTTCGTCATGCTGCTCGAAAAACCCGATCTGCCGGTCCGTGCGATAGGTGAGCGTGTAGCTGTACCGGCCCGGTGCAAGCAGGCTGTCCCTGTCGCCCATGTAGATCCTGATTCCGTTGTCCATCGACCTTGAGAACCAAGGTTCCTGCCTGCCGTCGCGCAGCACGGATACGACATCGAACGAGACACGATGCGCAGTACCGCCTGGTTTCCGGTAAATGGTCGGGAAATCCCGGTAGATCCCCCGCTTGATCTTGCCGCCCATGGCGCGGACAGTGATCGATTCGGTAACGGTGAGAATACCGTTCGCACCAACCTCTATGCGGCTGTCGAAGCTGAGAACTTCCTCTTGTTGAGCGCGGGCGGACCCGGCCATAACGGCCAGCAGCAATCCGAGAAGTAATACTGAACCGCGCATCGCCCAGCTTTGCCGCCCCTACCAGCCGCCACCACCGCCGCCGCCGCCGCCGCCGCCGGAGGAGCCGCCGCCGCCGGAGCCCGAGGACGAGCCGGGCGGCGTCGCGGCAGACGCGATCGCGCCGCCGAGCGAGGCGCCGAGGCTGCTGGCGAACCGCCCCGGCGACGCCCAGCCGTGATGGCCGCGCCGCCCGTAGTACCAGCGCGGGCGATAGCCGTCGTCTTGATCCACTGCCGCCTTCGCGAGCACGTCCTCGAATTGCTCGCCCCATTCGGTCTCGACGTCCAGCGCCATCGCATAGGGAAGGTATTTCTCGAACAGCTCCGGCGTGCGTTCCGGCGGATGGAGCAGATTGAGGCGCTCCTGCTCGGCGGTGGTCAGATACATCCGGAACCCTTCGATCTCGTCAATGATGGCGCGGCCCTCCAGGGTCGGCGCCTTCAACAGGTACCGAAACAGGAGATTGACGCCGAGCAGGGCAAAAATGGTCACGGCGATCAAGCCCGCGCCCATCGCCTCGGTCTGGCCGACAGCGGCGTGGACGTTGACGATTCCGGCGCCGAAGGCGGCCAGGAAGCTGAGCACCATGCCGCCGGCATAGTATCCGAGGTTGCGCCGGAAATGCGCGCCTTCGTAGTCGGCGGACAGGGCCTCGCGGAGCGCGTCGACCGCCGGCTTCAGGTATCTGTGATTGCCCCTGCGGACGGCTGCGCTGTCGCCCCACAGGAAGAGCGCCCGCTCCATCGCCTTCTCCCCGGGCGACAGCTTGACGCCGAACCCGCCGTCATGCTTGAGCAGCGTATAATCGTCGCCGCCGTCGTCCTTGATGATCAGCCGGCCCTTGACCGCGAGGCTGACGACCGCGGCGGCGATCGCCTTTGCATCGAACCCCATTTCCGAGATGAAACGGGACGCGGCCGGCGACATTCCGCGCGGCGGCCGCCATCGCGGCACCACGGGGCCCGCTTCGGGGTCGCGGCCGACCCGCCGCCACACCGCGTAATAGTAGATCACGACCAGCAGCAAGGCCGCACCGGCCGCGATCACACCGAGATAGGCGCGCAGCGTCCAGGCAACCTCGTCCGCGACGGTCGGCGGCGAAACGAAGCCCTTCGGCCAGGCGACCGCCACGGTCAGCCCCTCTCTCGGCGCAAGACGCCGGGTGCTCTCGAACACGGGATTGCCCCGTTCGTCGGTCCAGCCGGCCCAGTCCTGCCCCGTCTCGCCCTGGCGGCCAGTATAGGCGGCGGTCTGTACGATCCTCGAATCCCCGGGCAGGACGATCGTCACACGGGCGCGGTCGATGGCAAACTCCCACTCGTTGCCGGTGACGTTCCAGTACAGCTCGTCGTAGGCCTCGAAGAAGCCGATCTGGCGATCGGTGCGGTACCTGAAGGTGTACTCGTACCGGCCGGGCCGAAGGTAGACATCCTCCTTCCCGGCATAGATCCGCACGCCGTTCGACCGCTGCTTCGTGAACCAGTTCTCGGGCCGGCCGTCACGCAGGACCTCGACGACCCTGAAGCCGACGACGTGGCGCCGCCCGCCGGGTCCCTCATAGAGGGTCGGAAAATCGCGGTAGATGCCGCGCTTGATGCTTCGACCTTCCGCTTCGACCGCAATCGTCTCGGTTACGGTGAGGCCGCCGTCGGTACCGACGACGACGCGACTGTCGAATTCGAGTATCCGCTCTTCCGCATCCGCCGCCGTCGCCGATGGCAACAGCAGGGCCAGTGCGGTCAACAGGATCCGCAAAATCGGTTTCATCGCGAAGCCTTCCGGGTCAGGAGAAACTGACCTGCGGCACCGCGCGATCGGATTCGTTTTCGATTTCGAAGAACTCGGCCTGCAGGAAGCCGAAGATGTTGGCGACGAGGTTGCTCGGGAAGGACTCGATGAGGATGTTCAGGTTGCGCACCGTGCCGTTGTAATAGCGGCGGGCCATCTGGATCTCGTCCTCGATGTCCGAGAGCTGGCGGTGCAGGTCGAGGAAGTTCTTGTTCGACTTCAGGTCCGGATATGCCTCCGCCACCGCGAACACGTTGGCCAGCGCCTGTCCCAGCAGGCCCTCGGCCTTGCCTCGCTCGGCCGGCGTCTCGGCCCGCCCGGTCCGCGACCGCATCTCGGTCACCTTCTCAAGGACGCCCTTTTCCTGCCCCATATAGCCCTTGACCGCCTCGACGAGATTGGGGATCAGGTTTGAGCGCCGTTTGAGCTGGGTTTCGATACCGCTCCATCCCTCTTCCACGAGGTTACGATTGCGAACCAGCCGGTTGTAGATGGACACCGCCCACAGCAACAGTCCGCCGACGATTGCGACAATGACGATGGTTTCGATCATGGCAGCACCCTTTATTGACCGCGCACGCGGCGGTAAAGCATCGGGCCATTCAACCATCCGAATGCGACAATTTGGTTAAGACGCCCCAGAAATGCATTCGCTGCCACGGTATCGCCAGACCCCACCGCGATATGCCGGTCGCCAAACATTCGCACGGGAAGGCGCGCGGCGCCCCCGGACGGACACGGCTCACCGGGGCACAGGCTGTCCCTGCGTTGCGACGGCCTCGCGCCCATACTTTGCCGCCTCGAAGAACGTGCCCCTGCCGTCATCGAAGAATTCGGCCCGCGTCGTGCCCATGCGGCGCGACAGCATGCTCGCAGGAAACCGCGTGGTCGACTGGTTAAAGGTGGCAACGGCATCGTTGTAGGCGGCGACGGCCCGCCGGATCTGCGCGGTGCTGTCTTCCAGCGCCGCCCGTACTGTTTCGAACTCGGTCACTCCGGAAAGCCCGGGATCGGCCATCGCGGCCGCCAGCACGCGGCGCAGGACCGATTCCAGCTCGGCCTCCGCGGCCGCCCGTTCGACCGGGTTGCGCCCGGAGATACTCCGCGTGCGGAGTCGCGAGAGGATTTCCAGCGATTCCTTCTGGTGCGCCAGCCGGTGCCGCGTGACACGGGCCAATTCCGGGAGCAAATCGCCGCGATCCTTGAGGCGGGCGCGCACGGTCTTCCAGTGGCCGTCGACCAGCCGCCAGCCCCGTTCGAGACGGCGCCACACAATCGTCATCCAGACAACGATAACCACCAGGAACACGCCCAACGCCAGCGCAATCCCTATGATTTGTTCAGGTTCTATCGGGTATTGCATCGGCCGATGCCATCCGGTGGCTGTGCCGGTCCGCCCCGATCCGTGTGATATCCGAGACCGGGCTGCCGCGGACCGGGTCTATGTCTCTTCACCGCGGGCGCAGTCGATGCAGTTGGGCGTCGCCGGATCGAGGTCGAGGCGTTTTCGCGCGATCTCCTCGCCACATGTAACGCAGTATCCGTATTCATCGTCCTCGATACGCGCCAGGGCGGCGTCGATGCGGCGGATTTCGGCCTCCCGGCGACGCGCCACCTCCTGCGCCATCGCCTGCCCCTGCAGCGCATCCATACGCGACAGGCGCCCCTGCGTCGTCTGGTCGAGTTCGACGATATCGCTGTCGTGTTCATGCTCGTGCGCCAGGCGCTCAAGCTCCGCCTTCATTTCCATAAGCCGCGTTTTCACGGCGGCGATATCGATATCCATCGGTTTGTTCATGATGTCAATTCTGGCACGAAACGGGGCCCACGTCCTTTGAAAATTTAGCACGCCCGGGCATTGCCGGCCAATTCCCGCCGTGTCCGCCGCCGGCTCAGGCCCGGCGCCACGCGGTTGTTCCGTCGGGCTTGTCTTCAAGCAGGAGGCCCGCCGCCGACAGTTCGTCGCGAATCCTGTCGGCGGTGGCGAAGTCCCGGGCCCTTCGGGCCGCATTGCGCGCGGCGATCAGCCCTTCGATTTCCGCGTCGTCGAGATCAGAGGCTCTGGCATCGCCGCGCAGCCAGGTGTCGGGATCCTGCTGCACAATGCCGAGCAGCTGGCCGCCAGCCAGAAGCCTGCCCTTCGCGGCCGCCTTGTCGCTGTCGCTCTTCGCCCTGTTGAGCTTGCCCAGCGATTCGTGCAGATGGCTGATCGCCAACGGCGTGTTGAGATCATCCTCCAGCGCCGCCTGCACATCCGCCGCCCTGTCCGCGGCTGCAACGACGCCGGCTGCGTCGCGCAGCGCCAGGTAGAGACGGTCCAGCGTCGTCTTGGCCTGCACGATCCCGTCCTTGGTGAAATCGAGCGGCTGGCGGTAATGGGTTTGCAGCAGGACCAGCCGAATCGCCTCGCCCCAGCCGGGAAACTCCTCCAGCAGTTCGTGCACCGTGTAGAAGTTGCCGCGGGACTTCGACATTTTCTCGCCCTCGGCCATCAAGTAGCCGTTGTGCATCCAGTACTTCGCGAAGCCCGCGTCGGGATGCGCACAGCGGCTCTCCGCGATCTCGTTCTCGTGGTGCGGGAAGATCAAGTCCTGGCCACCGCCATGGATATCGAAGCTTACACCGAGGTATTTCATGCTCATGGCCGAGCATTCGATGTGCCAGCCCGGCCGGCCGCGGCCCCACGGGCTGTCCCAGCCGGGCAGATCCGGCATCGACGGCTTCCACAGCACGAAATCGGCAGGGTCTTTTTTATAGGGCGCGACCTCGACTCGCGCCCCGGCGACAAGCTCCTCGCGGCTATGGCCCGAAAGCCGTCCGTAATCCGGCATCGACGGCACGTCGAACAACACATGCCCGTCGGCCTCGTAGGCGTGGCCGTTGGCGATCAACGCCTCGATCATCACGATCATCTCGGCGACGTGGTCGGTCGCGCGGGGCTCGATGTCGGGCGGCAGGGCACCGAGGGCCGCCATGTCCTCGTGGAACTGCTTCGCCGTGCGCTCGGTCAGGCTGCGGATGTCCTCGCCCAGTTCCTTGGCCCGGTCGTTGATCTTGTCCTCGACGTCGGTGATGTTGCGGACATAGGTGACTTTCGGGTACAGGCGCCGCAGCAGCCGCGCCAGCACGTCGAACACGACGACCGGCCGCGCATTGCCGATATGGGCAAAGTCGTAGACCGTGGGCCCGCAGACGTAAAAGCGCACGTTGTTCGGATCGAGCGGCTCGAAAACGACTTTTCCGCGCCTCAGGGTATCGTGGATGCGTAGCGTCACGTCGTCAGGATCCGGCTTGTCTGGAAGTTGCCCCCGCTAGGCGCGCCACCGCCCGCTCGCGGCCGAGCATAGGTAACAGAACGCGCAGCTCCGGTCCATGGTCCATGCCCGTCAGCGCCTGGCGCAGCGGCATGAAAAGCGCCTTGCCCTTCGCGCCGGTCGCCTTGCTGACCTTATTCGTCCAGGTCTTGAAGGTGGACTCATCCCACGGCTCGTCCGGCAAGAGAGCCGCGGCCGTCCTGCACAGGGTCGCATCGATGATGACCGGCTCGACGTTGCCATGAAGGATACGCCACCAGACGGCGGCCTCCGACAATTTGGTGATGTTGGATCGCACCGCCAGCCAGAACGCCGCGTCCGCGCCGGCCAGGCCAAGTCGCTCGCGAACCGCCTCGAACGGCAGGTGGTGCAGGACACGGGCGTTCAAGTGATCGAGTTCGGACCGGTCGAAACGTGGCGCGGCGCGTCCGAATGCGGCGATATCGAAGCGGGCAGCCAAATCGTCCATGGTTTCCGCCCCACTCGCGGTCAGCGGTGTCCCCAGATGGGCAAGATACGCGCACAGTGCAAGAGGCTCCACGCCGTCATCGCGCAAGGCCCGGAGGCTGAGGCTCTCAAGTCTCTTGGACAAGGGTTTGCCGTCATCGCCCAAAAGCAGCGGCAGATGCGCAAAGTCGGGCAAGGCGAACCCGAGCGCCGCGAACAGCTGAATCTGCACCGCGGTATTGGCGACATGGTCCTCGCCGCGCATGACATGGGTGATCCCGAGTTCTCCGTCGTCGACGACCGAGGACAGAATGTACAGCGGGTGACCGTCCTCACGCACCAGTACCGGGTCGCTCATGTGGCCGGGCTCGAAACGCACGGCCCCGCGCACAAGGTCGGACCAGGCCACCCCCACATCGTCGAGAAGGAACCGCCAGTGCGGCTGCCGGCCTTCTTTTTCGAGACGACCGCGGTCGGTATCGCTCAGGCGAAGGGCGGCACGGTCGTAGACCGGTGGACGGCCCTGGCTCAACCGCCGTTTGCGCTTCATCGACAACTCCTTGGGCGATTCGTAGCACGCGTACAGGCGGCCCGTCGCCTTGAGCTGCGCGATCGCCGCATCGTAGCGGTCGACGCGGTCGGACTGGCGCACGAAATCGTCCCAATCGAGGCCCAGCCAGCGGAGGTCTGCCTCAATGGCGACACCATATTCGTCGAGGGAGCGGGCGGCATCGGTGTCGTCGAGGCGCAGCAGGAACGACCCGCCGCCGTGTCGTGCAAATAACCAGTTGACGAGCGCCAGCCGGGCGTTGCCGACATGGAGGAGCCCGGTCGGGCTGGGCGCGAAACGAACCTTCGGCAGCGCCGTCATCCTACAGGATCTTGCGGAACGCGTTGGTGATCGGATAGCGGCGGTCCCGGCCGAAGGCGCGGCTCGTCAGCTTGACCCCCGGTGGCGCCTGCCGGCGCTTGTATTCGGCGGTGTCGAGCATGCGCCAGACGCGCTGCACGAGTTCGGGCGCATGACCGCGCTCCACGATCTCCTCGACGCCCATCTCTCCCTCGATCAGGCAACGCAGGATATCGTCCAGCATGTCATAGGGTGGCAGCGAGTCCTGGTCTGTCTGGCCGGGCCGCAGTTCCGCCGACGGCGGCTTGCTGAGGATCCGCGCAGGGATTACCTGCCCGTCCGGGCCGGCAAGATCCTCCGGCCTGTGGTCGTTGCGCCAGTGCGCGAGTCGGAACACGTCGGTCTTGTAGACGTCCTTGAGGACCGAAAAACCGCCGGCCATGTCGCCATACAGCGTCGCATAACCGACCGACATCTCCGATTTGTTGCCGGTGGTCAGCAGCATGTGGCCCAGTTTGTTGGACAGTGCCATCAGAACGATGCCGCGGCTGCGCGCCTGGATATTCTCTTCAGTGGTGTCCGGTTGCCGGTTGCCGAATACGGGCTTCAGCATTGCCTCGAACGCGGCCATGGCCGGCTCGATCCCGATCTCGTCCAGCGAGACACCGAGGCGCTGCGCGCAGTCGGCCGCATCCTCCAGGCTCTCAGCGCTGGTATAGGGCGAGGGCATCATCACGCAGTGCACCTTGTCGGCGCCCAGGGCATCGACCGCGACCGCCGCGGTCAACGCGGAATCGATGCCACCCGACAGGCCGACGATTACACCCGGGAATCCGTTCTTGCGAACGTAGTCCGCCAGCCCCAGCACCATTGCCCGGTACATCGCCTCGTCGTCGTCTGGCGGTGCGGTGCAAACTGCCTGGGCGCAAACCCATCCCTGCGCCTTTCGCGACCAGTCGGTCGCCGTATCCACCGCACAGAAGGCAGGCAGATAAGCGGCGACAGAGCGATCGGCGTTCAGTACGAACGACGAGCCGTCGAACACCAACTCGTCCTGCCCGCCGACTTGGTTCACGTAGATCAGAGGCAGGTGGGATTCGGTCACTCGCTGAGTTGCATGCTGCATGCGCACGTCGCCCTTGTCGCTCTCGAACGGGGAACCATTAATCACGACGAGAATTTCCGCCCCGGATTCCTCGAGGCACTCCGTGACGTCGGTGGTCCACATGTCCTCGCAGACCATGACACCCAGCCGCACCCCGCGGAACGGCATCGGCCCCGGCAGCGGGCCGGCGCTGAACACACGTTTCTCATCGAACACGCTGTAGTTCGGCAGGTCATGCTTATAGCGGACCGACGCGACCTCGCCGCCGTCCAGCAGCAGCGCCGCGTTGTGCAACCCGCCGCCCTCGTCACGCCACGGCGCGCCAAGCAGCAGCGCCGGTCCGTTATCGGCGGTCTCGCCGGCCAGGCTGCGGACCGCGTCCTCGATGCGATCCTGAAAGAACGGCTTCAGCACCAGGTCTTCGGGCGGATAGCCGCACGCGAACAGCTCGGTCAAGATGACGAGGTCCGCACCGTCCGCCGCAGCCGCGACACGTGCTTCGCGAACCAGTGCAGCATTCCCCTTGATGTCACCGACCGTCGGATTGCGCTGCGCCAAATATATCTTCATTCGATCCGTCATGTCGCGCCTTGGCGCCGGCGGCGGCCGGCATTGTGGAAGTAACCGGTGTAGCCGACTATCCTATCCCGACAACCTTGAAATCAAGCGGGAAGCAACCCGAATTATGGCGCACGGGCAGTTGGCTCGCCGCCGGAGGATGCAGCGAATATGAGCGACCATAACCTGACCGACCTCGAGCCGGGCCCCGCGGCAGTCCGCGGCTACCTGTATCGTACCGTCAATCTGCTGGCCCGCGAACTCCGAGAGCGCGCTTCGGCCGGAGGCGGGGAGATCGGCGTCGACGACATCGCCGACGTGGTGGATTCGTTCAAACGCCCGGATTCGCCCGTCCTCGGCGCAATCTGCCAGGCAGTGTGGGACGAATGCGCAGCGATCTTCGAGTCGGAAGGCCGCGGCGAGGACCGCAAGGCGCCGTTCCAGCGCCTGATGGTCCGGCCGTTCGCGCATCTGCTGCCCGAACACGGAAGCCGCGACGGCGTGGGCAACGTGTTGTCGCGACGAGTCATTCCGGGATTCATGGCCGCATTGGAGGACCTGGTCGGCCCGGTATTCGTCGGACGCCAGCAGGAACGAAGCCGGGACCTGGTGCGGGCGACGCGAACTGCACGGGGCGGCGCGTTTCGCTGGGAGGATGTGTACGACGACCGGCACAGCCAGGACATCGTCGACGAGGTTCTCGTGAAGCTGGCCGGGGAATTCACGGAATACGAGCAGCAACGTGACTGGTTCATCGGCCTCGTCAACGATGCCATGCCCCTGCCTGCCGATGACCTGGCGCATGCCCTCGCCCTCGACGACGATGGATTCGCAGCGCTCATGAGGGCGCTTTATTCGCGCCTCGCTCAGGCGCTGTCGACGGACGACGGGGAAGCACGCCTGATCGAACGACACGGTGCGGCGGCGGTCAGCAACATCCGTGCGCTCATATCCGCACTGGACGAGTCCTGAGGGCGCCGCGTCCTGCAATTTGTCACGGATTCTCGACAATTCCGGAGCCCCATTTCTGGAATTTTTACTTTTTCGCGCTACACGTGGTAGCGGGAAGCATTGGCAAAAACAATCGCCAATTCAACAGCCTGCGCCGACGGCTCCCGCCGCGGCGAAGCGCGAACCGGACGTGGAATCGGCAGGAATGGTCGACGATGATTTCCCGGAGTTGGGGCCGGGTCCAACGCGGCTCAGGACGCTGACCCATATGGTTCTCGACCGGATCATGGAGTATCTCCAGCACGAAGCGGCCGAGTGCGGCGGCTCGCTTGACGTTCCACAACTGACTGCCGCGATCGAAGCATTCCGGGACAGCACGCGGACGGACGCCCAGGAGTTCTACCGGACCGGATGGAACGAGTGCCTGTCCGTAATCGACGAGGTCCGGCGCGAGAGCAGCCGGCGCATGCCGTTCGAACGGCTGATGGTCCATCCGCTGTCCCACCTGCTGCCGGCAGCGGATCGGGCGGTCATCCCCGGGCAAGGCCTGTCACGCCGGATCATCCCCGGCTATCTGTCGGCGCTGTACCAGATTCTCGGCCCGGTCCTGCTCGATCAGTACCAGAGCCGCTGCCGCGAACTGGTCCGGATCATCCAGACTGCGCGGGGCAGCGATTTCGAATGGCAGGACGTCTACGATGATCCCACCAGCCAGGTGATCGTCAACGACATTCTCGTCCACCTCAGCAAATCATTCGCCAATTTCGCCAAGCGCCGCGCATGGATGATCGGTGTCGTCATCTCGCATATGCCCCTGCCAGAAGACGAGGCGGAGCGCGGATGGGTGTTCGGAGACGCGGAATTCGCCTTAATGATGGACGCTTTGTTCCGGCCCTTACGAATCGAGCTCGCGTCGACCGCCGGCCGACGGCGGATCGAAGAGCGATACGGCGTCGTGGTGCGCGAAATCCTGCAGGATTTCTTGCGTGATCTCGATACGCCAGCCAATGTGACCCCGCTCCGACGACTCGCGCCATAAAGTCCGCGACCGCCGCTTGCCGGTGCCGCGGCGCGGCGGGTAGTCCGTCATACGCTTGGGCCGGCCGCCGAAGAGCGTGCCGACGGGACCCTCAAATCTTCTATCCATGTCGTTAACTAATTTGTTCTATCTTGGCGAGTTGCCGCCGCCCGAGGACAGGCAACGGGACATCGTGTTGCCTTCGAACCGGATCCCGGGCACATGACGGTTGACCAGAGGAGAAACCGTTGATCAAGGAGCCCCGGCACGTTCTTTATCTGGCGGGCATCACGATCGCCTTCGTCTTCGCGTTATCGTCGGTCTGGGCGCATTGGCCGTTGGACCCTCTGGCAGGAACGAGCAGCGAAGGGATTGGTGCTCCTAACCATCACGAGCACTGGACCAGCGTCATAACAGCCACGCTCGCCGCGATGGCGATCTGGGCCGTCGCCGGACCGCTCTGCTTCCGGGCCATGTCACGCGTCGGCCACGCCGCGCGGGTACTGGATCAATTCAACAGGACGCTGGACCAAGCGGTTGACTGCGTATTCATGTTCCGGCCAGACACCCTCAAATTCTTCTACGTCAATCAAGGCGCCACGGAGCAGGTCGGCTATAGCCGACGCGAGCTGATGCGGATGACACCGGTCGACATCAAACCGGAATTCGACGAATCCAGATTCCGCCAGATGATTGCGCCGTTAATCGACGGGTCGCAACGGTTCTGCACGTTCGATACCGTTCACAGGCACAAGAACGGCACGCTGATACCCGTCGAGGTCTTGCTGCAATATGTCACGCCGCCGGCCGCGACCCCTCGCTTGGTTGCCATCGTGCGCGACGTTACGACGAGGAAGGAGGCCGAGGAGGCACTGCAGAAGGCGCGCGACGAGGCGCAGGAACGGAACGCCGAGCTTCAGAAGGCCAATGCTCGGCTCAAGGGCGCGATTCGCGAGCGCATGAATGCAGAGAAAGATGCAACCGACGCAGGCAAGCGAATCGAAGCGGTTCTGCGGAGCATCCATGACGCATTCTTTGCGGCCGACCGCGAATGGCGGCTGACCTATGTCAATCCGCAAGCCGAGGAACTGTTCGGCCGGACCCAGGAAGACCTGCTGGGCAAAGTGCTCTGGGACGAATTTCCCGAACTTGCGACCAGCTTCTACGATCGACTGAACGACGCGGTAAGGCGTTCCGAGCCAACGACATTCGACGGGTATTATGCCCCGCTCGACCGCTGGTACGACGTGCGCGGCTTTCCCAGTAGTGACGGCATCACGCTTTACCTGCTTGATATCACAGAGCGAAAACAGGCCGAGTGGGCTCTGTCGCAAAGCGAGCTGTCCCTGCGGGAGATGCACGACCTGATGATCCAGGCGATCGAAAGCATGTCGGACGGATTCACCCTTTACGACAAGGATCAGCGACTTGTGCTGAGCAACAGCAGATTTGGCGACCAGGTCGGCGTGGAAAACGTCTCGACCCTCATCGGCAAGACCTTTGAGGAAGTGGTCGTAATCTTGGCGAAAAAGGGCCTGTATGGCGATATGGCGGCCGATTTGGATGAGTGGATCGCCAAGCGGATCCAGCTGCATGGGAAAAACCAGTCGCACATTCAGACCCAGTCCGATGGGCGTATATTCCTTATCCGTGAATTTCCGACACCGGACGGGGGTTTCGTTCTGACCCGTACCGATATTACCGAGCAGAAGCGAGCGGAAGAAAAGCTGCAAAGGAGCGAGGAGCGATTCCGGGCCGTTGTGGACAATTCACCCCAGAAGATACACATCAAGGACATGGACGGCCGTTATCTTTTGGTCAATCCGCTGGCCGCGAAGCTGTTCGGCAAGACCGAGGCCGAGTGCCTGGGGAAGACCAGCAAGGAAATCTTTTCTGCCGAGATAGCGGGGGCATTCCGGGCGCATGACCAGGCGGTAATTGATAGCCGCCGTCCCATCGAGCAGGAGGAAGTGTGGGATGAGGAGGACGGCAAGCACAGTTATCTGACAGTGAAGTTCCCGATATTCGACTCCATGGGCGAGATGACGGGGATCGGCGCCATCGGGACCGATATCACCGAACGCAAACGCATCGAGGCGCAGTTGAGCCAGAGCCAGAAGATGGACAGCCTGGGCAGCCTGGCCGCCGGAATCGCCCACGACCTCAACAATACGCTGACACCCATACTGGGCCTGACCGAACTCGTCGTCGACGATCTGCCCCCCGGAAGCCAGTCGCGGACCAATTTGGAGCAGGTCCTGTGGGCCGGTGAGCGCGGCCGGGAACTCGTCGCCCAGATCCTGGCCTTCAGCCGCGAACACGCGCCGGATCGAATACTGGTCGATCTCTGCCCTCTGGTAAGGGAAAGCTTGGGACTCCTTCGCGCCACCATGCCAGCCACCATCGAAATCGTGGACGACCTCGACGAGGGCGTGGCGCAGGTCATGGCCGTGTCGACGCAGATTCACCAGATTCTCATGAATCTCGGCTCCAACGCGCGAGACGCGATGGCGTCGAAACCGGGCACCCTTACGGTCGGTTTGAAGCGGGTGGACGTCGACGAGAAGACCGCGGGGCGACATACCGATCTCAATCCGGGCCCGCACGTGCTGCTGACCGTTGGCGACACTGGACCGGGCATGGACCGCGGCACTCTCAGTCGGGTTTTCGATCCTTTCTTTACCACCAAACCGGTCGGTGGTGGTACCGGGATGGGTCTGTCGGTGGTGCATGGCATCGTCAAATCGCATGAAGGAGCGATTATCGTATCCAGCGAGCCGGGTGGCGGTACGACCGTCGAGATTTATTTTCCGCTCGAACGAACGTGCGCGGCCCACAGCGAACCGCGACACGCCGCCGAATGATTGCCATATGATCACCGACTCGGCCTGGAACAAATACTCGCAACATTACCGCAGCCGGAGCCGCCCATGCGGCGAAGGAGAACGACATGGCTCGTGTACTTGTTGTCGATGACGAGGAATTCATCCGCTTTACCCTTCGGCAAATGCTGGAGAAGTCGGGACATGAGGTCATCGAGGCGGTCAATGGCCAGGATGCCCTCGATGCCTTTGAACGCACCACGGTTGATCTCGTTATCACCGATATCATTATGCCGGAAAAGGAGGGCATCGAGACAATCGTCGAGCTTCGACGCCAGCGGCCCGATCTGAAAATCATCGCCGTCTCTGGCGGCGGGCGGACCAGGACCCTGGACTATCTCGACATTGCGGAACGGCTCGGCGCAGACAGCGCGATCGCCAAACCGCTCAAGCGCAAGACGGTGATGGATGCGGTCAACAACGCCCTGGGGCATGCCAACTGACGCGAAAGGATCAGGGCACGAGGCACTGCTTGCGCGACCGACCGATACACCGGCGGGATCGGCCGGGAATTCGCACACGCATCGACAAGTCCTCTAGCGGACGCTGGCGCCGCGGTGGTTCAGCACCGTTTCGAGTTGCTGCCGCTGGCCGTCGTCCAACGTATCATAGAACGCCTCGAACGCCGGTCGCACGGCACGCAGCGCCTCCAAACCAGCCGCCATCGCCGTTTCCGCGAACTCCAAGCGCTCGGGCAAGGTTGTCGTCGCCGTGTCCGCGGCAAAAGCGTCGCAGGTATCGCGCAACCAGATGAAGCCTTGCTCGAGCTCACGCTCGACCCGGATCCAAGATTCACTTTGTGCGGCATCCAGTTCGAGCCAGCTGCTCAGGAACGAGCCCAGGCGGTCCGCATGGGTGAGACCGCTGTCCCCACAAAACGTTAGACCGACGTGCTGTGGGCTTCGATCACCGGCCCTGTAATGATGAAATCCTCTTGACGCCTGCGCCAACGGATCGATAGCGACGAACACGGCGGCCAAGCCGAAGACGGCAAGTAGCACGAGTACGATATTGAAGTGGCGTTTCCGCCGATGTTGTGACGACTTCATTCCTTGCTCCTCGTTTCGTGATATCGTGAATCTTTAATTTTCCAAGGTTTGCCTCGGTGTCGCACGTTGGTGTGATCGCGATCAGAGGCAAATTGACAAGAACGATGTCATTATGACAATTCATTGTCAATATGCCAGCTAAATTGTCGAAAAGACGCGACTGCGAGGTGCACATGCCGAAGCGGCCGAAACAACGAAGCGAAGCAGGCAACGCGCTCTTCGAACTCGGCATGGAAGTAATTCATACGTATTTCCGGCTGCGCGCGGCCGGGGAGAAAATCGGAGCAACCCCGCCGGCCGGTGCCGGATCATTCGGATTGTTGCGCAGCCTCAAGAGTAGCGGGCCGCAGACGGTCCCCCAGCTCGCGCGGGCGCGCGACGTAAGCCGCCAACACATTCAGATTTTGGCCAATGGCCTCGCGGAACAGGGCCTGGTGGAATTCGTGGACAATCCCGCGCACAGGCGCTCCAGACTTCTGAAGATCACCGGTTTGGGCGAGCGACGGCTCGCGCAGGTCATGCACAGGATTGAAGAAGCCTACGAGGACATTTCGGCAGGCATGGACCCCGGCGAGATCAGGGCGGCGATCGAGGTACTCTCGGAGCTGCGCAGAAGAATGTAAGGCCCGGGGGCCTATTCGGCGGCTTCCGCCTCGCGGCCGCGCAGCAGGAACTCGCGGCCGACCTTGACGCGCGGCTCGCCGTCATAGGCGACGATATCGGCCGTCGCATAGGTTTCCGTCCAACGATCCGGGAGGTATGAGCCGGTACCGATCACGTCGATCGGCGCCTTGGCGATCGCCATCGTCTTGCATTTGTGCGGACCGAAGCCGCTCGATGCGACGATCCGGACGCTGTCGTGACCCGCCTCATCCAGCCGTTCCCGCATGTGCCAGATCGCTGCTGCGGAGACGCCGGGGCCAACGAGGTCGCGCAGTTCCTCCTCGGTGCGGTAGCCACGGATCGCGCGCGGCACATGGCGATCGAGGACCGCATAGGACGCCGTCGGATCGAGGCCTTCGCAAAACCGCGACCCCGGCGTATCGAGTCGAACCGCAAGCCGCCCGTCTTTCGCCAGTCCCGGGAACCGTTCGCACACGGCAAGGGAATCGACAACTTCGTGTCCGAAGTAATCGACCAGGACCGTCAGATTGTCGTCCGGGAAGGTTTCGTTGAACATCTCGGCCGCCCGGACGGTGGAACCGGCATAGCCGACCAGCGCATGTGGCATGGTGCCAAGTCCCTGCTGCAGTCCGAAGTAATGGGCGGTGGCGTCGGTCGCATTGCCGATGAAGCCGACCGCGTTCTCCTTGCGCTTTGCTCGGCGCGAGCCGACGGAGGCGGCGTAGGCCATGAGTTCCGCCATCTCTGTGCCAGCGCAGTGGCGGGCGTCCATGGCCAGGAAGGAGACCTTGGGCAGGTCCATGCACATCGCCGCGGCATTGTAGGCGGCAACGCAGGCGGGCCCGATTTTCTGCAGCAGTAGCGTCTCCAGATCAACCAGTAGCGCCAGGGGCCCGGTCACGTACATCAGCGCCTCGCCGGCGCCGACCCAGCGACCTTCCTCGTATCGCAGGTCGATATCGACCGTCGCCCCCCGCTCCTTTGTCACACCCTCAAGCCACTTGATGGCCAGGCGCGGCGCCGAAACAACCGGTCGTCGCATGAAAATCGCGTAGGTGGCGGTGCAGTCGCCGAACTTCTCGACGACGCGGCGCGTGCGGTTGAAATAGGCGTCTGTCCAACGCGCAATGGATTCTGGTTTCGGGGTCATCGCAACCCTCTTAAGACAGAATTCCGCGGGATCCGGCCCCTATGATGCGGCGGCAAGGCGCGACCGCCGGCCGGCCCGCTGTTCCTTGAGCGAATCCGCGAGCAGAAATGCCAGCTCGAGAGCCTGGCTCGCGTTGAGGCGCGGGTCGCAATGGGTATGATAGCGCGCCGACAGGTCCTCGTCGCTGATCGCCTGGGCTCCGCCGAGGCACTCGGTCACATCCTGGCCGGTCATTTCGAAATGTACCCCGCCGGCGTACGATCCCTGCTCGCGGTGGACCTCGAAGAACCCGCGCACCTCGTCGAGGATGCGATCGAACGGCCGCGTCTTGTACCCGGTTGCCGACTTGATCGTGTTGCCGTGCATGGGATCGCACGACCAGACCACGGCGCGGCCCTCGCGCTCGACCCGGCGGACCAGCGCCGGCAGGACGTCGCGCACCTTGTCGTGGCCCATGCGGCTGATCAGCGTCAGACGGCCGGGATCGTTGGCCGGGTTCAGGATATCGATGAGCCGGATCAGATCGTCCGGATCCGCCGTCGGCCCGACCTTCATGCCGATCGGGTTGTTCACGCCGCGCAGGAATTCGACATGCGCGCCGTCGGGATCGCGGGTGCGCTCACCGATCCACAGCAGATGCGCCGAGCAGTCGTACCAGTCGCCGGTCAGGCTGTCCTTGCGTACCAGCGCCTCCTCGTAGGCCAGCAGCAGCGCCTCGTGGCTGGTGTAGAAGTTCGTTTCCCGGATCTGCGGCACGCTTTCCGCGGTTATTCCGCACGCTTCCATGAAATCCAGGGATTCCGAAATCCGGTTGGCCAGCTCCTCGTACCGCTCGCCCTGCGGGCTGCCCGAGACGAAATTCAGGTTCCACTGGTGCACCTTGTGCAGGTCGGCGAAGCCGCCTTGGGCGAAGGCACGCAGAAGATTGAGCGTCGCGGCGGATTGGTTGTAACCACGCACCATACGCTCCGGATCCGGCTCGCGCGCATCCTCGTCGAACTCGATGGCGTTGACGATGTCGCCGCGGTAGCTCGGCAGCTCGCGGCCGCCCTGGACTTCCGTGTCGGACGAGCGCGGCTTGGCGAACTGGCCCGCCATGCGACCCACCTTCACCACCGGGCAGGCGCCCGCATAGGTCAGCACGACAGCCATCTGCAAAAGCACCTTGAAGGTGTCACGGATGGTATTGGCGCCGAACTCGGCGAAGGACTCCGCGCAATCGCCGCCTTGCAGCAAAAAGGCTTCGCCGTTCGCCGCGCGTGCCAAAGTCGCTCGGCGTACCGACGATCCCGCGCCCGAAATGGTGCTGCCACAGGCGGTTGACGATCACGCGCGCCAGCAGCGCGCCCGCGCCGTGGTCGACGTCGGTCAGCCAGTTGGCGAGCGCGGTGCGCAGCATCGG
>CAYFYY010000003.1:52346-79351 GCA_964347475.1 uncultured Flavobacteriales bacterium
ACGGATTGTATTGGCGCCGAACTCGGCGAAGGACGACGCGCAATCGCCGCCTTGCAGCAGGAATGCCTGGCCGGCCGCCACGTCGGCGAGATCCTCGCGAAGACGGCGCGCCTCGCCGGCGAACACCAGCGGTGGCAACCCGCGCAGGGTTTGCTCGACCTGCGCCAGACGCTCACCGTCCTGATAGACCGGCACCTGCCGGATCGGTTTGCCCTTCCAGCTGTCCGGTGTCCAGTTTGCCGCCATTGTCCTGCCCTCCGGCTTTTTCTGCGCCTTTCCAGTGCCTTGATTTCCTGCCCGCTTCGATACGGAACGCCCGATATACGCCTTTGGGCACAAGTTTTCCACAGGAAATGCGGTGGCGCCCGGGAACCGGACGCCTGTCGACGTGAGTGCCGCCACGATCTTAACGGACTATAAACATGCAAGGTGCGACACTCCCGCGCGGAAAAGACAATAGGGTTGCCATGTCCGACGCCACCGGGACTTCGCCCGTCCGCAACCTCCTGTCGGGCCTGATGCGCGCGCCGCTGCGCTTTCCCGTGCCGCTTGCGTGCGCAGCGGCCTGGGCCGCCATCACGATTGCCCATCAGCACCGCTTCGACGAGCTGCCCCGGACCATCGCGGAGGCATGGCAGGTATTCCTGATCAGCGGCCTTTTCCTGTCGCTGGCGGCCACCCTTTTCGCTGAAGGGCGGGGCTGGAATCGGTTACGGTCGCTCGGGCTTGCCGGCGCCGCACTCGTGCCGCCGGCCCTGGCCGTCTTTGTCAATGGCGGCAACAGCGCCTGGGAAAGCCCAGGATTCTATCTGCTGGTCCCCGGTGGAATCCTGCTGGCAATCGTCGCCCCCTTCCTGCGCCGCGGCGCGACCGACCGAGCGATCTGGGACTTCAACCTGACGAGCTGGCTGAGCGTCCTGTTCGGGCTCATTGTGGCGATTGGCCTCACGCTCGGGACGATGGGCGTGCTCGGCGGCCTGGAGGTCCTGTTCGATCTGTCGATCGCCGGCAAGATCTATGAGGATGTCTGGATCGTCTGCCTGAGCGTGATCTGGCCGTGGCAGACATTGGCGGGAATTCCGGGGGAGTGCGACGCACCGACGGATGCAGCGCCGCCGCGCTGGACCGAATACGTGGCCTCGTGGCTGCTGGTCCCACTTGCGATCGTATATATGCTGCTGCTGTACGGGTTCGCGGCCAAGGTCCTGGTTTCCTGGGAGCTGCCGCGCGGGACCGTGGGCTGGCTGTGCGGCGGTTTCGTGGCCTTCGGTCTCGCCGTGTGGAGCGCCGCCTGGCCGTTCGGCGAGTCCGGCAACCGGACGACGCGGGTCTACCAGCGATACCTGCATTACGGGTTGATCGTGCCGGTGATCCTGCTCGCCGTTGCCATCGGCGCGCGAATTGCGGAGTACGGCATCACCGAGAAGCGCTATGCACTGACCCTGCTGGCCCTGTGGCTCTGCGGCATCGTGATCTACGGCATCGTCGCCCGTCCGGCCCGCCTCGCGGTTGCCCCTGCGTCGCTCGCCGCGCTGTTGATCCTCGGCTCGCTCGGCCCGTGGGGTGCGACCGCCGTCTCGCTGCGCAGTCAGCTCGGGGAACTGGAGTCGCTCCTTGCCGAGGCCGGGATCCTCGTCGAGGGCCGGATCAAGCCGGATCAGGGCCTCGCCGACCAGAAGCAGGTGCGCCGGATCACCGATATCGTGGACTACATGCGCCGCAGCGGCAAGCTGGAAGATCTGAACGCTTGGCTGGCAGAAGCCGGTGCCAGTCCGGGCAGGGACGAGGATAACCAGGCTCTGCTCGCCCATATGGGTCTCGATTACGCCGAGCCAATCTCCTGGTCCGTGGGCGAGTACGAGACGATCGACGTCGCCGGCTTCGAGGCCGCCCACCACCTGCCGCTCGGCGCGGACGTGAAGGACACTATTACGGCCGCGGGAAGCGGCCGCCGCTACGAGGCGCGGTTCGACGGCAAGATTCTGACCGTCGCATTGGTCGGGCGCCCGGACGCGAGGGCGGTGTTCAATCTCGACGCGCTGGCAGAGAGGCTGCGGGCGATGGAGATCAAGTGGGGCGATCCGGCCAGCCGCGCGGCGATGACGCTGGAAGCCGGGGAGAACGGCCTGCGCGCCCGACTGCACGTGGCATACATGGGTGGCCAGCGCACCCCCAACGGTAACGAAATATACTCTGGCCAAGCGTTGCTGCTGCTCGGCCGCAGAGAGTAGCCACTTACTCCGCCGCCTCGTCGCCGGCCCGGACGACCGGCTCGCGCATGGTGACGAACTCCTCGGCCGCGGTCGGGTGGATGCCGATCGTTGCGTCGAACTGCGCCTTGGTCGCACCCATCTTCATGGCGATGGCGAGGCCCTGGATGATCTCGCCCGCGTCGGGCCCCGCCATGTGGGCGCCGACGACGCGGTCGGATTCCTTGTCGACGACCAGCTTCATCAGCGTGCGTTCCTCGTTGCCGGACAGCGTGTGCTTGAGTGCCCGGAATTCCGAAATATAGACCTCCACCGCGCCATAGCGGGTGCGCGCGGTGGCCTCGGTCAGCCCGACCGTGCCGAGCGCCGGCTGGCTGAACACGGCGCTCGGGACGCAGTCGTAGTCGAAGGGCTCCGGCGGCGCCTCGCCGAACAGGCGGCGCGCCAGCCACATGCCTTCGCCCAGGGCGACGGGCGTGAGCTGCATGCGGTCGATGACGTCGCCGACGGCGAAGACCGAGGGCACCGACGTGCGGAATTCTTCGTCCACGACGACGGCGCCGTTCTCATTCAATTCGACACCGACCTCGTCCAGCCCGAGCCCTTCGGTATTGGGAACCCGGCCGGTGGCATAGAGCACGAGGTCGGCCGGAATCTCGGTCCCGTCGGCGAGCTCGGCGCATATCCGCCCGCGGCGTTTTTCGAGACATTCGACCGTGGCGTTGAAGCGCACGTCGATGCCCTTCTTGCGCATCTCTTCGCACAGGAAGTGGCGCAGATCGTCGTCGAACCCGCGCAGGAAATGCGGACCGCGGTAGAGCTGCGTCACCTCCGCGCCGAGACCGTTCATGATGCCGGCGAACTCCACCGCGATATACCCGCCGCCGACGATTACGACGCGCTCCGGGAAGTCCTCCAGATAGAACATGTCGTCGGAGATGGAAGCCAGCTCGCGGCCTCTGATGTCGGGCACGAAGGCTCGCCCGCCGGTCGCGACAAGGACGTGCTGCGCGGTCACCGTCCGATCGCCGACGGTCACCGCGTGCGGCCCCCTCACTGCTGCCCGGGCTTGGTAAATGGTCACTCCGGCGTTCTTCAGGATACGTTCGTAGACACCGTTAAGGCGCTCGATTTCGCCGTTCTTGTTGGCGATCAGTTTCTTCCAGTCGAACTTGCGGTCGCCGACCGTCCAGCCGAATCCGGCCGCGTCCGCGAACTCCTCGGCGAAGTGCGACGCGTAGACGAACAGCTTCTTCGGCACGCAGCCGATATTGACGCAGGTGCCGCCGAAGAACCGGTCCTCCGCGATGCCGACCCGCGCCCCCAGCTGCCCTGCGATGCGGGCCGCGCGCACCCCGGCCGAGCCGGCGCCGATGACGAAGAAATCATAGTCGTGGTTGCTCATTGTCCTCTCCCCAGTGGGCCGTCAGCCCGCAGCCATCGAAGCGGCGACGCGCTTCCAGCGCAGCGCCAGCAGCCCGCCGACCAGCCCGACCTGCGCGAGGACCGGCAGCGTGATGATCAGCGGATGATGGCCGTCGGGATGCGGGAGGAACGCCGGCAGCACAGCCTCCCAGTCGGCGGCATCGATGACAACTGGAAACAGCACGTAAAGCACGACGAGATAGACCAGCGCAGTCAGGTGGGCGCGCCGCTTGCGCCCGTCGAGCGTGATGAAATGGATCACGCCGATGTCGCGGAGCAGGAACAGGAACACCGCAATCACGAAGGCGGCCAGCGATTCCATCCTGTAGAAGCCGGCGAACACATCCCGGGACTCGGGCGACAGCCACCAGACCATGATCAGGCCGAGGCCGAAGATCGCCCCCAGCAACAGTCCGGGCACCCAGGCCGGGGTGGTCTCGAGAATGCGCCGGACATGCCGCGAATGCCAGGCGGCGCCCCAGCGCCGCAAACGCACCAGCCCCTTCGGCTCGGCATAGGCGGCCAACCAGACCAGCGACAGCACAGTCAGATAGGCGACGAGCAGCCGCCAAATCGTCGCTGTCCGCGGCACACTGAAGAACCCGGTCCCGCTGGTCGCGAAACCACCGACATAGATGGCGCAGAAGGCGACGAAAGCGGTCAGCCCGACCGGCCAGCACCGGAACTGCAGCTCCCCTCGCATCAGGCGGTAGATGCCAAAACCGACCCAGAGGAGGAAGGCGGTCGTCGATGCCAGCAGGAATTCATCGCGCGGAAATGTCCAGCCGTACCAGATCACGTCGCCAGGGCCCACGATGCTATAGGGCGGACCCTCCAGTATCGACCAGGAAACGACGGCCGCCCCGATCCCGAACAGCTGCGAGGCGGTGACCTGGAAGCGCAGCCGGTCCGGCCGCAGACGCTGGATGAGAAGACTCACGAACAGAGCGACCGCCTGTGCGAACAGGCCGACCATGACGACCCGCAGCAGATCGTCGGCATCCCGCGCCCACTGATAGAGCAGGGCGGGGATGCTCAACGCAGCGCCATACCAGACATAGATGGTGCTGCCGGCAAACTTGCCCCACGCCATCGCGAACGGGCCGATCGTCGACATGCGCTGGGAATCCCAGGTCCGTGCCGCAACCTCGCCCAGCACCGCGTCGGCGGCAAGGCGCGTCCCCCACAGCACCAGCAGCCCCATCATCGCGTACCACGCCACGTCGGATACGCCTCCGCGGGCCCCGCCGAACCATGCCGCGGCATAGATCAGCAGCAGGATCAGCGGCATCGCGATCAGCCGATGCAGGGTCAGCTCGAGCAGCAAATTCCGGTGGAATTCCGGGTTCACTGAGAATCCTTTCCGCCGCCGAGGCCGTCCCGCCGCAGGCGCTCGAGGTAGACATCCTGCATGCTGCGCTGCTCGGGATGGAACGCGGCGACCGGCATCTCGGCCTCGACCAATCTGCGCAACAGATCGGCGCGCGCCGCATCGTCTCCGGCGAACGCGAACGACGCGCCGCGCGCATCGACCGTCACGGCGGACAGTCCCGACTGACCTTCCAGGACCGTCCGCAACCCCTCATGCGGCGCGGCAAGAACCACCCGCATGCGCACTGCGGACTCCGCCATGTCGCCGATCGCGTTGTGTTCGGTGATTCGCCCCTCATGCATGATCATCATGTGGGTCGAGTAATCTTCCAACTCGGCCAGGATGTGCGAGGACACGACCAGCGTCATGCCTTCGGCCTGCAACGTCAGCAGCAGCTGCGAGAGATCCTGGCGCGCTTCCGGGTCGAGCCCCGAGGCCGGCTCGTCGAGCAGCAGCAGGCGCGGCTGGTGAATCATCGCCTGGGCGATGGCGAGGCGCTGACGCAATCCCCGCGACAGCGTCCCCGCCCGCTGCTCCAGCCGGTCGGACAAGCCCAGCTGCTGCGCGCTGCGCGTGACGGCTTCGCGCCGCTCGGCCGCCGGCACGCTGCGCGCGGCGGCGTGGTAGTCGAGGCACCGCCGGACCGTCAGCTCGTCGTACAGGCCGAAGAAGTCCTGCAGGAATCCCAGCCGCTCATGGACCTGCCGCGGATGTTCCTCGACATCCAGCCCGTCCACCGTGACCGTGCCCGAATAGGGCGTCTCCAGCGCCGCGAGGCAGCGCATCAGCGTGGTCTTGCCGGCGCCGTTGGGGCCGACCAGCGCGGTGATGCTGCCCGGCGCGATGTCGAACGACACGCCGAACAGCGCCCGCGCCGTCGGGTAGTCGTAGACGAGGTCGCGGACCGCGACCACCGCCGCGCCGCCGGCGCCGGGACCGGCCGGTTCGGGCACGGCGGTGCCGGACGTCATCGATCGGGTCGGCCGACCGTCAGGCCACCCCGCCCATGCAGATGTACTTCACCTCCAGGAACTCATCGAGGCCGTAGTGCGAGCCCTCGCGGCCGATCCCGGATTCCTTGACGCCGCCGAACGGTGCGATCTCGGTCGAGATGATGCCGACATTGGCGCCGACGATGCCGTATTCGAGGCCCTCGGAGACCCGCCAGACGCGCCCCATGTCGCGGCTGTAGAAATAGGCGGCGAGGCCGAACTCGGTATCGTTCGCCATCTCGATCGCCTCCTCCTCGGTCTTGAAGCGGAACAGCGGCGCCAGCGGCCCGAAGGTCTCCTCCCTGGTGACCCGCATCGAGGTGTCGACGTCGGCCAGGATGGTCGGCTGGAAGAACGTGCCGCCGAGTTCATGGCGGCCACCGCCGGCGACGACCCGGGCCCCCTTGGACAGCGCATCGGCGATATGCTGCTCGACCTTCTCCACTGCGGCCATGTCGATCAGCGGGCCCTGGTTGACGCCGTCCTCGACGCCGCTGCCGACCTTCAGGCCGGTCACCGCCTCGGACAGTTTCGCGGCGAAGGCCTCGTAGACCCCGTCCTGCACCAGCAGGCGGTTGGCGCAGACGCAGGTCTGCCCGGCATTGCGGTATTTCGAGGCCATCGCGCCCTCGACCGCGGCGTCGAGATCGGCATCGTCGAACACGATGAACGGCGCGTTGCCGCCGAGCTCCATGCTCACCTTCTTGACCGTGCCGGCACACTGCTGCATCAGCGTCTTGCCGATCTCCGTCGAGCCGGTGAAGGTGAGCTTGCGGACGATCGGGTTCGAGGTCATCTCGCCGCCGATCGCCTTGGCGCTGCCGGTGACGACGCTGAACACGCCCTTCGGCACGCCGGCGCGCTCCGCGAGCTCGGCGAGCGCCAGGGCGGAATAAGGCGTCGCCGTCGCCGGCTTGACCACCATCGGGCAGCCGGCGGCGAGCGCCGGTCCGGCCTTGCGGGTGATCATCGCCGCCGGGAAGTTCCACGGCGTGATCGCGGCGCAGACGCCGACCGGCTCCTTGATCACGACGACGCGGCGGTCCCCCATATGGGTCGGGATCACCTCGCCGTAGGCGCGGCGTCCCTCCTCGGCGAACCATTCGAGGAACGAGGCGGCATACGCCACTTCGCCCTTGGCCTCGGGCAGCGGCTTGCCCTGCTCGGTGGTCATCAAGAGGCCGAGATCGTCCTGGTTATCCATCATCAGCTCGTACCAGCGGCGGATGATGGTGGCGCGCTCCTTGGCGGTCTTCGCGCGCCACGCCGGCCATGCCGCATTGGCGGCCTCGATGGCCCGGCGCGTCTCGTTCGCGCCCATCTTCGGCACGGTGCCGAGAATCTCGTTGGTCGCCGGGTCGTTCACCTCGATCGTCGCACCGTCATCGGCATCTAGCCAGGCGCCATCGATATAGCATTTTTGCCGGAACAGGCTCTGGTCCTTGAGCTTCATCTAAGGTGTCTCCCTGCGGAAAAGTGGAATGGGAATGTCGAAATCCGCTGCAGTATAATTGCGCGGCGGACCGGTGTTAACAGATTGCGGCCGCGCATGCCAGTCGCGCGGATGCGGCTTGCGTTGGCGCTGTTTGTTGCGCATAAGGGCCGCTCCCGGGGACGTGAGGACGGGCGCATGGCTCTAAGTTCGGCAATTCCACGCAGGGCATTCCTCGGTTCCGCGGCGGCCGCCGTCGCGGCGGTGCCGCTGGCGGCGGGCGTCCGGCGTGCGGCCGGCGCCGGGCCGCGCACATTCACCCTGACCGCCGCGCCCGCCACCGTGAAGCTGGTCGGCGGCGAATGGCCGGCCACCGATGCATGGGCGTACAACGGGACGGTGCCGGGCCCGGAGCTGCGGGTCCGCCAGGGCGACTCGATCCGGGTTGACGTGCGCAACGGTCTCGGCGAGCCGACCACGGTGCACTGGCACGGCATCCGGCTGCCGAACGCGATGGACGGCGTGCCCGACCTGACGCAGAAGCCGATCCTGCCGGGCGAGGACTTCACCTACGAATTCGAAGCCGTCGATGCCGGCAGCTTCTGGTACCACCCCCATGTCAACAGCGCCGAGCAGCAGGGCCGCGGGCTGGCCGGACCGCTGATCGTCGAGGAGCGCGAGCCGATCGCGGTCGACCGCGACGTCACGTGGGTGATCGACGACTGGCTGCTGCGCGAGACGGCCCAGATCGACGACAGCTTCGGACATCGCGGCCAGATGAGCCATGGCGGGCGCATCGGCAACACGGTGACCGTAAACGGCCGGGTCCCCGAGGCGTTCCGTGTGCGTGCCGGCGAGCGCATCCGGCTGCGCCTGATCAACGTCGCCAACGCCCGCACCTTCGCGATCGACTTCGGGGTCCTGAAACCGCGGGTCATCGCCCTGGACGGCCAGCCGGTGGCGCCGCACGAGCCGCCGGACGGCTACGTCGTTCTCGCCGCCGCGCAGCGCGCCGATCTGGTGATCGACATGGACGGCCGGCCTGGCGATGCCGTGCAGCTGACGGACAGCTACTACCGCGGCCGCGCCTACGCGTTCCTGACGGTGCAATACGACGACGATCCGCCGCTGCGCGAGTCGCCGCTCGACGCGCCGGTCGCACTGCCTGCCAACCCTTTGCCCGCGCCGGTCGTCGACGACCAGGCCCAGCGCGAGCGGATCGTCCTCGAAGGCGGCGCCATGGGGCGCTTTCCGGAAGGCGCCGAGCGCTTCTTCGAGCAGAACCAGTTCTGGTTCGTGAACGGCCTGCCGGACAAGGGCCGGACGACGCCGCTGATCGATATCGCGAAGGGCCGGACCTGCGTGATCGAGATGGTCAACCGGACCAGCTGGGAACACCCGATGCACCTGCACGGATTCGCGTTCCGGGTCGTGCGCCGGAACGGCGCGCCCAACATGCGCGGCGAATGGCTGGATACGGTCCTCGTCCGGGCGCAGGAGACGGTGGAGATCGCCTTCGTTGCCGACAATCCGGGCGACTGGCTGTTCCACTGCCACATCCTCGAGCACATGGCGGCCGGGATGAGCGGCATCGTCCGGGTCGCGTGAGCCGTGTCGGAACGCAAGGCGATCGGCTATCCCTACGACAAGAGCCTCCGCGCCCTCGTCGATCCTGCCCACGCGGGCGGTTTCTTCCGGCACTACCGGCCGAGGACCGAGGCGGCATGGTGCGCCGAATTCAGCCGGCTCACCTACTGCACGGACCAGGCATTGCTGGTCTCCAGCCTCGACTACGCCGGCTTCGAGCTGATCGCGGCGTTCGACCGGGACGGGACAGAAGCCCTCCTCGCCCGGGGACCCGCGTTTTCCGTGCTTGCCTTTCGCGGCACCGACGACCTGCGGGCCTGGATCACGAACCTCGACATACGGCCGGCGCCGTGGCGCGGCGGCGGCAACGCGCATCGCGGGTTCGCCGAGGCGCTGGACCGCGTGTGGCTGGAGGCCGAGGCGTCGGTGGCGCGGGCCGGCCCACCGCTCCTGTTCACCGGCCACAGCCTGGGCGCGGCGCTCGCTACCCTCGCGGCGAGCCTCGTCCCGAAAGCCGTGCTCATCACCTTCGGCTCGCCCCGGGTCGGCGATGCCGGGTTTTGCGCCGCCATGCGGCGGCGGCCGGGCGAGGCGAAGCGCTTCGTCAACAACCGGGACGTCGTGTGCCGGGTCCCCTCGGCGCGGCTCGGCTATCGCCATGTCGGCGAGCCCTGGCTGATCGCCGCCGACGGCAGCGTGACACAAGACATCCCGCGCAGCCGCGGACTGGCCGCCCTGCTGCGGGACGGCCTTTCGAACGGCAGCGCCTGGCGGCGCGGCGACCTGCCCCGCGAGCTGACCGACCATTCGCCGATCAACTACGTCATGGCGCTGCGATAGGGCGCACACCGCCCTGCGGCGGCTGCTCGGCGCAGCGGGGCTCCACGGCATGGAAACCTATGCGCGGAACGGGAAATCGTCATCGCGAGGCTGCGCAGCAGCCGCGGCGATCCAGCAAATTCTCTGTTTTCGCGACATGCTGGATTGCCGCGTCGGCCTTCGGCCTCCTCGCAATGACTCCTTTACGCTCCTTGCAAAGGTCTCCAGCATGAGCGCACTGCCGGTCGAGCCTTATGCTAAGGAGGCTGCGTCCTTCGACAAGCTCAGGATGAGACCAGCTGTCTCGAAGCGTGAGGTCGCGCCGATTGTCTGTACCGATTCCATATGAATGGACAATGCCCCCGGGGACACGCGGATCAGTCGCTCACCCTGATCCTTTTCACGCCCCGGCGTTCGATCTTGGCCGATTCGTACTCGGCCTTCCACGGGATCTTGCTCCGCACGCAGGGAAACGACGGATTCTTCCCCAGCAACTCAAGAAACGTCGCCTTGGGATCCCCGCCCTCCTTGAAGCCGTAGACGGGCACCGGCGCCATGAAAGTCGCGGTGCCGATCCTTGTATCATCGATGTAGACCTGCGAAATGTCAGCCCAGCGGCGGTTGTCCATCACGGAAAAGCTCGATGTCCCCCTCGTGTACCCCCCCGCACAGCGCGACCTTGCCGTCGGACTCGAACGCCTTGATCAGGAACAAGTCGAGGTTGCCGGCCCGGCTGAGAACCGAGAAGATCTCGTATTCGGTGTCGAAGGGCTGCGACGAGAGCGTTTCGTAATCGCTGCTGCAGCCGGCCAGCACGGCCGACAGGCCGAACAGCGCCAACGAGACGGGAGCGACCCTGCGTCGCCCGCCGACAGGGTGCCTGCGGGTAAATTTCATCGGTGCCTTCCTCCATGTCCGGTTCTTCTTGTCGTGCGTCGCCGACGCACGTGGCATGATTTTGGGTTGCCGGGGATCACCCTAACACATCCCTCCGGAAAGCGGGAATCCAAGCGCCTTTTCGATGTCCGGCCGCCGAGGTCACCAGGTGCCGGCGCGTGCTTCGCAACGGTCACGAGAATGTTGATTGCGAGGGGCACGGTCCGTGAGTAATCTCGGTGCGTCGGGATATGGCGGTCTCCCGGCTTCCCAAGGCGCCCATCGCCCAAGCACCGCTCAACGCTCCGTGACGCGGAGGGTCGAGCATATGGGCGTGTCCAAAACAGCGATTGCTCCCGATGAATTTATCGCGGCCGTCGGCACCGCCGACCGGCCGGTATTCCTCGACCTGCGCCGGCGCTTTGTGCCCGGGGAGGTGGCGCGTTGACCGCGCGTATGCCGGAGGCAACGCCCGGGCCGGGCGCGACAGCGGCCGGCATTCGCGCGGCGAATGTCGGCTTTGCCGAGGCGGTCCTGGTCTGGCTGAAGATCGGCTTCATCAGCTTCGGCGGGCCGGCCGGCCAGATCGCCCTGATGCATCGGCTTCTCGTCGAGGAAAAGCGCTGGATCAGCGAGAGCCGGTTCCTGCACGCGCTCAATTACTGCATGCTGCTGCCGGGCCCGGAGGCCCAGCAGCTGGCCACTTATGTCGGCTGGCTGTTGCACAGGACGATCGGTGGCCTGGTCGCGGGCATCCTGTTCGTCCTGCCCGGAGCCATCGTCATCCTCCTGCTCAGCATCCTGTACGCCGGGTTCCAGGATCTGACCATTGTCCAGGCCGTTTTCTTCGGCATCAAGGCGGCGGTCCTGGCCGTCGTGATCGAAGCCGTCCTGCGCATCGGCCGGCGCGCCCTGCGCAACCGGATCATGTACCTGCTGGCGGCGGCCGCCTTCGTTGCGATCTTCTTCCTCCAGGTGCCGTTCCCGGTCATCGTGATCGCGGCGGGGCTGATCGGGTTCGTCGGGGGCATGCTGCGGCCGGGGCAATTCGCCGTGCTCAAGGGGCACGGACCGGCGACCGGTGCGGACGCGGGGCCTGCCGAAACCGCGATCGACGACGGCGGACCACCGCATACGCGGCCGTCCCTGCGACGCGCCGTTAAAGTCACCGGCACCTGTCTCGTTCTGTGGTTCGCGCCGATCGCCGCCGTCGCCGCGCTGCTCGGCCCGGCGCACGTGTTCGTCGAGGAGGGGCTGTTCTTCAGCAAGATGGCCGTGGTCACCTTCGGCGGCGCCTATGCCGTGCTCGCCTATGTCGCGCAGCAGGCAGTGGAGACCCACGGCTGGCTCGCCCCCGGCGAAATGCTGGACGGACTCGGCATGGCCGAGACGACCCCGGGCCCACTGATCATGGTGGTCCAGTTCGTCGGCTTCATGGGCGCCTACCGGTATCCGGGCGGGCTCGACCCGATGCTCGCCGGCGTGCTCGGCGCGATGCTGACAACCTGGGTCACCTTCGTTCCCTGCTTCCTCTGGATCTTCCTCGGCGCACCGTATATCGAGGCACTGCGCGGCAACCTTTCTCTCGGCGCCGCGCTGTCGGCGATCACTGCGGCCGTCGTCGGCGTCATCCTGAACCTCGCCGTCTGGTTCGGCCTGCACGTCACGTTCGGCAAGGTCGACGAGCTGCACGTCGCCGGCGTCCGGCTGTTCTGGCCGGACTGGCAGACGATAGACCTTGCGTCGCTGGCCCTGACGGCCCTGGCACTGATCGCGATGTTGCGGTTCAGGATCGGCATGTTGCCGACCCTCACGGTCGCAGCTTGCCTCGGCGTCGTGCTTCGGTATGCGCTGTTATGAGCGCCCGCCGGGCTACCAGCGCCAGCCGAGAAAACCCGTGCCGAACACGACCAGTGCAATGGCGCCGCCTGCGATCGCCCCGGCGATGACGATGTGGTTGCGCAGCGGCGCTATCTCTTTGAATTCACGCGCAAAATAGGGATCTGGAATCGCCTGGCGCCGGTCCAGCTCCGCAAGTCCGCGCTCACGCAGCAGGTTGCGGTAGATCCAGGGCAGCGCCGCCCAGGCCTCCGGGTAGTTCTGCCAGACCCAGTCGATGAGCCGGGTCGCCCGGCGCTCCGTCTTGGTCTTCCACAGGAACATCCAGATCGCCGCGACGGCGGCGACGGCAAGCAGCACCGTGACCTGTGGGCTGGTTGCGGTGTCCGCCTCCATGACGCACCGGCTACTCGACCGTCACCGACTTGGCGAGGTTGCGCGGCTGGTCGACGTCGGTGCCCTTGAGCACAGCGGTGTGATACGCCAGCAGCTGCACCGGGATGGCATAGAGAATCGGGGCGACGAACGGGTCGACCGCCGGCAGCGCGATGCTGGCTTCCGGTTTCGCCTGGGCCGAGACACGCGCCACGCCGTCGGCATCGGACAGGAGAATGACCCGGCCGCCGCGGGCGATCACCTCCTGCAGGTTGGATGCCGTTTTTTCGAACAGGGGATCCGTCGGCGCGATGACGATGACCGGGACGTCCTCGTCGATCAGCGCGATCGGCCCGTGCTTCATTTCGCCGGCCGCATACCCCTCGGCATGGATGTACGAGATTTCCTTAAGCTTGAGGGCCCCTTCGAGGGCGAGCGGATAGGCGGCGCCGCGGCCGAGATAGAGCACGTCGCGCGCCTCCATGACGCCGTGCGCCAGCGCCTCGATTCGCTCGTCGTGGCGCAACACCTCGGCAGCGCGCCCGGGGATTTCCGCCAGCGCCGCCGACAGTTGCGCCTCCCGCTTCGCGTCGATGGTCCGACGGGCCCGCCCCGCTGCGATCGCAAGGCATGCCAGCACGGTCAGCTGCGTCGTGAAGGCCTTGGTCGAGGCAACCCCGATCTCGGGGCCGGCGAGGGTCGGCAGGACGGCTTCGGATTCCCTTGCGATCGAGGACTCGGGCACGTTGACCACCGACAGGATCGTCTGGCCCTGCGCCTTCGCATAGCGCAGCGCCGCAAGCGTATCGGCGGTCTCGCCCGACTGGCTGATGAACAGGGCCAGTCCGCCGTCCGGCATCGGTGCCTCGCGGTAGCGGAATTCCGATGCGATGTCGATCTCGACCGGGATGCGGGCGATCTGCTCGAGCCAGTATTTCGCGACCATCCCCGCGTAGAACGCCGTGCCGCAGGCGGTAATCGTGACCTTCGGCACCGCGGCCAGATCGATCGGCAGCGGCGGCAGCGTGATCGTCCGGCTGGCCGGGTTCAGCATCGAGTGCAGCGTGTCCCCGATCACCGCCGGCTGCTCGTAGATCTCCTTGAGCATGAAATGGCGGTAATTGCCCTTGCCGATCATTGCCCCGGACAGGGCGGTCTGCACGATCGGCCGCGCCACCGCGTTGTTCGCCGCGTCGTAAACCGTCGCGCCGGTGCGCGTCGCGACGACCCAGTCGCCTTCTTCCAGATAGCTGATGCGCTGCGTCAGCGGCGCCAGCGCCATGGCATCGGATCCGAGATACATCTCGCCGTCGCCGTAGCCCACCGCCAGCGGGCTGCCGCGCCGCGCGCCGATCATCAGGTCCTCCTCGCCGGCGAAGATGATGGCCATGGCGAAGGCGCCGTCGAGCCTCGGCAGGGCCGTCGCCACCGCTTCCGCCGGGGTCATCCCGTCCTCGAGATAGCGGGTCAGCAGATGCGCCACCACCTCGGTGTCGGTTTCCGACTCGAACGTCGCGCCGGCACCCGCAAGCTCGTCGCGCAGCTGCTGGAAATTCTCGATGATGCCGTTGTGCACCAGGGCGAGCCGGGCGGTTGCGTGCGGGTGGGCGTTGGTCTCGTTGGGAACGCCGTGGGTCGCCCAGCGGGTGTGACCGATCCCGACGGTGCCGGCCAGCGGCTGTTTGCCGAGCCGGCCCTCGAGATTGACGAGCTTGCCCTCGGCGCGGCGTCTCTCGATCCCGTTCCCGGAAAGCGTTGCGATTCCCGCGGAATCGTAGCCGCGATATTCGAGGCGTTTCAGCCCCTCCAGCAGCAGGGGCGCAGCCGCATCGCGGCCGATGATGCCGATGATGCCGCACACGGGCGGTCACCCCCCCTTCTTGCGGGCGGCCTTCTCGGCCGCCTTGCGCGCACGGTAAGCCTTGGCCGCGCCTTCCGCCACGGTCTGCCGCGCCCGGGTCGCCGCCACCGCGTCGTCCGGCACATCCTTCGTGATCGTGCTGCCGGCGCCGACCAGCGCCCCCTTGCCGACCTTGACCGGCGCCACCAGGGCGGTGTTGGAGCCGATAAAGGCGCCCTCGCCGATCAGGGTCCGGTGCTTGAGGAAGCCGTCATAGTTGCAGGTGATGGTACCGGCGCCGATATTGGCGTTCGCCCCGACCTCGGCGTCGCCGACGTAACTGAGATGGTTGGCTTTCGCCCCCGCCCCCAGCACCGCGTTCTTGACCTCGACAAAGTTGCCGACCCGCGCCTGCGCGCTGATCCGCGCGCCCGGGCGCAGCCGCGCGAACGGGCCGACGATCGCGCCCGGCCCGATGTCGGCACCTTCGATATGGCAGAAGGCCCGGATCTCCGCGCCGTCCGCCACCGTGACGCCCGGCCCGAACGCGACCGAGGGGCCGATCACGACGTCGCGGCCGATCCTGGTATCGCAGCTGAACCACACCGTATCCGGGTCGAGCAGTGTGGCGCCCTCGGCCATCGCGGACGCCCGCCGCGCCTGCTGCCAGGCCGCTTCCGCCACCGCCAGGTCGTTGCGGCTGTTGACGCCGAGCACTTCGGCCGCATCGCCCTCGACGACGACGCAGGACAGGCCGTCCGCCCGGGCCTCGGCGACGATGTCCGTCAGGTAGTACTCGCCCTTGGCGTTGTCGTTGCCGATGCGGTCGAGCAGGGTCCAGAGCTTCGCCGCCGATATCGCCATCACGCCGGAATTGCACAGGGTGATCGCGCGCTGCGACTCGTCGGCGTCGCGGTATTCGACGATCGCCTGCAGCGCGCCCTCATCATCGAGCATGAGCCGGCCGTACTCCGCCGGATCGTCCGGCCGGAAGCCCAGCACGACCACCGCGGCCCCGGCGCCGCGCGCCTCCAGCATTCGTGACAGCGTAGCGGGCCTGATCAACGGCGTATCGGCATAGAGCACGAGGACCGTCGCGCCCTCGGACCCGCGCCCGGCGTCCGCCAGCGCATCGCGTGCCGCCATCACCGCATCTGCCGTGCCGAGCTGGCGCTCCTGGATCACCACCGGATGCGGTGCCACCGCCCGCTCGACATCCGCCATGTCCGGGCCCACCACCACGATGCAGCGCGCCGCCCCGAGCGCATCCGCCGCAGCCAGTGAATGCCCGACCAGCGGCCGGCCGGCGAGAGGATGAAGGACTTTCGGAATATCGGACTTCATCCGCGTCCCCTTGCCTGCGGCAAGAAGAACCACGGTAACATCATCAGCTGGCATGTACCATTCCGGGACGAATCGCCAAATCAAATCGCATTGCGGCGGAACCTGCCACAAGGCCCCCGCGCACGCCAAGTCACTTTGTGTATCGGACGGTTGCAGTTTGTTGCGTTATCTTGCAAAAAACGCCCCCGATGACAACCGAACCACTCGACCTCGTATTCGATCTGGACGGAACGCTGATCGACAGCGCGCCCGACCTGCATGCCTGCCTCAACCGGCTGCTTGCCGCAGAGGGGCGGCGGTGTCTCGACCTTGCGGAAGTCGTCGCCATGGTCGGCGATGGCGTGCCGGCACTGGTGCGGCGCGCCTACGAGGCGACGGGAGGCCTGCCCGACGACATCGAGGCCGCCATCGCCCAGTACCGCGCGCTCTACGGCGACGCCCTGGCCGACAGGACCGTTCCCTATCCCGGCGTGATCGAAACCCTGGCACTCCTGCTCGCGGCGGGGCACCGGATGGCGGTCTGCACGAACAAACCGCTGGCCCCGACGCTGGAAATCCTCGAAACGCTCGGTCTCGCGGGGTTCTTCCGGACCGTGGCCGGCGGCGACACCCTGCCGGTGCGCAAACCCGATCCCGGCCATCTGCTGGGACTGCTCAAGATGCTGGAATCGAGGCCCGATCGCGCGGTCATGATCGGCGACAGCCTCAACGACATCCAGGTCGCGGCCGGGGCCGGCGTGCGCTCGATCGCGGTCAGCTACGGATACCGCAAGCAGCCGGCCGAGGAGTTGGGCGCCGACATCGTCATCGACCGTTTCTCGGACATCCCGGCGGCCTTGAAACGACTGGTTTCTGCCGGGATGTAGCTCTCCCGAGCCAGGCCCGCCCCGCGAAAGGGGTGGCCGGGTGCGGCGCGAAGGCCATATAAGTTTCCGCCGGCTGCGTGTTGCAGCGCAGACCGAGCGCGACACAAAGACGACGAGGCCCAGCTCCGATGCTGCGATTGCGCCACGGCCTTTCCTTCGACGACCTGTACGACCGCGACGGGCTGGCGCGCCTCGACAAGATCTTTCTCGACGCCCTCGGTGCGGCGGAGCCGGACCTGCGCGCGGCGTTGGAAGCCGGGCGCGCGGATCCGGCCGCGATGACGCCGCTTGCCGAATCGGAACTCATGATGGCCGTCGCCCCACATCTCGAACGCTTCGTGGCAGAGTTGTTCGGGATCGGCGCCGAACTGGCCGCGCTCGTAGGCCGGCATGCGGAGCTCGCGCCGCTCTACACGGTCAAACGCAACTTCGTGCAGCGTCGCGCCGTCAAACGGACGGACGCGGAGGCGGCCGAGTCGCTTGACGGCGAGTCGCTCGCCCGCGAGCTCGAGACCCTGATAGGCGCGCCGTTGACGGAGCTGTCCTTCGCCAAGGCCGTCGCCGCCTGGGAACAGGACGAAGATGGTCATGCCGACCAGCTGAATAGCGCTGAGCGCTATGCCGCCTGGGCGACTCTCAGTCCGGCGGGGCAGGCGAAACACGGTACCGGCGTGCTGTTCAAGGAACCACGGAAACTGGACTTCGAGGATCTGGTCTCGCACATGGTGAGCGACGGCAGCGAAGGGTTCACGCGACACCGGATGGCAACCGAGCGTCTGCGCCGCCGCGACGGATTCGCCCTGACCGACCGCGGCACCGACCTCGCCGGCGCGCTGAGCGAGGCAAACTACTGCATCTGGTGCCACAAGCAGGGCCGCGATTCGTGCGCGCGGGGGCTGCGCGAGAAATCGAAGGCGGATGGGCCGGGCCGCGCCCCGTTCCGCCGAAATCCGCTCGGCATCACGCTCGCCGGGTGCCCGTTGGAAGAGAAGATTTCCGAATTCCAGAAGCTGAAAGCGGACGGTGTGCCGATCGGCGCCTTCGCGGTCATCCTGGTCGACAACCCGATGGTCGCCGCGACCGGCCATCGCATCTGCAACGACTGCATGAAGTCCTGCGTCTACCAGAAGCAGGACCCGGTCGACATTCCGCAGGCCGAAACGCGCACTCTCAAGGACGTTCTGGCCCTGCCTTGGGGGTTCGAGATCTACGCGCTGCTGACGCGATGGAACCCGCTCGATCTGCGACGTCCGTACCCGAAGCCGGACAGCGGCCGCAAGGTGCTGGTGGTCGGCATGGGCCCGGCCGGATTCAGCCTGGCGCACCACCTGTTGAACGAGGGGCACACGGTGGTCGGCATCGACGGGCTTAAGATCGAACCGCTGCCCGATCGCATTGGCGGCATCGGCGCGCGCGGCGAGCGGGTGGCGTTCGAGCCGATCCGCGACGTGCGGGCGCTATACGAAAATCTGGACGAACGGGTGATGGCGGGGTTCGGCGGCGTCGCCGAATACGGCATCACCGTGCGCTGGGACAAGAACTTCCTGAAACTGATTCGGCTGCTGCTCGAGCGCCGCGCCGGGTTCGGACTGGTTGGCGGCGTCCGCTTCGGCGGGACGATCACACCTCAGGACGCTTGGGACATGGGATTCGACCATATCGCCCTTGCGGCCGGTGCCGGCAAACCGACGATCATCGACATGCCGAACAATCTGGCACGCGGCGTCCGCACGGCATCCGACTTCCTGATGGCGCTGCAACTGACCGGGGCGGCGCGCAAGGATACCGTCGCCAATATGCAGCTGCGCCTGCCGGCGGTGGTCATTGGCGGCGGCCTTACCGCCATCGATACGGCAACCGAGGCGCTCGCCTACTATCCGCGGCAGGTGGCGAGGTTTCTTGCCCGCTATGAGGTGCTGACCGCAGAAAAGGGTGAGCCGGCGGTGCGAGCCGCCTGGGACGAGGAGGAACGCGGCATCGCCGACGAATTCCTGGCGCACGGCCGCGCAATCCGCGCCGAACGCGAGGACGCGACGGCAGCAGGCCGCGAGCCCGAGATCCTGCCGCTGCTGAACAGCTGGGGCGGCGTGACCATCGCCTACCGCAAGCGACTGATCGACAGTCCGTCCTACAGGCTCAACCATGAGGAGGTCGAAAAGGCGCTGCAGGAGGGTATCAGCTTCGCCGAATGCCTGGCGCCGGTCGCGGTGGAGGTCGATGCCTATGGCCATGCGAGCGGGCTGAAGGCGATGCACCAGGTGCGCGGCGACGACGACACGTGGCACTCCGGCGCGGACGTGGTGTTGCCTGCGCGCAGCATTTTCATGGCCGCCGGAACGCAACCCAACACGATCCTCGCCCGCGAGGACCCCGGCGGCTTCGAGCTCGATGGCCGCTATTTCCAGGCGATCGACGCCGACGGACGGCGCGTCGAGCCGGAGCGGTCGGCAGCCAAGCCGAACCCTGTCCATGTCCTGATGTCGATGTCCGACGACGGTCGTTACATGAGCTTCTTCGGCGACCTGCACCCGAGCTATTTCGGCAATGTGGTCAAGGCCATGGGCAGCGCCAAGCAGGGCTATCCGGTGGTCAGCCGCCTGCTCGAGGCGGTGCCGCCGGCCAGCGGGACACCCGGGCGCGAGTTCATTGCGGAGCTCAATCGCATTCTGCGCCCGACGGTGGAACGGGTGGTGCGGCTCACCCCGACCATCGTCGAGGTCGTACTGCACGCACCGCAAGCCGCGGCCAGGTTCCGGCCCGGTCAGTTCTACCGCCTGCAAAACTATGAAGCGCACGCCGTGACGGCGAACGGCACCACCCTGGCCATGGAAGGGGTGGCGTTGACCGGCGCCTCGGTCGACAAGACGGCGGGCCTGATCTCCGTCATCGTCCTGGAGATGGGCGGATCGAGCAGCCTGTGCCGGTTCCTGCAACCCGGCGAGCCGGTTGTGCTGATGGGTCCGACCGGCACGCCCACGGAGATTCCGGGGGACGAGACGGTGCTGCTTGTGGGCGGCGGGCTCGGCAACGCGGTGCTGTTCTCGATCGGCCAGGCACTGCGCGCCGCCGGCAGCAGGGTATTGTATTTCGCCGGTTACAAGCAGGTTGGCGACCGCTACAAGATCGAGGAGATCGAGCGCGCGGCCGACGCCATCGTCTGGTGTTGCGACGAAGCCCCCGGATTCCGGCCGGACCGGCCGCAGGACCGCGCGATCGTCGGGAATATCGTCGAGGCGATACGGGCCTATGCTTCGGGGGAGCTGGGCGAGCAGGACATTCCGGTTGCCGATGTGGACCGCATCATCGCCATCGGATCCGACCGCATGATGGCGGCGGTGACGGTGGCGCGGCATACCGTGCTACGTCCGCTCCTGAAGGAACACCATTTCGCCATCGGATCGATAAACTCACCGATGCAATGCATGATGAAGGAAATTTGCGCTCAGTGCCTGCAGCCACATGTCGACCCGGTGACCGGTGAGCGCAGCTACGTCTTTTCATGCTTCAACCAGGATCAGCCGCTCGACTCGGTCGACTGGGACGGCTTGAACAGCCGCCTGCGCCAGAATTCGGTGCAGGAGAAACTCAAGGCACAATGGATCGCGCACTGCGTCGAGGGGTTGGAGGAGGCGGCGCTGCGCTCGGTAAGTTGATGCGACTTGCGGTCGGTCAGCGCGCCTCGGCCCGCTGGCCCATGGTCCGCACGATGGCGGTCTCGGCGCGAGCCAGGTAGATCCTAAGACCCCCATAGTCGGTGCGTGCCGAGGCCATGACCGGCACCGCGGGCAGGTTGGGCGCCGGGCTGGCGAACCACATCGTCAGGATCATCGTATCGTCGTCGGCGCTGCCGCGCTCGCGCGGATTTCCCCTCGGCTCGTCATCGTCGAACCCGTCGATCGCCTTAAGGACAAGATCGCAACGTTCCGCATCACCGCTGTACATCATGTATTTGTTGCCGCCGAGCGTTCCGGAATCGCCCATCCTGGCGGTCACGTCATAGCGCAGCTTGCCATCGAACACGGGGAAGTTGCCCGTGCACGACGTGCCGGCGGCCATCTGGTCGACGATCGCGGTCACCGCGCTCATCGGGTCCATCGTGCCGCGCCGCTCGACGATCTCCTGGAAATTCGCCGCATCCCCGACCCGCATGCGGGCAACCATCGGCACGCCATCGTCGCGGTATTCGATCTGGATCGCCTTGGGGTTCCGCCCGCGCTGGGCGATTTTTCGCTCATGCCAGCGCGGTTTCAAAACGCCGTCGGGTTCGACGACGCCCTCGGTCACCGCGTTACTGCTCCAGCTCAAGAACCAGCCGACGATCCCGCGGCCCTTGGCGTGGGTCTCCATCCGGTATGCGTCGTCGCTGCGTGCCAGCTCCACCTCTGCGGTCAACAGATGCAGACCGCCGAGATAGCCCTCGTAGCCCAGCGCCACGCCTTCGGCCGAAGCGGCAGGTCTCGGGCCTGAAATGGCCATAATGATGACGAGCATCGCCATGGCGAGCGCCATGGCCAAGCCCCGCAACATCGCTTTTTGTGACGGATCTGCTGTCAGCGCGATCCCACCCCTGCGCCGCCGCCGGAATCCCATTTGTTCGTGCCTTTCCGCCGAAATCATTGAGAAGACATTGCGGCGCAATCGACCACGCCAGTTCTACACCTAACGAAAACCGGCCGTCGTCTCCAGTAACTTTGTGTTTCAATAATTTGCGGCGGAAAAAGCACCGTCGTTACCGCGCTTTGCCGACGCGGTCTCGAGCCTCTATACGTGCTCTACGAAAAAGGGGACACGCGTTGCGTGCCCCCTCCTCGTACGGGTCAAGCCCTGCCCATTCGGTACAGGTGCCTTAATTCGGGACCACGCCGCAGGCAATCCTGTCGCCGCCTCCGCCGTTGGGTTTCGGCTCATCCGCGTAATTGTCGCCGTCCTTATGAATCACCAGCGCACGGCCCCGCATGTCGGAGACTTTCAGATACGGAGCGAACAGCGTCCCGTTGTAAGGCACGCCGCCATCCTCGTCGGTCTGGATGTAGATGACAGGCAGGTCACCGAGGTGCCCACGCGCTGCCGACCCCATATGGCGACCGGTCTTGTTCGGATCATAGTGGCCCCCGGCCGCCATGCCCGCGGCGACGCCGCCCGAAGTCGAGCCGGGCCCGCAATTTCCGTTTTCGTGCAGATGAAAACCGTGCGGGCCGCCCGGCAGGTCCGTCAAGCCAATAGTGAGAACCAGGCCGTCGGGGGTGTCCGTCGCCTTGACGCTGCCGACCACGTCCCATACGCCGCGCGCGTTGATCTCACGCATTTCAACATTGACCTCGTCCGCAACCGCGGCCGAGGCGAACCCCAGGAGAGACCCGCTGACGACCGCAATCGTGAACGCATCCCTATTCATCCTTCATATCCTCCTCAAGAGTGCTGTGCCGACCCAGATTATCTGGCGCTACGCCGCAGTTATCTGTGTACGCGCGGGCGGCAAGGTAAGTGCCCATCGCAAAAATATGTATCGACCCATCGGCGGGATCCGCGGCCGACCATGCCACGGCCGGGTTGACACGCACGTGGGCCGGTCGTACATGTGCCGCAATACCGGTTACCCGGGCGCGTAGCTCAGCGGGAGAGCACCGTCTTCACACGGCGGGGGTCGCTGGTTCAATCCCAGCCGCGCCCACCATCCAGCCGCATGAATGGCAGTTTTCTGCTGGTATCGACGGCATTGTCGGGCAGCGGCGAATCCCGCGGCCGTGCCGGTAGCGAGCTTGCAATTTCGCCTGCACACCCTTCGGCGCGGCGTATCGGCCCAATCAGTCCTTGCGAACCGCCGCGCTATGTGCCCAAAAAACTACGGGTTTTCTTCCGTGACAAGCTCGTTATTATGGGCGGCAAGGACGGACGGCAGTGCCGTCTCGTGGTCCTTCCCGGCGATATGCCGGACCGAACAACGAACCAGAACTTGCAGGGAACAACACCGATGAAATTCCACAAAGCAATCGCCGCCGCTGCGGCGCTGACTCTTGTCGGCTTCGCGGCCGAGGCGCAGACGCTCGACGCAGTGAAGTCCCGCGGCCATGTCCTCTGCGGCGTCAGCCAGGGACTGCCCGGGTTTTCCAACCCTGACGACCAGGGCAACTGGACCGGCATCGACGTCGACGTTTGCCGCGCCATCGGCGCCGCGATCTTCGGCGACGACAAGAAGGTCAAGTACGTTCCGCTGTCCGCCAAGGAACGTTTCACTGCGCTGCAGTCGGGCGAAGTCGACGTGCTATCGCGCAACACCACGTGGACGTTCAGCCGCGACAACTCACTGGGCCTCGAATTCGTCGGGGTCAACTACTACGACGGCCAGGGCTTCATGGTTCGCAAGGACCTGGGCGTGAAGAGCGCCAAGGAGCTGGCCGGCGCCGCGGTGTGCACGAACACGGGCACCACCACCGAGCTGAACGTGGCGGATTACTTCCGTGCCAACAAGATGGACTACAAGGTGGTGGCCTTCGAGAAGGCGGACGAGGTTGTCGCGGCCTATGATGCCGGCCGTTGTGACGTGTACACCACCGACCGTTCGGGCCTTGCCGCCCAGCGCACCAAGCTGAAGGATCCGGACGCGCACGTCGTGCTGCCCGAGATCATCTCCAAGGAACCGCTCGGCCCCGCCGTGCGCCATGGCGACAGCCAGTGGGGGGACATCGTGCGCTGGTCTTTGAACACGATGATCATCGGCGAGGAGCTCGGCATCACCTCGGCAAACGTCGACCAGATGAAGAGCTCGGCCAACCCGGAGGTCAAGCGCATGCTCGGCCAGGAGGCCAATTTCGGCGAGCAGCTCGGCCTCGGCCAGGATTTCGCCTACAACATCCTCAAGCGCGTCGGCAACTACGCAGAGAGCTACAACCGGAATGTCGGGCCCGACACGCCGCTCAAGCTCGACCGCGGCCTGAACACGCTGTGGAACGCCGGGGGCATCCTGTACGCCCCGCCGTTCCGGTGAGCCTGACGTAACGGACTGCGCCCCCGGCCCATGGCCGGGGGCGTTTCGTTTGTTTCGCACCGTGCCGGCCGCCGGCCGACACGGAAATGTTTGACTTGGGCTGGCCTTTCGTATTCGCTTACGCAAAACGACAAGACCGGACAGGGACGAATTATGGCGTCACGGGGAGACACCGCGGCTCGCGGCGGTTCCGCCTTCTGGAACGATCCGCGGTTCCGCAGCATCTTCTTTCAGCTGCTGCTGGTGATCTTTATCGCCGGGTTCGGCTGGTATCTGTTTCACAACACGACCGCCAATCTGGAGCGCCAGGGCATCGCCTCCGGATTCGATTTCCTCGGTTCCACGGCCGGATTCGGCATCATCATGACGCTGATCGAATACAGCGAGGAGTCGACGTACGGCCGCGCTTTCTGGGTCGGTCTCCTGAACACCATCCTGATGTCGGCGATCGGCATCGTGCTGGCGACGATCCTCGGCTTCATCGTCGGCATCGCGCGCCTGTCCACAAACTGGCTGATCAGCCGCATGGCGACGGTCTACATCGAGACCCTGCGCAACATTCCGCTCCTGCTGCAGATATTCTTCTGGTACTTCGCCGTGCTTCGGACGGTGCCCGGACCACGACAAAGCTATGCCCTCGGTGAATCGATCTTCGTCAACAACCGCGGCATCTATACGCCGAAACCGCTGTTCGGCGATGGCTTCGAGTTCATCGTAATCGGCCTGCTGGCGGCGATCGCCGGGATCATCGGTGTCAGGCGCTGGGCGCACCGACGTCAGGCAAGGACCGGCGAACAGTTCCCGATCTTCCTGACCTCCGTGGGAATATTACTCGGCCTGCCAACGCTGGGGCTTCTCCTCGCGCTGCTGATGTACGGCGGCGTGCCGCTTTCGTTCGATTATCCCGTACTCAGGGGGTTCAATTTCACCGGCGGCTTGGTGATGATACCGGAGTTCGTGGCCCTGCTGCTGGCGCTGGCAGCGTATACTGCCTCCTTCATCGCCGAGATCGTGCGCGCCGGCATTTTGGCGGTCAGCCATGGCCAGACCGAGGCGGCGCGCTCGCTGGGTCTGCGCAACGGTCCGACGCTGCGTCTGGTAATTATTCCGCAGGCACTGCGCGTGATCATTCCGCCGCTAACCAGCCAGTATCTCAATCTGACGAAGAACTCGTCCCTCGCGGCAGCGATCGCATATCCGGAACTCGTGTCGGTGTTTGCGGGGACGGTCCTGAACCAGACCGGCCAGGCCGTCGAGGTCATTGGCATTACGATGGCGATCTATCTTGGGCTGAGCCTTTCGATCTCCGCCTTCATGAACTGGTACAACCGGAAAATGGCGCTGGTGGAGAGGTGATGCGATGACCGATTCCACGCGAAGCAACGCGTCCGTCCGGCAAGAGCGTCATCCCGACCTGCCGCCGCCGCCCAGCGAGGTCGGCCTGTACGGCTGGCTTTATCACAACCTGTTTTCGACCTGGTACAATATCGTTCTGACGCTCATCGGCGGCGGCATCAGCGTCCTTGCAATATGGGTAGTTCTCGATTTCGTCGTGTTCGGTGCCGTTTGGACCGGCGAGGGTCGCGAGGCCTGCCAGACGGAGACCGGCGCACTGATCCACGCGTGCTGGGTATTCATCGGCGCGCGGTTCAGCCAGTTCATGTACGGCTTTTATCCCGTGGCCGAACGCTGGCGGGTCGATTTCTCCTTCCTGCTCCTCATCGTCGCAACGGTGCCGCTGTTCCTGCGCGAGGAATGGATCAAGCGCGGTATCGGTCTCGGGATTGCGGCGGCGGCGTCCATTCTGGCGCTGCCGGCATTTGGGATCGGTCCGGCCGTCGTCGTTGCACTGATGATGTTCGCGCCCTATGGCCTTAGCTTTGCGAGACTGGGCACGCTCCTGCCCACCAGCGATGACAATGCGGCGGTCGGCTTCGGCGTCCGGCTCGCGGTGGTCGTGGCAGCGGGGATCGCCAGCAGTTTCATTGCCCCTCTCCTGGGCTTTGGCTCGGAAGCCGGCGCCGTGGGGTGGATGGCGGCGTTCCTGGCCTTCGGCCTGGTCATGCTGAACCGGGCCACGGTGAAGGCCTGGATCACCTTCCTGCTGATCTTCATCTACCCCTTCGTTGCCTATTACCTTTGGGTCGGCGACGGGTTCGGACTGGTCTATGTGGAAACCGCCAAATGGGGCGGCTTGTTCCTGACCCTGGTGGTTGCCGGAACGGGCATCGCGGCATCGCTGCCGATCGGTATCCTGTTTGCGCTGGGGCGCCGCTCAGACATGCCGGCCATCCGCTCGGTCTCGATTGCCTTCATCGAGCTGTGGCGCGGCGTGCCACTGATCACTGTCCTGTTCATGTCGTCCGTCATGCTGCCGCTGTTCCTGCCGGAAGGCGTCAACTTCGACAAGCTGCTTCGGGCGCTGATCGGGGTCGCTCTGTTTTCGGCGGCCTACATGGCCGAAGTGGTGCGTGGCGGCCTGCAGGCGATTCCCAAGGGGCAATACGAGGCCGCGGCGGCGATGGGGCTGGGCTACTGGAAGATGATGCGGCTGGTCATCCTCCCGCAGGCATTGAAACTGGTCATTCCCGGCATCGTCAATACGTTCATCGGCCTCTTCAAGGACACGACGCTGGTCCTGATCATCGGCCTGTTCGACCTGCTGGGCATCGTGCAGGCGGCGACGACCGATCCGAAATGGCTCGGCATGGCCGTGGAAGGATACGTCTTCACGGCCTTCGTATTCTGGATCTTCTGCTTCGGCATGTCGCGCTACAGCATGTATATCGAACGCAAGCTGCACACCGGCCACGCCCGGTGATCAATTCCCAGGGAGCTACGAAGAATGGCGGAGTCGTCAGTGGAACAAACGAGAATGCGGGTGTCCAGCGAACCGATGATCGAAATCACCGGGATGCACAAATGGTACGGCGATTTCCACGTTCTCAAGGACATCAACCTGACCGTCAACAAGGGTGAACGCATCGTCGTCTGCGGGCCGTCCGGTTCCGGCAAATCGACCATGATCCGGTGCATCAACCGG
>CAYFYY010000003.1:79384-79701 GCA_964347475.1 uncultured Flavobacteriales bacterium
ATCAGGTCCGGCGCGAGGTCGGCATGGTGTTCCAGCATTTCAACCTGTTCCCGCACCTGACGGTGCTCGAGAACCTGACGCTGGCGCCGATCTGGGTGCGCAAGATGCCCAAGGCGGACGCCGACAAGATCGCCATGAAATATCTCGAGCGCGTCAAGATACCGGAGCAGGCCCAGAAATACCCGGGCCAGCTGTCCGGCGGCCAGCAACAGCGGGTGGCGATCGCGCGGTCGCTGTGCATGAGCCCGAAGATCATGCTGTTCGACGAGCCGACCTCGGCCCTGGACCCCGAGATGATCAAGGAGGTGCTCGATGTG
>CAYFYY010000003.1:79711-111322 GCA_964347475.1 uncultured Flavobacteriales bacterium
GATGGTGGATCTCGCCAAAACCGGCATGACGATGATCTGCGTGACGCACGAGATGGGCTTCGCGCGCACCGTGGCCAATCGCGTCATCTTCATGGACGAGGGCGAGATCATCGAGCAGAACGACCCGGAGAATTTCTTCAAGAATCCGCAATCGGACCGGACCAAGCTCTTCCTCAGCCAGATCCTTCACTGACCCGGGCCGCCCGGGGGCGAAAAGGCTGCGCTAGAACAAGGACGGTTCCGGATCGTCGGGGGCCGGCACCGAGGAGGACGGGGCCGGGTCCTCCGGCGCAGGTTCGATCAGCGCCGCATCATCCTCGCTGGGATCGTTGAGCCGACGGCCCACGGGATAGATTTCGAGCGCGCCACGATAGGGTTCGATCAGATCGGATGCCTCGACCGCCGAAGCTTCGAGCCATGGTCCGAACCGACCGATATCGAGCATGACCGGCATGCGGTCGTGGATCGGGCGCACCGCGTCGTTCGCCTGTGTGGTCAGGATGGCGCAGCTCTCTATCTCTCGCCCGTCCCGACCCTTCCAGCGGTCCCACAGGCCGGCGAACGCGAACGGGGCCCCGTCCGCTCGCTGAATTCTCCAGGGCTGCTTGCCGGCGACCGTCCGTTTCCACTCGTAGAACCCGTCCGCGGGGATGAGGCAGCGGCGGTGGCGAAAGGCGTCCCGGAACATCGGCTTGGCGGAGACGGTTTCGCCGCGCGCGTTGATGGGCTGGCGCATCGTTTCCGGGTCGCGCGCCCAGGCCGGGACGAACCCCCACCGCAGGAGCACGAGTTCGCGCACCGCCGTATCGCCACGCCGTCGGATGGCCGCCACCGCCTGCGACGGCGCGATGTTGTACCGCGGCAGCAGATCCGGCACCGCGTCGGGGGCAATTCCGAACAGGCGGCCCATCGCGTCAACCGGCAGGGTCAAGCTGAATCGTCCGCACATCTTTCGATCATGCCAGAAAACGCGGCGACTCGGCGAATCGTCCCGTCGATGCGCCACGCCGACGGGTCGTGCGGGACTCGCTTGACGCCGGTTCGCATGGCTGTATCATGACATTTGTTCCTGTTTCGTTCACGATGACAATAAATCGAAATATGGTATTGTCGTCAACTGCAACCACGATATCTTGTGTTTTTTGCACAGGTTTTCCTGTCCACAGGCTGTGAAAATGGGGGATAACGATGGACCAACCGGCCGAGCTGCTTTTGCGGGCTCCTCGGGAAGATGAGGAAATCGCAGCAGACTCCGGCACGGACTCGTCCCCGTTTCTCGAAGACCCCGATGCGGAGCTTTCTGTGGAAAAAACCGGCGTCGATGGCGGCGCTGGCGTCGTGGCCGACGCGCTTCGCGATTGCGCGCAAAACGATCGGGGCATCCGGGTTCGCGTCGACCGGCGCCGCGATTCGCTGTTGACGGAATTCGGCCGGCAAACGCTGGGCGACCGTTACCTTCTTCCGGGCGAAAGCTACCAGGATCTCTTTGCGCGCGTGGCGATGCATTTCGCAGATAATTCGGCCCATGCGCAGCGCCTGTACGACTATATCAGCCGGCTCTGGTTCATGCCGGCCACGCCGGTGTTGTCGAACGGCGGCGCGCGCAGGCGGGGCCTTCCGATATCGTGTTTTCTGAACGAGGCCTCGGACAGCCTGGAAGGCATCGTCGATCTGTGGAACGAAAATGTCTGGCTGGCGGCACGTGGCGGCGGGATCGGCAGCTACTGGGGCAACCTGCGATCGATCGGTGAAGCCGTCGGCATAAATGGCAAGACCTCGGGCGTCATCCCCTTCGTCCGAGTGATGGACTCGCTCACCCTGGCGATCAGCCAGGGCAGCCTGCGCCGCGGCAGCGCGGCCGTATACGTCCCGGTGAACCACCCCGAAATCGAGGAGTTCATCGAGTTGCGCCGTCCGACCGGCGGCGATCCGAACCGCAAGGCGCTGAACCTTCATCACGGTCTGCTCATCAGCGACGCCTTCATGCGTGCCGTCGAGCACGACAGGGAATGGGCGCTCGTGAGCCCGAAGGATGGCGCAGTGCTTCGCACGATTGCCGCCCGCGATCTCTGGATCCGCATCCTAACCGCGCGCATTGAGACGGGGGAGCCGTACATCGTCTACGTCGACCACGTAAATCGGGCGGTGCCGCAGCATCACAAACTCGCTGGGCTCGCGGTCAAGACGTCCAACCTGTGTTCGGAAATCACCCTGCCGACGGGCGTGGACCAACACGGGCGCGAGCGCACGGCGGTCTGCTGCCTTTCATCGCTCAACCTGGAAAAATTCCTCGAATGGGAGGGACATACGACGTTTATCGAAGACGTCATGCGATTCCTCGACAATGTGCTGTCGGATTTCATCGCCCATGCCCCAGACAGCATGGCACGTGCCAGCTATGCGGCGATGCGCGAACGGTCGGTCGGGCTCGGTGCAATGGGCTTTCATTCCTTCCTGCAGGCGCAGATGATCCCGCTCGAGGGCGTTATGGCGAAGGTCTGGAATATCCGGATGTTCAAGCACATTCGTGAGCGCGCCGACGCCGCCAGCAAGACTCTGGCGGCGGAGCGCGGCGCCTGCCCGGACGCCGCGCAATACGGCATCGCCGAACGGTTCTCCAACAAGCTGGCCATCGCACCGACGGCGTCGATTTCGATCATCTGCGGCGGCACGTCGCCGGGCATCGAGCCGATCGCCGCCAACAGCTACACCCACAAGACACTGAGCGGCTCGTTCACGGTGCGGAACAGGCACCTGAAACGCCTGCTCGCGAAGCTGGGGCGCGACGAAGACGAAACCTGGTCGTCGATCTCGACGAACGCGGGGTCCGTTCAACACCTCGACTGCCTCGATGAGACCCAAAAGGCGGTGTTCCGCACCGCGTTCGAGATCGACCAGCGCTGGTTGATCGAACATGCGGCGGACCGGGCGCCCTACATATGCCAGTCGCAGTCGCTCAACCTGTTCCTGCCGGCGGACGTGCACAAACGCGATCTGCACCAGCTGCACTTCCAGGCTTGGAAGAAAGGCGTGAAGAGCCTTTATTACTGCCGCTCCAAATCGATTCAGCGTGCAGAAACCGTGGCCCGCGCAACGGGCGTCGCGGCACCCGCGACCGTGCCGCATTACGGCCCGGTCAATGATCAAGACAGGCCCGCTGCCAGTGAACCCACCGACTACGAAGAATGTCTCGCCTGCCAGTGAGGCGCAGCAAGGAGGACGACAAGGCATGACCGAACAGACCGTCGACCCCGATGTCGAAGCCGCCTGGGCCCGCGCCAGGCCGATTTCGGGCTGCGATCCTGAGGTTTACCGGATCGCGCCCGACGTCATTCAGTCGTTGATCCGCCGCGACAGATACAACGTCTGTGGCGAGTTCGGCTGGCGAATCGAGTATGGCCGTCCCGTCGCCTTTCGCGAGATCACGACGGAATCGGCGATCCGGGCCCTTCAGCGCGACGGATCGGGGACCGGTTTGCGACTCACCCGTTCCGGCATGGTCGACCAGCTGCGGCAGTGACGTCCGCCATGTCCCTGCTCGACGCCGACCATATTTACAAGCCCTTCCGATATCCGTGGGCATACGATGCGTGGCTGACCCAGCAGCGCATTCACTGGCTGCCCGAGGAAGTGCCGCTGGCCGACGACGTCAAGGACTGGCGCAACAAGCTGTCCGACGCGGAACGGAACCTGCTAACGCAGATCTTCCGGTTCTTCACGCAGGCCGACGTCGAGGTGAACAACTGCTACATGCGCCATTATGCGCGGGTCTTCAAGCCGACCGAAGTGCAGATGATGCTGGCGGCCTTTTCCAATATCGAGACGGTCCACATCGCCGCCTACAGCCATCTGCTCGATACCATCGGGATGCCGGAGAGCGAGTACCAGGCCTTCATGAAATACAAGGCCATGAAGGACAAGTACGACTACATGCAGCAGTGGGGCGTCGACACGCCGGAGGATATCGCCCGCACGCTTGCCGTCTTCGGCGGATTTACCGAAGGCCTGCAGCTGTTCGCCAGCTTTGCGATGCTGCTGAACTTCCCGCGCTTCAACAAGATGAAGGGCATGGGCCAGATCGTCACCTGGTCTGTACGCGACGAAACGTTGCACACCAATTCCGCGATTCGCCTGTTCCACACCTTCATCGAGGAGAATCCGCAGGTGTGGACCGACGCGTTGCGCCGCGATCTCTCCGTCGCTTGTGCCACCATCGTTGACCATGAGGACGCATTCATCGACCTTGCGTTCGAAATGGGCGGAGTCGAAGGGCTGGCCGCCGACGAAGTCAAGGCGTACATCCGTTACATCGCCGACCGCCGCCTCATGCAGCTCGGTCTGCCCGCGATGTATGAGGCCGGCAACAACCCGCTGCCCTGGCTCGACGAAATCCTCAACGGGGTCGAACACACCAATTTTTTCGAAAACCGCGCCACCGAATATTCGCGCGCCTCGACCCGGGGCAGCTGGGAGGAGGCGTTCGACTAGCGCCGGATCCCGCCGCGGTCCCGGCCGCACCGCGGCACACCGGTTTCCTGCGGCCCTGCCCCGGCTGGAGAAATCCGCCGGGGCCTTTTTCCGGCATCCGGCACAGTTTGTCGGAACGATGCAAATTCGCATGCGACAGACACTATCGCATTGACCGTCACCCCGATGTGTGCCCTATCATCGCGCCGCACAGCATCGCGACCGGGTCATCGCATATGGAACGTTTCGGCATCGGCCAGCCGGCACGGAGGGTCGAAGATCACCGTCTGTTGTCGGCCTTCCGGGGCGGCGCATGACGGACAAGGTTCAAGCCCAGTACGAGCGCTGGATTTACCCGCAGCCGGTGGAGGATCTCGAGGTTTGGCTCGCCGGCGGGGGGATCAGCATCGGGGATGCGCGTGACTTCGGCGATATCTACTGGCCCGCTACTGGCTACCGGGACAGCCTCGACATCCTTGTCGCCGGCTGCGGCGCCAATCAGGCAGCCCGCTACGCCTTTCAGCATCCGACAGCCCGTGTCACCGGCATAGACGTGAGCGAGTCGTCCCTTGCGCATGAAGAAAAACTCAAAGCGAAGCATGGCCTGAAGAACCTTACGCTGCGCCACATGCGTCTTGAAGACGCTGGGCAAATTGGCACGGAGTTCGATTTCATCGCCTGCTCGGGCGTTCTGCACCATCTGCCCGACCCGGATGCGGGGCTCCGGGCCTTGGGTGCGGTGCTGCGACGGGACGGTGTCATCTACGTCATGGTTTACGGCCGCTACGGGCGCGCGCCGGTCTACATGATGCAGGAGCTGTTCCGTATCGTCGGCGCGACCGACCAGTCCGATGCGGACGTCGCTCTCGTAAAGGCGACGCTGCCGCTGCTCCCGGAAAGGCATCCGCTGCGAATCTACGCGGAACGCTCGACTGACATGAAATACGACGCCGGGCTGGTCGACCTTTTCCTGCACGGGCGGGACCGGCCCTACGCCGTCGGCGACATCCTTGCGCTCGTGAAATCAGCTGGCTTGGTGTTCCAGGACTGGCTCGAGCCGTTCTATTATAATCCGGATGCGAGCGTGCCCGACAATCATCCACTGTACCAGCGCCTGGAACAACTTTCCGACACCGAGCGCTGGCGGGCCATGGAATTGCTGGGCGGTCTGCGCTCGCGTCACGATTTCTGCGCCTGTCGGGCCGACCGACCGCTCGAAGCCTACCGCATCGAATTTGCCGATCCGAAGTTCCCGGATCGTGCGATCGCGTTGCTTCGCGGATCCGCCCTGACGCCCGCCGCGGCCGGCAAGCCCGCCGTCATTTCCGGCCCGCGCATCCCGCCGCTCACCCTGCCGCCGGCGCTCGCGGCGATGTTTCAGACGATTGACGGCAGCCGGACGATATCCGAATGCCTCGATGCCGTCGATTTTGCGATCCCGCCGGACAAACTGCGCATGCACGGGCTGCGTTTCTTCCGGTCGCTCTGGCGTACCGGCCACATAGCATTTCGACTTAAGGACCAGCCGTGAACGACATTGCCAGACTGTTGCCTGAAATCATTGCCCTGGCGGGGCGGGCCGGGGCCGCGATTCTGGACATTTACGCCACCGACTTCGAGCACGAAATTAAGGACGACAGGTCTCCTGTCACAGCGGCGGATCTTGCCGCCGAATCGATCATCGAGGCCGGCCTGGCGGAACTTACCCCGCAAATCCCGCTCGTCGCCGAGGAGGCGGCATCGGAAGGCCGCCTGCCTGACATCTCGAACAGCCGATTCTGGCTGGTCGATCCGCTGGACGGCACCCGCGAATTCCTGAAGCGCAACGACGAATTCACTGTCAACATCGCGCTCATCGTGGATCGCGAACCGGTGCTCGGCGTCGTTTACGCACCCGCCCTCGGCGTTACCTATTCGGGTATCCGCGGGGTCGGGGCGACACGCATGCTGGACGGCCGACCCGCCGTGCCGATCACCGTCCGCCCGGCGCCGGTCGGCGGCGTTACCGTCGTCGCGAGCCGCAGGCACGGCGACCCCGCGGCGATCGACCGGCTGCTCCGCGGCCATCCGGTCGCTGCCCGCAAAATCGCGGGCAGCTCCCTGAAATTCTGTCTCGTTGCCGCAGGTGAGGCCGACATCTATCCCCGTTTCGGCCGGACCATGGAGTGGGACACCGCCGCCGGTCACGCCGTCCTGGCGGGCTCCGGCGGCAATGTCACAGACGCGCACGGCGCCCCTCTGACCTACGGCAAGCCGGAATACGAGAATCCGCCCTTCATCGCCTGGGGTGGCCTCGAACCCTGGGCTCAGGACGACTGAGCCAATACGTCCGCACGCGCCGCCTCCCAGCCGATCATCGCCATCTTGCGGCCCAACCCCCATCCGTAGCCGCCAAGCTCCCCCGATTTCCGGATGACCCGATGGCAGGGAATCAACCACGAGATCGGATTCGCGCCATTGGCATTGCCGACGGCGCGCGATGCTTCGGGCAGACCGATACGGCGGGCGATATCCTGATAGGTCGTCAGGCCGCCCTGCGGAACTTCCAGCAACGCCTGCCAGACCTTGAGTTGGAACCGACTGCCCCGCAGCAACAGTCGAATCGGCGGTGCATCGCTAGGTGCCCGTTGCAGCGGATCCGCGAAAATCCGCGGAATGTAGTCCGCGGTGACGTCATCGTCACGGATCAGTCCGGCCCGCTCCCAGCCCCGGGACAACCTGGCGAGTGCCGCGTCCCGTTCCTCCTGCGTCGTGAAACCGAGCCCGCATATGCCCCGCTCCGTGGCCATCAGCAGACATTCGCCGAAGGGCGTATCGTGATAGCCGTAGCGGATCGTCAGGCCGGCGCCCCGCGCCTTGTACTCGCCCGGCGTCATCGCCTCGAACGTCACAAAGAGATCGTGCAGCCGGCCGGGCCCGGACAGGCCCACATCGTACGCTGCGTCCAGAACGCTTGCAGATTCGCGAAGCCGCCGCTTGGCCTCTGTCAGGGTCAGATGTTGAAGGAATTTTTTCGGACTGACGCCGACCCAGCGAATGAACATGCGCTGGAAATAATGCTCGCTGAGGCCGACATGGGCGGACAGCTCCGCCAGCGACGGTTGGTTGGGAAACGCCGCCGCCAACAAATCGAGCGCCTGGCCCATGCGGGCATAATCGGAACGGCCGGCCGGTCGCGCCAAGCTGAAACCCTGTTTGCTCTCGGGCGACGCCCTCATATCAGTCGACTCTATGATCGCCATGATGTCCTCCTGGCCACCAATGCGTGCGGATATCGCGGTGAAGATCGGACCGCTGCAGGCCGATGTCGCGCAGCAGGTGATCATTCATAGCCAAATCCACGCCACGTTGCTTTCTCTTTCGTTGCCGTCGCCGCGGCCGCAACCTCGCGACCCGCGTCAACATGCGCCCGAACAGCCGCCGCAGTCGTTCGCCGGCGCTGTCAGCACCGATTGCCACTGCCGCCCGGGCGTCTGTCGTCGCACTGCTCATGCGATCAGTATCTGCGCCGGCGGCGGGCCGGCCCACCCGGTTCTTGCGGTGATTTGGCCCGCCGCTATACGATGTCCGTCAACATGCGCGTGTAGCACACGATGCGGGCATCGGTTCCTTCGGGACAGGGCGACCGCTCGAAGCCCAGTTTCTCGTACATCCCGACCGCCGTGGGCATGAGGTCGGGCACCGTTTCCAGCCGCATCGAGGCATAGCCCGCCTCGTGCGCCATCCCCATGGCAAGCCAGGCCAGGTTGCGTCCGATCTTCAACTCGCGAAACTCCGGCCGGACGTAGAGCCGCTTCATCTCCGCCACGCCGGGCAGCCAGCGGCACGTCGCAACGCACCCCGCCGGCGCCCCGCCGACCCGGCACAGCAGAAGCTCACCCGAGGGCGGCGCATACGCCCCGGGTAGACTTTCCAGCTCCGCCTCGAAGGCTTGAAAACAGAGCTGAAATTCCAGGGACTCGGCGTATTCGCGAAACAGCTCCCGAACCGCTGCAATGTCGTCCGGCCGGATCGCCGGCTCGACCCTGATCTCCAGTGCCCTTGCCATCTGCCTCGCTTTCACTGCTTGCGCCGGATGCCGTAACACGTCTCGAATTTCTCGAGTCCCGACTTCAGGTAATAGGGCTCGACGCCCGGCGCCGACAGCAGCAGGAACGTCGCACCATCGCCCGCCGCCTCGCGGCTGCGCCGGATGAGTTGGCGGCCAACGCCCTGGCCCTGCCATTTGCGGTCGACCGCAAGGTCGGAGCAGTAGCAGACATAGGCAAAGTCGGTCAGGCACCGCGATATGCCGATGAGAAGCCCGGCGGCATCGCGTGCGGTAACGACGAGATTGGCATTCTGCAGCATCCTGGCGATCCGCTCGGGCTGATCGACGGGCCGCCGCTGCGCCAGGCCCGACCGCATCAGGACATCGACAAACTCCGCCGGCGGCAGTTCGTCTTCAATGGCGTAGCGCACCGCCATCGGCTCAGCCACCGCCCTGCGCCGCCGCGTCTGCGAGCGCGAACACAGGCGGGCCGGCAAGGGCGCGCGTCAGTACGTCATGCGGGATGTTGGCGCCGCTCAAGATCAACACGACCGTACTGCCCCGGATTTCCGCGCGCCGCGCCCATGCCCCGGCCAGCGCCGCGGCGCCCGCCGGCTCAACCAGTACATGGCCGCACTCGACAATGCTGCGCACGGCCATCAGCATCTCCTCGTCGGATACGGTCATCGCATCGTCGGCCAGTGCAATCAGCCCGGCCAGGGCGCGGCTTGCCGGAACCCGGCAGGCCAGCCCATCCGCCACAGTCTCGATCGGCCGCTCCACCGCCCTGCGGGCATGGAAGCTCTCAACCATGGCGGGCGCCCCTTTGGCCTGAACGGCAACGGCGCGGCAGTCCGCATGCCGGTCCTTCACCGCGGTCGCCACACCGGTGAACAGGGTTGCGGCCCCCATGGGAACGAAAATCCAGTCGATTTCATCGCGCCGTTCCGCACATTCGAGTCCGACCGTCCCCGCGCCCTCCATCATGTCCAGGCTTTCCCCGTCATCGACAAATTCGAGATCTCGCTCTGCCGCAAACGTGCGGGCGGCGGCCTTGGCCGCGTCGATATCGTCTCCCACTTCGTGCAGCGTTGCTCCGAAGGCCTGAATCATCGCCCGTTTGACCGGATTGTTCTTCGCCGGCAGGAAGATGTGCGCGGGCACGTTCAGGAGCCGCGCACCGTACGCGACTCCCTGGCCGTGATTGCCGGTCGACGAGGTGACCGCTCCCTTCAAGTCATCGGCACGCAGCAGATGGGTCAAGGCGCCACGCAGCTTGAAGCTGGCAATCGGCCCGACGGTCTCGTTCTTGACCCAGACGTCGGCCGCCAGCGCACGCGACAGCAGCTCCGAGCGGATCAGCGGCGACTCGTCGATCCACGGGGCGATTTCGCGCCGCGCCCGTTCGATGCCGGCGATCGTCGGCAACGCGATGTTGTCGGCCAGCGTTCGCTCCATCCGTGCTGCTCCACAGTCGAGCCGGAAGTTTAGTACATCATCCGCTTGCGTGGAATCGGCACCGGCCCTCTATGATCGCGCTGGAGCCAGTTCCGGCTCCGGCGACACGGAGTCGAGATCGACATGCCCGCGCTGGCGGATCGTGGCGCGGCCGGCGATGCCGACCCGCTCCCCCCTGTCGGTGCAGAACAGCGCGCCACCCCTCTGCGAGACCTGCAGGGCGTGCAACTCGGTCCTGCCGAGACGCTGCGACCAGTACGGAGTCAGAACGGTATGCGCGCTGCCGGTCACCGGGTCTTCGGGAATGCCGGCCCTGGGTACGAAACAGCGCGAAACGAAATCACAGCTATCGCCGGGCGCCGTTGCGATCACTTTCCAGCCGTCCAGCGCCGCCACACGTGCCATGTCGGGCCGAAGCCCACGGACTGTCCCCTCGTCCGCAAACACGGCAACGCTGGCGCTGCCCGGAATCGACAGGGTTTCGTCGGGCTGCGCCCCCAGCGCGGCGGCGATGCCGGCCACAGGTGCGGGCCGGGCAGGCTGCGACGGGAAGTCGAGTTCCAGCAGCTCACCGGAACGGGTCACTGTCAGTTCACCGGCCTTCAGCGACCGGAACCGCACCGCCGATGCCGCCGGGTCGATTTCGCGGAAAAAGACGGCACCCGAGGCGAGCGTCGCATGGCCGCACAGGTCGGCCTCCATCTCCGGCGTGAACCAGCGCAGCAGATACCGCGCCCCGTCTTCAGGTGCGAAAAACGCGGTCTCGGACAGGGCAAGCCTGTGTGCCAGCGTCTGCATCACCACGTCCGTTGGCCAGCCTTCCAGCGGGCATACCCCGGCCGGGTTGCCATCCAACCCTTCGCCGGTAAAGGCGTCTACGATGAACAATGACTGCATGGGTCGGGTCGTCATGTCGTCCCCCTTGTCTCTTCACTGCCGCCAGAACGGCTTGTGCGCCTCGACCTCCGCCTCCTTGCGGCCGACGCCGCTAGCGCGCAACAACCGGTCGTCAGCCTGCGCAGGGCGTGCCGCTGGCGCGACCGGTCGTGCCACAAGGCGACCAGACCGGCGACGTCGCCGATGAGCCGTCGATACGATAGGCCGGCCGGAATGGTCGATCCAGCATCCCGAGTTCGTGCCATCTCTCGCCTCCCGGCGGTTTCAGACAGCGGCTTGACCGCGATCAAGGCATATTGTATCGATACAATATGCACAGATTTTAAAGCATTTGTTTCGACTGAGACTCAATATAATCGACACAATAGAGTCAATGGAAACATTGTCACCATGACAAATTGGCTGCCCGATTTGACCACTCGTCCGGGCCCGAAGTACCAGGCGATCGCCGCCGCCCTCGCCGACGATATCGCCGACGGGCGCCTTCAGGCGGGGGAGCGCCTGCCTACCCATCGCGACCTCGCATGGCGGCTCGGCGTGACAGTCGGCACAGTTAGCCGTGCCTACGCGCTGGCCCGGTCGTGGGGACTCTTGACCGGCGAGGTGGGCCGCGGCACCCGTGTCCTGCCCGTCGGGGAGACGCAAAACACTTCACCCGCCGAGGCGTTGCTCGGGCGTCCGGTGCCACCGCTGTTTCCCGCGGCCGGGCGCAGCGTCATCGAAATGAGCCGCAACTACCCTGTCGACACGCAGGCCGACGCCGCAATCGCGGCCAGCATGTCGCGGCTCGCAAATCCTGCGGTTCTGACTCAGCTTGCCGGATATCAGCCGCCCGGCGGAACCATCGGTCAGCGGCGGGCCGGCGCCCAGTGGCTCGCCTTTAGCGGCGTCGAGGCAGAGCCGGATTCGCTGGTGGTGACCATCGGCTGCCAGCACGCATTGTGGCTCGCATTCATGGCGCTGGCGAGGCCCGGCGATACCGTGCTGACGGAAGAGTTGACCTGGCCCGGGGCCCGCCGCCTTGCGGAGCTGCTCGGCCTGCGCATTCGCAACGTTGCCATGGACGAGGACGGGCTGCGGCCGGATGCGCTGGACGAGGCGTGCCGTAGCACGCAACCGCGGCTGATCTATACGATTCCCACGCAGCAGAATCCAACCGCCTGCATCATGTCGGAGTCGCGCCGGCGCGACATTGTCGATATCGCCCGCCGCCATTCCGTGTTCATCGTCGAGGACGGCGTGTTCGAGTTCCTGGTCCCGGACGCCCCGCCACCGATTGCCGCGCTGGCCCCCGACATCACCGCGCACGCGACCAGCCTGTCAAAGTCCATGTCGCCCGCCCTGCGCACCGGATATCTTGCCGGTCCCGACGCCATGGTTCCCCGCTTCGCCTCCGCGATCCAGACGACGACGATCATGCCGCCGACGTTCGGGGCCCAGTTGTCGGCTGAACTGATCGCATCCGGCGCGGCGATCGAGGCGGCAAAAAGACAGCGGCTCATCGCCGCCGAACGCACGCGGACTGCCACACGAATCCTCGGCAGCAGCATGACGCCGGGGCACGGCAACGCTAGCCAGATCTGGCTCAAATTGCCGGATCACTGGGACAGCCGGACCTTCGCCGCCGAAGCTCTCGCACAAGGTGTCGCGGTCACGCCGGGTGACGCCTTCTGCGCCGATCCGTCTGCCGCCGACCCGCGCGCCGTCCGCATTTGCCTGTGCGCCGAGGCGAGCGGCGAAAAGGTTGCGGATGGCTTGGCGGTGGTGGCCCGGCTTATCGCCTCGCACCCGACGGCCTCGACACCAATCGTCTAGGACTCGCCCTCCGGGTGAAACGGCGCCACGGTGTGGGCATGGTTCAGCGGACCGTGGCCCTTGCCGTATCCCGGTGCCAGGAGGATCGCCTGCCGGACATAGGCCCGCGCGCGGATGATCGAATCCCGGAGCGTCATGCCCTGTGCCATCGACACGGCGATCGCCGAGGCGAGGGTGCATCCCGTGCCGTGGGTATGCGGCGTGTCGATGCGTTTATCCTCGAACACCTCGACGCCGTTCTCGTCGAACAGGACGTCGTAGACCATCTCGCTGTCGCCGTCCCGGAAGTGTCCCCCCTTGATCAGCGTTCGCTGGCAGCCCAGCGTGATCATGACTTCGGCGGCGTGCTTCATGTCGTCGAGACTGTGAATTTCCATGCCGGTCAGGACCTGGGCTTCCGGGATATTCGGCGTCGCTATGTGGCACTGCAGCAGGAAGTGCTGGCGCACCATGTGGATGGCGTCGCGGTCGATCAGCGGATGCCCGCCCTTGGCCATCATGACCGGATCGAGGACGATCGGTACATTGGGCGCGAATTCCATGTAGGTGTAATGGACGGCCTCGATCGCCTCCTCGTTGGGCACCATGCCGATCTTGATCACGTCGGCACCGATGTCCTTCAGCACCAGCCGCATCTGCTTGCCGATGAATCCGGCCGGCGTCTCCACGATTCCGTTGACGCCCTCGGTGTTCTGCGCAGTCAGGGCCGTCACCGCCGTCATCGCGTAGCCGCCCAGCGCCGTAACCGTCTTGATATCCGCCTGGATTCCGGCGCCGCCTCCGGAGTCGGAGCCGGCGACGACCATGACCCGCCCCTGAATCCGCGTCCCGGTCCCCTCCGGCCGCACCGCCCCCGCGGTTGCCTGGTGCTGCGCCTGATGTTCCGTCATGCTCCGGACGCCTGCTCGATCGCGCCGACGATGTCGCGGACGACAGTACCAATCAGCGCTTCATCGTCACCCTGGGCCATGACCCGGATCACCGGTTCCGTTCCGGACTTCCGTATGACGAGCCGTCCATCCGCACCCAGCAACGACTCGCCATCGGCGATCGCCGCGCGGACGAGACGGTCCTCGAGCGGCGCCCCTCCCGAAAATCGCACGTTCTCCTGGATTTGCGGCAGCGAGTCGAACACGCTCAGGACCTCGCTTGCCGGTCGATCGCGCAGGACGACGGCGGCCATGGACTGCAGCGCCGCGATAAGGCCATCGCCTGTTGTCCCGTAGTCGGACAGGATGATATGTCCCGACTGTTCGCCGCCGACGTTATACGACCCCGAACGCATGAGCTCGACGACGTATCGGTCGCCGACGGCGGCCCGCACGAGATCCAGCCCCATGCGCCCGAGATACCGCTCGAACCCGAGGTTGGACATGACCGTGGCGACGACGCCACCGCCCTGCAGGCGCCCCGCGGCCTGCCAGTCGGTGGCGATCAAGGCCATGAGCTGGTCGCCATCTATGATCCGACCGTTCTCGTCGGCGATGATGAGGCGGTCCGCATCGCCATCGAACGCGATACCCAGGTCCGCGCCGGAGGCGACGACACGCTCCGAAATGGTATCCGGCACGGTGGCGCCGCAGTTGCGATTGATGTTGGTGCCGTCCGGCGACACGCCAACGGGCAGAACATCGGCGCCCAGCTCCCACAGCACCGTCGGCGCGACCTTGTAGGCGGCGCCGTTCGCGCAATCGACGACGATCCGCAGCCCGTCGAGCCGCAGGCCGCGGGGGAAGGTCTGCTTGACGTATTCGATATAGCGCCCCTGCGCATCGTCGAGCCGGCGGGCCCGTCCGAGATCGGCTGGCTCTGCCGGTGTCAGCGATTCATCGTCCATCAGCCGCTCGATTTCCAGCTCCTCGTCGTCGGATAGCTTGTAACCGTCGGGGCCGAACAACTTGATTCCATTGTCAAAATAGGGATTGTGGGAGGCCGAGATGACAACACCGAGATCGGCGCGCAGCGATCGCGTCAGGACGGCGAGTGCCGGTGTCGGCAACGGGCCGACCAGGACCACGTCCATGCCCATCGACACGAACCCGGCCGTCAACGCGGGTTCCAACATATAGCCGGACAGCCGGGTGTCCTTGCCGATGACGACGAGGTGACGATGATCGCCACGCCGAAAGCGATGGCCGACGGCAACCGCCAACCGCAACACGGTCTGCGGCGTAATCGGCTCCGTATTGGCGAGACCCCGCACGCCGTCGGTCCCGAACAGCTTTCGCGCCATATGTACCCCGTATCCCGTCCGCGTTCCGGTTTGCACCCGCTGCAGCCGGTCCTTCGGATAGGTTATTTAAGGCAATCCTCGTGAACAGACAATTAATACGAAAGAAAAACCTGTCGAGCGGCGTCGGCCGGCGAAAGTCGCCGATAAACGTTTTCGATCGGCGACTTTACGTATTCCTGCCGACGCATGTGCCGGCGGCTCCGCCGCATTGCCGGGCAGGCACGGACCACGGGCCGCCATGACAGTCTCGTGGCGGCCCGGCATTGCTTGCGCTGGTCCGGACGTTCAGCTCTCCGGCTGCGGCTTCGGATTGGGTTCGATCCCCACCTTGCCGGCGCTTGGTACGGAAGATTTGGCGCCGGCTGGCGGCACGTTCTCATCCTCGGGCCGCACGATCGACTCGCCGCGCACGACCGCCTGGATCTCTTCACCGGTCAGGGTCTCGTATTCCAGCAGCGCCTCGGCCACCGCCACCAATTCCTTCTTGTTTTCCTTGAGGATTTTCTCGCAGGCCGAATAGGCCTCATCGACAATGCGGCGCACCTCCTCGTCAATCAGCTTGGCGGTGGCGTTCGACACGTTCTTGGTCTGCGTCACCGAGTGGCCGAGGAAGATCTCTTCCTGATCCTCGTTGTAGCGCAGCGGGCCGAGCTTGTCGCTCATCCCCCAGACGGTGACCATACTGCGGGCCGTGCGCGTGGCCTGCGAGATGTCGCCCGAGGCACCGGTCGTAACCTTGTCGTAACCGAAGATCATTTGCTCGGCGATCCGCCCCCCCATCGCAACGACGAGGTTGGCATGAAGCTTGTCCCGCGCCATCGAATACTCGTCCCGCTCCGGCAGCCGCATGACCATGCCGAGCGCCCGCCCTCGAGGGATGATGGTCGCCTTGTGAATCGGATCAGATGCCGGCGAATGCAGTGCCGCGACCGCATGCCCGGCCTCGTGATAGGCGGTGAGGCGCTTTTCCTCGTCGGTCATCACCATGGAGCGCCGCTCGGTGCCCATCATCACCTTGTCCTTGGCGTCCTCCAGGTCCTGCATGGTCACGACGCGGCGGTTCTTGCGCGCCGCCAGCAGGGCGGCCTCGTTTACGAGGTTGGCGAGATCGGCGCCGGAGAAGCCGGGCGTGCCGCGGGCGATCGTCCGGGGATTCACATCGGGGGCCAGCGGCACCTTGCGAAGATGCACCTTCAGGATTTTCTCGCGCCCGAGGATATCTGGGTTGGGCACCACGACCTGCCGGTCGAATCGTCCGGGTCGCAGCAGCGCCGGATCGAGAACGTCGGGCCGGTTGGTGGCCGCGATCAGGATCACGCCTTCATTGGCCTCGAATCCGTCCATCTCGACCAGAAGCTGGTTCAGCGTCTGCTCACGCTCGTCATTACCGCCGCCGAGGCCCGCACCGCGATGCCGGCCGACCGCATCGATTTCATCGATGAAGATGATGCAGGGCGCGTTCTTCTTGCCCTGCTCGAACATGTCGCGCACCCGCGACGCGCCGACGCCGACGAACATTTCGACGAAATCGGAGCCCGAAATCGTGAAAAACGGCACGTTCGCCTCGCCCGCGATCGCCCGCGCCAGAAGCGTCTTGCCGGTCCCGGGCGGACCAACCAGCAGACAGCCCTTCGGGATTTTTCCGCCGAGCCGCTGGAATTTCTGCGGGTCGCGCAGGAAATCGACGACCTCCTCCAGCTCGACTTTCGCCTCGTCGATGCCGGCGACGTCGTCGAAGGTGACCCGGCCGAACTTCTCCGTGAGCAACTTGGCGCGCGACTTCCCGAAACCCATGGCCTTGCCGCCACCGCCCTGCATCTGGCGCATGAAGAAGATCCAGACCCCGATCAGCAACAGGAACGGGAACCAGGACAACACAACATCGAAGAGCGAGCGCGATCCATCGTCGCTCTCCTCGACCTTGAAATGAACACCGCTTTCCCGCAGCAGGGGTATCAGTCCGGAATCGGCTTCCGGGGCCCTGGTGAAGAATTCCTGCTGACCGTCCTTGTAGTGGCCGCTGATCCGGCTGCCCTCGATGACGACGTTATTGACGTTGCCGCCCTCGACTTCCGCAATGAAGTCGGAATAGGCGATCTCGCTGTCGGCCTTGTGCCCAGGGTTTTCGCCCAGCACGCTGTACAGCGCCACCAGGAGGACGATTATGATGACCCAGACTGCCAGATTTCGACTGAACAAGTTCAATTTGGAAATCCTTTTGTGTGCCGGTTCGTTTCCACCCTGCACCGCCCCGGCTTGGCAATGCTAAGTATTGTAGAATAACGGAAATCGGTGGTCACGGAAACCCCGTCAACGAATCGAAAGCAGCCGCGCTCAGCGGCCGCGTCGGCAGGAAAGCGATTGCGCCAGCCGCCGCTGCCCCTGATTCGTCGCGTGCCCATCGGTAACTCAAGTGGGGTACGGCGATCACCTCGTCAAGGGCCCAGACCGCCGGCAACGACCGGCGGACATCCGCCGGCAGGCCAGTCCTGTTCAGCTCGGAGCGCGCGCACACGAGTTGGGCCCAGCCGGCCTGGCCGAGCCGGTCAATCCGGCATTCGCCGGGCAGCGGGTCGCCCACCAGGTGAAGCCGGAACCGCCCGTCCCAGACAACACCGTCCAGCGCCGCGACAGGATCGTGAATAGCCGCCGCCTCGCGGCAGATGATGACGCTGTCACTGCGGCGGAGGATGCGGCACCCCGCCAGGGTCCGGCCCGTCCCGGCGGATGGCTCGTCGACAAGCCATCGGTACAGCCTCTCCAGGCGCTCGAGGCGGGGACCATACGTGCTGCCACCGACACATGCGAGCAATCGCGACAGGGCGCGGAGCGCCACCTCCTCGGACGCGGTGCACAGCTGCGCCGGCGCCACTGCCGCAAAGCCTTCCGGATAGATCGCGGCGGCCCGCGCGAGCAGGGCCGTCGCCGCCGCATCGAGTGTCGCGCGGGCGCGCGCCATACGGTGGGCTGTTGCCGCCAGGCGCGAGGGGGTCAGGCCCTCGGCTTCCAGGGCCGGTTGCAGGGCGCGCATGCGGACGCGGGCAAACGCAGGGTCTTCGTTGGACGGATCGGCGACATATGGTCGCCCGGCCTCCTGCACAAACGCGCGCAGCCGTGCCCTAGGAATATCGAGCAAGGGCCGCAACAGACGGACATCCTCGGTTTCACGGACGGGAGCCATTGCAGCCAGCCCGTCGACACCGCTGCCACGTGCCAGGCGAAGCAAGAGCGTTTCTGCCTGATCCTCCCGGTGATGGCCCAGCAGCAGGTGGAGGATACCTGCCCGGCGACACCATTGTCCCATCAGCGCGTAGCGCGCATGCCGTGCCGACGCCTGCCTGTCGATTGCCGGCGGCGGCCCCGGACACGTCAGCACCACCGCCTCGATGCCGGCGGCCGCGAGCCATCCGCGGACGGTCTCGGCCTCTTGCGCGGAGCCGGCCCGCATGCCGTGGTCGACCACCAGGGCCGCAGCCGTGCCACCACGCGATCGCGCCCAGCGATGCCCGAGCAGCGCCAGGGTCATGCTGTCCGGGCCACCGGAACAGGCGATTGCGATGTGCGGGGCCACCTCGAACGGGCCAAGCGCGGCCATGCCCACAGCGAACTCGGCAGGCGTTACAGCGTCATGCGCCGGAATCACCATGTCACGTACAGTTGAGCTTCCTCTGCTCTGCCTTTGCCGCCTTGGTGATCCGCACCGGCGCCTTGGGGAAGGTCTCGAGCAGCTTCCTGAACGTCTTGCAGGCGTTGTCGGAATCGCCGTAGGCAGCCAGGGACATCCCCAGCTTCAAAAGATTGTCCGGCGCCTTGGAGCCGGTCGGATATTTCTGATACCCGTCCAGGAAGACCTTGGCGGCGGTCTTGTATTCCTTTTGCACATAGTGCGTCTCGCCCAGCCAATATATCGCATTCCCGGCCAGCGGGTGATCCGGGTTCTTGTCGAGGAACGATTCCAGCGCAACACCGGCGCTACCGTAGTCACGCTTCTTCAACAGGTCGAAGGCGAAATCGTACTGTTCGCGCGGCGGGGCATCCTCCGGAAACGCGATCGCCGGCGATGGCGCGGTCGGCGATCGGCCAGCCGTCGTGCCAACTCCGCCCAGGGCCGATAAGTCGCGATCCCTGGCCGGTACCGGTGCCGCTCCGTCCCCGAGCGCGCTTTCGATCTGTTGCAGGCGGATCTCGAGATCATCGGCCATGCGGTCGAAACGCTGCTCCAGCACCGAAATGCGGTGCTGGATCTCTTCGACCCGGCCGTTCATTGCACGCAGCTGCTCCTGCATCTTGGTGATCTGCAGCTGCATCCGCGCCGCAACATCCGCGCCGATGGCCTCACCACCGCCCGATGACGCGGCGCCGGATGCCGCGCCACCCCGGTAAACGTAACTCTGCAGGTCGTTCAGCTCTTTCTGCAGCCGTTCGACCTTGCGCAGCAGGTTCGAATCCTGGGCCTGTGCCTGAGCCACAACGGGAAGCATGAGAACTCCGACAATCAGGACGGCGATGAGAATCGCCGCTGCCCGACCGAACCCGCCGGTGCGGAGCCCGTTCTGAAGGTTCGCAGCTGTCGCGCCAACGCGCACGCCGCGGAAATGAGTGTGCAGGATCATGTGCCAAACCTATGCATCATCTTCGGCAAGAATATGGCGCTGCCATGTCCCCGAAGCAACAAGCGGCCCCGGCCGGAAGCCGGAGCCGCTTGCGCAAAGATTTCGCTCAAATCAGGACAGTTCGCCTGACCTCACGACCATGACGGCGCGCCGGTTCTGCGCCCAGGCCGCCTCGTTCGAGCCGAGCACCGCGGGACGCTCCTTGCCGTAGCTGACCGTCTCCATGCGGCCGCCGCGAACGCCCATGCTCTCCAGATACTGCCTGGCCGATGCCGCGCGGCGCTCGCCGAGCGCAAGGTTGTACTCGCGCGTGCCGCGCTCGTCGCAGTGGCCTTCGATCGTGACCGTGATGGCGCCGTTGGTGTTCAGCCAGTCGGCCTGCCGGTTCAGGGTGTCGATCGCATCCGGACGCAGATCCGACTTGTCGAAGTCGAAGAAGATCCGGTCGCCGACATTGATCACCAGGTCCTCCTGCGCCGATATCATCGGCGCGGTCTCGGGCGGCGGCGCGATCGCACCGCCCTGATCCGTGTCGTCGATATCGTCCTGCGGACTGGGACAACCAGCCACGAGAACAAGGGCGGCCATCAGGCCAAGTAGTTTGAAGCGCATCTGCAAACCCCTTTTTCGGGTTGGTGGGATATCAGGACAGTTCGCCTGACCTCACGACCATGACGGCGCGCCGGTTCTGCGCCCAGGCCGCCTCGTTCGAGCCGAGCACCGCGGGACGCTCCTTGCCGTAGCTGACCGTCTCCATGCGGCCGCCGCGAACGCCCATGCTCTCCAGATACTGCCTGGCCGATGCCGCGCGGCGCTCGCCGAGCGCAAGGTTGTACTCGCGCGTGCCGCGCTCGTCGCAGTGGCCTTCGATCGTGACCGTGATGGCGCCGTTGGTGTTCAGCCAGTCGGCCTGCCGGTTCAGGGTGTCGATCGCATCCGGACGCAGATCCGACTTGTCGAAGTCGAAGAAGATCCGGTCGCCGACATTGATCACCAGGTCCTCCTGCGCCGACATCATCGGCGCCGACGGAGCCGGAGCTTCCGGTACGGCCGCGGTTTCGGTTTCGGTGCCGGTCGCGGCCTGATCCGCACAACCGGCAAGCAACACAAGGGCGGCCATCGGGCCGAAGACTTTCACGCGCATCTCGAACCCCCATTGAGGTCAAAAGGAAAATAAAGAGAAACGAATCGCAAACGCAACAGGCGCACATATAACCACGAGTTTATGGCGAATACAACCGTTCAAAGGCGGGAATCCTGCATTTTTTCTGGCAAAACAGTGGAAATTTTAAGACACCAGTAACGAATCTTAATAAACGTTTAACGATTAAGGGGTGACCAGGCCGGATCGGAAGCATCCGTTGGCGTTTTGATTTCACGAAGATTATAGCCGGTCAAATCAACGGAGTAGAGTTTGGTGACCCCGCCGCCACCACTCGAATCGGTCGGCGTCTGCCGGAAATAGATCAGAACGCGCCCATTCGGCGACCAGGTCGGCGCCTCGTCGAGGAAGCTTTCGGTGAGCAGACGCTCACTGGTTCCATCCGGCCGCATGACCCCGATGAAGAACCGGCCGCCATAAAATTTCGTGAACGCGATCAAGTCGCCGCGCGGCGACCAGACTGGCGTGGCGTACCGCCCCTCCCCGAAGCTGATGCGGCGCACGTCGCTACCGTCGGCATTCATAACGTACAGTTGTTGCGTGCCACCGCGATCGGAGTTGAAGACGATCTGGCGCCCGTCGGGGGAGAAGCTGGGTGACGTGTCGATCGACGGATCGAAGGTGATCTGCCGCGCTCGCCTGGTCCGCAGATCCATGATCCAGATGTCCGAATCACCGTCCTTGGCATAGGACATGATCACCGAATTGCCGTCCGGCGAAAAGCGCGGCGCGAAGGTCATGCCCTCGAACGAGCCCAGCATCTCCTGCCGGCCGTTGTTGATGTCGAACAGGTAAACCCGCGGCGTATCGTTGAAATAGGACAGGTAGGTGATTTCCTGGCGGGTCGGCGAGAACCGCGGCGTGAGCACCAGCGAACTGCCGTCGGTCAGGTATTTGTGGTTGGCGCCATCCTGGTCCATGATCGCGAGCCGCTTGATCCGCTTGGTGTGCGGCCCGGTCTCGGCAATATAGACGATGCGGCTGTCGAAGTAGCCCTCCTCGCCGGTGATCCGCTTGTAGATGGCGTCGGAGATGATGTGGGCCACGCGCCGCCAGTTATTGGCCGGGGTCTTGTAAGCGAAGCCGGCCATCTGCACTTCGGCGAACACGTCCCACAGCCGGAACTCGACGCGCAGACGGCCGTCCGCCTCATAGCGCACGCTGCCGCTGACCAGTGCCTGGGCGTTGATCACGCGCCAGTCGGAAAAACGCGGCCGCGCCTGCAGCGATTCGGTCGACTGGATGAAGGCCCGCTGGTCGATCGGCGCGAACAGGCCGGACCGCCCAAGATCCGCTGCTATGACCTCCGCCAGCTGGACGCCAATGGTGGCGGTGCCCGAATCGATGCTGAAGAAGTCGGTGACCGCCACCGGCATCGGATCGATGTTGCCACGCGTCACATCGATGCGAATCTCTGCCCGTGCCGATACCGACGCCAAGGCAAGAACGGAAAATGCGAATAACAGGCTCCGAAGCAAAAACATCAAACGAACGTCAAACAAAGTGCGGCCTTCTCTCATCAATCTCACCTTTACGCCAACGGTCGTGCTCCAACGCACATCCCCAGCACCCTCCAATTATCATACCCAGCGAGTGGAAGTTTTAAAGGCAGCCACCATCAACGGCCCACCATCTTGCTCGGATCGAAATGATACACGAAGGACTTCAGCTGCTCGTATTTGTGCGGCGGTATCGGCAGCGGCTGACAGCGCTTGTTAAGAACCGCACGCATGGCCGCTTCCGCTGCAGCACGGTAGAACCGATCACTGGACATGCGACTCTTGTCGACGACCTCGGCATGGCGCACGGTGCCGTCGCGATTCATGTAGAGGCGGATATCGACCGCCAGCTCCTCGGGATTACGCGCACCAATCTGCACGTTCCAGCAGGGTTCGATGTGGCGGCTGAGTGCGTCTTCCTCACTAATGGTCAGCCGATTACCCAGAAGCACTGCCTTCTGCGTCTGCGGCCGTTCCGGCTCGGGCTCGGCGGCATCCAGCGTCTTTGCCAGGTCGTCGAGGAAGTCGCTCTGCGGTTCCTGTTTGGCATCGGCGGTATTCTGCGTTTCGTCCTCGAGCTCGCGGGCAAGGTCCTTGAGCATCGATTCGAACTCGTCCTCCTTCGGCGGCGGCGCCGGCTTGGCGCGCGGCAACGCGGGCAGCGGCGGGACCTCGGGCTGCGCGGCTTCGATCGGCGCCGGCTCCGGCGGCGGCGGCTCGGGCACCGCCTTGGGCTGTGGCGGCAGCGCCGCGACCTGGGCCTCTTCGGGTTCGGGCTCCGGTTCCGGCTTCGCCTCGGGCAGCGGCATCGGGTCCGGCCTCGGCACCGGCTTCGGCGCGCGCCGCTCCGGCGTCTCGGTCAGGTCGGCGATCTCGACGTCGATGAGTTCCATATCCTCCACCGGCAGAGGCTGAAGGCCGAACATGTCGGTGAATTTCGGCACGACGTACACCGCCGCCAGGAAAACGGCGTGCAACAGCAGGGAGTACATGAATGCCTTGGACATCGGCATTGCTGGGGGCGTTACTTTCTCTTCGGTTTGTCCGGCAGTTCCGCCAGCAGCGATACCTTGCGGTAGCCGGCGGCGCTGACACTCCCCATGACCTCCATGACCTTGCCGTACTGAACCCCCTTGTCCCCGCGCACGAAGATGCGGGCGTCCGCATTCTGGCCGGTCACCGCCTGCAGCCTGGCCGTCAAATTCTCCATGGCGATGACGCTCTCCTGGAGAAACACCTCACCCTTGGCGTTGATCGAGATGACCAGCGGCTCGTCCGGATTGTTCAGCGCCGCGGCCTGCGTCTTCGGCAGGTCGACCGGCACGCCCACGCTCAGCAGCGGCGCCGTCACCATGAACACGACAAGCAGCACCAGCATCACGTCGACGAACGGCGTGACGTTGATCTCCGCCATCGGCCGATAGCGCGTGCCCCACGCCTTGACACCGTTCTGTCCGTTACCCGCACCCATCGTCTTAGGCCGCCTCCTCGATCTGGCGCGACAGGATCGCGCTGAACTCGCCGGAAAACGCCTCGAGGCGGCCGGCGTAGCGATTCAGGTCGTTCGACAGCTTGTTGTAGAAGACCACCGCAGGGATTGCCGCAACGAGGCCCAGCGCGGTTGCGAACAGGGCTTCGGCGATGCCCGGCGCGACCACTGCGAGCGTCGTTTGCTTCGATGCCGCGATCGACTGGAAGCTGTTCATGATGCCCCACACCGTGCCGAACAACCCGATGAACGGCGCCGTCGAGCCGACGGACGCGAGGAACGCCATGTAGCGCTCCAGGCGCTCCATCTCGCGGCCGACCGTAACATGCATGACCCGGTCGATCCGCTCCTGCAGGCTGCCGGTCACCGACGCGCCGGACGTCCGCCGGCTCAGCGAGCGTCGCCATTCCCGCATTGCGGCGGAGAACACGGCCGACATCGGATCGTTCGGGCGCTGTCCGACCTGGTCGTATAGCTCATCCAGCGATCCGCCCGACCAGAAGGCGTCCTCAAACCGGCCGGCCCTGCGCAGAAGCCACCGCATCCGCATTACCTTCTCGAAGATGATGGCCCAGCTCCAGACCGAGGCGAGCAGGAGGATGACGATGACCGTCTTGACGACCCAGTGGGCGGACCAGAAGAGCCCCCACACCGATAGGTTGATGGCGTCGACTGAACCGCCGAGCGTTGCAGAGTCGATGAGGTTGGATTCCATTTCCGATGTCACACCGTTTGAGACAAGGTTTCCGCAATTAATCGAAAATTGATTGCAATCCCGTTAAGACACCTGAGCGACACCGGCATACCGCTCCAGCGCCGCACGCAGTTCCGCAGGTATGCGCGCCGGCCGGCCGCCGGGACCGAGACAGGCAAGATCGATCCGCATCGTCACGAGATCCTCGCCGTCGCGCCGGACGATCTGTTCCGCCGCCAGCGACGCGCCGCGCAAATCGACCATACGCGAATGCACCTCCAGCAGATCGTCGAGCCGGGCCGCGCCGAGATAGTCCACGACGCATCGCCGCACCACGAAATGCATGCCTTCCGCCAGCATGCGGCGGTAGTGGCTGTCGCCGATGTCGCGCATCAGCTCCGAGCGCGCCCGCTCGGCGAACTTGAGGTAATTTGCGTAATACACAATGCCGGCGGCGTCGGTGTCCTCGTAATAGACCCGCACCGACGTTACATGGGAGTCGCGGTTCACCGCGTCAATCATCGCCGGTCTCCGCGGCGGCGTCGAGAAGGTCGAGCTGCGGTGCACCGGCCGGTGGGGTACGGCCAAGGCTGGACCAACCTGGGCCGGTGAGAGCACGCCCCCGCGGCGTGCGCTGCAGGAGACCCTGTTGCACCAGGTACGGCTCGATCACCTCCTCCAGCACGTCGCGCTGCTCGGACAGGGCGGCCGCCAGCGTCTCGACGCCGACTGGACCCCCACCGTAATTGTCGGCGATGCACGCGAGGTAGCGCCGGTCCATCGCGTCGAGCCCGCGCTCGTCGACCTCGAGCCGCCTCAGACCACAGTCCGCCGCGGCGGCATCGATCTCCCGGTGGCCGTCGATCGTCGCGAAATCGCGCACGCGCCGCAGCAGGCGCCCGGCGACGCGCGGCGTGCCGCGGCTCCGCCGTGCCACCTCGTGCGCACCATCGTGCGTGATCGGCGCCCCCAGCAGCCGCGCGCTGCGCTCGACAATCACCGTCAGCTCCTCGACCGTATAGAAATCCATGCGCAATGGAATGCCGAAGCGTTCCCGCAGTGCCCGCGTGATCAGGCCCGAGCGGGTCGTTGCCGCAACGAGCGTGAAGGGCGGCAGTTCGATGCGGATCGACTGCGCCGCCGGACCCTCGCCGATGATCAGGTCGAGCTCGAAATCCTCCATCGCCGGATAGAGGATCTCCTCCACCGCCGGGTTCAACCGGTGGATCTCGTCGATGAACAGGACGTCGTGCGGCTGCAGCTTGGTCAGCAGCGCCGCAAGGTCACCGGCGCGGACCAGCACCGGCCCCGAGGTCGCGGTGAAACCCACCCGCATCTCACGCGAGACGATCTGCGCCAGCGTCGTCTTGCCAAGCCCCGGCGGGCCGTGCAGCAGCACGTGGTCGAGCGCCTCGCCCCGATCCTGCGCCGCCCTGATGTATACGGCAAGATTATCGCACACCGTCCGCTGGCCGATGAAGTCGTCCAGCGTTTGCGGGCGCAACGCGACATCGTCGCCATCCCGGCCATGGCGTGCCTCGCCGGCGGCGGGGTCGACAATGCGGCCCGGAAGGTCGGTCATTGCGCAAGCTCCTCAAGCCCGGCGCGGATCAGGTCGGGCAGCGCCGCATCGGCACCCAACCGATTGCCCGCGCGAGCCACGGCACCAAACGCCTCGCTGCGTCCGTAACCGAGATTGACCAGGGCGGACACGGCGTCGGCATCGACCGCGCCGGCCGTTTTCGTGCCCCCGCTCATCGTGATGGACGGCCCCAGCGCGATGCCGCCGGCCTTGTCCTTGAGCTCCGCGACGATGCGCCCGGCCAGCTTCGGCCCGACGCCGTTGGCCCGCGAAACCGCAGCCCGGTCGCCCGACGCAACCGCCCGCACCAGATCGTCCGGCCCCATGGCCGAGAGAATTGCCAGCGCCACCCGCGCGCCGACACCCTGAACCGTGGTCAGGAGGCGGAACCATTCGTGCTCGGCGCTGTCGATGAACCCATAAAGATGGATGTGGTCCTCGCGCACATGGGTCTCTATGTGCAATTGCACGGGAACGCTGTCGCCGGGCAGACGGCCCATGGTGCGCCCCGAGCAGTACACAAGGTAGCCGACGCCGCCGACATCGACGATGACCCGGTCCTCACCGAGGAGTTCGACGATTCCGCTGAGCCGGGCGATCATTGCCGTCCTCCCGCAGCCGTTGCCCGCGCGGCGACGCCAATCCGGCCCGACCGGAAGCTGGCGTGGCAAATTGCGACGGCCAGCGCATCGGCCGCATCGGAACTCGCGGGTGCGCTGCCCGGCAGCAGACGGGCGATCATGAACTGCACCTGCACCTTGGCGGCATGTCCGGCGCCGACGACCGCCTTCTTGATCCGGTTCGGTGCGTATTCGAACACAGGTATGCCGAACAGCGCCGGGGCCAAGAGGACCACGCCGCGCGCCTGCCCCAGCTTGAGCGTCGACTCCGGGTTGACGCTGACGAAGGTTTCCTCGACCGCGGCCTCGTCGGGCCGGAATTCGGCGAGCACTTCGGCGAGCCCGGCATGAAGGTGGCGCAAGCGCAACGCGGTGCAGTCGCTCGGGTCGGGCCGGACAGTACCGTCCGCGACATGGCGGAGTCGGTTGCCATCGCACTCGATGATGCCCCAACCGGTGTGGCGCAAGCCGGGGTCGAATCCGATCAGCCGCATCGCATGCCCCTCACGCGGTCAACCGCGCGAGCACCTCGTCGTCGATTTCGTAATTTGCGGCGATCCCCTGCACGTCGTCATTGTCGTCCAGCGCGTCGAGCAGCCGCAGCACCGTGTCGGCGGTATCCTCGTCGACGGACACCGTATTCTGCGGCCGCCAGGCAAGCCTCGTCGAGTCGGGCTCGCCGAACAGCGCTTCTAGGGCGCCGGCGACACTGTGCAGATCATCGGCCTCGCACGTGACGACATGACCGGACTCGTCCGAGGCGACGTCGGCTGCACCGGCCTCGAGCGCACCCTCGAACATCGCCTCGGCGCTGGCGGCCGAAGCCGCGAAGCGGATCTCGCCAACGCGTTCGAACAGGAAGCTGACTGCGCCGGTCTCGGCGAGGTTGCCGCCATGCTTGCTGAATGCGGCGCGGATTTCCGATGCGGTGCGGTTGCGGTTGTCGGTGAGCGCCTCGACGATCACGGCAACACCGCCAGGCGCATAGCCCTCGTAGCGGATCTCCTCGTAGTCCTCACCCTCGCCGCCGCCGGCCCCCTTCTTGATCGCGCGCGCGACGTTGTCCTTCGGCATGTTGGCCGTGCGTGCCGCGGCGACGGCCGCGCGCAGGCGCGGATTGGCGTCGGGGTCAGGGCCGCCCAGCTTGGCGGCCACCGCCAGTTCGCGACCAAGCTTCGCAAACAGGCTGGCGCGTTTCTTGTCCTGCGCGCCCTTGCGATACATGATATTCTTGAACTGTGAATGGCCAGCCATTTCGGTCCCGCATTGATCCTTGCATACGCTAATTGCGGTGATATATCCTCCCCCCCATACTATATCTAGTATCGGCTCGGATGGGGAAAATATTGTCAACCGGCCCGTCACCGTCGAGCCCGATTGTTATCCGGGTTTTATGGCAAGATTGCGGCGTGGAAAAGCCCCGTGATGTCAGGTGTCGCGGGTGTCTTGCCACCGACGGAAGCCCCCGATGACCCGGCCCGCACCCGGCGGACCATCGCCGAGGCCCGGGGAGACCCCGGCCCCTCATGGCATTGCGGATGACGTGCTGGCCCGGGCCGCAGCCATCATCGACCGGTTGAGCGCCGAATACCCCGCCCATCTCTCACGCGATCTTGAAGGGCTTGAGCGCGCCGCCGCTTCGATCTTGGGCGACCCGGCATCGCGGGACTCGCATTGCGGCGACATATCGCGCATTGCCCACGACATCCGGGGCCAGGGCGCGACCTTCGGCTATCCCCTCCTGTCCCGGCTGGCAACGTCGCTGTGCCTCGCGATGCGATCGCTGGAGCCGCAGGACCGCGCGATCGAGACAATCGTGGTCAGCCATGTTGCGGGCATGCGCGCGCTCCTGTCGTGCCGCGTTACCGGAGAGAGTGACCGGTCGGCGCTGACCATCGCGACCGGCCTGGAATTGCTGGTCCGGTGCCACACCGGGCCCTGAGCCCTACACGTGCCAGTTGCCGCCCGGCGCCCGCCGATGTCGGCAGTGGGTATCCTTGCGCCTGACCTTCGGCCGCGACTGCCGGCCGAACCGGATTGCACCGGTCTGATAACTTTTCAAAGGCCTTCAGCAAAGAATGGGACGGTTCCCATGCGGCAATTTGTTGCGGCAGGGACGTGCAACTTTGGCACGCGAATTGCGGCGTCGCGCATTGTGGATTCGTACCATGCATAACCACAGGAATTTTACGGAAATTTAAGTCCAATATGAAATACTTAACACCGGAATAAATCTTCTGTTGTGTACCGCAGATATTATGACATTACATGAACTCTACTTGCGGTTGCCGGAAGATCTAAGGTTCCCTGCAATGCATGCTGAAACGGATATCTGAGGTTTGACAATGAAACGGTTCGACGGACTGAACATGAAGCGGTTTGCGTATGGCGACGCACCGAGCCGTCCCAGGCTTCGCGCGCTGGTCCCCGGCATCGCAGTGGCATTTGCCATACTGAGCCTGCCGGCGGGATCGCCGGCGCTGGCCAACGGCGAGCTCCTGTCCCTGGTCACGAAGAAGGCCGCGACCATCGAGACCCTGCACCGCAAGGCGAAACGGGCACTGGTGAACGCCGCCCAGGACCGCGCCTTCGAGGGCTATTTCCATGCCCATGACGATGCGGCGCGCCACGAGGCGAAACAGCGCATCGAACAAGTGACCCTGGCCACACAGCGGCGCTTCAAGGTCGAGGAGATGTGCCTCATTGATCCGACCGGCACCGAGATCACCCGCATCGTCGGCAACGAGATCGCGCCGGACTCCGACCTCTCTACCGAGGAGGCAAAGGCGGACTTCTTCAAGCCCGGTTTCGCCGAACGGCCGCGCCGCGTCTATGTGACCAACCCGTATGTGTCGCCGGACGCGAACAAATGGGTGCTCGCCTACGTGACCCCGGTCATGGCGGGCGACCAGAAGAAGGCGATCCTGCATTACGAGCACGGGTTGGAGGTTTATCAGGACGCGGTCAACAAGGGAATGGAAGGCGCTGATCACTTCCTGCTCGTGGTGTCCCGCGGCGGTTTCGTGATCTCCGACAGCCGCAGATTCGTGGCGATCGAAAAGAGCGGCGAGTCGGAAGATCCTGCGGATTACTTCCAGCATCTTGACGACGTGTCGCCGCGCGGCCTCGTCGGTGTCTACGAGGGCGTGGGGTCAAATAAGACCGGCGCCACCCGGATCTCTGACGGCGGAGCCGCGTACGACGTGGCCTTCGCCGCAGTGGAAGGCGGTCTCGTTCTGCTGGCGGTCGAACGTTCGCGTTAGGGACCGACGGCCGGCCCTTGCGGGTACGGCGAACAACGGACAGGAAGCGAACCATGACGATAAGAGCCAAAACAATCCTTTTGGTCCTGGCATGTTCAATGGTGCCTCTGGCAATTGTCGGCGTGGATTTCTTCCTGTCCGCACGGGCGGCACTCGAAACGCGGATCTCCCGCGTCCTCCAGTCCGACTCGGACGCGACCCTCGCGGATCTCGAGGACTTCTTCGAGAAGGCCGCGGTCGACTTCGATTCCTGGAGCACCGCACCGGCGATGCAGGACGTCCTTATCGAGGACGGTGAAGGCCTCATCGCCGGCATGATCGGCACGCTTCGCCGGCAGTATCCGCATTTCGGATCGCTCATCGTGGTCAGCGATACCGGCATCGTCATCGCGGCCACCGACGCGCCGGACCTTGGGCGGGAGCTGGGCGGCTTCGCAGCTGTCAGGATGGCACTCGGTGGTACGCAGATCCATGGTGATCCGGCCGGCTCCGACATCGTGGATTTCGACAACGTGGTCTTCGCCGCGCCGATCCGCGCGAACTACGACCGGGAATCCGTCGTCGGCGCGGTGATCGGATTCGTCGACTGGCGCTGGGTACGTCGAATGCTCTCGGACGTCACAATCGTCGGTGCGCCGCAGGGGCGGGACCATTTCCTCGTCCTGGTGGACGACAATCACAGCCGGACATTCTACCAGTCGCAGCACGTCGCCATGGAGGGAGAGGCGCATGCCGCGCGGGGCACCGAGAGACACGGGACGACGGATGGCCGTGCACACGGAACGGGCGGGGTCGCCGTGACGGAGTCGCATGAAGGGGTCACCGAGGCCGTGTTCGCGCGCGTCGACGCGCTGATCAGCACGTCGACGTCGGACGGGCGCAAGCACTTCGCGGATCCCGGCTGGATCATGCATACGGTCGTCACGACGGACGTCGCCTACGCCGACATCCACGCCCTGCGCAACCGGGTGACCTGGATCGCGCTGGGCATTGCGCTGCTGGTCGCGGTGGTCGGATATTTCGGCGCCAATACCATGAGCCGGCCGATCATGCGCCTGACGGCCGTCATGGGCGAACTGGCGGAGGGCAACCTCGAGGCGGAGATCCCGGCCGGTCGCGGTAGCGACGAGATTGCCCGGATGGCCCGTGCGGTGCGGGTCTTCAAGGATAACGCGATCGAAAATCAGCGCCTCGAGGCGGCGCAGGCGGCGGCGGCGCAGCGGGTGGAGGCGGAGAAGCGGCAGGGCATGCTGGAGATCGCCGACCGCTTCGAGCGGACGGTCAAGGAGATGGTCGACGGCGTCTCCTCGGCGGCGACGGAGATGCAGGCGACGGCGCAGCAGATGTCGGCGACGGCGGAGGAGACGAGCCGCCAGTCGGGCAACGTCGCCAGCGCCTCCGAGCAGGCGACGGCGAATGTGCAGACGGTGGCGGCGACGGCCGAGGAGCTGAGTGCCTCGATCGCAGAGATCGGCCGCCAGGTGCTGCAGTCGGCCAAGATCGCGCAGGAGGCGGTGGTCGAGACAGAGGCGACCAACGAGACCGTGCGGGGCCTGGCCGAGGCGGCCGAGAAGATCGGCGACGTCGTCAGCCTGATCAACGACATCGCCGGGCAGACCAACCTCTTGGCGCTCAACGCGACGATCGAGGCGGCGCGCGCCGGCGAGGCCGGCAAGGGCTTCGCCGTCGTCGCCCAGGAGGTCAAGACCCTGGCCAACCAGACCGCCAGGGCGACCGAGGAGATCTCGCAGCAGATCGCCGCCGTCCAGGACCGGACCGGCGGCGCCGT
>CAYFYY010000004.1:0-89701 GCA_964347475.1 uncultured Flavobacteriales bacterium
CCCTCGACGATCTCGTCCGCAAGGCCGTCATAGAGATCCTCCCACATCTGCTCGACGAGTTCGTCGTCGTCCAGGGTGTTCAGATCGAGATCGTCGCCATTGCTCGCCATGGGCCAACCCTCTCAAAAATAACGCGGATTGCCGTCATTCGGCCGATCCGCACTCCCGCATGCTCGATAATGCTTTGCGACGCGGCCTTGACACTCTCGAAATCGCGACAGCTATTGTTTACGCTACGACATCAAGCGGTGCCGCCCGCCGCCGCGCAACCCGTTGCGCCGCAACGCAAAACCAGAATACGAGGAGCGCTGCCATGATGACCCGCGTTGCCGTTCTCGACGACTACCAGAACGTCGCTCTGACCCTGGCCGACTGGTCGCCGCTGGCCGGGCGCGCCGAGCCGGTGGTGTTCAACGAGGCGTTCGCCGATGCGGACGCCGCAGCGGCGGCGCTGGCGGGCTTCCCGGTCATCGTCGCCATGCGCGAGCGCACGCCGTTCCCGGCCGCGCTGCTCGCGCGGCTGCCGGACCTCAGGCTCCTGGTCACCACCGGCATGCGCAATTTTTCGATCGACATGGCGGCGGCCAAGGATCGCGGCATCCGGGTGTGCGGCACCGAGCTGCTGCCCTACCCGGCGGCCGAGCTGACCTGGGGGCTGATCCTCGCGCTGTCGCTCAACATCCCGCACGATGCTCAGGTAATGGCCGAGGGCGGCTGGCAGACCCGCGTCGGGCAGAGCCTGTACGGCCGCACCCTCGGCATCATCGGCCTCGGCAAGCAGGGCAGGCAGGTAGCCCGCTTCGCCCACGCCTTCCATATGGAGGTGCTGGCGTGGAGCCGCAACCTGACGGCGGTGGACGCGGCCGGGCAGGACGCGCGTCGTGTCGAGCTGGACGAGCTGCTCGCGGCGTCCGACATCGTCACGCTCCACGTCGTGCTGAACGAGGGCACGCGGGGCCTGATCGGCGCGCGCGAGCTCGGCCTGATGAAGCCGGAGGCGTTCCTCGTCAACACCGCGCGCGGGCCCGTCGTCGACGAGGCCGCGCTGCTGGAGGCATTGAACTCCGGCAAGATCGCCGGCGCTGCGATCGACGTCTATGACAGGGAGCCGCTGCCCGCGGACCACCCGCTGCGGCGCGCCCCGAACACCGTGCTGACCCCGCATATGGGGTACGTCACCCGCGAGAACCTGACCCTGATGTACAGCCAGGCGATCGAGGACATCGCCGCCTTCCTCGACGGCACCCCGGTACGCGTGCTGAACGGGTGAATGGTCGGCCAACCACTGACAGACAGCGAGGAGAGCTCCGCCATGGCCGATGCCCCGAAGACCCTGCTGCAGATGGCCGGCGCGCCGCTGGACCCGGCCAAGCTGTCCGAGGCGACGCTGCTGATCATCGATGCGCAGAACGAGTACCGCTCGGGCGCGCTGCCGCTCGCCGGCGTCGACGCCGCGGTCGGAGAGATCGCGGCGCTGCTCGCGCGGGCGCGCGCCGCCGGGGCACCGATCGTCCACGTCCAGCACCGGGGCAAGCCCGGCGGCGCCTTCGACCTCGCGGCCGAGCGCGGCCGCATCATGCGCGAGGCGGCGCCGGACTGCGCCGAGCCGGTGGTGACCAAGACGCTGCCCAACGCCTTCGCCGACACCGACCTTGCCGAAAAGCTCGCGGTGGCGGGCCGCAAACAGCTGATCGTCGCCGGCTTCATGACCCATATGTGCGTCAGCTCCACCGCCCGCGCGGCGCTCGACCACGGCTATCGCGTCACGGTCCCGGCCGCCGCCTGCGCGACGCGCGACCTGCCGGCTTCGGACGGCGGCGTCCTGCAGGCAGCCGACATCCACCGCTGCGCCCTCGCCGAGCTGGCCGACCGCTTCGCCATCGTCGCGCAAGACGCCGCGGCGGTGCCGGATTGAGGATCGGGAGACCGGAACGACCTTCACCCTTCGAGACGGCGCTGCGGGCCTCCTCAGGGTGAGGAAACAAACCCTTGAACCTTATGCTGGGGAGGCTGCGCCAGGGCCGTCGCGAAGCATGAGGCCGGTCCGGCCCGCCCCCATCAGATGAACGGGTCGTGCGACCATTGCAGCAGCGCCTGGCGCTGGCGCGGCCGGCAGGCGAGGTCCCCGGGTTCGCAGTTGGCGCGGATCTGGCCGGCGTGGCGCCTGAAGTTGCGCCAGCGGCCGATCTGGATGCGGTCGACCTCTGGCATGCGGCGGCCGAGATAATAGCGGCAATACCACTGGAACCAGCCGCGCGGATCCTCGCCGTGGATCCAGCCCTTGCGCCGCCATTCCGACAGGGGCTGCCGGCTTTTCACGCCGAAATGGTTGAGCTTCGGGTCCGGGCGGTCGGCGATGCGGGCCTTTTTGAACCAGGCCTCCGGCAGCTCGCCGGTGCAGTCGTTGCAGTACTTGCCCTCGAAGATGCCCAGTTCCAGCATCTCCGCGGGCGAGAACCGCGGTGTGAAACGCGGGTCGAAATCCGCCCCCTCCGGCGCCGCGATGCGGTAGCGGTAGCCGGTCTGCATGCGGTCGTCGACCGTGACCCAATCGCCGATCTCGTACATGACCGCCGATATAGGCCGCGGCGCCGCGGTGTCGAGAAGAAACGCGCGGGATGCCGTCAGTGCGGATGGCCGTGACCCGGATCCGCTTCCGCCGGTCCCGCATCAGCGGGCGCGGGCGGTAGCGGCGCCCCGCCGAGATAGGCCCGCGCGCCGGGATGCGCCGGGATCGCCGTGCCGTTGCCGTCGAGCGCGGCGGCGCCGGGAATCTCGCGCGCGTTTTCGGCCAGGGCGGCGGCGACGAGCCAGGCGTGGCGGTCGGGGAAGTCGGCCCGGCAGACCAGAAGATACTCGCCCAGCGCGAACAGGCGGCGCAACGGCACGGCGCCGACCGAAGCAAACGGGCCGCGTCCGGCGGCGATGTCCGCGGCGTCCTGCCGCCGCAGCACCGAGACCTGCCACTGGTCCGAGGCCAGGAGGCTGGCGATGCGGCGCAGGTCGGGCGCGCGGCTGGCCCGCGCCCGGCTCTCGGGCAGGTGCCGCAGCAGCGTTGCGGCGATGCGCTCGGCCAGCGCGAAGGAGGGCGGGTCGGACCTCGACGAGCCGATCAGCAGGTGCTTCTTGCGGTAGACCGTCCAGTGACCGTAGGGCGTATGTCCGCTGAGCGCGAACCACGCAACCCCCGCCACCGCGATGCGGGCGAAGCGGCGCCGTCTCATGCCGCGAACCGGCTGCGCCCCTGCTCTACTCGGCGCCTTCGAAGACATCGAGGTCGAGGATCGCCGATACGGTGTAGTTGGGCACGTCGACGACCTGCCCGACCACGAGGTCGACGGCGACGCTGGACAGGATGTACGCCTGCTCGCGGTTGAGGCCGTGCTCGCGCTGGATGTAGTCGATCATCTCGATCAGCGCGACGCGCGCCGCCAGCGACAAATCCTCCGACAGGTTCTCGAGGCTGGCGATCCGCTCGCCGTCGATATAGCTGTGGGTCGGCGGGATCTCGCCGCTCGCCTTCAGGGGGAAGCCGACCGTCGCATAGAAGTTCGCCGGCGCGATGTATTTGAGCTGGCCCCCGCCCTCGAAATGCGGCGAGGTGATCTCCGCGCCCCTGCCCTTCAGCACCGATGTGCGCACGGTGACCACGGCGCCCATCTCGATCGCGGTGCCGGAGACCTCGCCGTCGCCCTGGGCGTAATGCACATCGCCGACGAACAGGCCGCAGCCGTCGACGAAGCAGGGCAGCATCAGCCGCGTGCCGACCTGCATCTGCTGCACGTCCATGTTGCCGCCGTTCTCGCGCGGCGGAATCGTGCGCAGGCACAGCTCCTTGCCGCTGCCGTTGGGCCCGCAGATATCGGCCGGCAGGGCGCCGACCGGCTGCGGCGGCAGGGCGACGCCGCCGGCCGCCGCGAGCCGTGCCTCGCGCGCCAGCCAGGCCCGCGCCTCGGGCTCGCCCGGCAGCACGCCGACCGAGCCCATGAAGGCCGCCATGGGCACGCGGACGCCCGGCATCTGGTCGGACACCGCCGCCTGGCGCGTCAGCTTCCAGTTGACGATGTAGGGCTCTGTATAGAGGTCGCGCAGGAAGCCGAAGCCCGGCACGATGACCGTGTAGCCGTATTCGTCGGGCGCGATGTCGATCAGCTCGACGACCAGCACGTCGCCGCGCGCCGCGCCCTCGATATGGACCGGCCCGGTCATCGGGTGCACGAGGTTGAGGTCGACCGCCGTGACGTCGGCGGGAACCGAATCGAGCTTGAGGTCGCTGTCCAGCGCATCGCGGGTCTCGAACACGATCATCTGCCCGGGCCGCGCCCGCGCCGCAGGCCGGATCGCATAGTGGTAGCGGTTGAAGCAGTTCGCATCGTCGACGCAGTGGTCGCCCGACTTCGCGACCGTGACCGTATCCTGCCATTTCTGGTCGGTGGTGTCGGCCCGCGCCGTGCCGGCGAGCGCCGCAGCGGCTGCGGCCAGCAGCCACGTCGTGCCATGAGGTTTCATGCGCATCGGGGTCTCCCTGTCTTGGCCCTGCGAGAGCGGGTGCCTGGTGCACGCTTCTTTGGTGGTTGCGATACATTCTAACGCCGACGCGGGAGGCCGCAATGGCGATCTGCGCGCAGCGCCTGTCCGTCTGCCGCCGAATCGGGCACACGCATGCCCGGCCGGCCGATCTTGACGCCCGCGCGGAGCGCGCGAGCCCTAGGTCTCCGTTTCGGCCTTCGGCCTTGTGGCCGCCGCCACATCCGGGGCCGCGCGGTCGCGCTGCCCGGCGCCCGGAATCTGCTTGACGTAGACATCCCGCTGCGGGAACGGGATCTCGATGCCGCGCCGCCTGAACGCGTCGTCGATTGCGAAGCAGAGGTCGCTGGTGACGGAGATCGTCCGTTCCACGTTGTCGAGAAAGCAACGCAGTTCGAAATTCAACGCGCTGTCGCCGAACCCCCGGAAAACAGCCGAAGGCGGCGGCTCCTTGAGCACCTCGGGATGAGATCGGCCGATTTCGAGCAGGATTTCGCGAACCTTCGCGGTATCCGAGCCATATGCCACGCCGACGGGAATGATCACGCGGCCCATCTTGTCCGCGTAGGTCCAGTTGGTCACGGCTTCCGAGATGATCTTCGAGTTGGGCACGAACACGCTGGCCCGGTCGAATGTCTGAATTTCGGTCGCGCGCACCTTTATTCGCTTCACGTAGCCCTGGTCGCTCCCCACCACCACCCAGTCGCCGACCTTGATGGGGCGCTCGACCAGAAGGATCAGTCCGGATACGAAGTTGTTGACGACGTTCTGAAGCCCGAAGCCGATGCCCACCGACAGGGCGCCGGCGACGATCGCCAGACTGGACAGATTGAGGCCGAGCGCGGAAATGCCGGCCGCCGCGGCGATTACGATACCCACATAGCCCGTTGCCGTGCTGATCGAATGCCGAATACCGGGATCGAGGCGAGTCTGCGGCAGGACGCGTTCGACCAGTAGCCGCTGTATGAATCGCGTGGCGACGATCAGGCCGACGAAGATCAGCGCTGCCACCCCCAAATCGACCAGCGACAGGCGGATCTGCCCGATCTGGAATCCGAACAGCGCCTGGTACACCCACTCCGACACGTCCTGGCGGTCGGCGCCCCAGACGAACAGACCGACCACAAAAGCGCACAGAATCAGTACGAGATCGTATGCGAGCCCGACCCAGAACTGGATGTGCCGGGCTCCCTCGTCGTCTATATGCAGGCTCTTGCGAAGCCATTCGCCGAGCCAGGTATCCGTCGATACGGTCTGGTTAATGAATTCCCGGCCGAGCCGGCGCAGGACCAGAACGAGAAGGATCAGGCCCCCGGTCAGCACCGTCTGCGTCACCACGAACCTGGCCAGGACGACGTAACCCAGCGCCCCGATTATCGGCAGGGTGGCAAGGCCAGCCGCCAGCAGCACGCGAGCCGCCCTCCACCGCGGTTTTGCGTCCGGCGGATCCTCCGGCCGCCACATGGCCTGGCGCAGGAGGAGCAAGAGAAGCAGTGCCGAGACGATGACTGTAAGCGCGTAGTCCCGGATGATTGTGACCGCAAGACGTCCGCCATATACGCTCACCACCTCGGCGAGGACGATGTCCGCCGCGAAGACCAGGGCAAGCCCGAAGACGATCGGCCTGATGCCGCGCGCGAATCTGTTTGGGACCGGGATAATTCTCCAGGCCGGCTGCCTCGGCGACATTGAGGCTCGGAAAAAGGCCAGCGTCCATGTGAACAGGACGAAACCGGCGAGAATAGCGCGCGCGATTTCCTCGCCCGGGTCGCTGAGGAGTCCCTCACCAAGGATGACGAGGTAGATCACCACGGCGGCCGCTGTCGGGAACAGTGCCTGCGCGCCGCCCACGACTACTGTCGCCCGGGCGGCTTCCATGAAGGTCGGCCGCTTGATCGATGGATCACGTCCGAAGCGCCTCAGCAGCCAGAGGCGCAATGGCCAGGCAAGGATGATCGCGACGACGGCGGCGATGATGATCGAAGGCGCCGCACCCCGCAGGTCGGACCAGAACGGCGGTGCGCGCAGGAAGGAGCCGACCTGTTGTCCAATCTCACGTCCGATCGAGGAGAGCTCAGGCAGTGCCCGCGACCAGACTGACGGCGCCAGCGGGGACGGACCTCGCGCAAGGATACGATCAGCAAACCGTTTGCGTCGGATCTCCGCCACATCGCCGATCAGCCGGCCCACCCGGCCGATCACGATTTCGGCTTCCTTGAACGGCCCTTCGAGTTCGGCCAACTGGCCTTTCAGTGCCTTGCGTTTCGCGGCGATGCCCTCAGCCTCGGGCTCCTGTCCCTCCGCCGGCGGCGGCCCGAGCGCCGCGATCTCGGTCAGAATATCCTTGACCTTGGGTGCTTCTTCCGCGACCCACGCCCGCGCCTGGCGGCGCAAGGCCTCGAGCTCGTCCCGTATTTGGCGAAGCGACTCGTCGGAGAGCTTCGGTTCGTCCAGTTTTTCGGTTATCGAGTCGAGCTGCGTCGACCATTCACCGACCGGACTCGCCGAAGTCGCAGCCTGTGTCGCCAAGACCTGCGCGATGGCGGGAAGCCCGGCCGCCGCGGAGAGAACCAGCGCCAGGAATGCGGCTCGCACCAGCCTGTGCGCCGCCGCAGCCGTCGATCGTGAGACCAAGCGCATGCGAGGACCCTCCCGCTATGGGGCAGCCTGGCTGGGGTCACTGATCTAATTCTGAGTATCGCCTACGCACCGTCGGACGAGCGTGGCGAGCCGATCCGCGAGCGTCGCAAGGTTGCCCGTTGATGCACCCTCGCCGCCACTCGGAAATCTAGTATCGTCGTAATGCTAAGGCCTTGAGCCAGATCAATAACCGCGGACAAGCCTCCTTGCGGACAGGCGCCGAGCCGTTGCCCGGAATTGCGGAGCGAGAGCGCCGCAAGACGCAGGAATGCTTCGCGCCGCCCGGGCCGCCGCGCTCAGTTCATCAGCAGTTCCCGACCCTTGTTCCACGGTGCGTGCCGCAGCACCCGGGCGATGGTGCAGCGGTCGAAGAAGACCACCAGGGTGGTGCCGGCCAGCAGCGCGAGGTACCACCAGAAGCGCACCTCCGGCCACAGCCCGGGCAGGGTCAGCGCGAGATAGACGATGCGGGTCTGCACCGCGAACGCGGTCACACTGCGCTTGCCGATCGCCTTGACGACAGCGTTGGCGACGCTGACGGCGATCACCCCGTAATAGGCGGGAGTCGATCCCACGACCGCGGCGACGATCAGCGCCCAGGTGACCAGCCAGGCCCACCAGTCGAGGCTCTTCGGGAAGACCTTGAACCGCATCGCGCGCCCTCTGCTGCCGCCGTCCGGGCCGAGGGCACGACGGTAGCGAAACTCCGGCTGCACGTCGTTGATCCAGGTCAGGAGGGAGGGTGCAAATGACCGCAACGACTGCAACATTTTTTATAATTGAGAATGATTATCATTTGCAATAATATCCTGCTACCCACGACCGGACAGGTGAATGTTATGGAACTACAGCCCGAAGCCGACCGCCATCCGCCTGCCAGGCTCGAGATGTTGAGCGAGACCGAGCAGATGGTCCTGCGCAGTCTGCGCCGCTGGGTGGCGGGCTTTTCCGACTCCAACCCCGATCACTGGCGGATCGTGTGGACCGAGTTCGCCGGCCGCATGGGCCCGCGGCACGGCCGCGAGGCACTCGGCGGTCTGGAGGCGCTGGTGCGCGTAATCTGGTCGCACGCCCGCCAGGCGGTGCGCTGCCACCGCCCCTGCTGCAGCTTGATTGAGGCCGATGAACACCGAATCCTGGCCTTCCTCGCCGCCTGCCAATTCGGTGCCTGGCCGATGGCGCGACTGCTCGCGGACTCCCTGGTCTCTGCTGACGGGGTCGGCAACCTGCTGCAGGCCGGATCGCGGCTTGGCAAGGCGCTGCTGCAGGCCGGCCGCCGCCTGCCGCGGCGCCACCGTGAAGATGTCGAAGCCGAAACGGCGCTCGCCATCGCCCGGCCCGCATCGGCCCTGATCCACTGAGCCGGGGTGCGTCACCATGGACCTTGCAAAGCATCGCGGGCGAAATTATATAACGTTGTGAATGAGAATGAATCGCATTTCTTCGAGTCCAGCCCTGTCGGGACGCGATTCGGCGCCCGGCACGGCCATGGCAACGTGGGAGCCAGCGGATGTATGTCTGCCTGTGTAACGGTTACCGGGAATCGGAGCTGCGCGCGGTCGCCCGCGAGGGGATCTCTGTCGCCAACGAGGCCTACGAAGCGCTCGGCAACGGCCCGTGCTGCGGCAGGTGCCTGGACACCGCGCAGGCGCTCATCGATGCCGAGAACCGCTACATGCGCAGCCTGCGCGCGGCAGCCGAATAGGTATCGGACCCCGGACATGATGATGTGGCGCAGCCTCCGCCCCGGCGTGCTGTACCGGGTCATATCGCTGCTCGGCGAGCGTCTGCCCCGCCCGGCACCCGCGGCCCCCGCCTCGACCCCGCCGCCCGGCGGCGCGCCGGTCCTCGAGGCCGTGCCGCCGCAGGAGCCGGTCCGGCCGCTACGCTAGCGGGCTGTCCGTTCAAATGGATTCGATTCCGAACCGCGGCGCGACCTCATACTTCGAGACGGGCCTTTCGGCCCTCCTCGGCATGAGGCTCCAATCTCCGGGCCCTCATGCTGAGGAGGCTGCGAAGCAGCCGTCTCGAAGTATGAGGTCGCACCGATACGTCCGAGCCCTTAACGGACCACGCGCTAGGACATAGTCCGTCGGGTTCGCTCTGGCCCGCTCCCTCACCCGGCCACCCAGAGTGTACGATGCCATTGGGTAGCCGCGTTAAGCAACGGGCCGGCGCCGATTCCGCGTCGGCGGATAATGTATTGATGGGACCAGCGGCTTAGCTGCGCGCCTGCGACTGGATGTAGTTCTCCAGCCCCATCTTGTCGATCAGCCCGAGGTTCGTCTCCAGCCAGTCGACATGCTCCTCCTCGGAATCGAGGATCTCGCGGAACAGGTGCCGGCTGACGTAGTCCTGGACCTCCTCGCAATGGGCGATGGCGGCGCGCAGATCCGGGATCGCGGCCATCTCGAGTTTGAGGTCGCACTCCAGCGCCTCGCGCACGGTCTCGCCGATCAGCAGCTTGCCGAGATCCTGCAAATTGGGCAGCCCCTCGAGGAACAGGATCCGCTCGATCAGCTCGTCGGCGTGCTTCATCTCGTCGAACGACGCTTGGTATTAGTGCTCGCCAAGCTCGTGCAGGCCCCAGTCCTTGAACATGCGGGAATGCAGGAAGTACTGGTTGATCGCCGTCAGTTCGTTCTTGAGCACCTTGTTGAGGTGCTGGATGACGCCCTTGTCGCCTTTCACGAGTCCTCTCCTGTCCTTGCGGCCGTCAGTCGCGCGACCGTCCGAGCTATGACAATAGAGCGGCACCGCAGCCGAAACAAGAACCGCCGGACATGCAACGCCCGTTTCCCGAGAGTTGCCGGGACGGGGCGATCGCCAGCGCTCAGAATCCCAGCGCGCAGCCGTCCTTGCGGTGCTCGGAGCCGGCCGACAGCACGCCCTTCTCGCGGTCGATGACGATCATCTGGCCGCCGCCGAGCGGCGCCGGCGCGAAGGTGAGGACGTGGCCGCGGGCCGTAAGCCCTTCATAGGTCTCGGGCGGAAAGGTCCTCTCGACAGCGACCAGCGATCCTGTCGCGAAGACGCGCGGCATCGAGATCGCCGCCTGCGGGTCGAGGCCGTAATCGATGACGTTGGTCAGGACCCGGACATGGCCGTAGGGCTGGTAGTCGCCCCCCATCACGCCGTAGGGCGAGACCGCCTGATCGCCGCGGGTCAGCATGCCCGGCATGATGGTGTGCAGGGGGCGCTTTTTCGGCCCGATGCAATTGGGATGGTCGGGGTCGAGGCGGAAGGATTCGCCGCGGTTCTGGAACAGGACGCCGGTCTCAGGGCACAGGATGCCGCTGCCAAAGGAATGGTAGACCGAGTTGATGAAGCTGACGGCGTTCAGCTCCCTGTCCACGACGCTGATATAGACGGTCTCGGCGCTCTTCAGGCCGAGCTCGGGGATCCCCGCCATGGCGCGGTCGAGCGCGATGCTGGTGCGCAGCTCCGCCGCCCAGTCCTTCGAGACCAGCTGATCGGGCGAGACCTTCAGCGTGCCGGGATCGGAAATCGCCATGTCGCGCACGGCAAACGCGATGCGCCCGGCCTCGATCTCGAGATGGGTGCGCTCCGCCGACAGCGCCTCGTACTCCGCCAGCGGGAAGCCTTCGAGGATGTTGAGCATGATCAGCGCGGTCACGCCCTGGTTATTGGGCGGGATCTGGTGCACCGTGTAGCCGCGGTAGTCGGTGGTGATGGGCGTTACGTAGTCGCCCTCGGTGGCGGCGAAGTCGGCCGCCGTATGGAGCCCACCGACGGCTTGCAGCTTGGCGGCCATGGCCTCCGCCGCCGGCCCCTCGTAGAATCCCGCGCGGCCCTTTTCCGCGATTGTCCGAAGGATCTCGGCGAGCTTCGGCTGATAATGCAGCGCGCCCTCCTCCGGCACCGTCCCGCCGGGCAGGAACAGCGCCTTCGCGTCGGCGTCCCACGAGACCGTCTCGCGCGCGGCGAGCCAGTCAAGGCGGACCCGTGCATGCACCGGATAGCCCTCCGCCGCATAGTGGATCGCCGGCGCCAGCAGCCGGTCCAGCCCCATCCGCCCGTGGTCGCGGTTGAGGGTGCACCACGCCTCGATCGCGCCCGGCACGGTCACCGAATGCGGGCTATGCTGGACGATCGCCGCGATCCCCCGCTCGCGGTACCAGTCCACCGTCGCAGCCGCCGGCGCCCGGCCGGAGCCGTTGTAGGCGATCACCTCGGCGGTGCCCTTCGGGCACATCAGCGCGAACACGTCGCCGCCGATCCCGGTCGACTGGGGCTCGACGACGGCCTGTACCGCGGCGGCGCAGACCGCCGCGTCCATCGCGTTGCCGCCGTCCTTCAGCACGTCCAGCGCCGCGCCGGTGGACAGCGGGTGCGAGGTCGCGGCCATGCCGTTGACCGCATGGACGCAGGAGCGTCCGGGAACTTCGAAATCGCGCATGGGATGCCTCATGGAAGTACGGGTCCGGGCCGACACGCGGCGCCAGCCTAACGGCGCGACGCCGCCCGCGCCAGACCCGTTTTCGGCTGGGACGGACCGTGGCTCCTGGTGCCGCTGCACGCGGAGTCAACGAGCGATCTTATGCTTTGAGACGCGGCTGCGCCGCTCCTCAGCATGAGGACCCACCACACGTGCCCTCACCCTGAGGAGGCGCAAAGCGCCGTCTCGAAGGGTGAGGTCGCCCGGTGTCCGGTATCTGGCGCCAGGCGCCGCAGCGCGTCAGGAGAGCTTCACCACCGTGCGGCCGCGGACCTGGCCCTTGAGGATGCGCGCGCCGGCCTCCATCACCTTGTCGAGGCCGATCTCCTCGATCATCGCCTCCAGTTTGTCCATCGGCAGATCGTGGCCGATCCGCTCCCACGCGCGCAGCCGCTCCTCGTATGGCTGCAGCACCGAGTCGATGCCGAGCAGCTTGACGCCGCGCAGGATGAACGGCAGCACGTTGGTCTCGAGCTTGATGCCGCCGGCGTTGCCGCAGGCGGCGACCGGCGCGCCGTAGCCCATCTGGCCGATCAGCCGGGCCAGCGTGGTGCCGCCGACGGTATCGACCGCGCCGGCCCACACCGCGCTTTCCATCGGCTTGCCGGACGGCTCCGCCAGCGCTTCGCGGGCGACGATCTCGGCGGCGCCGAGGGATTTCAGGTAATCGTGCGTCTCGGCGCGGCCAGTGACCGCGGCGATCTCGTAGCCGAGCTTGGCGAGGATCGCGATGGCGACCGAGCCGACGCCGCCGGCGGCGCCGGTCACGACGACCTTGCCGGCGCCCGGCGCAACGCCGTGATCCTCCAGCGCCAGCACGCAGAGCATCGCGGTGAAGCCGGCGGTGCCGACCGCCATCGCCTGGCGCGTGTCGAGCCGTTTCGGCAGCGGCACCAGCCAGTCGCCCTTCACCCGCGCCTTGCCGGCAAGACCGCCCCAGTGGACCTCGCCGACGCGCCAGCCGGTCAGCACGACATGGTCGCCGGGCTTGTAGCGCGCGTGGTGCGACTCCTCGACGGTGCCGGCGAGATCGATGCCCGGCACGTGCGGATAGGCGCGCACCAGCTTGCCGAGCCCGCCCAGGATCAGCCCGTCCTTGTAGTTGACGCCGGAATATTCGATGCGGACCGTAACGTCGCCCTCCGGCAGGTCGGCCTCCGTGAGGGTCTTGATTTCGCCGGAAACCTTGCCGTCGGCCTCGGTCAGCACGAGGGCCGGAAAGCTGTCGTCGGCCATGGGAATCGCCTCCTGTCCTGGTATTGCACCGTGCTGCACGGCGGTATAGACCCTGCGCCCCGCCCGGGCAAGGACGGCGGGACCGGATGCCGCCCTGAAAGCCGCAGAAATCGCCTTTGCATGGGGTCGTTTCACACGGCCCGGCACAGTTGTCCCCGCCCCCTCAGAATCCGTTACGCGGTTGGTGCTGCAACGCGTATCATCGCGGCGGCCCCGGCTGCGGGCCGATGCGTTAAGGACGGGGGATGCTGGCGCTTTACACGGTAACGCTGGGGCTGAGCGCGCTGCTGCTGTTCTGGGTGCAGCCGCTCTACGCGCGGCTGATGCTGCCGCTTCTGGGCGGCGCGCCGGCGGTGTGGATCACCGCGATGCTGTTCTTCCAGGCGATGCTGCTGGCCGGTTATCTGTACGCCCATCTGTCGATCCGCTGGCTCGGGCTGAAGCGCCAGTCGCTGTTGCACGGAGCCTTGCTGCTCGTTGCCCTCGTCGCCCTCCCGATTGCGCTGCCGTCGGGCTGGTCGCCGCCGGCCGGGGCCATGCCGGTGGGCTGGCAGCTCGCGTTGATGGCGGCCGGTGTCGGCCTGCCGTTCTTCGCGGTCTCAGCCACGGCGCCGCTGCTGCAGCGCTGGTTCGCCCATGCCGGCCATCCGGACTCCGCCAACCCCTATTTCCTGTATGGCGCGAGCAACGTCGGCAGCATTGCCGCGCTCGTCGGCTATCCCGTCCTGTTCGAGCCGGCGCTGCGCCTTGGCGAACAGGGCCTCCTGTGGGCCGGCCTGTATGCGGTGCTGGCGCTGCTGATCGGGCTGTGCGGCCTTTCGCTGTGGCGACGCTACGTCGCCGAGCCGGCGGATGCGGTGGTCGAGGGGCTGGCGCTGTCTCCGGCAATCGACTGGCGCCGCCGGCTGTGGTGGATCGCGCTCGCCTTCGCGCCGTCGAGCCTGATGCTGGGCACGACCCTGCACATCTCCACCGACGTCGCCGCGGTGCCGCTGCTGTGGGTGTTGCCGCTGGCGCTCTACCTCTTGAGCTTCGTGATCGTGTTCGCGCGCCGGCCGCTGCTGCCACACGCCTGGATGCTGACGCTGCAGATCCCGGCGCTGATTCTGCTGGCTGTGGTGATGTCGTGGGACATCGCCGGCCCGTGGGGCGAGATCGCGATCCATCTCGTCGCGTTCTTCCTCATCGTCACCGCCTGTCACGGCGAACTCGCGGCACGCAGGCCGGCCGCGCGTCACCTCACCGAGTTCTACCTGTGGATGGCGGTGGGCGGCGTCCTCGGCGGCGTATTCAACGCGCTGGTCGCGCCGCTCGTGTTCGACGCGGTGCTGGAATATCCGCTGATGGTTGCCGCCGTGGCCCTGCTGCGGCCGTGGCGCGCCGGCACGAAGTGGTCGCCGGCGCTCGATGTCCTGCAGCCGGCCGGATTGGCTTTGCTGGCCCTCGGGGTGCCGCTCGCGTTCGATCGCGTCGCCGGTGGCGAGGGCCGCGGTGTCGTCGCCGTCACCTACTCGATCGCTGTCGGCGTGACCATCGGTTTCGCCCTGATCGAGCGGCCGCTGCGCTTTGCCCTCGGCCTTGCGGTGCTGCTGGCGGCCGGCCCGACGGTGATGGCGCAGACGGGGTTCGCCGGCGACTTCCGGCGCGCGCTGCTGCTCCGCGAGCGGACGTTCTTCGGCGTGCACCGCGTGTTGTTGCAGGCCGGACCGCGCGAAGCATATCTGCTGCTGCATGGCACGACGCTGCATGGCGCACAATTCCTGGACCCCGTGGCGCGGCGGCAGCTGCCGACCTATTATCATCGAGAGGGGCCGGTGGGCGCCGTGTTCAGCAGCTTCGCGCCGCGCCGGTTCCAGCGCGTCGGGGTCGTCGGGCTGGGCACCGGGACCATGGCCTGCTACGCCCGGGACGGCCAGGACTGGACCTTCTTCGAGATCGACCCGACGGTCGTGCGGATCGCCCGCGATTCCGGCTATTTCACCTATCTGGCTGACTGCAAGCCGGACGCAAAGGTGCTGCTGGGCGATGCCCGGCTGTCGCTGGCCCGCATGCCGGACGCGACGTTCGACCTTCTGGTCCTGGACGCGTTCTCATCGGACGCCATCCCCGTGCACCTGCTGACCGCCGAAGCCTTCGCCCTGTACCGGCGCAAACTGTCGCGGCGCGGTGTGCTTGTGGTCCATATTTCCAACCAGTTCTTGGATCTGGAGCCGGTGGTCGGCCGCATCACGATGGAAACGGGATATTTCGGGGTGGTGCGCTACGACAGCGAAGTGAACGAAGAGGACACGGCAACGTCGTTGCGCGTGCCGTCGATCTGGACCGTCATGGCACGGCGCCCGGACGACATCGCGGAGCTCAAGCCGGACCCGCGCTGGCTCCCGATGCGCGGCGCGAAGACACCGCTGTGGACCGACGACTACGTGAACATCGTGCAGGCCATTTCATTCACAAACAGATATCCGGCCGGCGACTAGGACGCCGATCGAACGACCTCCCAGGCCGGCGTGCGAAGGGTGACCGTGGCCCCGCCCGCATCGAGCGTCAGCGCGCCGCCCGCAGCCTCGACATGCTCCAGCCGGACCAGCGCGAGGCCGAGCCCGTCACGCGACGAACGCATCTCGCCGGCCTCCTTGCCGTCGCGCATGAGCGGCGTGCCCGGAGCGGGCGGCTCACCCGCTACGGCGACCGGAAACAGGCGCTTCTTGACGAGGCCGCGGTACTTGGTGCGGGCCGTCAGCTCCTGGCCCATATAGCAGCCCTTGTCCCAATCGACACCGTTCAGCGCGTCAAAATTGCTTTCCAGCAGGATCGACTTCTCGACCACCAGATCCTTGCTGCCGTCGGGCAGGCCGAGCTCCAGCCGGACACGGTCGTAATCCTCCGGCGTGACTGCCTCGAATCCTCGTGCCTCAAGCAGTCCGGCCGCTTTGTCCGCCGGCAGCAGGGCCCGGGCCCCGGCGCCGGCAAGGCGCGGATCCATGAACACCGCCCCACCCTCGAAGGGTCGGCCGGCGCCGGGGGTATCCACGAGCCCGAGGGCCCCGGCGACGCCGTCGCCCCACAGCGCGGCCACCGCCATGCCCTCGGCGATGCCCAGATCGACCGTCGCCCGCAGCTTGAACCTGTGCAGCCGCCGGCCGAAATCCATCAACCGTTCGCCGCCCTCGCAATCGAGGTGCAGCACCTCGCCGATCTCGGTCATGAAAAAATCGTGCAGGTACTTGCCCTGCGGTGTGAGGAAGGCGGCCCAGATGGCGTGCTCGGTATCCGCCCTCGTCACGTCGTTGGACACCAGACCCTGCAGGAATGCGCGGCGGTCGGCGCCGGCAACGGTGATCACGCCCCGGTGCGGCAGGATCGTGTAATGAAGTCGCATCATGTCCCTGGCATCGCCTCTCGCTGCGGTGTGCCATTCCAGATAGGCGCTGGCGCAGCTCGCGGCAAGCGCCCGGCCGGACCGACTAATCGGTTTGCAGCGCCGTCGCGAGCCATTACGCTTGGCGGCGCGACCCCGGCACGATCGTGTGCCGGAGGAAACCCCAGTTGCGAGGCCCGGCTGGCAAAATGGCCGAACGATTCGATCTGATTCTCCGCGGGGGCACCTGCCTGACTCCTGCCGGGCGCGTGAATACCGATATCGGTGTTTCCGGGGGGCGAATCGCCGCGATCGGCGACCTTGGGCGGACCGCGGCCGAAACCGTGTTCGAGGCGAAAGGGCTGCATGTACTCCCCGGCGTGATCGACAGCCAGGTGCATTTCCGCGAGCCCGGCAACGAGCACAAGGAGGATCTCGAGAGCGGCACCCGCGCCGCGGTCCTGGGTGGCGTTACCGCGGTGTTCGAGATGCCGAACACCGATCCACCAACGACCTCCACCGCCGATCTGAGTGACAAGATCAGCAGGGCGGACGGACGCGCGTGGTGCGATTTCGCGTTCTTCGTCGGCGCAGCGAAGGAGAACATCAACCGCCTTGCCGGGCTGGAGCAGCTGGCCGGCTGTTGCGGCATCAAGGTGTTCATGGGCTCGTCGACCGGCTCGCTGCTGGTGGCCGAGAAAGGGTTGCTGCGCGATATCATGTCGCGCGGGCGGCGGCGCATCGCGATTCATGCAGAGGACGAGGAGCGGCTGAAGGCGCGCTTCGACTATGCGCGCGACGGCGGCCAACCCTATTGCCACCCGATCTGGCGCGACGAGGAGACCGCGCTGATCGCGACGCGGCGCGCGCTGGAGCTCTCCGCCGCGACCCGGCGCCGGATCCATATCCTGCACGTCACCACGGCGCAGGAGATGGAGCTGCTGGCGCAGCACAAGGATCTTGCGACCGTCGAGGTGACGCCGCAGCACCTGACGCTGGCCGCGCCGGACGCCTACAACCGGCTCGGCACGCTGGCGCAGATGAACCCGCCGATCCGCGACGAACGGCAGCGCGCCGGGCTGTGGCGCGCGGTGGCCTCGGGGATTGTCGACGTGATCGGCTCGGACCATGCTCCGCACACGCTGGAGGAGAAGGCGAGGCCGTATCCGCAGAGCCCGTCGGGGATGCCCGGGGTGCAGACGCTGGTGCCGGTGATGCTGACCCATGTGCACGAGGGCCGATTGACGCTGGAGCGCTTCGTCGACCTTGTCTGCGTCGGGCCCGCGCGGATCTACAACGTCGCCCGCAAGGGCCGCATCGCGGTCGGCTATGACGGCGATTTCACGATGGTCGACCTGAAGGCGGAGCGGACGATCGAGAACGGCTGGATCGCCAGCAAGTGCGGCTGGACGCCGTTCGACGGCATGGCGGTGACCGGCTGGCCGGCGGCCACGGTACTTCGCGGCCATATCGTCATGCGCGACGATGAGACCGTCGGCGTGCCGGCCGGCCGACCAGTTCGGTTCGCCGACACCGGGGCGACCTGAGAGAGGCCCGCCGGCCACAAGCGGACCAAGCCGGATGAAGGCGAGCACTCAGCGGCCACGGCTTGGTAAGATGCTCCTTAGAACCCGCATCCCTTGTAGCCTTGGGACTTGCAGTCGAGCGCCAGTCGCCGCGCCGCCGCAATGTCATCCGACGACATGGTCTCCGCCAGGGCATCGCTGTCCTGCGCGAATTCCGGAAGACCGCGTTCTATGGCGATAAGATAGAGCGCCTGCGCTTTGACGAGGTCTTTCGGCACGCCCCTTCCATGTTCATGCATCTCCATGAGAGACTTCAGTGCGAAGGGATCGCCCTTTTCCCCAGCCCGGCGATACCAGCCAATGGCCTCCACGTAATCCTGCGTCGCACCCCAGCCTTTCTCGTACATCATGCCGAGCTGGGTTTGCGCAGCGGAAAGATCCTGTTCGGCGGCCTTATAAAACCACGCGACCGCCTGCGCTGGATCCTGCGGCACGCCTTTACCTAGCTGGTACATTAACGCCAGATTATGTTGCGCCCCAGCGTCGCCCTGATCCGCCGCCAGCGGACAGGATACTCCCGCACGCGCGAAGTCTCTCCCAGCAATGGCGCTGTAACAATCCTCGGTATCGGACGAGCCGGGCGGACCGAAAGGACCGCCAGCTATAAGATAGGCCACGACGAGAAGGCATATTGCGGCGCCGGCGACCACGAACAGAGTGCAAGAGCTCAACGGTTTCGTTCCCCAAGGATCGAACGGCAAACGCGACCAGCGGCACCGATGCTCGCATACCATCCGGCGAGTTTCCACGCAATTTGGGCTCGTTCCGGTGATGTCCCAATTGCTCCGCCTGCTGTCCCATCAAGGACCGGATTCAACTTCTCTTGCGAAAGGCCGTGACCACAAGGCGGCTGGATAGGGCTTGTGCCCAATCATTCCCGCGAGGCCGCGCGCCGCACCGGCGCTCACCGACCGGGCCCTGGCAAGCCGTGCCCGCTATGCAATCGCGACGTCCAGCACCATCATCAACACGAACCCGAACAGCACGCCGAAGGTGGCCGCCGTCTCGTTGCCGTTGCGGTGGGTCTCGGGGATGACCTCGTGGCTGATCACGAACAGCATGGCCCCGGCGGAGAAGGCCAGCGCATGCGAAAGAAGCGCGGCCGAGAGGGACACCACGCCGGCGCCGGCGAATCCGCCGACGGTCTCGACCAGCCCGGTCAGCAGCGCCACCGTGATGGCCGTCGACGGCCGGTAGCCCAGCGCCAGCATGGCCAGCGCCACGGCGAACCCTTCGGGCAGGTTCTGCAGGAAGATCGCCGCCGTCAGGGCCAGCCCGTTGCCGACGTCGCCGCCGCCGAACCCGACGCCGATCGCCAGCCCCTCGGGAAAGTTGTGGACGGTGATGGCGATGGTGAAAAGCCACAGCCCCTTGACCCGCGTCCCTTCGAGTCCCTCGCGCCCCTTGACGAAGTGCTCGTGCGGCAGCGCGCGGTGGACCAGTGCCAGCAACGCGCCGCCGGCAAGGATGGCCGCCGCGACGCCGAGTACAGCCAGCATCTGCGACCCGGTCCGTTCCGTCCCGACGTCGATCGCCGGCAGCACGAGCGAAAACGCCGTGGCGCCCAGCATCAGCCCCGCGGCGACACCCAGCATGGCATCGTTCACGCGCCGGGAGATCGACCGGATGACCAGAACGGGCACCGCGCCGACGCCTGCTGCGAGGCCGGCGATAAGGCTGGCCAGGATGCCGGCCTCGAGCAGGGACAGGGACGAAAAATACGATTCGATCGTCGTCATGACCGGCATACGAAACGTGTTGTCGGGGGCGGCGCCTGGCCGTGCGTCGTCGCTAGGCAGTCCGGGGGCTGCTCAGGCCTCCCGGGCGATGGTCACCACGCCGTCCTCGCCGGCGATCGCGGCCTGGGCCGCGGCGAGGCGGGCGATCGGTACCCGGAACGGTGAGCAGGAGACGTAATCGAGCCCGACCTTATGGCAGAACGCCACCGAGGCGGGATCGCCGCCGTGCTCGCCGCATATGCCGAGCTTGATGTCGGGCCGCGTCCGGCGGCCGCGCTCGGTCGCGATCTGTACCAATTCGCCGACGCCGTCTACATCGATGCTGGTGAACGGGTCGTGCGCGAGGATGCCCTGCTTTTCGTAGTACTGCAGGAAGCTGCCGGCATCGTCGCGGCTCAGCCCGAAGGCGGTCTGCGTCAGATCGTTGGTGCCGTAGCTGAAGAACTCGGCCCGCTCGGCAATTTCGGCGGCGCGCAGGCAGGCACGCGGCAACTCGATCATGGTGCCGACCATGTAGGCCGGGCGGCTGCCCTTCTCCGTCGCGACCTCGTCGGCCACCCGGTCGATGATGCGCTTGAGGACGTCAAGCTCCTCCTTGACGGCGATCAGCGGCACCATGACCTCGCAGATCGGCCCCTCGCCGGTCTCCGCCTCGACCGCGACCGCGGCTTCGAAAATCGCGCGCGCCTGCATCTCGCAGATTTCCGGATAGCTGATCGCCAGCCGGCAGCCGCGATGGCCGAGCATCGGGTTTGCCTCGTACAGCTCGGTTGCCCGGCGGCGCACCGTCTTGATATTGACGCCGGCGGCGTCCGCGACCTCCTGCATCTCCTGCGCGCCCTTGGGCAGGAATTCGTGCAGCGGTGGGTCCAGGAGCCGGATGGTTACCGGCAGGCCCCGCATGATCTTGAAGATCTCGATGAAGTCCGCGCGCTGCATTGGCAGGATCTTGTCGAGGGCGCCACGGCGCCCCTGCTCGCTCTCGGCCAGGATCATCTCGCGCACGGCGACGATGCGTTCGGCCTCAAAGAACATGTGCTCGGTGCGGCACAGCCCGATCCCCTCGGCGCCGAACTCGCGCGCCGTGCGGGCATCCTCGGGCGTGTCCGCATTGGCGCGCACGCCCATCGTGCGGGCCGCGTCGGCCCATTCCATGAGCTTGGCGAAATCGCCGGACAGCTCGGGCTTGACGGTCGGCACCTCGCCGAGCATGACCTGGCCGGCACCGCCGTCGATGGTGATCCAGTCGCCGTCCTTGATGGTGCGGCCGCCGACCGTCATCTTGCGCGCCTTTTCGTCGACCTGGATATCGCCGGCGCCGGCGACGCACGCCCGCCCCATGCCGCGCGCGACGACCGCGGCGTGGCTGGTCATGCCGCCGCGCGTCGTCAGGATGCCCTGGGCCGCGTGCATGCCGTGGATGTCCTCGGGGCTGGTTTCCGTGCGCACCAGGATCACGCGCTCTCCCTTGGCGGCCTCGGCTTCCGCCTCGTCGGCGGTGAATACCGCCTTGCCCGACGCCGCGCCGGGCGAGGCCGGCAGGCCGGTGGCGATGATGACGCGCTCTGCATCGGGGTCGAGCGCCGGGTGGAGGAGCTGGTCGAGCGCCTGCGGCTCGATGCGACCGACCGCGGTCGGCCGGTCGATGAGCCCACTCTCCGCCATTTCGACAGCGATGCGCAGGGCTGCCTGGGTGGTCCGCTTACCGTTGCGCGTCTGCAACATCCACAGCTTGCCCTTCTGCACCGTAAACTCGATGTCCTGCATGTCGCGGTAGTGGGTCTCCAGCTTGCCACGGATTTCGTTGAGCTGGGCGAACACCTCCGGCATCACCTCCTCCATCGCCGGCAGGTCGGAACCGTTGGCCTCCTTGCCGGCGACGGTCAGGTGCTGCGGCGTGCGGATTCCGGCGACCACGTCCTCGCCCTGGGCATTGACGAGGTACTCACCGTAGAACGCGTTCGCGCCGGTCGACGGATCACGGGTGAAGGCGACACCGGTCGCGCAGTCGTCGCCCATGTTGCCGAACACCATCGCCTGCACGTTCACCGCGGTACCCCAGTCCTCGGGGATGCCGTGCAGGCGCCGGTAAGTCACGGCGCGCGGCGTCATCCAGCTGCCGAACACGGCGCCGATGGCGCCCCACAGCTGCGCCTTCGGGTCCTGCGGGAAGGGCTCGCCCAGCGTCTCTTCAACCCGGGCCTTGTAGGCGTCGACCAATGCCTTCAGCGCCTCGGCGTCGAGCTCGGTGTCGAGCTTGACGTTGCGATCCTCCTTGTGCAGGTCGAGGATCTCCTCGAAATTGTAGTGTTCGACGCCGAGCACGACGTTGGAATACATCTGGATGAAGCGGCGGTAACTGTCATAGGCGAAGCGCGGATTGTCGCTCTGCGCCGCAAGCCCTTCCACCGTCTCGTCGTTGAGACCGAGATTGAGCACGGTGTCCATCATCCCGGGCATCGAGGCGCGGGCGCCCGAGCGCACCGATACCAGCAGCGGTGCCGTGCGATCGCCGAATTTCATGCCGCCGACCCGGGCCTCGATGTTCGCGAGCGCGGCATCGACGTGGCCGGCCAGGTCGTCCGGATAGGTGTTGCCGTTCTGGTAGAAGTACGTGCACACCTCCGTCGTGATCGTGAATCCCGGCGGCACGGGCAGCCCTAGCTGGCACATCTCCGCAAGGTTGGCGCCTTTGCCGCCCAGCAGTCCGCGCATTCCGGCGCTGCCCTCTGCGACGCCGTCCCCGAACTCGTACACCCACTTGCTCATCGCTGTCCGCTATCCCTCGATCTGGCTGAAATCCGCAAGCAATCCCATGGTCGCTCGAATCCGCGACAGCAGGCGCAAGCGGTTGGCCCGCAGTGTGGAGTCGTCCGCGTTGACGGTGACATCGTCGAAGAACGCGTCAACTGGCCTGCGCAACGACGCCAGCGCTGTCATGGCGGCTGTGAATTTCTCGTCTGCGACGGCGGCCTCGACCGCTTTCGACGCGGCGTCCAGCGCGCGGCCGAGCGCCAACTCCTCGTCCTGCACGTAGGCCGCCTCGTCGGGCGCCTGATCGTACGAGACATCGTCCTTCTTCTCCTCGATTCGCAGGATGTTGGCGGCGCGACGAAACGCCGTCAACAGGTTCGCGCCGTCCTCGCTGGCGATGAACTCCTGAAGTGCATCGACCCGTGCCAGCAGGCGCACGAGGTCGTCCTCGCCGCCGAGCCCGAACACCGCGGCGATCAGGTCGTGCCGCACGCCCCGGTCGCGCAGGTGCACCTTCAGCCGGTCGGCGAAGAAGGCAAGAAGATCGTCACACACGGCCGCCTTCCTGGCGCCGCCGGTGATCGCCGTGCCGATGCCCTCGACCGCCGCACCGAAGAGGGGAACCAGGTTGATCCGCAACCCGTTCTCGATGATCAGCCGAATCACGCCCAGCGCGGCGCGGCGCAGCGCATACGGGTCCTTGGAGCCGGTCGGCTTCTCGCCGATCATCCAGAAGCCGATTAAGGTGTCGATCCGGTCGGCCAGCGCCACGGCGACCGAGACCGGAGCGGACGGGCACGTATCGTTCGGGCCCTGCGGCGCATAGTGGTCACGGATCGCATCGGCGACGTCGGCGTGCTCGCCGTCGGCCAGCGCGTAGTAGCGGCCCATCAGCCCCTGCAGCTCGGGGAACTCGCCGACCATGCCGGTGACGAGGTCGGCCTTGGCAAGGCGCGCCGCCGCACGTACCCGGTCGCGGTCTGCGCCGTCGACGTACCTGGCGATCTCCGCTGCCAGCGCCTGCATGCGGTCGACCTTGTCGTCCAGCGTGCCCAGCTTGGCATGGAACGTGATGTCGGCAAGCTGTGTCGTGCGGCTGGCCAGTGTGTGCTTGCGGTCCTGGTCCCAGAAGAAGCGGGCGTCGGCGAGGCGGGCCCGCAACACCCGCTCGTTGCCGGCGACGATCTGCTTGCCGGCGTCCTTGGTCTCCATGTTGGCGACCAGCGCGAAGCGCGGCGCCAGTTCGCCGTCCCCGTCGAGCAGCGCGAAATACTTCTGGTGGCTGCGAATGGCGGTGGTCAGCAACTCCGGCGGCAGGTCCATGAACTCCGCATCGATCGACCCCAAGAGCATCACTGGCCACTCGACCAGACCAGTGACCTCGTCCAGCAGCGCCGGATCGTCGCGCACGGTCAGACCGGCCTTCTTCGCCACCCGGGCCAGCCCGTCGGCGATGATCCGGCGGCGCTCGGCCGGATCGAGGACGACGTGACCGGGACTGCGCAGCCCGGCCGCGTATTCCTCGAAATCGGTTGCCGCGATGTAGTCGGGATGCAGGAACCGGTGGCCCCAGGTGCGGTTGCCGAAGCGCACCGTCTCGCCGCCAAGGTCGAGTGCGCCCCGCAGCGCGGCGCCGTCGAAGGCGGCGAGGATCGAATGCAGCGGGCGTACCCAGCGAAAGCTGTTCGAGGCCCAGCGCATCGACTTCGGCCAGACCAGCCCGCCTATCGCCGCGGTCAGGATGTCGGGCAGCACCGCTGCAGTGGCGCTTCCCTTCTTCTCGATGACGGCGAACCAGACTTCGCCCTTCGGCGTCTCGCGCTTCTCGCACCTGTCCAGCGAATCCAGGCCAGCGCCGCGCAGAAATCCCGCGATCGCCTTGTCCGGCGCGCCGACCTTCGGGCCCTTGCGCTCTTCCCGGATATCGGGCTGGCGCTCCGGCAGCCCCTCGACGCACAGTGCGAGCCGCCGCGGCGTCGCATAGGCGCGGGCATCGTCGAACGCCAGTCCCGCGGTCTTCAGCCCCTCGGTCACCAGACGCTCGAGTTCCTCTGCCGCGCGCGCCTGCATGCGCGCGGGAATCTCCTCGGAGAACAGTTCAAGAAGAAGCTGCGCCATGACTCAGGCTCGCCCCGGCCCGGCGTGTAAGGTCGAAAAAAGGAAGTCCGACCACAGAGACTCAGAGACACAGAGTGAGCCCGCCAAAGACCCCGCCATCACTGTGTCTCTGAGTCTCTGCGGTAATTTCTTACTCTTATTCATGTTTTCACCCATGCCCCCGCGACTGGAGCCAACCTTCGCAGCAGGCCCTAGCCAGGTTACGGACGCGGCCGATATAGGCTTGGCGCGCGGTCACCGATATGACGCCGCGGGCGTCAAGCAGGTTGAACAGATGGCTCGCCTTGAGGCACTGGTCGTAGGCCGGCAGTGGCAGCGCCGCCTCGATCAGCGATCGGCATTCGGCTTCCGCGTCCTGGAAATGCCGCGTCAGCATGGCGGTGTCGGCGCGCTCGAAATTGTGCTCCGAATACTCGCGTTCGGCCTGCAGGAAGACCTCGCCATATTTGACCCCGGCGCCGTTGAAGTCGAGGTCGAAGACGTTGTCGACTCCCTGCACGTACATCGCCAGCCGCTCCAGCCCGTAGGTCAGCTCGCACGACACCGGGTTGCACTCCAGCCCGCCGACCTGCTGGAAATAGGTGAACTGGGTGACCTCCATGCCGTTGAGCCAGACCTCCCAGCCCAGGCCCCAGGCGCCCAGCGTCGGGCTCTCCCAGTCGTCCTCGACGAAGCGGATGTCGTGCCGCATCGGATCGATGCCGAGATGGCGGAGCGAGTCGAGATAGAGCTGCTGGCTGTCGGGCGGCGAGGGCTTCAGGATCACCTGGTACTGGTAGTAGTGCTGCAGCCGGTTGGGGTTCTCGCCGTAGCGCCCGTCGGTCGGCCGGCGCGAGGGCTGCACATAGGCGGCGTTCCACGGCTCGGGGCCGAGCGCGCGCAACGTCGTCGCCGGATGGAAGGTGCCGGCACCGACCTCCATGTCGTAGGGCTGCAGGATCACGCATCCGCGCGCGGACCAGTATTCGTGCAGCTTGAGGATGAGCGACTGGAAACTGTTGTCGGTGGCCATTCCCGGACCCGGAGTTCGCGGGCAGGCGCCCGTTCAGGTGCGGCGAAAATAACGGGCCGGCCGGAGCCGGTCAACGCCGGATGGCGGGTATCGATGAGCCGCAGTTCAGCGCAGACCGGTTACCCCTCAATACGGGCAGTCCGGCCTATCGCAGGGGCCGGCGGATTTTGCGACGACGTAGGCCTTGCAAACGGGGCACTGCACGGTGTCCTCGATCTCCGGCGCCGCGCCGCCTGCCTTCGCACTGCCCTTGCCGCTCCGCTGCTGCTGCTTGCGCGCCTGGTCGAGTCGGCCGACCAGCTTGAAGCCATACCAGACCGCCACGACGATGCCAATCAGGACGGCGAGCTTTCCCAGGCTGGGTATTCCGAACATCTATGAACTCCTAGCGGCCCGGCAGGCCGGCGGTCAAGTGCGGCGACGGCGGCGTCACAGGCCGAACCGGCTCCAGAACAGCCGTTCCTCGATCGCTGCGAGGATGTCGTCGGCGACGGCGCCGGCCCGCGACACGCCGAGCCGCTTCTGCAACCAGTTGCGCGGCACCTTGACCGGGCGCAGCCGCACTTTCTCGCCGAACTTCTCGCGCATCACGCCGCGCAGGTCGCCGATACCGTCCACCAGGCCGAGTTCCGCCGCCTTGCGGCCGGTCCACACGGTGCCGTCGAACAGCTCCGACTCCGGCGCCGCCAGCCGGGCGCCGCGGCGTGCCCGCACCCACTCCTTGAACTGGTCGTGTACGTCCTCCTGGATCGCCTTCAGGCGCTTGACGTCCTTGGGATCCTCGGGGCGGAACGGATCGAGCATCGCCTTGGATTTCCCGGCGGTGTGGACGCGCCGTTCGACGCCCGCCTTGGCGATCAGGTCGGTGAAGCCGAAGCTGGCCGAGACCACGCCGATCGACCCGACCACCGAAGCCCCGTCGGCATAGATGTGATCGCCCGCACAAGCGAGCCAGTAGCCGCCCGATGCGGCCACGTCCTCGCAGAACGCGTATACCGGCAGGTCGCGCTCCTCGGCCAGCGCGCGCACCCGGCCGGCGATCAGCGCCGACTGCACCGGCGATCCGCCGGGGGAATTCACGGAGATCGCCACCGCCGCGAGCCGCTTCAGCTTGAAGGCACGCTCGATCGCCTCTGCCAGGTCATCGAGCGAGAGGCCGCGCCGCCCGAGTCCAACTTGGCCGATGACGCCGGCAAACCGCAGCACCCCGACGACCGGCGCGCCCGAGGCCCTGCGGGCAAGCCAGCCGCCGATCAGCGGGACGCGCTCGAGCCAGCTTTCCTTGGGCGGGTGTTTCATGGCGGCTAACATAGGGAGGGGGGCGAATCCCCACAAGACGGAAAGCGCAGCGCCCGCGTCCGGCTTCAGAGTGCAAGCGCCGCGCCGTCACGCAGAACGGCGAGCGCTTCCGCCGTGTAACCGCCCTCCTCCTCGTGAAGCACGAGGCCCGCCGCGACGCGCATCGGGGTCCGCACGCCGGGCCGCGCGCGCACCAGCACGCGCTTGGCCTCACGGCCGGCCTTGGGCCACAGCGGAAACACCACGACTCCGCCGGCTCGTTCGTGCAGCAGCGCCAGCAGCTCGTCGAGTCGGTCGGCGCGGTGGATGAGGGTTATGCCGCCTTTCGGCCGAGCCATTCGCAGCGCGAAGTCGACCCAGTCGGCGAGCCTGGCCTCGCCCTCGACGTGCGCCATCGCCTTCGCTTTGCCGGGCGGTGGATCGGCCCGGTCCGCCGGAAGGTGGGGCGGATTGGCGATCACATGGTCCCAGGCGCCGGAGGCAAGGTCCGGGGTTGGCCGGAGGATATCGCCGGTGACGATCGACACGCGGTCACCCATGTCATTTAACGCAACGTTGTCGCGGGCCAGGCTGGCCAGTTCCGCCTGCATTTCCAAACCGGCCACCCTCGCGCCCGGAACCCGTCGCGCGAAACAGAGCGCAGCCGCGCCCACACCGGTGCCGGCATCGAGCAGCGAGCCGGTTGCAGCGGCCGGCACCGCGGCTGCCAGCAGCACTGGATCGATGGCGACGCGATAGCCCTGCGCCGGCTGGCGTAACCGGACCTTTCCGCCGAGCAGCGCGTCGTAGGCGTCGCCCTCCGCGCCGTCCCACTCGCCGGCTTCGGTCAGCAGCCGGCGGGCCGCCTCGTAATCCTCATCGGCGACCATCAGGCGTCGCGGGATGGCCGAGATCGAGCCTTCCGCGAAACTCATGTGAGTGTCCAGCACCACGGCCTCGATGTTTTCGCCCGCCAGCAGCGCCGCAAGCCACGAAATCCGCACATGGTTGCCGGTTCGCAACAATTCCCTCATTTTCGCCACACGGTGCGCTTTTTGGTCCACTTGACCATGGGTTGGGTTAAACTATGCTCGCTGCTATTCTGCAAGCCCTGCTGGGGAAAGGGGAATCATTTTGGCTGTCGTCAGCGCCGAGACGAAAGGTCGCGCGGACGTGTCCGCGCAGTCCGCGACGGACACCAAGCCGTCGCTGGACGCATTGCACGGTCTCGTCGCGAATGACTTGGCGGCCGTCAACCAGCTGATCATCGACAATATGCAGAGCCCGGTGGCGCTGATCCCGCAACTCGCCGGCCACATCGTCGCAGCCGGGGGAAAGCGGCTGCGCCCGATGGTGACACTGGCAGCGGCCAGGCTTTGCGGCTACGAGGGCCAGCGGCAGCAGGCGCTCGCCGCCTGTGTCGAGTTCATTCATACCGCAACCTTGCTGCACGACGACGTGGTCGACGAGTCGCTGCTGCGGCGCGGCCGGGACTCGGCGAATGCGGTCTGGGGTAACCAGGCGTCGGTCCTGGTTGGTGACTTCCTGTTTTCGCGGGCCTTCCAGCTGATGGTCGCGGATGGCTCGCTGGAGGTGCTGCGGATCCTCTCCAACGCCTCCGCGGTGATCGCCGAGGGCGAGGTGCTGCAACTGGTCACCACCAACGACACGGCGACGGACGAGGACGCCTATCTCGAGGTGATCCGCTGCAAGACCGCGACCCTGTTCGCCGCGGCGGCGGAGATCGGCGCCGTCGTCGCGGACAGGCCGGCCTCCGAGCAGCGGGCCCTCGCCGAATTTGGGATGAACCTCGGCATCGCTTTCCAGCTGATCGACGATGTCCTGGATTACTCGGCGCTCCAGGCGAAGCTGGGCAAGACGGTGGGCGACGACTTCCGTGAAGGCAAGATGAGCCTGCCCGTGGTGTTGGCCTTCGACCGCGGCGACGCCGAGGAGCGCCGCTTCTGGACCCGTACCCTGGAGCGCATGGAACAGGACGAACGGGATCTCGGCCATGCCATCGCATTGCTGCACCGTCATGGCGCTCTGGACGAGACCGCGGCCCGGGCCCGCCACTATGCGGAAAAGGCCAAACGGTCGCTTGTGCTCTTTCCGGCGAGCCCGGTTCGCGAGGCGATGATGCAGGCTGTCGACTTCGCGGTTGACAGGGCCTACTGACAGCGCGGTCGATCCCGGAGATCAGAAGGACGAGTCCGGCTGATTGAGAAACTCCGCCTCATCAGGCGTCGTCGTGCGTCCGAGGACGTCGTTTCGGTGCGGGAACCGCCCGAAGCGGTCGATGATCCGCTTGTGGGCCTCCGCCCATTTCACCAGCTCGGTGTCGCCGGTGGCCGCATAGAGCGCGACCGACAGGGCCTGGTCGGCGGGATCCTCGCTATGCTGCAGCGGCATATAGAGAAACTGCCGTTCCCGCACCGAAAGCCCCACGTCGAACTTCCTGTCCAGCGCGTAGCGCAGGACCGTGCGTGCGGCCGCATCGGTGGCGAACGCGCGGGCGTCGCCGCGAAACATGTTGCGCGGAAACTGATCGAGCACGATGACCAGCGCAACGCAGCCGGCCGGCGTCTGGCGCCACCCGTCGAGCGCGCCCGCGGCGGCCCGCCGGTACAATCCGGCAAAACGCGTGCGTACCGTCGCGTCGAACGCGGCGTCCCTCTTGAACCACCGTTCCAGCAACGTCTCTGTGAACCAGAAGTCGAGCACCGCGCGCGCCTCGGCCGGAACCTCTGTGCTCAACGCCATCCCTCGGCCCTTGCTCTCGCCCGTTCCAGAGGTTATATAGCGGGCCTTCCCGCCGGAGTGTAGCTCAGCCTGGTAGAGCACCGTCTTCGGGAGGCGGGGGCCGGTGGTTCGAATCCACTCACTCCGACCAAAAGAACCCCCCGGGAAACCGGGGGGTTTTCGCGTTGCACCAGGGCGATGGGTTCCCGTGCCGCGCCCGAAGGATCTGCATGTGGTCCACAGTGTCGCAGCAAGCGACGCATCGATGGCATCGCAGTTTCGAACGCCACTCCCTTGGTATTGTCGCGACCAAGTTTGGGGGCGCCGTGGGCCGACCCGGCTGATACGCAATGCCGGCATGTTCGGTGGCCGGCCGCGAACGGCCTGTCGCCTGGCCCGTCGTCGGTCCCGCCGCATCGGAAGTCGCCCAGCTTCGGGTTGTGGAGCGCGCGTAATTCGCTGCGGCAAAACATACTCTCTTTACGCTTCCTTTACCCAACAGTGGAATGGTTGACGAGTGCCCCATGACTTCGTTCGCGCATTCGTAGAGTAGGATTACGCCACGGCCTGCGCATCGGGGACATCCATACTCTCGTATTTGTGCACCGATACGGGCCAGCTGCATCATCCAAGTCAGGCACGGCCGATCCATGAGCGACAAGACTTCTTCGATCCTGATCATAGATGACGACGAACTGCTGATCACGCTGCTGGAGCACAAGCTCGGTCAGCGTGGGCTGTCGGTGACGAGCGCCAACGACGGACAGGACGGCCTCTTGGCGGCCATCGAAGAACAGCCCGATCTGGTGGTACTCGACGTCATGATGCCGACCATGGACGGCTTCGAAGTGCTGCGCCGCATGAAGGAACACGAGCGCACCCAGGATATTCCGGTCATCATGCTGAGCGCCAAGCGTCTCGAGGACGACGTGGTGAACGGACTGAACCTCGGCGCCGCCGACTATCTCGTCAAGCCGTTCATGCCCGAGGAACTGCTGGTCAAGATCCAGAGGCTGCTGAGAGAAAAATGGATGCCCGCCTGACGCCCTGCGGCGGACGGCGTGGTTCGCTGCTCTGCGGGATTCTCTCGTTCGTCCTGTGGGCCGCACTCGCGGCGCCCGCCTCGGGCAGCGAATTCCAACGCGCGTACGAAGAGGCGGTCCAGGCCCAGCAGCGGGGCGATCTCGCAACAGCCGCGGTGAAGTTCGAAACGGCAAGCAGGATCGCCCCCGCAAGTGTCGACGTCCTGGTGCGGCTGGCCCTGGTCCGCGGGCAGCTGCGCGAATTCGACCGTGCGCTGTCGACCATTGACCGGGGTCTTCGCATCGCACCACGGAACACCGATCTGCGGCTGGCCCGTGCCAGAATCTTGGGCTGGGCCGGCCGGAATGGAGAGGCAATGCAGACGGTGGAAGCGGTCATCACTGAGCAGCCGCAGAACGCGGAGGCACGCGCGATCAAAGGGCGCATCGCGTTCTACGAGGGCCGGCTCGATGCGGCCGATGCCAGTTTCGCGATAGCGCTCAAGCTCGAGCCGGGCAATGCCGAAGCCGCAGCCGGACGGGCCGAAGTTGCCCGCGCCCGGCAGGGAGCTACGCGCGCGCATCCAGCCGGGGCGGCGACCGGCACCCCGCGGTGGCGCATCGATGTCGGTTATCTGCACAGCCGGTTCTCCCGCGTGAACCTGGAAAACTGGCGCGAAGGGTTCATTCGTGTCGAGCATCGCTGGCCCAGCCGAACGGCGCTCAGCCTGCGCGTCGATACCAGCAATCGTTTCGGTTCGACGGAGACCGCCGTCGGTGCTGGCATCACGCAGCACTTCGGTGACGCCTTTACCGCCTATGCCGAGGGCTCGGTATCACCAGCGGCCGACTTCCTGCCGCGATGGACGGCTTTGGCGGGGGGGCGGCTGCGGGTTGCCGAAGGCGGCGGGCCGGTCGGGCCACTGCTGCTGGGCGCAGACCTCCGTCACAAAAGCTATGCGACAGGGGACATAGAGAATTTGGATCCGGGACTCGAGCTGTACGGATTCGATGGCAGGGTCTGGCTGACGGGCAGATGGATCAACGCGTTCGACCGTGAGGCCGATGCGCGCCTCGCCGGCTGGTTCGCCCGTCTCGACTGGCAGCTGGCTGCGCCATTCCGGGTGTTCGCAGGATTCAGCGACGCGCCGGAAACAGAGGCGGGCATCACGGTCGACACGCAGAGCACGTTCGGCGGCCTGGCATTCGACGTCACTCAAAGCGTCCGCCTGAATGCCAGCGCTGCACGCGAAGATCGTGAAAATTCATACATTCGCAATGTCTTTGGTGTGTCATTGACGCTGCATTTCTGACGGCAATGTGGCGACTGCGATTTGTCGAAAGGGTCCGGCAATGACACTCCTGGCAACAATCTGGTGGGTCTCCGCCGTGCTGATGGCGGTCCCGCTGGTTATGCTGGGGATATTGGTTCTTCGACGCCTGTATCAGGAACGCGCCGGTCGACGATTGGCGGAGCGCAAGAAGGCGTTGACGCTCTTGGCGATGATCTATCTGGAAGCGCCTGTCGACGACACACGAATCCGGGAAATCTGCGGTGACTTCAATCTGACTTTGCTGCACAAGATTGCGAGCGCGCTGGTTCAGGGAAGGCCTAGTAAAGCCCAGCTGCGCATCGACCTCCGCCTGCTCCGCGACATCATTCAGGACCTTCTGGGGTCGGTTCGCGGGGAAACCCGGGAACGGCTCGTCAATTTGCTGCGCACCACGTTGGCGCGACAGTTCTGCCTGGCCGATCTGCGCAATCGCCGCGTCAACACGCGGATCAGCGCGATCGAGACGCTATCGCTTATCCCCGATCCGGAAGTCATCGACGCACTCCGCGACATGCTGGATGATCCGGAACCCGATGTTCGCCTCGCCGCGGCACGCAGCCTGGTCACTCTCGGGCCGAATCTGACACTGGATGACCTCGTCGGAAAGCTGGATATCGGCGGCACGATCCGCTCGCGGTCGCTTCGCGACATCTTCCGCATTTTCGCGTCCTACAACGCCGCGGACCTGATGCTCCTGCTGGACCGCAATCCGCCGGACCTGACCGCCGCACTCGCCATCTATGGCCTCGGGACGGCGCAGGATTACGATGCCGTCTCAGTGATCGCCAGCTGCGCCAGCTGGCCATCGATCGATGTTCGCGCCGAAGCCATGCGCGCCCTCGCCGCAATTGGCCATCCTGGCGCGGAGCCGGCGGTCCTGCAGGGGTTGCACGACGACGCCTGGGAGGTGCGCACCGAGGCCGCGATCTGCGCCGGACGCATTCCGCTGCCCAATGCCGTACCGCTTCTGCGCGAGCGGCTCGAGGATATCGAATGGTGGCCCCGCTTCCGCGCCGCCGAGGCCTTGCGCTCGATTGGAGATGCGGGCCGGCGGGCGCTGGAGGCCGCCCGGCTGGGGAGCGGACGATCCGCCAGCATTGCCGACATGATCCTGGCCGAGGAGAGGGCCGCGGCGGCATGAATGTCGACGATCTCCTCGCCAACGATGCGCTGTCGTCGTATCTCGCGGCGACGGCATGGTGGGCCAGTGTCATCATCCTTTGCACGATGTTGCTGCAGAATCTGCTCTACATGCTGCAGCTGTTGCTTGCATTCAAGGTCTTGCGGCGTTGGCGCTTCGTTCCCAATGCCGTTCGCGCGTGGCGCCAGCTGAGCGACACGTCGTTGCCGATTTCCCTGCTGGTCCCCGCCTACAACGAGGAAGCCACGGTCGTGGCCAACGTGCGATCGATGTTGGCACTGCATTATCCGCGGTTCGAAATCATTGTGATCAACGACGGCTCCAACGATGCCACACTGCAGACATTGATCGACAATTACGATTTGCGGCCCATCATCCGGGTTTACGAGGAAGAAGTGCCGCACCGCCCCATCAAGGGGCTCTACGGCTCATCGAGTTACCCCAACCTCATCGTTGTGGACAAGGAGAACGGTGGCAAGGCCGACGCCCTCAACGCCGGCATCAACCTTTGCCGGCTGCCGATGTTCTGTGTCGTTGATGCCGACTCGATCCTGGAGGCGGATTCGCTGCTGCGAGCGGTGCAGCCGTTCTCCGAGGATCCGGACCGCGTTATCGCGGTAGGGGGAACAATTCGACTTGCCAATGGCAGCGGCGTGCACGGCGGCCGCGTGGTTTCGGTGGGGCTCCCCACCAAGCTGCTGCCGTTGTTCCAGATCGTCGAATACCTCCGTGCGTTTCTCATGGCACGCTTGGCGTGGAGCGAATTCAATGCACTGATGCTGATTTCCGGCGCATTCGGAATCTTCAAGCGCAGTGCGGTAGTGGCCGCGGGCGGTTATTCGCACGGCACCGTTGGCGAGGATATGGAGATCATCGTCAAGCTGCACCGCTACATGCGCGAAAAGGGCGAGGACTACGTCATTCGCTTCGTACCCGATCCAGTGTGCTGGACGGAGGCGCCGGAGACCTTGCGCGTCCTGGGCCTCCAGCGCAAACGTTGGCAGCGCGGGGCGCTCGAAACGTTCTTCAAGCACATCCGCATGCTTTTCAATCCCCGCTACGGCGTAGTCGGCATGGTAGGATTCCCGTACATCCTCTTGCTCGATGTGATCGGGCCTCCGGTCGAATTGCTCGGATATTTCCTGATTCCGGTGTTGTGGTATTTCGGCTTCCTCAGTCCGGAATTCTTCGCCGCGTTTCTGGCAATGACCTTCGCATGGGGTGTGACCATCAGCGTCGGCACGCTGGTGCTGGAAGAAATGGAGCTGAAACGTTTCCCGAAGACGCGACATCTGGTGTTGCTCGGATTCATCGCCGTTCTGGAAAATTTCGGATACCGCCAGATAAACAATTTTTTCCGGGTCGCCGGGTACTGGCAGTACCTGTGCGGCAACAAGGAATGGGGCCGGATGACCCGTGCCGGCTTCCAGCAGGCGCACACGAAGGAATGATGTGATGCCGCGCTACGTGCACTGTTGGCCAGATCCGGCTCGCAAGGCCGCGGGGTCGGCTCGGTGGCCGCGCGGGAAGGTCGGGCGCTCGCTTCGCGACGTTGTCGATCGGACGCATCGGCCGGGCTCCGACCTGCCGATGCTGAGCATGAAAGCTGGCGCGTTGTGCCGCCTGGGACAGCTACGTGCGAAGGAGTGACGGCGGCCGTGCGTATCGCAAAATCAATTAACAGCAAGTTCCTCGTGGTCACGTTGCCGTTTGTGTTCCTGTCCTCGATGGCGACGATATTCGCAGTTGGAACGTTGCAGGTCCGCTGGGAAGAGGGGCATCTGCGAGACCTGATGCGGAGTCATGCTCTGACCCACAGCGAGACCTTGGCCGTTCATATGCGCAGCAGCGATACCTACAACACCCGAATCATGCTGTCGTATGCTCTCTCCGATATCATCGCGGCGTCGCAGGTCAAGCGGGTTGTCCTACTGAATGCCGCCGACGAGGTTCTTTTTACCGCCGGACAGTTGCGCGAGAGCTCCGACCGGTACCTGTCCGTCGAGATACCTATTGTCACTGACGAGAATTCCGTCACTCGCGAACTTGGGCGGTTGCAGATTTTCGCAGATGGCGTCGACCCTTGGCCGATCCTCATCGAGAATACGGTCAACTATTCGATTCTGCTGGTCATCGTCATGGCTTCGATTATCGCCAGCATTGCGCTGACCACCCATTACGTCGTCAACCGCCCGCTCGGGCAGTTCCTGGCAGCGGTTCGCACCTCGCAGCCTCTCGCCAAACGACGGTCGGCGGCCTTCAACCCGCCAGATGAATTGGGCGAGGTGATGGACGCCTACAACGAGATGATGCAACAGCGATTGACCGACGAAGAGACGCTGCAACAGAACGAGCATCGCCTGCGTTCGATTCTCGAATCGAGCCCGGTCGGTATTTCCATCGTCACGCTGCATGGTACGCCCTTGTATGCGAACGCCCGCATCCTCCAGATGCTTGGCCTTTCCCGCGATGAGTTCTTTCGCTCCAATGCAAGAGATTTCTATGTCAATCCCAGTGATCGGGATGAGATCGTCGAAATTCTGCAGACCGGCCAGGGCGTGGAAGATGTCGAGGTCCATCTTCGGCGCACAGGAAGCTCGCCCTTCTGGGCCCTGCTCTCGTTCATGCCAACGGATCTGTACGAGGGCGAGTGCTTTCTCGTCTGGCTCTACGACATCAACGAACGGCGCCTCATCGAGGATGAACTGCATGCGAGCCGGGAGCTTCTGGAAGATCAGGCGCACGAGCTTCGCGATCTCGCCGATACCTTTGCCGTCCAGAAATCCCGTGCCGAACAAGCAACCGCGGCGAAGAGCGCATTCCTCGCCAACATGAGCCACGAGATCCGTACGCCTATGAATGCCATTCTTGGCTTGATCGACCTGACAATGCAGACGGAACTCACCGCCGAACAGGCGAACAATCTGACCAAGACCCGGACCGCGGCCCGTTCGCTCCTGGAAGTCATCAACAACATTCTCGATATCTCGAAAATCGAGACAGGGAAATTGGAGCTCGAATCTGCGCCATTCGACCTCAACGATACGCTGAACGGCGTTTCGACCATGCTGGCAGCGGAGGCCGAGCGCAAGAAGCTTGAACTGTTCTTCGTTTCGAAGCCGGACGTTCCGAGATTCCTGGTTGGCGATACGCTACATCTCGGACAGGTTCTTCTGAATCTCACCAACAATGCGGTCAAGTTCACCGACGTCGGCAGCATCGTGCTGCGTACCTGGGTCGAGGAGCTGCAGACCGACTCGGTTACGCTGGGCTTTTCCGTGACGGACACGGGAATCGGCATCAGCGAGGACGTGCAGCCGGGCCTGTTCAAACCTTTCGTTCAGGCCGACGACTCGACGACGCGGAAATACGGCGGCAGCGGTCTGGGGCTCGTCATTTCACGGCGCATCGTCGAGCTCATGGGCGGAACGATCGTTCTCGAGAGTCGACCGGCTAAGGGGAGCACTTTCAGCTTTACCGCCCAGTTCGGCCTGCAGGAATTGGATTGGGCACCGCCCCCGCTGCCGGCTCGGGCGCCAAGCGTCCTTTTGATCGCAAGCAGCCGTGAGACCCGCCGAATTCTTCCGGATGCGCTCGCAGCCTGGGGTATGACCGTTCATTCGGCGAATTCGACGACGACGGCCCTGGCAGAGATCGACCGGCTGGCGCAGATCGCTGAACCGTGCATCGACGTTTTGTTGTTCGACTGCAAGGTTCAGGGTACGAATTGCGTCGAAGCGGCGCGCAAGATTACGGATGAACGCAAGCTCGGGTCGGTGGCGAAGGTCTTCCTCCTGCATAGCCAGCACCACGAGGAATTGCGAACGAGCGCCGAGGATTTGGAGCTGTGTGAATTTGTCGCCAAGCCCGTGCACGTGCAGGTTCTGGTTGACAGCATCCGCGGCGTGGCGCGACAGGATGACGCCGAGGGAAAGCTGGCGACCGAGCACGTAGCTCCAGCCATGAACCAGTTGCGGCCAGAGCTGCAGGGTGCCCGGATTCTTCTTGTCGAGGACAACGAAATCAATCAGGAGGTCAGCCAGGCTGTCCTCAAGCGGGTGGGGCTGCTCGTCGAGACCGCGAACAACGGCAAGGAGGCAGTCGACGCGGTCATTGCCGACGCAACCCGGTTCGACGCGGTATTGATGGATGTGCAGATGCCGGAGATGGATGGGCTGCAGGCCACCCGGGCAATCCGGGAACATCCGGGCTTCGCCGAGTTGCCGATCATCGCAATGACCGCACACGCGTTCGCCGAGCAGCGGCGCGATTGCCTCGATGCGGGCATGAACGACCACATTCCGAAGCCGGTCGAACCGGCCCGCCTGGTCGCGGCGCTCAACAAATGGATCAAGCGCGGTCGCAGGTCATCGGAAGAACCGGCGATCGAAGCACCGGCGGATGCGGCCGAGGATGGCGCCTCCGTTTCCGACGAGCTTCCCGGTATCGATGTTGCCGGTGCCCTCGAGCGGCTCGATGTCACGAGGGAATTTTTCGACATGCTGCTCAAGAAATTCCATAGCAGGCACGAGGGCGTGGGCGCCGAGATCCAGGATGCGTTCGCCCGGTCCGACCTGCGGCGTGTCGAGGAAATCGCGCACCTTTTGAAGGGGATGGCGGGCAACCTTTCGGCCGATGATCTGTCGGCCGCGGCGGCACGCGTTGAGGCGGCGGCCCGCGACGCGGACGCGGAGAATCTGCCGGAACTTTTGGCGCGCCTGCAAACCGCTCTCGCCCCCGTCCTCGAGTCGGCTTCACAAGCCGGTGGCGACTCCTAAACATTCGGTCATCAACCGTGCGAGACCTGCACCGCCTACGGCGACGTCGTGCCTGGCATCGTATCAGGGCACGCCACGTCCTGTCTTGACATCGACCGGTCAGACGCTGGCAACATGCCAGCCTGTCATTCCCGGCGTGGCGTGGCGCCGGCAATATAGGAGGATCAACGCATGCGCGCACTGATAGCAGCGGCAATCATGATGACGGGAGCGGCGCTGGCGACAAGTCCCGCCGGGGCGCAACAACCCGTGAAGGGCCAGGATGCGGTCGCCATTGTGCAGGGCGGCCAGATTCGGGCGTCGTCCAGCGAGGGGTTTCAGGGATTCCTGCTGTTGATCGACTATCGGGGCGTGAACTATACCTGCGCGGTGACCGCGGGCGGACAGGTACAGACCTGTTATCCGCTCTACTGGTAGAAACACAACGGGGATGCGCGGGAGCCACGATGCGCACCGCTGATCGCGGACGGCGATCGAGTCCCCCGCCCTGCTGGAGATATCGTGCGGAAGCTGAGGTTTGCACTCTGGTTTGCCGTTGCGACGACGATTGCGTTGTTTGCGGCGCTTCAGCTCATTAACAGGTTGACGCCTCCGCCGGTCGGAATGACGGAGCAGGCGCGCACGGCTGAAGAGATCGCCCGCGAGATCGTCACCGGTGAATTCTCGCTTGTCGACGGGAACGGCGAAACGGTTTCGGATACCGATTTCCGCGGCTCGTGGCTGCTGGTCTTTTTCGGGTACACCCACTGCCCGGATGTCTGCCCGACCACCCTGGGTTCCATCGCACTGGTCATGGATGAGCTTGGCAGCGAGGCCGAGTCGTTGCAGCCGCTCTTCATAACCGTTGATCCCGCCCGCGACTCCGCCGATGTCGTACGACAGTACGCTGCAGCGTTCCATCCGAAAATCATCGGACTGACGGGCAGCGAGCGACAGGTGGCAGCAGCGGCCAGATCGCATCGGGCCTATTATGCAAGGGTCGCAGCGTCGAACGGCACGACGACGGACACCGACGATTACGCCATGGATCACTCCGCACATCTCTACCTGATGGATCCGGACGGCGTCTATGCCACGGCCTTTTCCCAGACGACCACCGTCGACGCGATGGTACGGATTATCCGCGAGCGAATGGCCGGACATTAGAGGGAACGGCCGCCTTCCCGGCAATTCGGTCTCCGCCAGCGTCGAGTCGCGCGCCCGACAGGATTCCGGCCGAAATCCGCAATAATTTCCATGTTCTGCGTTGCGGCGGATCGACGCATGAACCTTTCCGCGGCAGTCTCGCGCGCGGCTGGCTGAACCCGGCGCATACCGCTGTTTCGGGGCGACAGGCGATCGATCGGCCTGGTCCGCGGGTGGAGGCACGGAACTGAAAATTATTAATTTTTTACAATAAATTACTCTAAATTTCATTCAATCCGGTCCGGCAGCCGCGTTAACCATTTCCGAGAACCTGTGCCAAGATTTTCCCTTTTTAATATTCCCATCATATCGTAATATCGTATTGTAGCAATGCTGCGCCCGAATCAGAGACTAACCTCTGAACTAGAGTTCCAAAGATGAGCTGAAGTCTGTGATTTATTGGAGATGCAAAATGAAAGTCACATGATAACAAAACCCATCTCTACTGAAATGCTGAAAAAAGACTTTACAGTTTTTCTTGCGCGGGGGTAGGATTTCGAAAATCCTTTGGTACGCAGGGGGTTAAACTCGAATTTCAGTGGAGGTGAAATCAAGATTACTTTCCTTGTCCGACAATGGGGCTGCCGGCGGGGAAAGTAAACCGACACCGACAGGGATTATTGAAGGCAGGGCGACATGCATTCGTACGAACGCCTATCCGGTGCGTCCGGACGGCGCGTGTTTTATCGCGCAGAACGATTCAAGGCGCGGGATCTGTTTCCGCTGGCGACGGCCAAGGTCCAAATCGACGATACCCTTCTGGCGCTGGAAGACCTAAGCATGACCGGTTTCAGTGCGGTTGCTCCCGGTGCTGCGCTCTGGGCTCCGCGCATTGGCGAGGAGTTTGCCATCCGCCTCCTGCTTGACGATATGGTGCTGCACGAGGGGCGTGCGAAAGTATGTCGAATTGGACGGCAGAAATGCGGCGTGAGTGTCGGCCTCGGGCTGACGTCGGACTACCTTGACATCGCCGACGTCATAAGCAAACGCAACCGCCATCTCCTCGATCTCGAAATCGGCCACGGCCTGGTGACCGATGCGGGTCTGGTCGATCCCGAATACAGAAAGCTCAGTGCCGACGTCGTACACCTCTTGCGGAACTTCCGCGCGATCCTCGAGCGACACGAGTTGCGCGGCAACGGTTATTCCTCCCCCCCGCCGCACAGTCCGATCGACGAAGCGCTGCAGCTTTGTGAGGAACGGATCATTCCTTCTTGGCGCCAGCACTGGGAGCACGCCAACAGTCTCGTCGAACCCGTGATGTCCGATCCGGACCGCTTGCGGGCGACGAAACGATTCACCGAGCTCGTCGTGACGCCGGAACTCATGGACGGGCCCATCTGGCGCCGCAGTTACGAGAAGCCACTCGGTTACCCTGGCGATTACCAGGTGATGAATTATGTCTATGCCTGGCGTCGCGAAGGTGATTCCGCGACCGGCAAGCTGCTTCATCGCGCGGGACTCGAGGTTGCCGAGTGTATCGGCACGCGCATGCGGATGATCGAACAGATGATCGCCCACGAGATCGCGGCCCGACCGGCCGGCGAGGTCACGCATATTGCCAGCATTGGAAGCGGCCCGGCGAAGGAAGTGTCGAATTACCTTCAGTCCGACGAAATTCCGGGTGCCGTATCGTTTACTCTCGTCGACCAGGAACATGAGGCGCTCGAGCAGGCGTACAGCGATATCTACCCGCAGACGACGCGGCACGGGGGCCGGGCCGCCGTGCAGTGCCTGAACATCTCGTTCGTCGACCTGGCAAAGAAGAACCGGGTGTTCCCCGGCGTCGGGCCGCAGGACTTCATCTACAGCGTGGGCATCGTAGACTATCTGGCCGATCATAGGGCACGCAGCCTGGTCGCGTCTCTGTACGACCGACTCGCGCCTGGCGGGCGGCTGGTCATAGGAAACATGCGCAGGACCAGTCTCAGCAATCTCTGGCCGATGGAGTTCATCTGCGACTGGAGCGTCTATTATCGCGACGAGGCCGAGATGTGGGCCATGGTAGAGGGATTGTCGGCAAAGTCGCGCAAACTAGAGACCGACCCGACCGGGCGCGTGTACATGCTGACTCTGCGCAAACCCTGAGCATCCCCTCGCGCGGCAGATACCGCATCGAGCCAGATCGCAAGGGCAGGTCGGCGCTTCAGCCGGGCAACTGAAGGGACTGCTGGGTGTCGAAAATCGTGCGCTCTGGCGGCAGGCGCATCGTCACGACGGTGCCCTGCCCCGGCTTGCTGTCGATGGTCAGTTGCCCGCCGTGCCATTCGATGATCTTTTGCACGATGGGAAGACCCAATCCGGTGCCACCGCGTGCGCTGGTGTATGGGTGCGCGGCCCGATAGAATGGTTGCGTTGCGTTCCCCAAATCTTCCGCCGCCATGCCGATCCCGCTGTCGGTCACGCTCAATACGCATGCGCCGGCCTCGTCCATCCATAGGGCGACGGAAACCTCGCCGCCCTTTTCGGTGAATTTGACACCGTTCGAAACCAAATTGATGACCACCTGCCGAAGCCGTCCGGGGTCGGCCATCACGACCACGCTGGGCTGCGGCAGCGAAGCCGAAATCTTGAGGCCATGCGAGATATCCGGGACCCGGAACATCCGCAGGCACTCATCGACGATCAGGCACATGTCGACCTCGCATTCGGCGAAGGACAGCTTTCCCGCCTCTGCCGTCGCCAGATCGAGCATATCTCCGATGATGCTCAGGAGGTGGCTGCCGCTGGAATAGATGTCTTCAGCGTAGTTCTTGTAACGGGGCGTGCCCAGCGGGCCCAGGATCTCTTCCTTGACGATCTCGGAGAATCCGATGATCGCATTGAGCGGCGTACGCAGTTCGTGGCTCATGCTGGCCAGGAATTCCGTCTTTGCCTTGTTTGCCGCGTCCGCCCTGCGGCGCAGCCGCTCGGAGGCCGCCTTCTCGTAAGTCAACAAGCGAGTCTGTAGGTGATTCAGGCGCAGGTACAGTTCCTGCACGTAGTTGACAACGCCCCCGACTGCGATCGCCATTGCCAGGAAGAAATTGTTGCTCAGCAACACCTCGTATGGAACGGGGTTCAGGACAAACGCCGACAACTGATAGATGGCGAACAGGATCAGGGAGACGATCAGCGAATACACGTGATGGAGACGCAGCACGCTGGCGCAGTAGATCACCACCATGATCAGGCCCGCATAGTACCAGTAACTTGCGGGGGGTTCACCGAACACCGTCATGGCAATGATGCCTATGCCCGCCGCAAACATTGCAAGCGACAGTCCTGCCTGAGCGCAGCGCACGAAGTTCCGGTGATAGGTCAGGGCAAATACCCCGAAGACGATCGGGAACACAAAGCCGAACCGGACAGCCCAGAACTGACTGACCACCTCGGGCATGAGCAGTGCGTCAAGCACGCCGAAAAGCCCGTACAGAAACGCGCCGGCCAGCAGGCCGAGCCGTATGACCGGACGCGAATCGAGCATGTGTCTGCACAGAAACCGCCGTTCCGCGATTCTGTTCTTGAACCGCAGGCTGAACATGTTCAGCTCTGAGAGGTTCGCCTTCCAGACGCTCATAGCGTCACCAACAGTGCTCCTCGCCGGACCGGGCCTTTTCGAACACTTTACACAACTGTCGCCGAATATAGTTAACCAATCCTTAGGACCGAGAATCCGTCCTTAACGATTTGGCGGCCACGTCATGCTTTCGCAGGCTGCTCAAGTATCTGTATCCTATTGAATTCCTGAGTATATGGCGTCGCCGCAATGCTCAGCCGCCAGTCCCGTGTTCGTGTGCCGACGGGCGCCAATCAGGCGCTGCGGACCTCACCCAGGAATCTCTCGACCTCGCGGCGCAGTCCCTCAGCCTGCTGCGCCATCTGCTGCGACGCACTCAGTACCTGTCCCGCTGCCAGGCCGGTTTCACCAACTGCCTTGGAGACGCTTTCGATATTCTGGTTCACGTCCTGGGTGCCGCGCGCCGCCTGCTGGACGTTGCGGGCGATTTCCTTTGTCGAGATCCCTTGCTGTTCGACCGCGGACGAAATGGTTGTCGCGATTTCGTTGACCTCGCCGATGATCGCGCGAATCTTCCCGATCGCGCCGACCGCGTCGGTGGTTTCCTCCTGCACGGAAGCGATCTGCTGCGAAATTTCCTCGGTTGCGCGTGCGGTCTGGTTGGCAAGGTTCTTGACCTCCTGGGCGACGACGGCGAAGCCCTTGCCGGCCTCGCCGGCGCGGGCCGCCTCAATGGTCGCATTGAGGGCAAGAAGGTTTGTCTGTCCGGCTATGTCACTGATCAGTTTCACGACGTCGCCGATCTTCTCCGCTGCTTCAGCCAGCCCCTGAACCGTCGTGTTGGTCGCCTCGGCTTCGGCAACCGCGTTCTGCGCGATCTTCGCGGACTGCATGACCTGGCGGCCAATCTCCGCGATCGAAGCAGACAACTCCTCCGCCGTTGCGGCTACCGTCTGTACATTTGCGGCAGCCTCCTCGGACGCAGTGGCCACGTTGGTCGACTGGCGGTTTGTCTGTTCCGCCGTTGCCGACATTTGCTGCGCCGTCACCTGCATCTGCGTCGCGGCGGAGGACACGCCTTCCACGACCTTCTTGACCTGCACTTCGAAACGGTCCGCCATCTCGCGAACGGTCTGGCGCCGCTCCTCGGACGCGCGCTGCTGGGAGGCCGCCTGGACCTCCTCAAGCCGCCGCTTATCCACCGCGTTGTCCTTGAATATCTGCACCGCGCGTGCCATGTCGGCGACCTCGTCGCTCCCGTCCTGCCCAGACACGGCGACATCGGTATTGCCGGCGGCGATTTCCGTCATGACCTGCGTAAGGCGCGAAATCGGGCGCGTGATGGTGCCGCCGACGAAGTACAAGACAAGGACCAGCGCTCCGGCGAAGACTCCCCCCATAACCAGGGCGATCTGCGACGAATCGGCAACCTCGTCGTTCAGCGCCTCGCTCGAGCGGGCCACGTCCAGCACCACCAGATTCTGGAGTTCCGCCAGGAGATCAACAAGACCTTCGCCGTATTCGTCGATATCGTCGTCGAACCGGGCAAAATCCTGACCGCCCCCGCTTTCGATCGCTTGCACGAGTTCGAACCGGATCACGCGGTCCGCAATATTGGTCAGCTCGGCAACCTCCGCCGCAAGTTCCGGCTTGTTTGCCCGTTCGGCAACGGCATCGACGATGTGCTGGTTATCCCGCAACTCACTGATGCCCCGATCCATCTTTTCGAGGCGTTCCTCGTAGACGTAGCCTTCGTCCGCATCGACGATCGAATCGGCCGCGGCAAGCACCAGCTCGAGGGTGGATACGCGGAGGTCGCCCAGCGTCTGAGCTTCCTGCAGCATCAGCTGGTTGGCATTGGTTACGCGTTTAACGGCGGTGCTCGCGTCCCAGGCAACGAAAATCAGTGCAAACAGAACGACGACTGCAACCGTCCCCATGAAAACCAGTTTGCGTCTGATGGTCCATTTCATTGCTCGAGCTCCGGCCGGAACGCCAACGGGAGCCCCTTAGACGGGCTCACTCGATTGTCGATGCGCGCGGGACCCCGCCCCACCATACCGGTGGCGCGGCCGGTCCTGTGACGGCGATGATTGGCCTGCGGGGCTTAAGATCGGGTTAACCGGCGTCTCGCGAGCTCGATGCCGTTGCCCGGCCGTTAGCCGACGAGAGCGACCGCGCCGGACGCGGCGAGGGCCTCGATCTCGTCGCGGCCAAAACCGTGTTCCGACAGCACCTCGGCCGTGTGTTGGCCATATACCGGCGCACCGCGGACAACGCCGCCGGGGGTTCCGGAAAACTTGACCGGAAGGCCGAGGGTCTTGACCGGCCCAAGGCGCGCATGTTCGGCTTCCGTTACCATCTCCCGCGCCAAAACCTGCGGGTCGCGATGCATGGCGCCGATATCGAGAACGGGCCCCGCTGGCAGCCCCGCCGCCTCGAATCGGGCCAGCCATTCCTCGGTGGTTCGGTCGGCCAGGTAGCCCTCCAGCGCAGCAGCCAGCTCGTCGAGATGGGAGATGCGGTCGACGTTCTCCGTGAATCGCTCGTCCTCCGCCAGATCTTGCGCATCGAGAGCATCGAGAAGGCGCAACCAATTCGCCTGGTTGGCGGCCCCGACATTAACCCAGCCGTCCTTCGTCCGCAGCGCCTGGTAGGGCGCATTCAACGGATGTGCCGATCCCATCGGCCCCGGCGATTCACCGGTGGCGAAGGCGATGGCCGATTGCCAGTAGGTATGGGTGATCGCCGCTTCGAACAACGAGGTATCGACACGCTGCCCCTCGCCGGTTCGCAGCGCACTCACATAGGCGGAGACCACACCCATCGCGCCGAGAATGCCGGCAGTGATGTCGCTCACAGGGGCCCCGACCTTGACTGGCGGTCGGCCAGGGCCCTCGCCGGTGATGCTCATCAGGCCCGACATGCCCTGTGCGATCAGATCGAAGCCGCCACGGTCGGCATAGGGGCCGGTGCGCCCGAAACCGGAGATCTCGCAGTAAATAAGCCGAGGGTTGTCCTTCTTCAGCTCGTCGTATCCGAGCCCCAGCCGCTCCATGGTGCCGCGCCGGTAATTCTCGATGACGACGTCGGCATCGTGCAGCAACCTGCGCAGCACCACCTTGCCTCGCGCGTCCTTCAGGTTGACGGCAACGCCCCGCTTGTTACGGTTCATCATCATGAAGGCCGCGGATTCGCCGTCGACCTCCGGCGGCACCGAGCGGCGTGTGTCGTCGCCGCCGGGCATCTTCTCCACCTTGATGACGTCCGCTCCCATGTCGGCGAGCATCAGGCCGCAGACCGGGCCGGCCATGATGTGCGCCAGTTCGATGACCTTCATACCCTGCAAAGGACCGCGGCGTTCGGTCATGCTCAGCGCCCCTTGAACGCCGGCTTGATCTTGTCCAGGAACGACTGGTAGCCGATCCGGAAATCCTCTGTGCCATAGCACGCATAGCCTTCATCGCGTTCTTCTGCGGTGAGCGGCGTGGAATCTTCCAGGCGTTCGGCGAACTTCTTGTGCCAGCGAGCAACCAGTGGGGCGCCTTCGGCGATCCGCTGCGCCGCCGCGTAGGCCTCCTCTTCGACCTTGTCGTCCGGCACGACCCGCGTGACGATGCCCTTTTCCTTTGCTTCCGCCGCGCCGAAGACCCGGCCCTCCAGGAGAATCTCGAGGGCAACCGAGCGGCCTACAAGGCGGATCAGCGCAGCAATTTCCGGATGGGCCATGACCAGCCCGAGTTGCTTGATCGGCACGCCGAAGCGGCTTGATTCGCCGCAAATGCGCAGGTCGCACAAACCAGCGATTTCCATGCCCCCGCCGACGCAGATTCCCTCGATGAGGGCCACCGTCGGGTGGCGGCATCCGCCAAGCGCTCTGAGCGTACGGTGGAGGATGTCCCCATAGGCCTTGGCCTGTTCCGGGTTCGAGCGATCGGTCGCGAATTCTGAGATGTCGTTGCCCGGCGAAAACGCCTTGCCGCCGGCGCCGCGCAGCACGATACAGCGGAGGTCATCATCTGCAGCCAACTCATCCATGACTTTGCCAAGGCGCAGCCACATTGGCTTCGTCATGGCATTCAGCTTTTCCGGGCGGTTCAGCGTGACCGTCGCGATATGGCCATCGCGGCGGACCAGGATGGTCTCATTCAACATCGTCGCGTCTTTCCTAACGGTAAAACAATTCTACCAGAGCCATCGGCACGATCGGAACATAGGTGACCAGCAACAGCACCGCAGCGATGACGCCGATGAAGTATATGTTGACCTTGCTGACGTCCCAGATATTCGCCTTGGCGACCGCGCAGGCGGTGATGAGCACCGACGCCACCGGCGGTGTCTGTTGCCCGATTCCGAGGTTGAGCGTGACGACAAGCCCGAAATGAACGGGATCGATGCCGGCAGCATAGACCAGGGGCATCACGATCGGCACGACCAGAATGATCGCCGCCGCCGAATGCAGGAACAATCCGATGACCAGGAAGAAAGCGTTGAGAAGCGCCAGCACCGCATAGCGATTGTCGGTCCAACTCAGGATCGTGGCTGCCAGCTTCTGCGGTACTTGTTGTTCGGTCAGATACACGCCGACGAGCGCCGAAGCCGCAACGAGCAGCATGACCACTGCCGTCTGGACACCGCCCTCGATGATGGCGTCGTGCAGATGTCGCCAGTCGAGTTCGCGATAGATCAGTCCGCCGATGACCAGGGCGGCGACAACCGCAAGTCCGGCTCCTTCCGTCGCCGTCACGAAACCACCGAAGATTCCCCCAAGGATTATGAATGGCAGCAGGAATGCCCAGGCTGCATCCTTGAATGTCTGCCAGAGCCGCTTGAGTTGAAAGATCTCCTCGACGGGATAATTGTGGCGGCGCGCGAACCAGTATGAAACGGCCATCATACCGACTCCACCGATGATCCCCGGGATGATTCCGGCAACAAAGAGCTGGACCACGGAGCTATCCGACATCACTGCATAAAGGATCATCGGGATCGACGGAGGAATAATCACCGCGATCGTTGCCGAAGACGACGTCACGGCCGCCGCGAAGGGTGTCGGATAGCCTTTCCGCTTCATGGCAGGGATCAGGATCGAGCCCAGCGCCGCGACATCGGCGACCGCGGATCCAGAGATCTCTGCGAAAAACATCGAAGCGGCGATGTTTACCATCGCCAGCCCGCCGCGGACGAATCCCAGCAGCGCAGAAGCAAACGCGATCAGCCGCCGGGAGATCCCCGACGAATTCATGATTGCGCCGGCAAGAATGAACATCGGGATCGCAAGGAGGGGGAACTTGGTTGCGCCGTCATACATGACAAGCGCAACGTTCGGCAGCAGATCGGGGCCTCCGGTGGCGAGCATGGCGACGACGGCGACAGTCGCTAGCGCAATGGCGATTGGCACGTTGATCAGGATCAGGGCGATAAGCCCCACAAGCATCAGCAACAACGTCACGAATCGGGACTCCCATGCGCGGCACCGGCGCCAGGCGCAGGTTGTCCTGGCTCATCGTGGAGCTTGCGCCCGTCGCGAACCCTCTGCCAGGTCTCCGGAAGGCTGAGGGCCTCGCCGATCATGAACAAGACGGCGCCGATCGGGATCACCGACTGCGTGAACTGGACGGGCACCTGGGGCAGGCTGACCAGCGTGTCGCCTTGCAGGAACTGCAGGATGAACCAGCCGATCCAAGCCAGCAAACCGAAGAACCCGAACACGACGATCTCGGAGAGAACCAGGAATACGAGACCCATGCGTGGCGGCACCGCCTCCACGATTCCTTCGAAGCCGATGTGGTTTCGCTTAAGCGCAGCAAGAGCAGCACAATAGTAGGTCAGCCATGCAAGCATGATCGATGCGACTTCGTCGTACCAGACCAGGGATGCGCCCGCCTTGCGGTACACAACCGCGACGACCACCACTGCGGTAAGCGAAACCATCAGGAAGATCGTAACAGCCTCGAGAGCACGTTCGAATATTCGACGCGCAAGCGCGAGCGTCACCATTGGGACCTCCCTCCACCCGGTCGGCAAAAGCCCCCGTCCGGACGCGCAGGTCCGGGCCGGGGGCTTCAGTCGTACCGATTACGAGCCTTCGGCCAGGCTCAATGCTTTATCGACCAGCTCCTTGCCACCCGGCACGGTGGAGGCAAACTCACTGTAAATTGCGCCGCTGGCATCGATGAAGGCCTGTTTGTCGGCCTCGTTCACCTGGATGCCACCTGCCTTGAGCTTGGCGAGAAGGTCGTCCTCCATTGCGGCCGCCTTCTCGTAAACGAATGCTTGCGTTTCCTTGGCGACTTCCTCGAGCGCCGTGCGGATGTCGGCAGGCAACTTCGCCCAACGCGCCTTGCCCACCGTAACGTAGGCCGGTGTGTATACATGGCCGGTCAGCGACATATACTTCTGCACTTCCTGGAATTTTGCGCTGTAAATCTGCGCGAAGGGATTCTCCTGGCCATCGATGACGCCGGTCTGGAGCGCAGTGAACACCTCGGAGAACGCCATCGGTGTCGGGTTCGCGCCGTAGGTCTGGAACATCTTGACCCGCCAAGCGCCCTTCGGCGTGCGCAGCTTGATACCTTGCAGATCGGCCGGCTTTTCGATCGGCCGCTGGTTGTTGGTAATGTGCCGGAATCCGTTCTCCCATACCGCGATTATCTTGTACCCCTTGGACTCGGCCGCTGGCGCAAGCTTTGCCCAGAAGATCTCGCTCTCGATGCGGTTCATGTGATTGCGGTTCTTCACGAGATACGGCATCTCAAAGAGGCCGAATTCATCGGTCACGGTCGACATAACGGTCGACGGAAGCGCGAAATCGACCGTGCCGAGCTTCAGCTTCTGCAACAGTTCCTGGTCCTTGCCGAGCTGGCTGGAGCCGAACACTTCGACCCTGGCCCGTCCGGCCAGCCGTTCATTGGCGCGGCGGGCGAACTCGTTCGCCGAGATGTCAAACAACGAGCCCGGCGCACCAACATGTCCGAACTTGAGAGCAAGCTCTTCCGCGGCAGCCGGGCCGGCGATGCCGACCGCGAGCGCCAAACATGCGATTAGTTTCAAAAGTCTCATCTTTTCCTCCTTATTTCTTGCGTTATTGTTCTTGGTTGTTCTCCTGACTCGGCCGGCCGGCCGAGGCTCGATTACACCTAAGCGTTACGGCGCTCCGACAAAAACGCCATCGCAGCCATAACACCGCCTTTGTTGTGCGGGGTCCCCGCAACTTCCAGCCCCATTTCGACGCCCGCCAGGCTTCCCATCAGCATGAGGTCGTTGAACGCGCCGAGGTGGCCGATTCGGAAAATCTTGTCGGCGACTTTGCCAAGGCCCGAGCCAAGCGACATGTCGAAGCGACCCAGAATTGTCTTGCGCAATTCATCCGCACTGTGACCTTCAGGCATGACCACCGCGGTCAACGAATCGCTGTATTCGTCCTCCTTGACGCAGAGGATCTCCAGACCCCAGGAGCGCACCGCACGGCGCGTCGCTTCCGCAAGCCGGCAATGCCGGGCGAAGACCGCATCCAGGCCTTCCTCTTCCAACAGCATCTTCAACGCTTCGCGAAGACCATAAAGCAAATTCGTGGCCGGCGTGTAGGGGAAAAATCCCTTCTTGGCCGGCCCCAACATCTCTGCCCACGACCAATAGGATCTTGGCATGGTTGAGGCCTCCGACGCCTTCAGCGCCTTCGCGCTGATGGCGTTGAAGCCGAGACCAGGAGGCAGCATCAGACCCTTTTGCGAACCGCCGACGGTAACGTCGACACCCCATGCGTCGTGGCGGTAGTCGATGGACGCCAGCGACGAGATCGTGTCGACCATCAGCAATGCCGGATGACGGGCCGAGTCGATCGCCCTGCGCACCGCCGGAACGTTGCTCGTCACGCCGGTCGACGTTTCGTTGTGGACCACGCACACGGCCTTGATTTCTTGACTCCTGTCCTCGGCGAGCCGGGCCTCGATCGCACCGGCATCGACGCCGCGCCGCCAGTCTCCCGGTAGCAGCTCCACCTCGAGGCCCAGACGGCCTGCGAGTTGCGACCATAACGTTGCGAAATGCCCGGTTTCGTACATCAATACGCGGTCGCCCGGCGACAGGGAATTGACCAACGCCGCTTCCCAAGCGCCGGTCCCCGATCCCGGGTAGATGACGACCTCGCCCTCGGTCTGGAAGACGCGTTTCATGCCTGCCACGACTTCAAGCCCAAGCGCAGCGAATTCCGGCCCGCGATGATCGATTGTCGGATTGTCCATTGCCCGAAGAATGCGGTCTGGCACATTCGTTGGGCCCGGAATTTGCAGGAAATGCCGCCCACTATGGAACGCCATCCAGAGACTCCCTGTGGCACTTCGGCACTGAGGCACCGATGTTAATTTTCACAATTTTTGCATACAATTTTAGGGAGTGCAACCGCCCACTCGGGCACATCGCGCAATCACATGATCTTGTCCTTCCTATGCCTTTTTGAGGAGCCGGATCTTACCGGCCTCGATCGCAGCCTTTCGTGGACCATTGTATGCAATATCCATTGTATGCAATATTATGGGCTATAATTAACGAAGTCGGTTAATCTTAGCGGCGATCGGCATGACCACGATGCAACGCAGCGACGCAAGTCCGGTCGCAGACGAAACTGGCAGTCCCCTGGCGCGGCGGCTGCGTCGCGAAACGCGCGCGGAGGTTCTGTTCGATTCGTTCAGCCGCGGCCGGTACAGCACGGATGCCTCGATCTACCAGATCATGCCGGTTGGCGTAGCGGTCCCGCGGTCTGCGGATGATATCCGCACGGCAATCGCGATCGCCCGCGAAGAGGGCGTGCCGGTCCTGCCTCGAGGCGCCGGAACGTCGCAGTGTGGCCAGACGGTGGGCGCCGCCCTGGTGATCGATACCAGCAAGCATTTGCGCGACATCGTGTCGCTGGACGTGGCGCGACGGCGGGTGCGGGTGCGGCCGGGCATTGTACTGGACCAGCTCAATGCGTTCCTGCGCCCGCACGGCCTTTTCTTCCCGGTCGACGTGTCGCCGGCCAACCGTGCCACCATCGGCGGCATGGTCGGCAACAACAGCTGCGGTTCGCGGTCGATTCGCTTTGGCAATATGGTCCATAACGTGCGCTCCATCGACGCGATCCTGGCCGACGGGACGGAAGCGAATTTCGGTGACGTGCCCGGCAATCTGGCGGGGCTGGACGCGCCGGATCGTTACATCGAGCTGATCCAGAGCATGCGGGCCTTGAGCCTTCGCAACGCGGGCGAGATCGACGCCCGGATACCCAAGCTGCTGCGCAAAGTGGGCGGATACAACATCGAGACGGTCGATGCCGCGGGCCACAATATGGCGGACCTTCTGGTCGGCTCGGAAGGCACCCTCGCCTTCTTCCACGAGATCGAGCTCGATCTGCAGCCGATACCGTCGCACAAGACGCTCGGTATTTGCCATTTTCCGACGTTTCGCGGCGCGATGGAGGCAACGCAGCACATCGTGACGCTGAATCCGTCGGCGGTCGAGCTGGTGGACCGCACGATGGTCGACCTTGCGCGCGCTATCCCGATGTTCCGCCCGGTCGTCGACCAGTTCGTGCGCGGCGAGCCGGAATCGCTGCTGCTGGTGGAATTCGCCGGCGACTCGGCGGACCTGCAGCTGCGCGATCTGAAAAGACTGGTCACGCTGATGGGCGACCTGGGCTATCCGGACGCGGTCGTGGAGGCAACTGAGCCCGATTTCCAACGTCAGGTGTGGGACGTGCGCAAGGCCGGCCTCAACATCATGATGTCGATGAAGGGCGAGGGCAAACCGGTCTCCTTCATCGAGGACTGCGCCGTGTCGCTGGAGCACCTCGCCGACTACACCGAGAGGCTCAACGGGATCTTCGCGAAACATGGCACCAGCGGCACCTGGTATGCGCATGCCTCCGTTGGTACGCTCCACGTCCGACCGGTCCTGAACATGAAGGACGGTACGGACGTCCGCAAGATGCGCGAGATCGCCGAAGAGGCCTTCGCCATGATCCGCGAGTACAAGGGCTCATTCTCCGGCGAACATGGCGACGGGCTGGTCCGGTCGGAGTTCCTGGAAACCATGTACGGATCGAAGATCGCCCGCGCATTCGAATCGGTCAAGGATCGCTTCGATCCGGGCGGGCTGTTCAATCCGGGCAAGATCGTACGGCCGTCGAAAATGGACGACCGGTCGCTGTTCCGATATCCGCCGGATTACGCGTCGCTGCCCGTCGAAACGGCGCTCGACTGGTCGGAGTGGGGCGGCTTTCCGGCCGCCATAGAGATGTGCAACAACAACGGGACATGTCGCAAGGCAGGTCCGGGTGTCATGTGCCCTTCCTACCGGGCCACCGGCGACGAGATCCACGTCACCCGGGGCCGCGCCAATGCGCTGCGTCTCGCGATAACAGGGCAGCTCGGACCGGATGCCCTGACCGGCCCTGATATGAAGGCGGCGATGGACCTTTGCGTCGGCTGCAAGGGCTGCAAACGCGAATGTCCGACCGGCGTCGACATGGCGCGCATGAAGTACGAGTTCCTGTATCAGTGGCGCAAGACGCATGGTTTGTCCCTGCGGGAGCGGTTGGTCGCGTACATGCCGCGCTATGCCCCATGGGCGGCGCGGCTGGCGCCGCTGCTGAATCTGCGCAACCGGAGCCGGCTGCTCGCCCGGCTCGGCGAATTCCTGACCGGGTTGAGCGCTCGCCGCAAACTGCCGGAATGGCGGCGTGATGTGTTCCGGCACGATCATCCATCCGCGGGGCCGGAGGACGGTCCTGACGTCGTGCTGTTCGTCGATACCTTCAACACCTGGTTCGAGCCGGAGAACGCACGCGCCGCATTGCAGGTCCTTGCCGCCGCGGGCTATCGCGTGCATGTCGCAATCGCCGCCGACGGCGGGCGTCCTTTGTGTTGTGGGCGCACCTTCCTCGCCGCCGGCCTGATCGAGGAGGCGCGCACCGAGGCGCGTCGCATGGTCGCTGCGCTGCGCCCATGGGTGGACAGGGATGTTCCGGTGATCGGGCTTGAGCCGTCCTGCCTGTACACCCTGCGCGACGAGTTCCTGGCCATGATTCCCGGCGAAGAAAGCCGAAAACTGGCCGGCAAAGCGATGCTGTTCGAGGAGTTCATCGCTTCGGAGGTCGCGGCCGAACGGTTTGCCCTGCAGTTCGACGGGTGTCGGGTCGGCAAGGCTCTGCTGCATGGGCACTGCCATCAGAAGGCGATGGGAGCCGTGGGACCGATCGAAAGGACCCTGGCGCTGATTCCCGGGCTCCAAGTCGAGACGATCGAGTCCACCTGCTGCGGTATGGCCGGCGCGTTCGGATACGAAGCCGAGCACTACGATGTCTCGATGCGCATCGGTGAATTGGACGTCCTGCCCGCGGTTCGCGAGGCGGGAGACGACGTTTATATCGTTGCGGACGGAACCAGCTGCCGGCATCAGATTGACGACGGAGTCGGCCGACAGGCCGTTCATGTGGCGCGGGTACTGGCGGACGCTCTCGTCAAACACTGAAGAATAACAGGGAGGAAAGATCATGAGCGAACGTGGCCCTGGCCCAGCGACATCCGGATACGCGGAACAACGGCCCCGGTCGCGCCGGCCCCTGCACGAGGCGGCTGCGGACCGGTTGCGCGACATGATCGTCGAAGGCGAGCTTGCGCCGGGCGAGCGGGTTCGCGAACAGGCATTGTGCGACAGGCTTGGTGTGTCGCGCACCCCGCTGCGCGAGGCGATGAAGATGCTGGCTGCGGAAGGGCTGGTAACGCTGCAACCGAACCGGGGTGCGATGGTTTCGGACCCCACCCCCACGGACATCGCCGATACGTTCAAGGTGATCGGCGCGCTCGAGGCGCTGGCCGGCGAACTTGCCTGTGAACGCGTGAAGGAGAACGATGTCGCCGAAATCCGGGTGTTGCACTACCAGATGGCGCTGCACCAGACGCGGGGGGAACTGCGCGAGTATTTCCGGCTCAACCAGCGCATCCACGAGAGGCTGGTCGAACTGTCGGGCAACCGCGTCCTGATCGAGGAGCACCGGCAGTTGGGCGGCCGAATCCGGCGCCAGCGGTTCGTCGCCAACAGGTCGGGCACACGCTGGGAGCAGGCGATGCGCGAGCACGAGGAGATGCTCGACGCGCTGGCGGCGCGGGACGGCCGGCGTCTGGCCGATATTCTGCGGCTGCATCTCGACAACAAGCTGACCGCCGCCGAACGGTTCGAGCGCGATGCGGACAAGCCGCTCGAGGTCGTGGCGGACTGAGCGGCGTGCGACCGCCCCCGCGTTGATTCGGCGGTCGGATTAACGAATTCCCAACCAGGCTCGGATTGAATTGACGGGAATGTCGAATTCACCCCGGTGTTGGCCATGCCGCTTGCACGATCCATCAGACCAGTTTGTCTCGTCGTCGCATTGCTGACGCCATTGGTGCTGGCCGCCTGCGGTGGCGGCGAAACGGCACGGGGCACAACACCGGCGGCGCATCCGCCGGCACAGTCGGCCCCGCCGCCCACCAACGTCCCCTACAAGCTGGGCAAGCCCTATATAGTGAACGGGGTACGCTATGTGCCGCGCGACGACCGATCGTATGACCGGGTGGGTATCGCCTCGTGGTACGGTAAGCCGTTTCACGGAAAGACGACAGCCAGCGGCCGCAGGTTTGACATGTACGAGATGACGGCGGCGCACACGACGCTGCCGACGGGCACGCAGGTCATGGTCACGAACCTTGCCAATGGACGGTCTGTGATCGTCACCATCACCGATCGCGGGCCGTTCACGAAAAAGCGGATCATCGACCTGTCCTACGCCGCGGCCAACCATCTCGGCTTCATCCGTCAGGGAACGGCGCGAGTCCGCGTCACCTATCACAGGCCGGCCCGGCCGGGTTGAGCCACAGCCGCGCCGGCAAATCGATCTTCCGCGGGCGCCAGCGTTCGACGGTCGTCCGGACCCGCGCAACCCGGTCCGCGGGGCATCGCGTTTCGGCCAAATGGGCCGGGCCACGGACGTCTGCGTTGAACGAATTTGCGCAGAAGTGGGATCCCGCCTGCATGTTATCTGTTGATTGTGCCGGCCCGTCCGGTCTTTGATGGACTCAAACCCCACTTTGGATGCGATGTGGCGGTTGAACCACGATTAGCGGGAGGTACCGATGAAACGATCTGTCCTGACATCCCTGATACTGATCGCCGGTTTCGGGGCCGGGAACGCACTGGCCCAGCCGGAGGTCGAAGTCCTGCATTGGTGGACGTCTGGCGGCGAGGCCCGTGCCGTGCAGACCCTGATGGAGGAGTTCCAGCGCAATGGCGGCAAGTGGGTCGACATGCCGGTTGCCGGCGGCGGCGGGGATGCCGCCATGCAAGCGCTCCGTGCCCGCGTGCTGGCCGGGAATGCGCCGACCGCAGTCCAGCTGAAGGGCCCGAGCATCCAGGAATGGTACGAGGAGGGCGTGCTCGCCGACCTCTCGGACGTCGGCGCGGCGGAGAAATGGGACTCGCTCCTGCCCGGCGCGATCGCAAAGCACATGAAATGCGGTGGGAAGTACTGCGCCGCACCGGTCAATGTGCACCGGGTGAACTGGATCTGGGCGAACACGGCAGTGTTGGCCAAAGCCGGCGTGGCCATGCCGACCAGCTGGGATGAATTCAACAAGGCCGCGGTCAAGCTAAAGGCGATGGGCATCACGCCGCTGGCGCACGGCGGGCAGGCCTGGCAGGACGCCACCGTGTTCGAGAGCGTGCTGCTCGGCATCGGTGGTCCGGAGTTCTATCAGAAGGCGCTGGTTGATCTGGATCCGACGGCACTGAACAGTCCGACCATGATCAAAGTCTTCGACCAGATGCGAACGCTGCGTGGGTTCGTCGACGCCAACTTCCCGGGCCGCGATTGGAACCTGGCGACAGCGATGGTCATCAACGGCGAGGCGGCGTTCCAGATCATGGGCGACTGGGCCAAGGGCGAGTTCACCGCCGCCGGCAAGACGCCGGGCAAGGATTACCAGTGCAACCCGACCCCCGGCGCCGGTTTCCTGTACAACGTGGACAGCTTCGCCATGTTCCGGGTCTCCGGAACCGACCGCAATGCGGGACAGAAGCTGCTGGCACGATTGATCGTCGGCGAGAACTTCCAGAAGACGTTCAACCTCGCGAAGGGCTCGATACCGGCGCGCCTTGGCACATCGCTCGCCGAGTTCGACTACTGCGCCCGGCGATCGGCCTATGACATGGACGTCGCCGCCAGCAGCGGAACACTGTTGCCGAGCTATGCCCATGGCATGGCGCTGCGCGGCCAGCAGGCGGGTGCGATCACCGACCTCGTAACGCAGCACTTCAATTCCGACATGGGTTCGGCGCAGGCCGCCAAGATGCTGGCCGAAGCCGTCGCCAACTCGTTGTAGACCGGTCTCCGCTGCCGCCGGCGCCGCGCGTTGCGGCCCGCGGCGGCGGAACAGGTTCGCCATGTCCGGTTGGCTGACCCGCAACGTCCCGAAGATCGTCGTCGCGCCGTCGCTGGCGGCGGTCCTGTTCTTCGTCTACGGGTTCATCGCCTGGACTGGCTATGTCTCGCTGACCCGCTCGCGCATCCTGCCGCGATACGACCTCGACGGATTCGGCCAATACGCCAAGCTGTTCCGCACGCCGCGCTGGGACGTGGCGATAGAAAACCTTTTCGTGTTCGGCCTCCTGTTCATCGCCATCTCGATAGCACTGGGTCTGCTGCTGGCGGTGCTGCTCGACCAACGCGTCCGCGCCGAAGGTGCGATCCGCACGGTGTATCTCTACCCGATGGCGTTGTCGTTCATCGTGACGGGAACCGCATGGAAGTGGATCCTCAACCCGGGCCTCGGCATTGAATCCCTGGTCCGGTCCTGGGGCTGGGACGAGTTCCGCTTCGGCTGGCTGGTCGATCCCGACATGGCGATCTACACCGTGGTCATCGCCGGCGTTTGGCAGGCGTCGGGCTTCGTGATGGCCCTGTTCCTTGCGGGCCTGCGCTCGGTCGATCAGGAGATCATCAAGGCTGCCATGGTCGACGGTATCAGCCTGCCCCGCATATACGTCAGCATCATCATTCCGTCGCTGTCGCCTGTGTTCCTCAGCGCGCTCATCGTGTTGGCCCATCTGGCGATCAAGAGCTTCGACCTGGTCATCGCGCTGACCGGTGGCGGCCCGGGGTTCGCGACCGACCTTCCGGCCACTTACATGTACGCTATGGCTTTCTCGCGGGGCGACCTGGGCCAGGCGGCCGCCAGTGCGACAGTGATGATGATTACGGTGGCGGCGATCATCGTGCCCTACCTCTATTCGCAGCTGAGGCCGCGCCATGACTGATGCGGTGCACGCCGCCGGCGTGGCAGGCGCATCCCGGCGCCGGATCGCGCGTCGGGCGATGCGCGGGCTGCTCTATCTGCTTCTGGTCCTGTTCGTCGCTTATTACATGCTGCCGCTTTTCGTCATGGCGATCACCTCGCTGAAGAGTCTCGACCAGATTCGTGCGGGCTCGCTGATGAGCCTGCCGACGAACACCAGCCTCACGCCATGGATCACCGCCTGGGGTTCGGCCTGCGCCGGCATTCTTTGCGAAGGGTTGCAGCCGTTTTTCTGGAACAGCGTGAAAATGGTCGTCCCGGCGGTGGTCCTGTCGACGTTTCTTGGCGCGGTGAACGGCTATGCGCTCTCACACTGGCGTTTTCGCGGAGCGAACGTGATTTTCGCACTGATGCTGTTCGGCTGCTTCATCCCGTTCCAGGTGGTGCTACTGCCGATGGCCCGGACGCTGGGACTTCTCGGGCTGGCCGGCTCGCTCAGCGGGTTGGTCCTGGTGCACGTCGTCTACGGACTCGGCTTTACGACGCTGTTCTTTCGCAATTACTACGTGACCGTCCCCGTCGAGTTGGTCAAGGCCGCGAAAATCGACGGCGCCGGGTTTTTCACAATCTTCTTCCGGATCTTCCTGCCGCTTTCGCCGCCGATCATCGTGGTGACCGTGATCTGGCAGTTCACGCAAATCTGGAACGACTTCCTGTTCGGCGTATCGTTCAGCCAGGCCGGCACGCAGCCTGTCACAGTGGCGTTGAACAATATCGTCAACGCGACCACCGGTGTGAAGGAATACAACGTCGACATGGCTGCGGCGATCATCGCCGGGCTGCCGACCCTGATTGTATATGTGCTGGCGGGTAAGTACTTCATCCGCGGCCTCACCGCGGGCTCGGTGAAAGGATGACACGGATGGTTCTAACCAAAGATCCGGTCCTGAAGATCGAGGGGCTGAGCAAGAGCTTCCAGGATGTGGATGTCCTCCAGAACATCGACCTTTCGATCGACGAAGGCGCATTCCTGGTCCTTGTGGGGCCGTCGGGCTGCGGCAAGTCGACACTGTTGAACTGCATCGCAGGACTGGAGGAACCGAGTGCGGGTCGGATCCTGATCGGTGGCCGCGAGATGACTGGCGTCGCGCCCAAGGATCGTGACATCGCGATGGTATTCCAGTCGTATGCGCTCTATCCCAGGATGTCGGTCGCCCGAAACATCACCTTCGGTATGCAGGTGCGTGGCGCGTCGCGGGCTGATCAGAAATCGGCGCTTGCCCGGGTCGCCGGCATGCTCAAGATCGACCATCTCCTCGACCGCCGACCGGCCCAGCTGTCGGGCGGGCAACGGCAGCGGGTTGCCATGGGGCGCGCACTGGTGCGCGAACCCAAGTTGTTTTTGTTCGACGAGCCGCTCTCAAACCTCGACGCCAAGCTCCGGGTCGAAATGCGGGCCGAGATCAAGCGCCTGCATCAGAGGCTCGCGGCCACCATCGTCTACGTCACGCACGATCAGACGGAAGCGATGAGCCTGGCGACGGAAGTCGCGGTGATGGAGGATGGCGTCATTGCCCAGCGCGGCCCGCCGCAGGAGGTCTACGACTACCCGGTCAACACGTTCGTCGCCGGCTTTATCGGGTCGCCGGCAATGAACTTCATCGAGGGAAGCATCCGCGCCGGCGATGGCGCGGTGGAGATCGAGATCCCGCTTGACGGAACGACAACCGCGCTGCCGGCCGAACACTATCCGTTCGTGGGGGGTGCGACGAATGGAGCCGAGGTGATCGTCGGTATCCGCCCGGAATATGTCGCCGGATCGGACCGGTCTTCCGACGGGCCCGCCGTCGAATTGGAACTCGTGCCGACACTCGTCGAGACCAACGGGTTCGATCAGCATGTAAATCTCGCTCTCGGCCGAGGGGAGATCGGCGGCCGGTTCAGCCCGCGCGAGCGCGTTACGATCGGAACGCCGCTCCGCACGCGGATCGATCTGTCGCAGATGTCGGTATTCGATCGCGGGTCCGGAAAGCGCCTGTGACACGGCTGATCAACGCCGACGTTTCAGGGCCTCACGGATCGCGCTGACCTGATCCGTGACCGAAATCTCGCATTCCGTCGTCACTTCCAGTTCGCGATCCTCGTAGACGTTGTCTCCAGGATGCTCTGCAGCCCAGGCGGCGATGGCCTTGTCGCGGCCGCGCACCAGCGCGCGGACTTGGGGCCGGAACAGGATCAGCATATTCGAAAGCCACAAATTGACCGCCCATGACGGACGCACGTGGTCGATGATGAAATAATTGACCATTCGGCACACGTCCTCTGCGGTGTACCAGACCTCGCCGGTTACCCAGCGGTTGGTCGTGAACAGCTTGATCGGGGTGCCCTGCTTGTCGCAGGAGATCGCGATCAGATGGCTCAACGCGTCATTTTCCCCTTTCGGCGGTTCGAAATCGGGCAGCGGGGCCGGCTCGATGCCAGACGGCATGCCCTTCGGCCGCAGGAAGGTGTGGAAGTGGCCGTGCTCTCCGGGTCGCTGGTCCTTGGGATGGGCGTGATAATAGTACTGGGCGTTGCTCCGCGGATCGAAGACGTCGCCTTCTGGATAATGATTCCACTCGTAAAAGGTCTCGACATTGTGCAGCAGCTCGCCGACGATGTTGTCGCCGGTATTGCCGAGCACGCGGACGGATTCGAGGACTTTCTCGCCTGCAGCCAGCATGCCCACGAGCTCCGGTTCCGGGAGCCCGGCCACATCGACTGCTTCGACTTCATTCGGCACGCCGCATCCCCTCCTGTGTGCAGGTCCGGTTGTATCGGCCGTATAACGGAAATGCCAGTCACCTCTTGTTGATCGTCAATCGGCATCGGCGACCCGCACCAGTCGGAAACCGATCAGAATATGTTTGAGTGTCTGGGGGCGGGAATGGCGCGCCGCAGGGCGGCACACGCCACACCCCTTGTCGTCCCATGAGCCGCCTTTCACGACGAAGCGGTCTGTGCCTGCTGGCGTTGCGGTCCATTCGAATACCTGCCCCGCTGCGTCCAGCATGCCGAATGGGCTCGCGCCTGAGGCGATGCTGCCGGCCGGCACGGTATCGAATGGCCCGCCGTCATGACTGTTGAGTCGTTGCGGGTCGAACTTGTCGCCCCACGGGAAGCGGCGGCCGTCGACACCCCGCGCCGCCTTCTCCCATTCCGCTTCGCTCGGCAGCCGCCAAACGTGGCCGGTCTCGTTGCTGAGCCACTTGGCGAACGCTGCGGCATCGTCGTGACTTACCAGAACCACGGGATGGTCCGCCCGGCCGGGCGGCGGCGCGTCGTTGCGCCACAGGTAACGCGCGACCCGGTCGTACGGGTGGATCAGGCCGTAGCTGGCCCATGTTTCGGGATCGACATACGGGGGTGGCCAGGCGCTCGCCGTCACGAAGCGTGCATACAGCGCGTTGGTCACCGGGCGCTGCATGATGGCGTAACGGCCGGTCGTGACGGTTTGACGAGGCAATTCGCCGCCGTACCAGCCCTGCTGCCGCGTGACGTCATGGCCGTAGGCAGCTTCGTCCAATTCGTAGGCGGCGGCCCGTTCCTCCTCGTCCGAGCCCATGACGAACGGTCCCGCTCGAACCTCCACGACCACCGGTTCCAGCGCCCCTGCCAGCGCCGCACCGGCAAGGAGGCACAACAGGATCGGCGAAATCAGCAGGTTTGGCGGGAGTCGCATCACCTCTTTCATGCCGTGCTCTGACGCCCATGCTGCCATCATCGACTCGGTCAGCCAAGCTCACCGGCCGGGTGCACCGGGGAAGGGTCAACGTATCTCAGGCCGGCGCCGGCCATGTCGCCTTGCGGACAGTCCCAGGATTACACATTCTATTTACGTTCGATGCATATTATGGCCGGATCACCATGCCCCGATATCGACGAATAGCCCTCACCGCGCTGATCCTTGTTGTCGCCGCGAGCAGCTCGGTCATAGCCGAACCGTTACAGCTGCGCGGCGAAATAAGCCGCGGTGAAACACTGGTCCACCAGTTCAAACACGGCGCAATGTTGTATGAATTTCGTCTCGTCCCCTCCGGCAGCGGCTGGACGATCTGGATCGGCGATCCCATGCGGCGCGAATACAACTATGTGACTGCCGTGACGCCACCCTTCCGCGGCATCAATCCGGCCGTTATCGAGGGTTGGCATTTTCGCAACAAGGACAACACCGGACCGAACGAGGCCGGTGCCGACAATGTCAATGCGCCACAACGGGAACGCCGTTTCGCGTTCGTGAAGGATAGTTCTGGCTTCCAGGCGGCGCAGCAGGCGCTGGACGTGTTGCTCTGGCCCGATGGCCATTCCGATGCGGACATCAAGGACGCGGAACAACGTATCGCCCGGATTCCACGCTTCGAGGGCATGCTATTGATCGAAGCGCTCGAACTTGGCAATCTGATACCGGGTGAGCGCGCACACATCGAACGCATGGCGTTCCGCGTTACGCTGGAACTTCCGTGAGACAGCCACTTTCGTTTGGAAAAAGCGCCATATTCACTTCGCATTAACCAAGAGCCGCCAAAGTTACGACGCGACCGGTTCGCGTGCAGTGCGTGCAGCGGCTGTGATTGACGGCGCATCCCGCTTACCCGATCGACCCGATAACCCGAGGATCAGACCATGACCACTCTCATCCTTGCTATTGTCGTCGTTTTGGCCGCCTGGTTCGGGGCAGGTTACGTCACGTCGAGCGACCCTGCCTACGACCGGCTCCTGTCTTCCGCGCGGTTTGGTATACGTGGCCTCGGAATTCTGATCGCCCTCGCTCTTATCGCATCGCTGTCGTTCGTCTATGTCGACAAGGACCAGACCGGCCACAAGGACAAGGTCTACGGCTTCAATTCGCTACAGGAGGGCGCCATCCTGGCGACCCAAGGGGAGATGGGACCGCAGGCGGACATCCTGCCGCCCGGGTTCCATTTCCAGCCGGCCCTGCGCATCCAGTACAACGTGACGATGGCGGATGTCATCGAGATCCCGTCGGGCCGCTACGGCTTCCTCGTCGCGCGCGACGGCCAGCCGCTGCGGGACGACCAGACCTATGCCGATCCGTTCGCCGCAGAGGACGCCGATAAGATGATCAATGACGCGGCCTACTTCCTGTCCAACGGCGGGCAAAAGGGCCCGCAGACCACGGTGCTGACGCCCGGCAAGTACCGCCTGAACCATTTCCTGTGGAACGTCGAGATGGGGTCGGTCACCGACATCCCGAAAGGGTTCGTCGGCGTCGTGAAGTCCAATGTCCGTTCCCGCGTCGATTTCGGTAATCTGCGCGCCGACCGGCCGGCGGACTGCGCGCCGACCGCCGATGTCGGCGAACTGAAGGGCGTGCTCAGCGTGCCGCTGGTGCCGGTCGGCTGCATCGGCGTCTGGGAACAGGCGCTGAACCCCGGCAAGTACTACATCAACGAGAAGGCCTATACCGTCACGCTGGTCGACACCCGCGTTCAGACCTGGGAGTATCGCGGCGGGTTTACGCGGCGGCAGATCTCGCTGGCGGTGGACCAGCAGGGGCGAATCACCCAACGCGAAGAGTCGGAAAACGTCTCGGTGCCGCAGAATGCGGCGGACGAGGCGATCTTCCTCAAGATCGAGGGCTGGACCATCGCCCAGCAGCTGCGCGTTCTCGTGCAGGTGACGCCCGAGCACGCACCGTTCGTTGTCGCCTCCGTCGGCGGCCTGCAGGAGGTCGAGGACCGCATCATGAGCCCGGCCGTGCAGTCCGTCGTGCGCAATGTCGCCGGCGGCATGATCCGGGTGCCGACGCAAATCCTCGATCCGGGCGGGAACCCAATCCTCGACGCCGACGGCGAGCCCGAGATGCGGACGATCACGCGCCGCGTCCGCGTGCTCGACGTGATCGAGAACCGCACGGCGCTCGAGGAAGCGGTCGAGGCGATCATCCGCGACGAAGGCTTGAAAGCCGGCGTCGACATCAAGGAGGTACGGCTGCTCGAGCCCGACCTGCCGCCGGAACTCCTGGTCGCGCGCAAGCGCGAGCAGCTCGCGCAGCAGCTCGCCAAGGCCTACCATCAGGAACGCGGCGCCCAGAGTGAGCGGATCAAAACCGAGCAGACCCGCGCCACCGCCGATCAGCAAGACAAGCTGGTCGAAGCGCAGATCGAGGTGAAACGCTCGGAGCAGTTCGCGCTGGCGCGGCGCAACGAAGGCCAGGGCGAACGGGACAAGCTGATGCTGATCGCCGAGGGCCAGAAATCACAGTCGGCAATCCTCGGCGAGGACCGGGTCGTCGAGCTGCGCAAGTTCGAGTTCGTTGTCGGTCGTTTACTGGACTTTTTCGACGCCAATCCGGAGGTCCTGACCTCGGCATTGACCAACGCGCAGAAATTTGTGCCGGAGCGGGTTTTCACGCTTGGCGCTGCCAACGGCTCCGGCGGCCTTGCCGGGGCGGCCGGCGTGCTGGGCGATTTTCTCGACAGCGGCTCGAAGAAAGAGGCCGCGGCCAAACAGTGACGGTGCGGCCGACCTCTCAGTCGCGCACCACCAGCACGGAACAGTCGGCGTGCCGGACGACGCGGGCGGCGTTCGGGCCGAGCAGGTAGTCGGCCTGGCCGGGTCGGTGGGCCGCCATGACGATGAGGTCGGCGGCGATCCGCTTCGCGGCTGCCAGGATCTCTTCGTACACGATGCCGTGGTCGACATCGTGCGCGACATCGAGATCGCCGGGAACATGCGCGGAGACGAACTCCTTCAACGCCCGCTCCGCATTTGCCAGCGCCCGCTTCTCGTAGCCGTCGGGGAAGAACGAGCCGACGATGGCCATGCCGAAATCGGGCACCACTGTCATGACGTGCAGCTTAGCCCCATGGGCGCGGCACAGCTCCAGCGCCGTCGGCAGGGCCTTCTTCCACGACGACTCCTCATTCAGATCGATGGGCAACAGGATGGTCTGGTACATGGCTCTTATCGTTAGGTTGTCTCGCCATCAGCGGCCGCGCGGCGCCGGCGTTGCAGCAGTACGATCACGCCCAGAAGGGCGAGCGCCGGAATATAGATAAGCTGTTTCGGCGGCTGGTCCGCTTCCACCTGCACGTCGAGGATCTCCCAGTCGAAATCGACACCCGCGGCCTCGGCCGCCGTCCCGAACACGATGTTGTCGACCAGCGTCTTGCCGTTCTCCTGACGAACCTCGATCCCGCCATGGGCGAGCCGGTCCGGGCCCGGCCCCGCCGGGCCGAGAGGCAGCGGGACGAACTTGGTCACGAAATCGCCGTCGATCGTCTCGCCCGACATGCGCACCCGCAGGATCGTGTTGGGGGGCTGCGCCTCGGCAATGGCCACGATCTCCGAGGCCGGCCGCGTCTCGAGCGGCGCCACGATCATGTCCATCCAGAAGCCCGGCCGGAACAGCGTCAGCGCGATGGCGATCAGCATCAGGGATTCCCACAGCCGACTGCGAACCACCAGATATCCCTGCGTGCCGGCCGCGAACAGCAGCATCGCCGCGACCGCCGAGACGATGACCAGCAGCAGATGGGGCACGCTGTCGATTCCGATCATCAGCAGTTCGGTATTGAAGATGAACATGAACGGGAGAATGGCCGTGCGAATATCGTAGGCGAACCCCTGCAGCCCGGTGCGGATCGGGTCGCCCTGCGAAATCGCCGCGGCGGCGAACGCGGCAAGACCGACCGGCGGCGTGTCGTCCGCCAGGATGCCGAAATAGAACACGAACATGTGCACCGCGATCAGCGGCACGATCAGCCCGGCCTCGGCGCCGAGCGTAACGATCACCGGCGCCATCAGGGTCGAGACCACGATATAATTTGCCGTTGTCGGCAGGCCCATGCCCAGCAACAGGCTGATGAAGGCGGTGAACAGCAGCATGAGGACCAGGTTGCCACCGGAGATGAACTCGACGAATTCGGTCATGACCAGTCCGATTCCGGTGAGCGTCACGGTGCCGACGACGATACCGGCGACCGCCGTGGCGATGCCGATGCCGATCATGTTGCGGGCGCCTGCCGCCAACCCGTCGATCGTATGCCTCCAGCCGACACGGGCGGCGGCGACGTAGTCTGGTGCGTGGCCGCGGAAAAATGCCTTCAGCGCATCCTGCGTGACGACCACGAAGATCATCAGCATCGACGCCCAGAAGGCGGCCAGCCCCGGCGAGAATCGCTCGACCACGAGGCACCAGATCAACACCACGACCGGCAACAGGAAGTGCAGGCCGGATTTCACGGTCTGTCCGACCTCCGGGAGGTATTCCATCCGGGCGATCTCGCTCTCCGGCGCGAGATCGGGAACGCGCGCCGCGATTCGCACGAGAAAGAGGTAGGCGGCCAGGATGACGGTCGCCGCGATCCACGGCGAAGCGGCACCGGCGACGTCCTTGACCCAGCCGAAGCCATAGTAGATGACGCCGGCAAGGATAATGACGCCGCCCGCCGTCAGCACGAAGCCGATCAGTCGGCGCGTGAGCGGCGAGACCTCGCGCCGCTGCAGGCCCTGCATACCCGCTTTCAGCGCCTCGAGATGCACGATGTAGACCAGCGCGATGTACGAGATCACGGCCGGCAGGAACGCGTGCTTTATCACCTCGACGTAAGAGATGCCGACATACTCGATCATCAGGAATGCGGCCGCGCCCATGATCGGCGGTGTCAGCTGCCCGTTGGTCGAGGAGGCCACCTCCACCGCCCCAGCCTTTTCGGCCGAGAATCCCACGCGTTTCATCAGCGGGATGGTGAAGGTTCCGGTCACCACCACATTGGCGATCGACGAGCCGGAGATCATCCCGTTCATCGCGGACGAGACGACCGCCGCCTTGGCCGGCCCGCCGCGCAGGTGGCCGAGCAGCGAGAAGGCGACCATGGTGAAATAATTCCCGGCCCCCGCCTTGTCGAGCAGCGCGCCGAACAGCACGAACAGGAAAACGAAGGTCGTCGATACGCCGAGGCCGATACCGAAGACGCCTTCCTGGGTCAGCCACAGATGCGACATCGCTTTCTGGAAGGACGCACCCTTCCAGGCGATCACGTCGGGCGCAAGATGGCCGAAGAACACATAGGTCAGAAACAGCAGCGCCACCACCATGAGCGGCGGACCCAGCGACCTGCGGGTCGCCTCGAGCAGGCAGACAAGACCGATGCCGGCGGCGGCGAGATCGTACCATTCGGGCAGGCCCGGCCGGGTCGACAGCGGGGTCGCCATGATCGCGGTGTAGCTTGCCGCTGCCGCCCCGATTATGGCCAGCACCCAGTCCTGGACCGGAATCCACCCGCGCGGCGAGCGCTTGAGGGCGGGAAACGAGAGGAAAGCGAGGAAGACCGCAAACGCGAGATGGATCGACCGCGTGTGGGTATCGTTCAGCAGCGGGACGTAATCCGCCAGCATGAAGGGCAGCGGCGAGGCGATCCAGATCTGGAACACCGACCATGCAACGGCGACGTAGAACAGCAGGCGTCGCGCAAACGCGTTCGTCGGCGCGCGCGCGCCGGTATCGGTCTCGGCGACGAAGTCCTGTGCCGATTTCACGGTCTTATTGTCATTTTCGGCCACTGCCGTTCTCCCCTGTCGTTTCTGTCCGCGCCGCCGTTCCCCGAGTCACATCAATCCCTTCTCCGAGAAATACCGGATCGCGCCTTCGTGCAGCGGCGCCGCAAGTCCCTCGGTTATCATGCGTTGCGGGTCCAGCGCTCCGAAGGCCGGATACATTTTCTTGAACTGGTCGAGATTTTCGAACACGGCGCTGGTGATGGCGTACACCGTATCGGCGTCCAGGTCCTCCGAAACCACGACCGTCGCCCGCACCCCGAACGTATTGACGGGCCTGTCGTTGCCCCGGTAGATGGCGCCGGGAATGGTCATGTACGAATAGTATGGATTTTCGGCCACCAGGCGGTCGATTTCCGGCCCCTCGACGTCGACCAGAAGCGCGTCGCAGAGCTCCGTCGCTTTCTCGATCGATTTGTTGGGATGGCCTACGACATAGACCATCGCCTCTATTCGACCGTGGCATAACGCAAGCGACTGCTGCGCTGCTGGCAGGCTGCCCGCAAATGAGAAGCTCCTGGGGGTCCATCCCATTGCGTCCATGACGACTTGCATGGTTGAGCGCTGGCCCGAGCCGGGATTCCCCAGATTGACGCGTCGTCCGGCGAGGTCGGCGAGCGAGCGAATGCCAGAATCCCGCCGCGCGACGAGCGTGAACGGCTCGCCGTGAACGGAGAAGACCGAGCGGATATTGTCATAGGAAACGTCGGCGAATTCGAGGAAATCGCCGGTCTTGTTGTACGCCTTGTAGTGCACGTCGGACTGAACGATACCGACCTCGAAGGCGTTGAGCTGCACGCTGTCCATGTTGAACCGGGAACCCGGGGTCGGCACCGCCGAGCATTCCAGGTCTTTCGAGTGCCGTTCCACGAGATGGCAGATGCCGCGTCCGACCTGGAAATAGACCCCCAGGACGCTGCCCGTGCCGATGACGATTTCGGTCGCGCCGGATGCGGGCACTGCGAACGCCGCAAGCAGCGCGGCGGCCACTCCCATGACGCGGGTCAACCTCACGCGAAGGCCGTCGAGTCGTGCCGGTGTGGGCATATGGTGGGCGCCGCCGGATCAGATAGGGACGGGGGAACAGGCACTGCCGTCCCCCGCCCGTCGCATCACATGAGGCCGGCTTCCTTGTAGTACCTGATCGCCCCGTCATGCAGGGGCGCCGAAAGCCCGTCACGAACCATCTCTTCCTTCTTCAGATTCTCGAACGCCGGATGCAGCGATTTGAAATCGTCGAAGTTCTCGAAGACGGCCTTGACGACCTGGTAGACGACCTCCGCCGGAACCTGTGTCGAGGACACGAAAGTGGCACCGACGCCGAATGTCTTCACGTCCTCGGGGTTGCCGCCATACATGCCACCGGGGATCGTCGCATGGCGGTAGAACGGGTTCTCCTTGACCAGCTTGTCGATCGCCGGGCCTGTGACGTCGACCAGAACGGCGTCGCATGACGTGACGGTCTCCTTGGTCAGGCCGGACGGATGCCCGACCAGCCAGAAATAGGAGTCGATCTTGTTGTCGCACAGCGCCTGGCCCGTCTCAGCAGACTTCAACTCGGCCGCCAGTTTCAGGTCACTGCGCTGCCAGCCGAGTGCCCCTTCGAGGACTTCCCACGTCGCCCGCGTTCCCGATCCGGGATTGCCGATATTGAGGCGCTTGCCCTTGATATCGTCAATGTGCCTGATCCCCGAATCTCGGCGCGCGAGGATCGTTACCGGCTCCGGATGCACCGAGAAGACGGCGCGCAGCTCCTTGAACGGGCCCTGGTCCTCGAACGTGCTGGTGCCGTTGTAGGCGTGATACTGCCAGTCCGACTGCGCCACGCCCATGTCCAGCTCGCCGGCGCGGATCGTATTGATGTTGTAAACCGACCCGCCGGTGCTTTCGACCGAACAGCGGATCCCGTGCTCCTTGCGGTTCTTGTTGACAAGGCGGCAGATGGCGCCTCCGGTGGGATAGTAAACGCCGGTCACGCCGCCGGTGCCGATGGTGATGAATTTCTGCTGCGCCTGCGCGGGCGCCGCCCCGAGAGACCAGATCCCGAGGGTTACGGCAGCGGCCAGCGTCGCTGCGGTCAAAATTCTTGCCTTCATGAGAAGCTCCCGTTTCTGTTTTGGTTTGCGCCGTATGTCGGCGTTGTTCCTTGGCGACGGATATCGTGACACATAGGCCGACGCGTCACGGCGACCGGCCACCAGATATCCGAAGGGATACGCGCGACTATGACTCCCCGGTATACGCGGCGTCAACCGCGAATGCGCCGATTTCCAAGGCTTTCACGGAAGCACGCCGTGTGACTTGAAGGCCGATTCGGCCCCCTCGTGGAGCGGCAATGCGACACCCGATCTCGCCATCGCCTTGCGGTCGAGGCCGGCAAGCGCCGGATGTTGATCCGTCAGGGTGGATAACGCATCAAGCACCGCGTCAACGACGGTTTCGACGATTTCGCTCTCGACCTGTGTCGTGGTGGCGAGAATCGCCCGCAGGCCGAACGTTGGTACGTCGTCGGGCACGCCGACGTAAAGACCGCCCGGCACAATCGCTGGCGCAAGCTCCGGGCGGCTCCCCAACAGCTTGTCGATCTCGGGTCCGGCAACCGGCACGAGGCGCAGATCGCAACGCTGCATGGCGTCGGCCAGCACCGGCGACGGGTGAGCCGCGACGACGGCCGCCGCGTCCAGCTCGCCCGTGCACAAGGCCGTGAACTGCTCCGCCGCGGATACTTCCATGACCTGTGCGAGATCGTCCTCATCTAGGTCGATGGCGCGAAACAGGGTTTCGGTCAGAACACGCTGGTACGTGTAGGCCGGCCCCAGATTGATCCGCTTGTTCTCAAGGTCCGCCGGCTTTTCGATGCCCGCGCCGGCGCGTGCGACCAGGGTTAGGGCCTCGGCGTGCAGCGACAGGGCGGCGCGCAGGGATTCGTCGGGCCCGTTCGGCCGGAACAGACTGGTCCCTCTTGATGCGTGCATCAGCCAGTCCGACTGGACGACAGCAAAATCAAGCAACCCGCTGGCGAGCCGCTCAAGATTTGCCGACGAATTCGCATTGCTTTCCACAAGGCAACGCCGGCCCGGCGCCTGTTGGGAGACGACGCGGCAGATCGCGCCGGCCGCGGGGAAATACACGCCGGCCACGGTGCCGCCACCGATCACGATGTCGCGTTCGGGCGCGGACTCGCTTGCGGCCGCTTCCGGCCCGGCGCTCTCGGCGGCCTCGCCGTGGTCGTGGTTATCCGGTCTTGCGGGCTGCGCAGTGGCAATCAGCAGCGCCGCAAGCAGTCCGGACAAAAGCGTCGATCGCAACACGGTCATGGCCTCCCAAGATGTGCGCGGGCGAGGTCGGCGTCGGCCAAGGCACGGCCGAGCAGGTTCGCGCCGTCTGCAATCTGTCCGACAAGTGCCGCATTGTCCGGGGCGACCGATCCGTCCGCCAAGTGGATATTGTTCTCGAAGCCGACGCGCGCGTGCCCGCCAAGCGCCGCCGCCGTCAGCGCGCAGGCCGATTCACGAGGGCCGAAGGCACAAATCGCCCAATCGAGCGCAAGCCTGCGGTCCGCCTGGAGGAACGGCAGCAGATCGGCAGGAACAGACTTCTGGCCCGGCGCATAGCGGCCCAGCACGTACAGCACGAACGGCCTGTCATACGGTACGACACCGCGCTGCCGCAAGTCAGCGAACCATTCGCAGTCCTCCGGCGAATAAAGGATGAATTGCGGTCCGATTTGCTCGCCCTTCAGCCACGTCAGGAATTCGGCGAATCCGGCGACCGACTCCTCGTCCGGGCAAAGCTCGCGGATCGCCATCGACACCGCCTCGGGCCGGACCGCGCGCACCGCCGCCATCTGCTCCGCCGGCCGGTAGATCCCAACCGCCTCGGTCGTCATCTGAACGATCATGGCATCGCCGGTCTCTCGCCGGACCGCGGCGATGGCCGCCCCGTACAGAGCCGCGTCGAGGCTGTGCTTGCCCTCGGCGTTGCGCACATGCAGATGGATCATCGCTGCCCCGGCCTCCCGGCACGCGGCTGCGACGCGGGCGCATTCCTCCGCCGTGACCGGCATCGCCGGATGGTCCGCCTTGTCCTTGCGCGCCCCGTTCGGGGCCACCGCCAGGATGAGCGGCGCGTCAATGTCGAAATTCTGCATGGTCATACCGTCGCCGCGGCGATCGCCGCATCGATCGCCTCGGCCAGCCGATCAACGATCAGGTCGATATGGCCGGGCTCGACAATGAAGGGCGGCGCCAGCAGGACATGGTCGCCTTTCTTGCCGTCCACCGTTCCGCCCATCGGGTAGCAGATCAGGCCGCGCCGCATCGCCTCGGCCTTGATGCGCGCGTTGAGCCGCGTGGCCGGATCGAAAGGCTCCTTCGTCGTGCGGTCGGCGACCAGCTCGACGCCGCGGAACAGGCCGCGGCCGCGGATGTCGCCGACGTGGCGGTGATTGCCGAGTCGTTCGGTCAGCGCGCGGTCCAGCAGGTCGCCCATGGCCCGGACGTTGGCCAGGAGATCCTCCTCCGCGATGACCTTCTGCACCTCGAGGGCGGCGGCGCAGGCCGTCGGGTGTCCCATATAGGTATGGCCGTGCTGGAAGAAGCCCGAGCCGCCGCGGATCGCCTCGTAGATCCGGCCGGCGACCATGGTCGCACCGATCGGCTGATAGCCGGCGCCAAGCCCCTTCGCCACGGTCATGATGTCGGGCGCGACGCCGTCGTGCTCGCAGGCATGCAGGGTGCCGGTGCGGCCCATGCCGCACATCACCTCGTCGAGGATCATCACAACGCCGTAGCGGTCGCAGATCTCTCTAATCCGCCGGAAATATCCTTCGGCCGCGGGCACCGCTCCAAGGGTCGCGCCGACCACGGGCTCGGCGATGAAGGCGATGACGGTGTCGGCGCCGAGCTCGAGGATTTTGGTTTCCAGCTCGTCGGCGACGCGCCGGCCGAAGTCCGCTTCGCTCTCGCCGTCCTCGGCCCAGCGGTAGGCGAAGCAGGGAGAGATGTGGTGCGTTTCGATCAGCAGCGGCTCGTACTGCTGGCGCCGCCACATGTTGCCGCCGGCCGCCAGCGCCCCCAGGGTGTTGCCGTGATAGCTCTGCAGCCGCGCGATCACGTGTCGGCGCTGCGGCTGGCCGATCTCGACGAAATACTGCCGCGCGAGCTTGAGCGCCGCCTCCACCGCCTCCGAGCCGCCGGAGACGAAATAGACATGGTCGATGCCGGTCGGCGCGTCCGCGACCAGCCGGTCGGCCAGCGTCTCCGCCGCCTCGCTGGTAAAAAAGCCGGTATGGGCGAACGGGATGGCGTCCAGCTGCCCCTTGATCGCCGCCACCACCCGGGCGTTGCTGTGGCCGAGGCAGGACACCGCGGCGCCGCCCGAGGCGTCGAGATAGCGCTTGCCGTCGCGGTCCTCGATGAACACGCCGTCGCCCCTCGCCGCGACGGGGTAATGGGCGCTCGTGTGGCGGTGGAAGACGTGAGTCATGACCTCGGAAATCCGTGACTGGCGATGCGCCGGGCGCGGCTCCGGCGGCGGCCCATAATGGCGTCGCCCCCGCCCGAGGTCCAGACGATGTTGTGCGGTCTTGCAGCCGAATCGCCTCGCCGTTGCGTCACGGCCGGCATCTTGACCGTCACGCGCCGGGTCCGCGCACGATCTTCTCGCCCTCGGTCAGGGTCCACACGACGATGTCCTTGATCGTGCTGCCCAGCGCCTCGTCGAACGCCATGACGATGCCGGCCATCGCGTTCCGCTTCGCCCTCACCCGATGTTCGAACGTCTGGGAGGCGACGATGACGCGTTGCGGCATGCGCACCAGCTTGGCGTTGATGCGCACGCGAACCCAGGGTGGCTCGCTGGCGGCCCCCTCCGCCGGCTTCCTGTCGTATTCCGCCTGGAACTCGCGCAGCTCCGATTTGAGCAGGAGGTTGGAGCGCAGGCCGATGGCGTCGCTGCCGACGGCGACGATGCGTCCGGAGTTCTCGAACGATTCGACGATCAACCGCTGGACCATCTCCGGCGCCCGGTCGGTCCAGTTGGCGCGGGCGAAATAGTCGATCTCGATCGGGCTGTACGAGACCGCGATACGCGGCGAATCGAGGGCCGCCGGCGACGTTGTCTTCTCCACCAGAAGCTGCCATTCCACGTGGTTCAGGTCGTCGGGATAGGTGCTCTTCGGGGTCAGCACATAGAGCTGCGCCGGCTCTCCCGTCCCCGGCAGCGGCACGGTGCAGCCCATGAGGACGGCGGCGATGACCAGGGCCGTACGCCTTGAGATCCATCGCATCATTTGACCTCCACCCCCTGTTGCTGGTCGCCGAACAGGAACCGCGCCGGGTCGCGCTCGATCTGTTCTGTCAGCCGACTCAATGCACTCACCAGAATCCGCGCCTCGGCCATCAGCTGTCCGAACTCGTACAGGCCGGTGGAACTGAAATTGCTGATCGGTTCGCGGTTCTCCGTCATGAATTTCGCGAATTCCTCCGAAGCTATGGTCAGCTGCGCGATCGCCTTGCGGACCTCCGCGAGCACGAGGCGCGTGTCCTTCGTGACGCCACCGACATCCTTTTCGATCGAGGCGAGCATGACGTTGGCGCGGTCGGTCACCTGGCGAAGGCCTTCCATCGTCAGCACCCCTTCGGCGAGCATCGCCTCGACCTGATCGCTGCTGCCCGCGAGGGTACCGGTCATCGCTTTGATATTGTCGAGGGAACTCGCGATGCTTTCCAGGTTGGCGTCGCTCAGCAGCTTCTCCATCTGGCCGACCACCGCGATGGTCCGTTTGAGCAGTTCCGGCGCCGCGTCGATCAGCGCGGCCAATTGCGATGGACTCGACCGGATGACGGCACGGTCGCGGCCGGGCGGGGGCCTGAGGGGCGGCGACTTCTGCGTGCCACCGGTCAGCTGGATGTACGATACGCCAGTGATGCCCTGCATCGCGAGCGTGGCCTCGGTATCTTCACGGATCGGCGTGCCGGCCTCCACCTCGATGGTGACCAGGACCTGCTCGACGTTGTCCGGATCGATCCGCATGTCGACGACTCCGCCCACCGGAATGCCCCTGTATTGCACGGCATTGCCCGGCTTGAGGCCGGCGACGCTGCCCTCGAAATAGATGTCGTAGAGCACCGTGCCCCGCTCGGAGCGCGAGCCGGCGATCCAGACCGCGGTGGCGATCATCGCCGTGATGCCGACGATGACGAAGATCCCGACCAGCAGATAGCTCGCTCGTGTCTCCACTATGACCCTTCCCTGGACGGCGTGCCGGCGGCTGCGATGGCGGCGCGCGCCCGCGGCCCGTGGAAATAGGCCTGAATCCACGGATGCATGTCGCGCATGTGCTCGGCCATTGTGCCCACGCGGACCCTTTTGTCCACCAGCACCGCAATGCGGTCGCAGATCGCGGCGAGGCTGTCGAGATCGTGCGTTACCATCACGACGGTCAGGCCCAGGCTCCGCTGGAGGCCGTGGATCAACTCGTCGAACTCGGCGGCGCCGATCGGATCGAGGCCGGCGGTCGGCTCGTCGAGGAAGACCACCTCCGGGTCAAGCGCCAGGGCCCGGGCCAGGCCCGCACGCTTGCGCATGCCGCCGGACAGTTCGGCCGGATACTTCGGGCCTGCATCGGCCGGCAGGCCTACCATGGCGATCTTCAGGGCCGCCATTTCGTCCATCAGCTGTCGTGGCAGCCGCAGGTGTTCGCGCATCGGCGCCTGCACGTTCTCGGTGACCGTGAGCGACGAGAACAGGGCGCCGTCCTGGAATAGCACGCCGCAGCGGGTCTGGGCCGCCGCGCGGGCCTGGGCGTCGCCGCGCAGCACGTCGATCCCGAGCAGCTCCACGGTGCCGGCGCGCGGCCGGTTGAGGCCGAGGATGGTGCGCATCAGCACCGATTTGCCGCTGCCCGAACCGCCGACCACGCCGAGCACCTCGCCGCGCCGCACCTCCAGATCCAGCGAATCATGGACCACCTGCTCGCCGAACTCGTTGCGCAGTCCGTGCACGCGGATCACCGCCTCGCCGGCCATCCTCAGATCCCCATCGTGGCGAACATGATGGAGAACGCCGCGTCCGCGACGATCACAAGGAAGATCGACAGCACGACGGCGCGCGTCGTCATCCGGCCGACGCTCTCGGCACCGCCGGACACCCTGAGGCCCTCGTAACAGCCGACGATTCCGATGATGAAGGCGAAGGCCGGCGCCTTGACGAGTCCCACCATGAAATGGGCGAAGGTCGCCGCCTCCTCGAGCCGGACCAGGAACTGCGTGGTGCTCATGTCCATCGTGACGATCGCCATCGCGGCGCCGCCGACCAGCCCGACGATGTCGGCGAATACCGTGAGCATCGGCAGCGCGATCACGAGGGCGATGAGCCGGGGCAGCACCAGCACTTCCACCGGGTCGAGACCCAGCGCCTGCATTGCCGCGATCTCCTCGTTGACTTTCATGGTGCCGATCTCCGCCGTGAAGGCGGATCCCGAGCGGCCCGCGATCATGATCGCGGTCAGCAGCACGCCCAGCTCGCGCAGGATCGTGATGGCGAGCATGTCGATGGTCAGGATCTCGAAGCCGAGGCTGCGCAGCTGCACCGAGCCCTGGTAGGCGATCACGATGCCGATCAGGAACGTCATCAGGAGGATGATCGGGATCGCGTTCAGTCCCGCCCGCTCTAGCTGGTTGGCCAGCGGGACGAGGCGAAACCGGCGCGGGCGCAGGAAATGCCGCAGGAAGGTCACCGTCACCTCGCCGACGAAACCGAGCAGCGCCGTCAGTTCCCGCCCGGCGGCGACGGTGGTGCGTCCAAGCCGCTCGATGGCGACGGCAACAGGGTTGCGGCGCGACGCTTCCGGCGGCTCCCGGCCCTCGTTGTCGGCCACGAGGTCGAACAGCGGCTGCATCTGCGCCGAAATGCCCTCGAAGTCAACGCGCGCCCCCGCGGCCTCGTAACGGCGCGCTGCGGTGCGCAGCAGGTGGACGCCCGCCGTGTCGACGCGGTCCAGCGCCGACAGATCGAAGCGGACGCGCTCGGACCGCTCCGGCTCCAGCCCCATGACGGCCTGCTCCAGCGCGGCCGCCCCGGCAATCGTCCACATGCCGCCCGCCGAAACGACGAGCCGCCCGTCCGCCGCTGCCTGTCTGATCCAGCCCGGCCCGTCGCCCATGCCTGCCCCGCTACGGTTCGCGCTCGGAGCATAGCCGAGTCGCCCGGCCCGGCAAAGCGGGCGGATGCGACGGGCTGCCGGGCCGGGCCGCGTGGCCGGCACCGGTGGAACGACCCCATGCAAAGGCGTTTTCCGCGGCTTTCGGGACCGCCAAAGGGGCCCGATCACACGATCGTGTGCGGCGCGCGCGACGCGGTACCGAATCGTGACCGGACGGGGAGCGTTTCGTGAGGATTTGCCGCCAATCCTGTCCGCCCGGGCCAGTACGGCCCGTGCATTCAGATCTGGAAAGGAGGGTCACCATGAGAACATTGAAGATCCTGACAACGGTCCTGCCGGTGCTGGCGCTCGCCGCCGGGCTTACGGTCTCGACCGGGGCCGGCGCGGGGGCATCGTTCGATACGCCGCCGGCCGGCGCGCCGCGCAGCACCGGCCCGGTCATCTACGTGACCGGCCAGGACCTCTATTTCGATACCATCGTGCTCGGGCCGCTGCCGTTCGAGGGACCGTTCCAGAAACTCGAGGCGGCCGGGCCGACCGGCCTGCAGACCGAGTTCGGCCCCGGGGACCACGGCTATGTCGGCGGCCGCTGGTGGCTGGATGCCAGCGGCGACGGCGTGATGGACGCCGGCGACGTCTACTTCCTGTGCCCGCTGCTGGGGCCGGGCCGGGTCGCACCGTGACGCGACACTGACGGCGTCGAAGCGGCTCCCCGGGGGCGTGCCGCCGCCGGGGAGCCGTTGCGGTCCCGTCGGCAGACGCGGTACGCCCCCGGTCACTGCGCCGCATTGCCCCCGCCGGTATGCCTCGCTAAAGTGCCGCCGGCCACATTCGTTCACGGGGGCGGCGCGCGCATGGATCTGAAGCAGCATATCCGGAACATCCCGGATTTCCCCAAGCCGGGGATCAATTTCTACGACATCTCGCCGATGCTCGCGCATCCTCGGGCCTGGCACTACTGCACCGCCAAGCTGGCGGGCATGGTCGCGGACTGGGAGCCGGACATCCTCGTCGGCATCGACAGCCGCGGCTTCCTCGTCGCGGCGCCGCTGGCCCTGCATATCGGCTGCGGGTTCGCCATGCTGCGCAAACAGGGCAAGCTGCCGGGGAAGACCATCTCGCACACCTACGATCTCGAATACGGCACCGACACGGTGGAAATCCAGGCCGACGCCATCGAGAAGGGCCAGCGCGTCGTCGTGCTGGACGATTTGATGGCGACCGGCGGCACCATGTCGGCCGGTATCGACCTGATCCGCGAGGTCGGCGGCGACGTGCGCGGCGCCGCCTGCGTCATCGAGCTGACCTTCCTGGGCGGCCGCAAGAAGATCGACGTGCCCTTCGAGGTGCTGTTGAAATTCGACGTGTAGCGGTACCCGCACCAGCGACAGCGCGCGGAACCGGATGCCTGCCGCACTTCAAGACTGTTTGGACTCAGCCGTGAGCAGGCCGGCGCGACCGCATACTTCGAGACGGCGCTGCGCGCCTCCTCAACATGGAGACCTTTGCAGGAAACAGGATTTGTCATCGCGAGGCTGCGACGCAGCCGTGGCGATCCAGAAACGGGCACGCTTCGATGACATCCTGGACTGCTGCGTCGGCCTGCGGCCACCTCGCAATGATATCTGGTTGTACCCTGCAACGCTTCCCATGCGGGGGCGTACCGCCGCGTCGGAAAGGGGCGGGACGGCGGCCGGGAAGCCCGCCGCCGTCCCCCCGTCCAACCCCCGCGCGATGTCTTCAGTCCCCGTCGCCCTCGTCGTCCTGCCCCTTCAGCTTGAGCCGCGCCACGAGAGGCTCATGGTCGCTGCCCACCGTGTCGTCGACGCGCGGGAAGTCGACGTTGACGTGCACGATGTCGAGCTTGGCATTGTTCAGGAGCGCGTCACTGACCAGAAGATGGTCGAGGACCTGGGAATTGCCCTCGAAATTGAAGGAGTAGACGTTATCGTCCCCGAGAGTGCCGATCAGGTTGGTGAGCACGCGGTCCGGCCCGGTGCCGGGCAGGATCTCGGTCAGATCGTTGGTGAACTCGAAGGTATTCAGGTCGCCGAGGACGATGATCGCAGCGCCGGGATCCCCGTCGAGCAGGAAATCTACGTAGTCGTTGAGCGCCTGCATCTGCGCCTCGCGCTCGGCTTCGCCGGCCTGCACGAACGGCTGGATGCCGCCGAACACCGGTGTCGACCCGAAACGGGACGTCAGATGGTTGTTGATCACCGTGAACTGCGCGCCGGCGAACTCGAACACGCCCATGAGCGGGTTCCGCGTGCCGGCGAAGGCCGCCGGGTCGCCGACGCCGGCGAACAGCAGCTCGTCCGGCGTCAGTGAGCGGGACTCCACCAGCTCGATCCAGTTCGGGTTGTAGAGGAAGGCGTTGCGGATGTTCCCGCCCGGGACCCCTCCGGACGTCCCGTCGGCAGGCGCCACGTCGAAATAGGCGTATTGCGGGCCGCCGGCGGCGTGTATCGAATCGGCCAGCGCCTGCAGGGTGTGCGAGGCATCGGTCGTGCCGTCGTCGATCTCGCCGCTATTGTCCTGGATCTCCTGCACTGCGATGACGTCCGGGCTGCCGAGATTGTCTACGATCTGCGAGGCCAGAGTGGTCCGCTGGCGGTCGTCCTCGGGCAGCGGGCTGAGGTTGAGGAGGTTGTAGGTCGCGACGGTCACCTTGCGCCTGTTTCCCGACAGCCGCGTCACCTCGCGCCGCAGGCCGGCCGGGAAGATGTCGAACTCGGCGATGGCGTTGACCTCGAAATTGCCGAAGCTGTAGCCGACGACCCCGGTGATGCTGCCGAGCTGGTCGCCGACGGTGATGGCCGGCACGTCTGCCGGGAACAGCGTCCCATCGAGCTGGATCTGCACCCGTTCCGGGTTCTGGTCGCCCCGGTTGTCGGGATCGGGCTGAAGGCTTATCCCGCCGCGCCGCGTGCGGGCGTCGCGCGGCGCGATATGAGCGCCGTCATTGGGCAATACGAACAGCTCGCTGCTGAACGCGTTGAAGGTCCGTGTCGCCGACACCGCCACCGGGTCTTCGACCGTGACCAGCATGCCCTCCAGGCTCTCGTAGAAATCGATGCCGTCGCGTTCCGGATCGAACAGGCCGGCCTCGGTCTGCAGGTTCGCCGGCAGCTCGTCGTCGCTGATGACGTCCCGGTTCGGCGGGATGCGGCCCCCCGTCCCGATCACGACCGGAAACGGCAGCGGGTTGCCCGAAGACAGAACGGTGAATGCGGGGAACGACATCTGGGTGATGGACAGGTTGCCGGTTGCCGCGCCGCCGGGAACGAATTCGGTCACCGTGTCGGTCAGTTGCAGATGATCGCCGACCGCCGGTTTCGCGCCGGTCTTGAACACGAACAACGCATCCGACGTGGCGTCGTCGCCATCGCCGGTCCGGTCCTGGACGTAGTAGCCGTTGAAGGCCACTGCGGTCACGACACCGCTCGTCGTGACCTCCTGTCCCGCATAGGGTGAGATGTGGCCGGCGCCCTGAATCTCGGGGATCGATACGATCGCCTGCGCCTGCGCCTGTCCGCCGGCCCAGAGCGGCACCACGCTCGCGCCGAGGGCCAGGATCGCCAGGCTCCGCGGGCATCGCCATTCCCTGATCTTCGGTCCCATCTCGTGTCTCCTTCGTTGTTGTAAGCGTCCGCGATGGCTGCCGGGTTGCCCGACGCGCCGGCCGGCGAACCAACGCATCCTACACCGCGGTAAGGCCCGGTAATCGTTGAATTCCGGGCGTTTCCGCTTTGTTCAGGAATATTCCGGAAACGTTCTGGAGAATTTCGGCGTCAGGGGGCGGCGGGACCGCCACGGCGCAGCCTGGCCGGCGTCGCTACTCCGCCGCCTTCGGCCAGACATGCCTGCCCCTGCGGCCGATCAGTGCGGCGGCGCAGGCATCGAGGATGGCTTCCGCGTCGATGCGGTAATGCCGGAACAGATCCGACACGCTGCCCGACTGGCCGAAATGCTCGACGCCGAGCGGCTTGACGCGGTGGCCCAGCACGCTGCCGAGCCATGACAGGGTTTCCGGGTGGCCGTCGACGACGGTAACGAGGCCGCCATCCGCGGCCAGCGGCTCGAGCAGGCGTTCGACATGGCTGCGTGCCCCCAGGCCCTCGCCGTGCTGGCGTGCCCGTTCGGCGGCATGCCAGCCGGCGCCCAGCCGGTCCGCCGAGGTCACCGCCAGCAGGCCGGCGCCTGGCGACTCCACGCACAGCTGCTCCCAGGCCTGCATGGCTTCCGGCGCGACCGCGCCGGTATAAGCGATGGCGATCTCGGCGCCGGGGGCCGGCTCGCGCATCCAGTAGCCGCCGGCGACGATGCCGCGCATCGTCTCGGTATCGAGCTGGCGCCGCGGCTGTTCGAGCGGTCGCGTCGACAGTCGCAGGTAGACCGCGCCGCCCGCCACGTCGCGCAGCCACTCGATCTCCGACTCGCCGGATCCGTCGCGCTGCACGTAGTCGAACGCCCATTCCATGAGGACCGCGAGCTCGTCGGCGTAGGACGGCTCGAAGGCGGCCAGCCCGTCCTGCGCGATGCCGATCAGCGGCGTGCCCACCGACTGGTGGGCGCCGCCCTCGGGGGCCAGCGCGATCCCGGACGGGGTGCCCGCGACGATGAAGCGCGCGTCCGTGTAGCATGCGTAGTTCAGCGCATCGAGGCCGCGCGCGACGAACGGGTCGTAGAGCGTGCCCACCGGGATGATTCGCGCCCCGAACAGACGGTCGCCGATCCCCGCCGCCGCCAGCAACAGGAACAGGTTGTTCTCGGCGATTCCCAGCTCGATATGCTGGCCTACGGGCCCCTGGTCCCACTTGAGCGGCGAGGCGATCGACTGCTCGCGGAAGGCATCCGGCCGGTCCTCCCTGTGGAACACGCCGCGCCGGTTGATCCATCCGGCGAGGTTGGTGGAGATCGCAACGTCCGGGGAGGTGGTGACGATGCGCGCCGCAAGGTCGCCCGCGGACCTGCCGAGATCGCCGAGGATTCGGCCGAAGGCATCCTGTGTCGACTGGGTCGCGGCACCGGGCGGCGCGCTCGCCGGCACCTCCGTGCGGCTGCAGGGCGTGGGCTCAGGCCGCTGTGCGAACGGCACGCGCTTCAGGAAGGCCCGGATCGTTCCCTCGTCGATGTCGAGTCCGGCGAACCGTTCCCACTCCTCGCCGTGCGGGACGTTGTGGCCGGCCCGGAACGCCTCCATCTGCTCCGGCGTCATCAGGCCGGCATGGTTGTCCTTATGGCCGGCCAGCGGCAGGCCGTGCCCCTTGATGGTGTAGGCGATGAAGCAATGCGGGCGGTCGTCGGCAACGCCGCGGAAGGCCTCGAGCACGCTCGCCATGTCGTGCCCTCCGAGATTGGTCATCAGCCGGTGCAGCGACGCATCGTCGTGGCCGTCGAGCAGCGCCTTCAGGCCCGACGTCCCCGCGAGGTCGGTTTTCAGACGCTCGCGCCAGGCCGCTCCGCCCTTGAACGTCAGCGCCGAGTAGTGCTGGTTCGGGCAGGCGTCGATCCATTGCCGCAGCGCCTCGCCAGCCGGCCCTTCGAAGGCCGCCTCGAGGCGCTTGCCGTATTTCAGGTTGACCACCGTCCAGCCGACCGAGCCGAAGAAGTCGCGGATCCGCCCGAACAAGTGGTCGTTGACCACGCCGTCGAGCGAGTGGCGGTTGTAGTCGATCACCCACCACAGGTTCCGCACGTCGTGCTTCCAGCCCTCCAGCAAGGCCTCGAAGACGTTGCCCTCATCGAGCTCGGCATCGCCCATCACCGCCACCATGCGGCCGGGCCCCGCGTCGCTGTCGACCAGCCCATGCAGGCGGACGTAGTCCTGCACCAAAGAGGCGAACAGCGTGACCGCGACGCCGAGGCCCACCGACCCCGTGGAGAAGTCCACATCGTCCGCATCCTTGGTGCGCGAAGGGTAGGACTGGGCACCTCCGAATGCCCGGAACGCCTCCAGCCGTTCGCGGCTCTGCCGGCCCAAGAGGTACTGAATCGCGTGGAACACGGGCGATGCGTGCGGCTTGACCGCGACCCGGTCCTGCGGCTGCAGCACGTCGAGATAGAGCGCCGTCAGCAGCGTCGCCGCCGAGGCGCAGGACGACTGGTGGCCGCCGACCTTCAGCCCGTCGACGGCCGGACGGATATGGTTGGCGTTGTGGATGGTCCAGCAGGCGAGCCAGAGAACGCGCTGCTCGAGCGCCTCGAGCATGGCTAGGTCAGTTCGATCGAGCGAATTCGCCATTCCCCCGATATCGACGATTTCGGGCCACGAGTAAAGAGACGCGGATAAATATCGGCCAGGCTGTGCTGGTCGGCTCTGTGACCATCTACCCTACGAACCGAAGCGTAATGAACACCTCGTCAAATTGTATCTCTTGAATCAGCGGAGTGTTTTCGAATGTAAAATCGTGCAGTTTGAAGTGCCGAAACTCCAGCCCGATAATCATGCCAGGGGTGTATCTGTAACCTATACCCCCCATCATTTGCCAGGCGGCCGTATGAACGTACTTGTTTGATAGCGGGACGCCACTGAGAACAAAATCGCGTCGTGAAACTCGCGCAGCGCCGATTCCTCCGCCGAAGTAAGTGGTAGCGCTTTCGCCAATATTGAAGTCTACGTATCCGTTCGCCATGGCGCCGATTGACTCCAGATAGCCATCGGCGGTCAAAATATTCGGTACCCAATCTTCGACGGCGGAGTACACTTCTGCGCGACGATAGCTACCTTCAAGTTCGATGCGAAACCCTGCTCCCCGGTCGCTTGGATGCCACGAGTAACCAATCGCGCCCGTTCCGGCCAACGAGTAGTCAAAGAGGAAGGTTGTGGTATTGCCGGTCAGCGGATCTGTGCCGACCCATTCATTGCCGACGAAGGAGCCGTCTGATATGCCGCCGCCAAGAGAAAAGTACAAACCGCTATCGGATAATTCTTCCTGCGCGTCGACTGGTGCAGCGAAGAGAGCCGCCACAATGCCACAGAGGATGGGGAACGTTATTCGCATCTCGGTTCTCGCAGTATCTGGCGCCAGGAAACGGGTCTTCGTTCATGTAGCAGCATCAAGGTTGAGGAATTGTAAATTCGGCGAGTACACCGGGCATTTTTCTAAAATCGCCCCTTGAGAGCGTCGGAGCGCCTGCGGCGCGCCCGTAAGCCGCCCGACGCGTCCCGACCCGGTTGCGAGCGTGGCGGGCGGGCCTGCACCCTGGCCCGGCCCGGCATCTGATTCACGCGTTCTTAACGCCGGTTAACAACAATCGGTGCTGGCGGTTTGCAACGATGTGCAGGGCCGGCCGAAAGGGTGCAATGATGCGAGGGATCGCAGATACCATCCCGCCCGACGCAGCGGCCGATTGGCATCGGATCTGTCGGCGCATGGCGATCGGTGGGGGCGGGTGACATGACCCGGCTCGAGTCGCTGCTGCACCCCGGGGAGATCGTCCTCTGGCGGACCAAGCCGGCCTGGCAAAGCGCCAGGAACAGCATGCTGTGGCAGATCGCCGGTGTCGCCGGAGGCGGCTACGTCTTCGATTTCCTGATCGAGGGTTTCGATCTCGACCGGCTCCTGACGGCGTTGTACGGCGTGTTCGGCATAGCTGTGGTCGCTGTCCTTGTCACGTACTTCACGCAAGGTGCCGGCGTCATGGTGACCGACCGGCGGGTGCTTCGCAGTCAGGGCGTCTTCCGGCCCCGGCGTGAGGAGCTGGAGCGTCGGCACATCGCCGAGGCGGTCATCTACGAGGGTGACGAGACGCTGGTGCTGCGTGCCGCGCGGCCGGACGTGATTCGCCTTCTCGAGCCGAACAGCCGCGCGTCGCTGCGGTCCACGGGCGAGATGGAAATGCCGTTCCCACGGGCATCGGTGGAAAACGACGCGGTGCTCGAGGCGTTGGCGATCGAGCCGCAGCGGATCCAGCCGGTGCCCAGGACCGATGCGGTCACGAACCTGCATGGCGCACGGATCTCGCTATCCGTTGCCGGGGCCCTGCTGTCGGTGCTTGGCGTGTGGGCGGCGGCGGAGATGATGCTGCCTGACTTCGAGGGCGTGTTCTTCGCGTTCTCGGCTCTCATAGCGCTGGGGGCGGGCGCGGTGTTCGGACTCTGGCTCGTCTGGCCGGTCGCGCGGCTCACGGTCTCGCCCGAGACGGCCGGCTTTTTCGCCTGCACGCTTTATCATCCGGATTGGAAGGCGGTCTTTTCCGAGGACGAAACGTGGCGCGACGACTTGCGGCGCGCGGAACGCAGATTATCGCGCCTTTATGGCGCGCCAGTCGATCTGGAGAGCCTGCTCCTTCCCGAAGGTCCGCCGGAGGCAACGGAGATGCCGGCATAACCGTTCCGTGCATGGCAGGGCCGGCGTCCGGATCATGCGCGCGATAGTAGGCGCAACGACCCGCAACCAGTCCGGCCGTCCGCGGCTGGTCGCGGGGCCCCGAAATTGCGGGAACGCGTATTTCCGCAATTTAACCGTGTCTTAACCCGTTTGCTCCGATAAACGAGGTTGGCGCACTGCCAGGCGGGGCGGGCCAGGGCATAACGAAGGGTTGCGACATGCGGTTCATCTTCGGCGCACCGGTTGCCTTCGTCGCGCCGGCGGTCGGCTACATGCTGAACTGGATCATCGCCTGGTTCGTCAAGGGCGTGCCGAATATCGCGACCACCTATTGGCCGGCCAATCTGTTCTGCGCCAACAACGGCAAGATCTCGCTGTATTGCGGCCGCTCGCCTGGCGACCTCGAGCTCTTCATGCTGGTCTTCTTCTTCGTCGCCTGCCTCATCGGGTGGGAGTCGATCCGCATCCTGCTGCCCAGCACGCACGGCGCGGTGGAGATCGAGGACCGCGGCCGGGTCGGGACGACCGTCACGCGCGCCGTCGCCTGGAGCATCGTCGTCCTGCCGACCCTGATCCTGGCGCCGCATATCTATCTTACGATCGAGGCATCACCGGGGGCGTTCGGCTATTACGGCTGGGGCACGGAAACGTTCGTCGATTTCCTGCGCAGCTGGATCGCCGGCGCCGCTGCCATGCTGCTCTATGCGTTGGCACGCCGCGGCGGCAGCACCGGGATGGCCTGATCGCCGCGACGCGACGACGTGCCGGCCAAGAGTGAACTGGCGATGACCGCGATATGAGCCGAATCGACGCCATGCTGCAGCCGGGGGAGACCGTCATCTGGCGCAACCGGCCCGGGCTCGGCGTCGGCACCTCGCTGCTGATCGGCCTCGCCATCGTGGCGGTGTTGCTGGCCGTCATGGCGTGGCTGGGCGGCGGCTGGCAGTCGCTGTTTCGCGAGCCCTACCGCCTGATCCCGCTGGCGGCGCTGGTGGTGATCGGCGGCCAGCGCTCCGCGGACGCCGTCGCCGTGACCGACCGCCGGCTGCTGCTCACCCGCGGTCTGTTGCGGCGCACGGTCGCGGAGGTCGGCCGCCCGGATATCCTCTCGGCACGGGTCACCGCCACGATCCCCTATTACGGGCAGGTCGTCACCGTGCGCTGCCGGGACACCACGGCGGTGCGGATCTACCGCCCGGACTCCGCCGGCGCGGCGACCCTCGGCCAGGCCGAGATCGAAACCATCCTGTCCAAGGAAGCCGAGGCGCTGTGCAGGGCCCTCGGCCGCCCGGGCCGGCCCTGGGGCGAGGACGGCGCGCGCGGCCGGGCGTAAGGGCCGGGATTGTTTCCTGACATCTTGCCCCGGCGGGCGGCGCGTGGCAGGTTCCCGGTTCGATCCGCCATCTTCCGGAAGGGACTCATCGATGCGGCTCCTGGCCTTCGACAAGGACGGCGTTCCGACGATCGGCGTGCGGCGCGGCGACGAGGTCGTCGACCTGTCGCTGGCAGCGCCGGAGCTGCCGCGCGACATCCCGGGGCTGCTGGCCCTCGGCGAAGGGATCGTGGAGCGCGTCGCCGCCATGGTGCTGGACGCGCCTGCGGGGGCCGTCCGCCCCGCCGAGGGGCTGCGCTACCATCCGCCGGTCTGGAACGCGCCGAAATATCTGTGCTGCGGGCTGAACTACGCCGAGCACGCCAAGGAGGGCGGGCGCGAGCCGCCGGAGCATCCGTCGCTGTTCGTCCGCTACGCGCAGTCGCTGGTCGGCCATGACGAGCCGATCGTCAAGCCCTGGATCTCCGACAAGTTCGACTACGAGGGCGAGCTCGCCGCGGTGATCGGCAAGCCGGGGCGGCATGTGCCGCTGGAGGACGCGCTGTCGCACGTCGCCTTCTATGCGGTGCTGATGGACGGCTCGGTGCGCGACTTCCAGCGCCTCGGCACGCAGTGGACCCTGGGCAAGAACTTCGACCGGTCCGGCTCCTTCGGGCCCGACCTGGTGACGCCGAACGAGCTGCCGCCCGGCGCCTCAGGCCTGCGCCTGGTGACCCGCGTCAACGGCCAGGCGGTGCAGAACGACACCACCGATACCATGCTGTTCCCGGTCGCCGACCTGATCCACCGCTGGTCGAGGGCGATGACGCTGCAGCCCGGCGACGTGATCGCCACCGGCACACCGTCGGGCGTTGGCTATGCGCGCACGCCGCCGCTGTTCCTGAAGGCCGGCGACGTCTGCGAGGTGGAGATCGAGGGCATCGGGCGGCTCAGCAATCCGGTGATCGACGAGGCGCGGGACTCGCCGCCCCTCGCGCCACCCGCCACGCCGGAACCGGCCACCGCACCGGCGGCGACCGGAGCCGCACCGTCGTCCGGACCAGCCGCACCGTCGGCGCGCCAGGCGGGGGCCGGAGATCCGCGCGTCGAATCGCACTATTCGCGGCCGGCGCTGGCGACCTCGATCCTCATGGCGCTGCGCGAGGAGGGCAAGGATCCGGACAACCTCAGACCCCACGACGTCATGGGCCTCGGCGAGATGCACGTGCGCGGACACGAGGCGACCCGCGAGCTCGCCATGCAGCTCGGCCTCGACCACGAGAAGAAGGTGCTCGACGTCGGCTGCGGCATCGGCAGCCCGTCGCGCTTCATGGCCCTGCAATACGGCTGCCGGGTCACCGGCGTCGACGTCAGCGACCCGTTCGTCGAGGTCGCCGGCATGCTGGCGGAGCGCGTCAAGCTCGGCGACCACCTGGCCTACCGCAAGGCCGACGCGCTCGACCTGCCGTTCGGCGACGCCAGCTTCGACGTCGTGGTCAGCCAGCACGTGCAGATGAACATCGAGGACAAGGCACGCTTCTATGCCGAGATGTTCCGGGTGCTGAAGCCCGGCGGCCGCCTCGGCATCTACGACCTCGTCGCGGGCGAAGGCGGCGAGCCGTTCTACCCGGTGCCCTGGGCCTCCGACGCGACGATCAGCTTCCTCGTCAAGCCGCACGCCCTGCGCGCCGGGATCGAGGGCGCCGGCTTCGAGATCACCTCGTGGCAGGACACCACGGCGGCCGGGCTGATCTGGTTCGAGGAGCAGCGCCGGCGCGAGGCGGAGCCGGGCTACGAAGCCTCGCTGCTCGGCCCCGAGCTGTTCCTCGGCTCCGACTGGTACGAGATCCTCGCCAACCTGTACCGCAGCCTTGCCGGCGACTGCGTCGCCGTCATCGAGGCGGTGTGCGCGAAACCGGCCTGAACTTTCGCTAGCCGACGTTGTCCCCGAATAGTTGGGAAAGCTTGTCGGCCGCCCTTCGCAGCGCCGGAAGCCGTGCCTTGGCAGACTCCAGGGTCAATCTCTGGGTTGGACCGTGCATGGCCAGAGTTGCAATCAGGCGCCCCTTGTCGTCGCGCACCGGCACGGCAACGGCGACCATGCCTTCAAGGAATTCCTCGTTGTCGTCGCCGAAGCCGTCGGTGCGGATCTTCTCAAGTACCGTCGCCAGCGTCTCGGGGTCGCTGATCGTGTTCGGGGTGTGCGGTTCCAGTGCCAGATGTGCGATGAGCTGTTTGCGCCGGGCCGGTGGAAGGTCGCTCAGAAACATCTTGCCGCTGGCCGTACAATGCAGGGGCACGCGGGTGCCGACCGGAAGCTGGAGCCGCAGGGGCCAGCGCGCTTCGACCCGGTCGATGTAGCGCATGGCGTTGCCGTCCGGAACATTGATGTTGCAGGTCTCGCCGACGGTTTCGGCCAACTCGTCCAGGATCGCGTGCAACGCCGCCCGTTGGCCACCGGCGCCGGCAATGACGTCAAGCGCCATGCCGCGCAGCTTTGCCCCGGCGATGAGGCCCCTGCCATCGATGCTCCGCTGCAGGTACCCTTCATTCTGCAGCATCGCACAGAGCCGGTGGATGGTCGGCCTGGGCAAGCCCAAATCGGCGTTCAGTTCGGTCGGTGTGAGCGGCCGCCCGGCGTCCGCGATCTTTTCCAGGATGGCCAGGCTGCGCCGGATGGACGAACCCTTGCTTCGGCGCATCTCAGTCATGCCCTTTTTCGCGCTCCACTATTGCACCTGGAAGACCCCGGCGCCGGCGTGCACCAGCAGCATCGTGGACAAGGGTGGCCACAATGCGATGACGAGCCACGCGACCAGGAGTGCGATCAGGTATGGCATCGTGAAGCGCAGCAGCCGCAGATACGGAATGCCGGTGATGCCGCTTGCGACATACAGATTCAGCCCATAGGGCGGAGTGATGAATCCGATGGCGTCGCCAACCAGGAAGACCACGGCGAAATGGATCGGGTCGACGCCGATATTGGCGGCGATCGGGGCCAGGATGGGGGCCAGGATGATCGTGTTCGGCAGGCTTTCCAGAATCGTCCCGGCGATCAGCACCAGCGCCATGCAGGCGAAGAGGATTGCGTAATAGCCGCCCAGCGCGCCCAGCATGTCGGTGACGAAGACCTTGGCACCGAGCAGCGACAGGATCTGCTGCATGACCACCGACACGGCGATCAGCGGCGCCAGCAGCCCGGTGATCTGGCCCGACCGCAGCACGATGCTCGGAAGCTCGAACGGCGAAAAACCGGGGACGGCGATGGTGTCCGCGATGAAGGATCGGCGCTCGCCGCCCCCGAGCAATTTATGGATCGGCCGCATGACGATGCCGACGATCAGGCAGAAGCCCGCGGTCACGCCCGCCGCCTCCGTCGGTGAGAACTTGCCGGCGTAAATGCCCCAGATCACCAGCGCGATGGCGAAGAAGCCGAGCCACGCGCCGAGCGCCGCACGCATGATCCTCACCGGATCGATTCGGATCAGGTGGCCCCAGCCGTTGCGGTGGGCGACGTACCAGCAGGTCGCCTGCATCGCGATCACCATCAAGAGGCCAGGCAGCAGGCCGCCGATGAACAGATCGCTGATCGACAGGTTCATCAGGAAGCCGT
>CAYFYY010000005.1:0-89454 GCA_964347475.1 uncultured Flavobacteriales bacterium
CGCCGAACAGGCCGACGCCGACATTGCCGCCGCTCGCCTCGCCGCCGAAGGTGGCGCCGTAGCTGGTCACCAGGAAGGTGCCCTCCTCGGGCGCGTAGAACGTGTAGGTGGCATATTTGCCAGGCCCCACCAGGCTGTTGCCGTTGTTGCCGACGAACGACGAATCGTCCACCATGTCGGCATTGACCAGCTCCAGCCCCTGCGGGTGGAAGCCGGCCGAGCGCGATGCGACCTGGTTGTTGATCTGCAGCTCTGGTATCGGATGGTTGAACGGGTTCGCCTTCAGCGCCAGCAGGTTGGTGAAGTTGACCTGCAGGCAGTCGCCGGCGGCGACCCGCAGGACCAGCGGCCGCGGCCGCTTGTCGGGACGCAGCTCGACATTGCCGCGCGAAAGCGTGCCGCCCGCGGCCTTGGTCTTCCCCGACGACTTGTCGATGACGTCGTGCTCCAGCGCGTACATCATGGCGTTGATGTTCTGCGCGCCGAGCCGGTTGTACATAATCGGCTGATCGAACGCCACCACGTTCGCGACGATCGTGTTGGCGCAGGTCGCCTGGGCGCTGGCTTCGCCCGACAGCATCGCCGCAGCCAGGCCGGCGGCGGCGGTCAACCAGAGTTTGTGTCCCTTAACAGACATGGTCTACTCCCTTATTTCCAAACCCCGTTCCCCAGAACGCATGGTGATCCACGGCGGCCGGACGGCCACCCCAGAACGCGCTCTGCCGGGTGTACTCCAAGCGGCGCAGGGGCCGGTCGCCTGTGCCGGCGGATGGCTGGCCCCGTTGACCGACCGTGCACTGCACGAAAAAGGCCGCGGCGAACGCCGCCGCGGCCAAACAAATGGAACAATACCTGAACGAATTTATCGGGCCGCGGATCGGCGCTGGACGAATACGGCCGGTAATTTTCTACCGGAAATTGAGGGATCTTCTGCCGATTTCGGAGGATTCCGCGTCCCGAACGCCGCTGCCTGTCGTCGTTTCCCGGCGACGACCGCTTGACCCATAGGTGGGTTTCCATCATAGTTATGGACGGTTGATTCACAGTGACCTCGCAACTTACTGCTGCGTTGACCAACGCGCCGGCTCAGGTTGCCGCCTGAGTCGGCGTCTCGTTCTCTGACTAGTTGTATCGGGAAATTGCCACCCTTCGCTCCCTGAATCGTTTTCTTTCGCGAGCCCCTGTCTTCCCCCCAAGCTCCCGCATTTGACGCCGCGGGTTACGTCTTTCGCGTGTTCGCCCTCCAAGCCGGCACGCGAACGTGGAACAATTATTATTCTAAAGAATTAATTAACATAGCTTACGAAACCTTACAAGTGAGGATCGCGCGTCATTGTGTCGCCATGAACCCTGGTTCGACGGAGCGCTGCAATGCTTCCGGCGTATCGAAACGCCGGCCGAAAGCCCCGGATTTTGGAAGATTCTTCTGGGTCCAGCATCGGATCAGGCGCCGCCTGCCGCCCCGGCGGGATCGAGCCGTGGCCGGCAATGTCTCGTCAGCCCGTGCCACGGCGTTCCGGCCCGTGATACGACGATCTGCGCGCCATCATGTGCAGCGCGTTCCTGTTGTCGGCCCCGGGCGCGGCGCTGAGGATCTCGGCCGCCAGGCGGGTGAAGTGCGCGGCGGCGAAGCTCGCGCCGCCCGTCCTCTCGTAGTCCCCCTCGCCTCCGGGCCGGCCGACGCAGGCCCCGAAATCCGCCTGCGCGCCACCGAGGATCGAAAGTTCCCCCGGCCTGCACCGGGCGTCCCCGGAAACCCGCACGACACCGTCATAGGAGGCGGGGAAGACGGGCCGCCCCCGTGCCGGCGCCGCGGCGACGAGCAACGCGCCGGCGGCGGTCGCACGCACACATGCGTTGCGCAGCACCGTGCGGTCCTGCGCCAGCCCGAAGCTCATGTTGACGATCCGCGCGCCGTGCCGGATCAGCCAGTCGAGGCCCGCCGCCGCCGCGGCCGGCGTGCAGACCATGCGGTCGGTGAAGATGCGCGCGGTTGCCATATATATGTTCGAGGTGCCGCCAAGGATGATCCGGGCCAGCGCGGTGCCGTGGCCGAGCCGGTCCGGCGCGCCATCATCCCGGCACACGACGTTCCCGTCGTCATCGATCACGAAACTTCGTCGCGGCCATTCGGCCGGAACGAGGGCGGGATCGACGCCGCTGTCCAGCAGGCCGACGACGACGGGAGCGCTCACGGCATGGTCCGCGCCGGGCCGAGCCGCGGCCGCGGCTCGAGACGCCCGTCCCGCATGTCCAGGATCGGGTCCGCGCCGGCGAGCGTCTCGGCCCGGTGGCTGATGACGATCCGCGTGCGGTCGGGGAACAGCGCGTCGATCGCCCGGCCGATCGAGCTTTCAGTCTCCAGGTCCACGGCGGCCGTTGCCTCGTCGAGAATAAGCACCAACGGATCCTGAAGGATCGCCCGGGCGATAGCGATGCGCTGGCGTTGTCCGCCCGAAAGCGCCGTTCCCCCAGTTCCCACCGGGGTCCCGTAGCCGTCCGGCAGCCGCCCGGCAAACTCGTCGACCCGGGCCGATCCGGCTGCCCGCAGGACCGCCTGTTCATCGGCCCAGGGCGCGGCGTAGCGGATATTGTCGGCGATGCTTCCGGACAGCAGCACCGTATCCTGCGCAACGACAGCGATCCTTCGGCGCAGTTCGGCGAGATCGAGGTCGCGCAGATCGATTCCGTCGAAAAGGATGCGGCCCGCGCCGGGATCGTAATGCCGGTGCAAGAGGTCTATCAGCGTCGACTTGCCGACCCCCGAGGCGCCGACCAGCCCGATCTTCCTGCCGGCCGGAAACTCCCCGCACAGGCGATCCAGGACCGGTTGCGGGTTGTCGGGATAGGCAAAGGAGACGTCGTCGAAGACGATATGGCCGGCCGCGCCGACAGGCAGCGGCCGTGGGTTTTCCGGTGCCGTGACCGCCGGCGGGGCGTCCATGATGGCCATGACCCGATCCAGGCTGACCACCGCCCGACGAACCGCCACATAGAGGCCGAGCAGCGTTTGTACGGGGCCGGTGGCACGCGCCATGTAGATCGAGAAGGCGATCAGCGCGCCGAGGGACAACCCGCCCTCGATGACCATCCAGCCGCCGGCGACGAAGACCAGCGCGGTGGCCAATGCGGTCATCAGTCCGGGAACCGCCGTCGTCGCATATCCGGTCATCTGCTGGCGCAACAGATGGCCTCGATAGCGCCGATGCAGGTCGCCCAGCGCCTCCGCCTGGCGTCGTTCGGCGCCGACCGCCTGGATCAGCTTCATGGCCGCCAGCGCATCCATGATGAACGACGTCAGGTCGCTGGCGCGGTCCCGCACGTCCCTCGTGCGGGCCTCGACGCGCGGCCGCATGTATCTCAGGAACAGGAACTGTGCCGGCAGGATCACGAACGCGAGGAGCGAGAGTTTCCAGCTCAGCGTCAGCATCAGCACGAGTGTGCCGGTCAGCGCGATGATCCCGTTGACGAGCGCCAGCAGCCCGTCGACGGCGAAGCGCTGGATTTCGCCGACGTCGCCGTCCAGCCGCTGGATCACGTCGCCGCCGCGCGTGCGGGCGTAGAATGTCGGCGAGAGGCGCTGCAGATGAGCATAAACCGCTTCGCGCAGGGCGAACAGGACGCGCGCCGAGGCGTCCACATAGTGCCAGCGGTTGAGCCCGCTCAGCACCGCGCTGACCGCGGCCGCCCCCACGAGGATGCCGCACAGGACGAGGATGACGTCCATGCGGCGCGCCAGCAGCCCATCATCGATCAGGTAGCGCGTGATATAGGGCTGGGCCAGCGCGAGGCCCGTCGCCACGACGGACAGAAGCAGGACCGCGGCGAGCCGCCCCGCCTGCGGCCGCACGAACCGGGCGAGCCAGGGCCAGGCCGCACGCATTCGGCCGCCCGCCGCCACCTCGGCAGCCCGTCGGCGCAGGGGGTCGGCGGGCGGATCACTCATGGTCTGCAATTCGGCCGGCGGCGTGTCCGGCACCGCCGCGGCCTATCGCTGGATCACGCGCATCGAGGCCAACGCCTGATCCGCGCCGGCCGGCATCTCGATCCGGCCGATCTTTTCCAGCGTCTCGGAATCGTAGACCGAAATATCGTCCATCGTGCCGCCGACATAGATCTCCCTGCCGTCGCCCGACACGTTGATCGTGTAGTATGTGTGGTCGAGATCGACGCGCTTGACCAGTTCGTCCTTGTCGATATCGATCTTGGACAGCGTCGTGTAGACGCCGTACGCCTCGTTGCGGCGGACCGGATTGACCACGGTGGAGAAAATGATCGCCGCGGTCGGCTCGAAGTTCTCCATGACGAATTCGCCGGTTTCGAGGTCCAGCGTCAGCATGCCGGTCTGGAAGGCCTCCGGATGGTCCATCGCAACGTCGGTGCGCACGGCGTAATAGGGCGTCGAAAACACACCCGCCTGCTCCCATTGCGGCCAGACGTCGAGCACGTCGGGCTCGCTGTGATTCGCGCGGCCCCAGTTGCGCACCTTGTGGACGTCGAGCACCGCCCCGGTCTGCGGGTCCATCACCGTGATATCCCAGTTGACGGCGTAGAGCTTCGTGCCGTCGTTCGACATGGTCAGGATGGCCGTCCGCCGCGGGGCCGCGAAGGTGCGCACCGGCTTGGCGCCGATGCCGTCGCCCGTGTTGTACACCGCGATTCGCGTGTCCAGGATCTCGTATTCATCCTTCAGCAGCCGCACCGGCGACTGGAAGACGAAGATCTCGCTGCCGTCGGGGCTGATGGTGACGCCGAACATGCCCTTGGTGCGAACGTCGCCCTCGCTGAAATCGGCGCGAAAGACTTCCTTGCCGGTATCGAGATCGATGCCGCTGATGCTTTCCCAGCGATTGATCAGGACATAGGCGATCTTGCCGTCCGGCGACGGTGTGATGGTCAGCACGCCGGGCGATGCATTCGGAATCGTGTACGTCCTGGCGACCTTGCGGGCCGCGGCGTCGACCATCACCAGCTTGTCGGGCTTGACGGCCGTCAGGATGTATTCCTTCGCTTCGGCGCCGCCGGTCAAGGCCGGGGCCGCCAACGCCGCTGCCGCAATGGCGACCATTGTGAGCCTGAACATCTGCGTTCCCATTTGCTCCCTCATCGTATCCGAATGTCCCGTTCTATTCATTCTTCGGGAACACGGCCTGGAGCTTGCGCCAGTCGCGCTGCGCGGAATCCGCGCCGGTGTTCCAGTCGGGATAGGTGTTGAGCGTGTCGGCCACCTGCGCCGGCCACCAGCAGGGGTCCGAGCAGCCGTAGAGATCGGCCTCCATCGGCTGGCACAGCCAGGCGACGCCGCCCAGCGGATCGACCTCCCAGCCCGGGTCGAGGGTGGAGGAACAGCCGGCCACGGTCTGCATGGCGAAGACCTCTTCGCTCTTGCCGTCCTCGGCCGCCTTTTCGACCAGCCGCGCCTTCTTGTTCAGCGGCTTCAGATGCTTCATGGCAGAGCCCTCCGCGGTTCGATATGGGTTCTGAAGAAATCCGGATTACCATCCATGATCCGGGTGTAGACGTCGATTCCGAAATCCACCCAGTCGCGCAGGATGTCGCAGTAATGATGCACGGGATGCGCCGGGTCGCCGTACCGCGCATAGGATTCGTGATAGCAGCCGCCCGAGCAGATGTTGCGGATGCGGCACGTCCGACAGGAGCGGTCGCTGCGGTCCAGCATGTCGTCGAGGAAGGCGCCGAGGCGCGGCTTGTCGATCCCGCCGGTAACGTCGCCGAAGGTCGGCAGATCCGAGCCCGTGAACCGGTGGCAAAGATTGAGCCCGCCGTCCTTGTCCACCGCAAGCATGCCGAGCCCCGCGCCGCAGGGCAGCGACTTCCGCGTCCCCTCGACGAGGTCGGTCATCAACTGGTGCATGTTCGAAAAGCCGTTGTTCTGGCCGCGCAGGGCGCACTCCAGATAGTCGCGGCCGAGCGCCTTCATGCCGGCGAAGACGTCCGCCAACTCCGCCTCGTTGAGGTTGAACGCGGCCATGTCGCCCGCCGTGACCGGGGAGAATCCGACCTCGAAGAATCCGATCTCGTATTTCAGATGGCGATGAATCGCGACAACGTCGGTAACTCCCGGGGTCAACGTCACCCGGGCCCCGACGGGTCTGGAACGATAGCGGGCGAGCAGCTTGCGAACCTTGCCGGCGACCACGTCGTAGGTGCCCTTGCCGCCCACGGTCTTGCGGTTCCGATCGTGCATCGCCCGCGGTCCGTCCATGCTAATGGTCAGCCCGAAGCGGTGCGTGTCGAACCACGAGATCAGCTCGTCCGTCAGGAGCGTCGCGTTCGTCGTCAGCGACAGATCGACGGTCTTGCCTTCCTCTTCCGCCCGCCGTTCCGCATAGTCCGTAACCTCGCGGATCAGCGCCATATTGCTCAAAGGTTCGCCGCCGAAGAACACGAGGTTGACGCGGTCTCGGGCCACGGCTTCTTGGAGCAGCAGTTCGAAGGCATCCGCAGCGGTCGGAAAATCCATCCGCTCACCCTTGTCCGGCGACGTGAGGTCCTCCTTGTAACAGTACGTGCAGCTGAGATTGCAGCCGGTATTGACGTTGAGCACCATCGTGCTGATCGGATATGCGCCGATCTTGACCGGATCGACGGACGGCACGGGCACGGCCGGATCGCGGACGATTTGCAGATCCTTGAACTCCTGCAGCGCCTCGGCAACGCGATCCGGCTCGTGGCGACCCTCGAATCTGGCCATCACATCGTCCGCCGTGACCACGCCCTTTTCCCGGAACAGGGTGAGGACCTCCCCCGCGATCGGGTCCATCTCGAACAGGCTGGTCGTCGGCACGTGGAACAGCAGGTGGCGCCCGTCCACGTCGACCTCGTGCAAGTTCTCCGGAACCAGGTGCAAGGCGGTCACTCGATCATCCCCATCCGAACCGTTGCCATCATGTATCGCACATCCTCACCGGATCGGCGGGTCGTTCCAGCGCTGAACGGTGACGATCAGCCGGCCGGTTCCGACCAGCGTCTGATCGCCCACTGTCACCGATGCGTTCACCGCAAGGTCGCCGGCATTGTTGGTCGAGAAGGGGCGCGCGGGGTTGGGGCCGGCAACCGCCGGCTCGAACAGGCCCGCCTGGGTGATCCTGCCCGCGAACTTCACGTCGTCCAGCGCTTCGGCGAACTCGCCGCTGTTGGCGACCGACCATTTGGCCGGCATGGCGCCGATGCGGATGTCGTCGGCTGTTCCGGCCTCGCCGTCGGGCCCGTTCATGAAGGCGACGGCCTCGAACTGCGCCGGGACCGGTGGGATGGCGCCGCCGCCGACACGGGCGATGTGATAGGCGGGCTCGACGCGGATCGCATCCACCTTGTCGAATACCGCCAGCAGCGCGCTACCCGTCGCATCGCCCACGGCGACGGTGCGCTTGCCTGCGGCCCCGCCCCCCGTGGCTTCGACCACCACGATATCGGAACTGCGGGATACCACGCGGTCGACGGTCACGCCGTCACCGAGTCTGACATCACCGCCAAGGCCGATGCCGTGGATTGCCAGCTGTGCGGTTTCGCCGACCCTGATATAGGGCGGGAAGACGGCCATGACCCGCGCGACCGCGCCGCTGCCCGACCGTGCGAGGCTGATGTCGCCGCCAATCGAATCCGGATCTTCGAGGAACCATCGGCCGGACATCTCGGCGCCATTGGCCGAGACGGCCATGACCTGCATCGTGTCCTCGCCTTCGAGTGCCACGCTGGCACGCCATTCGTAGCCCGTATAGAGGATGGCGTCGCCGGTGCCGTTGGCCTTGCTGCCGTCGGCATAGAACAGGAATAACTTCACGCCATATGCATCGCCGCCCTTGCCGGAAATCACGGCCACACCCTGGAATGCGCCCTTGCCGGGGCGGTTCCCGACAACCCGCCAGGATCCGGAAAGATCCGGCGCGGATCGCGCCTTCCAGTCGCTCCAGGCCTTGCTATTAAGCGGGTACAATTCGGCAAGCTTCTTGGGCACCGGGCCGGAAGCGATCTCCCACCAGTTGCGGTCGCGCCCCAGCGCCTGATATTCGGTCGTCGGCCATTGGCCGAGATGGAAGGCAGCGTGTTTCCGCCAGTCCGCCTCGTCCCTGCGCTGCAGGGCCGTGCGCGCATAACTGTGACAGCGGGCGCACATAACCCCGAGCTCTTCATCCGGAATATCCTCGATGATCCCCGGGCGGCGCTCGAGAATGTACCGCCATTCCTGGGTTTCCGAGGGCGCCAGTCCCTGGACGTCGGACAGGTACTTGACCAGGGCGGCGCGTTCGTCCGGCGTGAGCTCGACACCGTGCATGAATGTCATGCGGGCGATGTTCATGTCCCAGCCCTCGGGCGTCTTGCGGATTTCGCCGATCCGGCTGAGCCGCCCGTCGGCCAACCTGTCATGGCAGCCGGAGCACCGGGCGGTCAGAAGTGATTCGCCCGACTGTTGTGCGCTGACCGGCGCAGCAACAGCTGACATTCCCAACCCCAAACCAAGAATGGACAACGCTCGCAGAAGCGGCCGGGTGCATCGCGGCATGGGTAGCCCTCCTGTCATCTCCAGGCGCTTCTATGTCCAATATGTTGCTCGGGGCGCCCGGTTGTCTCTCTCGCTCCCGGATCGACAGCTGTCGTCGCCAAGGAGCCTCACACATTTGTTAGATCACGAATGATATCGTCAATTTGTCATAGACCACAACAGGAAAAACTCGCTCTTTGTACGGCTACTCAAGACGGCCGCCAGGCAGCCCAAACAATTTCATTGAATTTCACTGTCCAACCGCTGGCAATCTCGCACAACTGTTTGCGGAGTAACGTCACAACTCGAATCGATGTTTGAGCCACTCTGCGGCGAGCCGGACCGACGCGGCAGGCTTGTTCAGTCTCCCGGCGAGTTGGCGAATGTCGCGCGGCCCGCCCGTATCCGTCATTGTGCGGTAGAGCGGCACCAGCGGCACGTCGTCGACGACCCAGACCCCGCGCGGGTGATCCGGCGTGACGATCACGTCATGCTCGACTATGAATTCGTCCTCCACGACGGGGCGACGTTCGATACGCGGGGGATGGCTGTTCATCGGTGCATGCGGCGGCTGCAAATCGGGCCAGTTGCGGCGCTGCATCCAGAACGGGCTGTCGGGCCATCGACGTTCGTGGTCGTAGAACCCGCGCCCGATGCGGCACAGACGCAGGAAATCAAGCTGACAGCGCTCCTCGTAGAACGACTTGGCCAAGGTGGCGTTTTCGGGCCGCCTAAGCAGCGTGTTGACGGCAGTTGCCGCGGCCTGCGCCCCGCCCAGCGCCACGTAGACACCGTGTCCCGACAGCGGGTCCGGCGCGACCGCGGCATCGCCAACGCGGATCATGTCTTCGGCGAACGGCTTCCGCGCGCACACAGGATTGGCGTGTCTGACCACAACACCGTCCGACGCCCGACCATCGCCGACCCAGCTTCGAGCCTCGCCACAATCGGATAGCATGCCGTCATAAAATTCGACGAGCCGCGCGCGTTTCGGTACGTCGCCGGAATCGGCTGCAACCAGAATCTGGAGGATCGCGCGCCCGCCGCCGGTGTTGGCGTACCACATCCAGCCGTTTCTCATGGCGGCGACGGCCGTGCCGGCGGCCTCGTCGACGCCGGTCCAGCGCCGCGCCAGCGACACCGTTGCCGGACCTTGCAAGCGGGCCGTCGACGGCACGCGTGCGGCACGTCCCCTCGCCTCGATCAAAAAATCCGCGGTGACCAACTGTGACGACGACAGCTGCACGTGCCAGCGCGATTCAAGCCTCGACGCACGCGTTACGCGGTCGCGCAGGACTTCGACACCATGACCACGCACATCGGCAAGCAAGGCACAGTCGAACCTGTGCCGATCGACGACGAACTCTGTATTGACCCGGCTGCGCACGCCATTCCAGATGACCTCGCGCACGATTTCCGCGCCGACTGCGTCCGGTGCCTGGCAAAATCCCAGTGTTTTCAGCGCCTGCACGGTCCGCCGGGAGAAGCCTTCGAAAGCCGCCTGCCTGCGCGGTGCCGCAATCAGCAACGGGCTGTGGCCAAGCCGCGCAAGGCTTATGGCCGCCGCGGCGCCGGCAGGTCCGCCACCCACGATCAGGATATCTGCGTGTCGATGCGACATGTCCGCCACGGTGTTCGGGTGTCCAGCCTGGACCAGAGCCGTTCCGAAAAAAGGCCCAATCGGTGCGGCCTGCGGGCATCGGATCCGTGTGGCCGACAGCGATGTCGGGATATCCAACCGTCGTATCGAGATCCCGGATTCGAAAACGGTTGCCGGTTGACAGCGACCCGCGCCTCGACCGCCCGTGGGCCCATGGTTACACCCGGCCGGCTACCGGCAAACGCCGGGACCCTGTGCCAGAATGATTCGTCCGACCCAAGCAGTTTCATCCCTTCGGTTTCGAAGAGATCGTCATAGAGAGCACTGTCCAAGTGAGGAAGCCGGGACTACTCTTCGGGCATGCCCTGGAAATCGAAACTGTCCACCCGTGCCCGGCATTCATCAAGGGACATGCCGACACTCCGTCGGTGCAGTTCACCGAGCGTCATGTCCTCCGAGGCATGCTGGGGCAACCTGACAGGTGCCTCCAGCCAGTCCGCGAATATTTGCTCGACCACATCGGCCATGCGCTGACAACTGGTGTGGTAGAGGAGCGCCTGACCATCGAACGATGTATGTGGAATGATCACGACGTAGCCGCATTTCCACTGCAGGCGGTCGACGGCAGCAAGCTCGTCACCGTCGTCCAGGAAGAGAACGTTCTCCCGGACCACCGTACAGCGTCCGTTTTGCTGCCGGCATTCCGCGGAGAAGTCTGTGGAGTTGTCCACAAATTGACTCATCTGTTCATCCACGAAGTGCGCGATTTCGGGAGGTCATATCCTGCCGGATCTTATGGACCGAGGTCTCGAAAGACTATCGCATCTGCTCTGGTCAATCCAGTCGCGATTGGTGCCGTTTGACTGATCGCCGCGCCGGCGGCACGGGTCCCGGCAACGAAAGTGGCAGGCACCAACCACGTTCACGACGCTGTTTCTGGTACGTCACCGGATTGGCTACACTAAGCGGCTGCTGGTCAATGCGAACTCGTCAGCTAGCGACGGCAGTTTTATTGACATGAGTCAATGTGCGGGACCCCATTTACGGCAACATTAAATTACCAATTGGTGTTGCCGCCTGAACACTTCATTCGGCGCCGTTGCCGAGGGCGGGACTAACGACTGTGCTGGCATGGCGGGACTGCAAGACCGGTCTGATACTGAAAACCGGTTCCGACCTCACCGGAACGGCGAAGATTGTTGTTCACGAAGAGATCATGATCTGTCCCGGACATTCGGACCGACTCGTCCGCCAGGAGCCGCTGGCGCATGAACGCGCACCGACTTGCTGGTTCGCCAGCGTCGAAGGATGCGTTGGAATTCCCCTGGCGGGACAGACTTCGGAGAGTGATCGATTGAAAACGCGCGCAAACAGCAATTCATCCAAAAAAGCGGGGCGCAAGCGAAAAGCCGGCGCCTCGATATCAGGTGGCGCGGCCGGAACAGGGAAACCGCTCGACCCTGAGGTCGAACGGTGGTTCACCACTGCGGGCGTGGCGTTTCCAGCGACGCGGTCGTCGATGATCCCGATGCTGCAGTCGGCCCAGACGGCGCTCGGATACCTGCCGCGCGATGCGATGCAGGCAATCGCGCGCCACCTCGTTGTGCCGCCGGCACTGGTCGAGGGTGTCGCAAGTTTCTATGCGCAGTTCCGGTTCAACAAGCCGGGCCGGCACCGCATGACGGTCTGTACCGGCACGGCCTGCTACGTGCGCGGGAGCGGGAAGCTTCTGGATGACATCCGGGCGGGCCTCAAGATCGGATCCGGGGAAACCACTGCCGACGGCGCCGTATCTCTGGAATCGGTCTCGTGCTTCGGCGCCTGCGCACTCGCCCCCGTCGTGGTTCTTGACGACAAGGTTCTTCGCCAGCAGACCAGCGAATCCGTCAAGAGGATCGTAAGGGACGTGACCGCGACCCCAGCGAAAGGCGGGTCGCGTGCCAGCCGCGCCGCCGCCGCCCGGGGCTCCGGCAAATGACGAAGCTTAGGCGCCGCGCCGACCTGGACGACCTGCGCGCCGGCTTCATCGAGTCGTTCGATCCCCACCGGCACCGGATCTTCGTGTGCATGGGCACCGGCTGCAAGGCGTGCGGCGGGGACCAGATTCTCGAAGCATTCGAAAAGGCTTTGAGACGGGCGAAGCTGCACGACCAGATCGACGTGGTGACGACCGGATGTCGCGGCTTCTGCGAGAACGGCACGCTCGTGGCTGTGCGCCCGCCCGGCACGCTGTATTGCCGGGTCGAACCGGACGATGTCCCCGATATCGTCGAAAAGACCGTGGTACGCGGCGAGGTGATCGACCGGCTGCTTTATGAGATGCCGAGCACTGTTGCCGATACGGCGGGGCGACGGATCTCAGCCGAGGAATCGATCCCGTTCTACCAGCACCAGATGCGCGTCGTGCTCGGGATGAACGACCGCATCGACCCGGCGAAGATCGACGATTACATCCGGGAGGGCGGCTACGCCGGCCTCGCGAAGGCGCTGTTCGACATGACCCCGGACCAGATCATCAAAGAGGTGCAGCGGTCGGGCTTGCGCGGGCGGGGCGGCGGCGGCTTTCCAACGGGTCAGAAGTGGAAGTTCTGCCGCGCTGCGGAGGGCGACGTAAAGTACGTTATCTGCAACGCCGACGAGGGCGATCCGGGCGCGTACATGGATCGCAGCGTGCTAGAGGGCAACCCCCACAGCATCATCGAAGGGATGCTGATCGGTGGCTACGCGACCGGCGCGAATCACGGCGTTGTGTACGTGCGGAATGAGTATCCGCTGGCCATCAAGCACCTGATCATCGCCATCGACCAGATGCGCGCGCGCGGACTGCTCGGCGAGAAAATCCTCGGATCCGATTTCTCTTTCGACATCGTGATCAAGGAGGGGGCCGGCGCCTTCGTCTGCGGCGAGGAGACCGCGCTCATCGCCAGCATCGAGGGGCACCGCGGCATGCCGAGGGCGCGCCCGCCCTTCCCCGCCGTCAAGGGGCTCTACGGCAAGCCGACCAACATCAACAACGTCGAGACCTGGGGCAACGTTCCGCATATCGTCACCGGCGGCGCCGAGGCCTATGCGGATCGCGGAAACGATCGCAGCAAGGGGACCAAGATCTTCTCGCTCGTCGGCCAGGTCAACAACACGGGCCTCGTCGAAGTCCCGATGGGGATGACGCTGCGCCAACTTGTCTACGAGGTCGGCGGGGGGATCAAGGGTGGACGCGAACTCAAGGCCGTACAGTCCGGCGGCCCGTCCGGCGGCTGCATTCCGGCCCATATGATGCACCTGCCGATCGACTACGACTCGCTGACAGAGGCCGGGTCAATCATGGGGTCTGGCGGCCTCGTCGTCATGGACGAGACCACCTGCATGGTCGATCTCGCGCGCTATTTCGTCACCTTCACGCAAAACGAGTCCTGCGGCAAATGCGTCCCGTGCCGCCTCGGCACGCAGCAGATGCGGATGATCCTCGACGACATCTGCGAAGGCCGTGGCACGGAGGCAAGCATTGCCCAACTCGAAGCCCTCGGCGAGGCCGTCGGCAAGGGGTCGCTCTGCGGACTCGGCCAGACCGCGCCGAACCCGGTGCTCACCACGATCAAGTATTTCCGGGACGAGTATCTCGCGCATGTGCGCGAGAAACGCTGCCCTGCCGGCGTCTGCGAATCGCTGTTCGTCGCCACTTGCTCCAACCGCTGTCCCAGCGAGGTCGATATCCCGGCCTACATCGCCCTGGTCAAAGAGGGGCGGATCGAAGAGGCCATGCGGTTCCACATGGACCGCAATCCGTTCCCGTCCGTCTGCGCCCGCGTGTGCCCGCATCCGTGCGAGGCGCGTTGCCGGCGCGACACGCTCGACAGTCCGGTGGCGATCCGCGCGGTCAAGCGCTTCATGGTCGATGAAGCGGTCGATGTCAGCATGCCTGTGATGAAGCGGCCCGACGAAGAACGGGGGCGCGTCGCGGTCGTCGGCGCCGGCCCGGCGGGGCTAAGCGCGGCGTATTTCCTGCGCCGCCTCGGGCACGAGGTGGCCGTGTACGAGGCGATGGCCGAGCCGGGGGGGATGCTGCGTTACGGCATTCCCTCCTACCGGCTCCCGCGCAAGGAGCTGGAGCGCGATATCGAGCGCATCACCGGCATGGGTGTAAAGATCGCCTGCGGCGCCGCCATCGGCAAGGAACTCTCGATCGAAAAGCTGCGCAAGGACCACGACGCCATCTTCGTCGGCAGCGGGGCGTGGTCTGATGTGACGATGGGCGTTCCCGGCGAAGATGGCCCCGGCGTCGCCTCGGGTATCGCCTTCCTCAAGACGGTGGAGCTCGGCGGCAAGGTCGACCGTATCGAGGGCGACGCGGTCGTCGTGGGCGGCGGCAATACCGCGATCGACGCGGCACGCACGGCGCTTAGGCTGGGCGCGGACAGTGTCACCGTTGTCTACCGCAGAACCCGCGAGGAAATGCCGGTTCAGCCCGAGGAGATCACCGAGGCCCTGGACGAGGACGTGAAATTCGAATTCCTCGTCGCGCCCGTCGAAGTCATCCGCAACGGCAAGCCACCGGTAGCCATCAAGCTGCAGCGGATGCGGCTGGGCGATTTCGATGACAGCGGCCGCAGACGGCCGGTGCCGATCGACGGTGAGTTCATTGAGCTTCCGGCGGCCCACATCATTCGGGCAATAGGCCAGAAGCCGATCGTTCCCAAGGGCGGGCCCCCGGTATCGAAGCGCGGCACGGTCTCGGTGGATCGATTCTCGCTGGCGACGGAGGTTGACGGCATCTTCGCCGGCGGCGATGCCGTACTCGGCCCCGCCACTGCGGTCGAGGCGATCGCCCATGGACGGCGCGCGGCCGAGGCCATCGAGCACTACCTGAACCCGGATAGACGGATGCGGTATCCATGGAACGCGGCGCGCGTGCTCGATACCGATTTCGATCCGGCCGCTGCACCGTCGGCGGCCACCCGCCAAGAGGCACCGAAATTGACGCCGGAGGAACGGCGCACCTGCTTCGGCGAGGTGGAAATGACCCTTTGCGCTGCCGACGCCCGGCTCGAGGCGGGCCGCTGCCTGCGCTGCGACTACGGCAAGACGGTCGTATCGCGGGATGAGGAATGATCATGGTGAACTTGAAGATTAACGGCCGGACGGTATCGGTTGAAGAGGACAAAACCGTCCTCGAAGCCTGCCGCGCCGCCGAGGTCTATGTGCCGACCCTCTGCGACGATCCGCAGCTCGAGCCGTACGGAGCGTGCCGCCTGTGCATCGTCAAGATCGAGGGTCTGCGTGGCCTGCCCACCGCCTGCACCACGCCTGCGGCGGATGGGATGAAGGTCACCACCGAGGACCCCGAGATCCTAAATGTGCGCCGCTGGACGATGCAGCTCCTGCTCGCCGACCACCCGCTGGACTGCCTGACCTGTACGCAGTCCGGAAAATGCGGTCTGCAGAGCGTTGCCCAGCATCTGGGGATCCGCGAGCGCGTGCTGCAGCCGATGGCGCGCGAGGCGAAGATCGACGACTCGAACGCCTGCTATGCCATCGACATGCGCAAGTGCATCCTGTGCGGCCTGTGCGTGCGCGCCTGCGACGAGGTGCAGCATCTGGGCGCCATCGATATCGTCAAACGCGGCTACGCGAGCGCGATCGAGCCGTTCGGCGGCGGCCCGATCGTGGAATCGATCTGCGAGACATGCGGAGAATGCGTGGAGCGCTGCCCGACCGGAGCCATCACACCGCGCCAGTACCTCCGGCCGGAACGCGAAGTTTCGACCGTGTGCCCGTACTGCGGCACCGGTTGCCGGATCGTTCTGGGCGCGCGGGGCGATACCGTGGTGAGCGCCCGCGGCGACGTCGACGCCCCGGTCTCGCGCGGGCGGCTGTGCGTGAAGGGACGCTTCGGGTCGTTCGAGTTCGTCTCTCATCCCGACCGCCTGAAGACCCCGCTGATCCGGACCGACGACGGGTTCCGCGAAGCGACCTGGGAGGAGGCGCTCGGCCTCGTCGTCGGAAACCTGAAGAAGTACAAGGGCGACGCCTTCGGGGGCTTGTCGTCGGCCAAGGTCACCAACGAGGACAACTACGTTTTTCAGAAATTCGTGCGCGCCGCCATGGGCACGAACAGCGTCGACCATTGCGCCCGCCTGTGCCACTCCTCCACCGTCGCGGGGCTCCGGCAGTCCTTCGGCTCCGGCGCGATGACCAACCCCGCCGACGACCTGCTGCAGGCGGACGTCATCCTCGTGACAGGCTCGAACACAACCGAGAACCACCCGATCATCGGGCTCAGGATCCGCGAGGCGGTGGCGCGCGGCGCGCAGCTCTTGCTGTTCGATCCTCGCCGCATCCAGCTGAGCGAGATCGCCACCGTCTGGGCGCGGCAGCGGCCAGGCACGGACGTGGCCTGGATCAACGGGCTCATGCACGTGATCATCCGCGAGGGCCTGATAAACACCGCGTTCATCGAGTCCCGCACCGAGGGATTCGAGGCCGTGAAGGCGCTCGTGGCCACATACACGCCCGAACGTGTGTCCGAGATCACCGGCATTCCGGCCGAGCTGATCGTCGAGGCGGCTCGTCTTTATGCCTCCGCGGAGCGGGCCTCCCTCGTCTATTCGATGGGGATAACGCAACATACGACAGGCGTCGACAATGTCCGCTCGCTCGCCAATCTGGCGATGATGACCGGGCAGATCGGCCGGCCCGGCACCGGCGTCAATCCGTTGCGCGGCCAGAGCAACGTCCAGGGTGCGTGCGACATGGGCGCGCTGCCGAACTTCTATCCCGGCTATCAGGACGTGGCCAATCCCGAAGCGCACGCCAAGTTCGAGAAGGCGTGGAACGCCCAGCTGTCCGCCGAGCCGGGGATGACGATAACCGAGATGCTGCCCGCAATTTGCGAGGGCAAGGTCAAGGCCCTGTACATCATGGGAGAGAATCCGATCCTCTCCGATGCCGACGTCACCCATGTCGAGGAGGCGCTGCGCAATCTCGAGTTCCTCGTGGTCCAGGACATCTTCCTGACCGAGACGGCGAAGCTTGCCGATGTCGTGCTGCCGGCGTCTTCCTACGCCGAACGCGACGGGACCTACACCAACACCGAGCGCCAGGTCCAGCTGACGACGCCGGTCGTGCGGCCGCCCGGGCAGGCACGCCGGGACTGGGAGATCATTTGTGAGATCGCGACTGCGGTCGGCTACCCGATGTCCTATGCATCGACGGCGGAGATCAGCGATGAGATGAGGCGTCTTACGCCGTCCTATGCCGGGATCTCGCATGCGCGGCTCGCAGCTGGGGAGCGGCTCCACTGGCCCTGCCCGGCGGAGGACCATGCGGGCACGCCGATCCTGCACGACGGCAAATTCGCCCGCGGGCTTGGCCAGTTCCATCCGGTCGAATACAAGCCGGCGGACGAGGAGACCGACGCGTCATATCCGATCGTGTTGACGACGGGCCGGATGCTCGAGCATTACCACACCGGCACGATGTCGCGGCGAAGCGACGGCCTGAACGGCCTCGTCCCCGGGCCATTCGTCGAGGTCAACGGCGCCGACGCTAAGAAGATTCGCATCAAGGACGGCGATCGCGTGACGGTGACCTCGCGCCGCGGCTCGATCACCCTGCCGGCCAAGGTGGGCAGCCGTGTGGAAACCGGCGTCCTGTTCATCCCGTTCCACTTCTGGGAGGCGGCGGCAAACGTTCTGACCAACCCGGCCTCGGATCCAACATCTGGAATTCCGGAGTTCAAGGTCTGCGCCGTGCGGCTGGAGCGCGCGCCGGTGTCCGGCGAAAGCACGAACACACGCGCGAACGGATCAGGCGTTACGCAGTTCAAATAGCAGGTTTTGTACTTCTTCATAGTCGCGTGCCTGGGCGGCGATACGCACCGGCGCGTTGACGGCACCGAAGCCGGCATAGCCGTTGCGCTGCACCACCTCGAAAAACAGACCGTTGACATCCCGCGTGAAGAGCTGGAAGTACGGCCGTCCCTCGCCGTCCTGGTCATAAAGGATATTGTGCGCGCGCATCGGCTCGATGAGGTCCCGCTCGAGGTCGAACCGCAGGAGCAGGTCGTCGTAATAGTTGGCCGGCACCTGGAGGACCATCTCGGGATCCATGGCCTTCGCGTAGGCGAAGATGTCATCGCAGCTGAACGCGAAATGCTGGTAGGCGGCGAGCACGTTGCGGGCCAGGAAGCGCTGCACCATGGTACTGGGCCCGATCGACGAGTTCAGGGCCAGGCGAATGCGCCCGGAATCGTTCGACAGGACCCGGCTGCGCACGGTGCCATGGGGGTCGATGATGTCCACCTGCTCGTCGGATGCGAACCGGAACATGGCGCGGTAAAACAGGAGGCCAGTCAGGAATTCGGTGGGCGCAACGGCTTGAGTGTAGTGGTCGATCGTCTGCAAACCGGTGCCGGCAACGGGCGCCCGGGTTCCCACGGCCTCGAAGTCCACGTCGTGGAACGCCGGCGCGTCCGGCCCCCCGTCCAGCAAGAAGATCATGTCGCCCCCGAGCCCGCGGAGCGCCGGGATGTCCAGCTCTCCGGGGTTGGCCAAATGCGATACCTCGCCCCCCAGCTGCTGGCCGATCCGGTCGATCATGCCCGGCAGGTTATCGACGCGGAACGCCAGGGCGCAGACCGACACGCCGTGCATCAGGAAATAGGAATGGGCGGGCCCGCGTTTCTCCTCGTTGAGCACGAGATTGATGTCGCCCTGCCGATACAGCGAGACCTTCTTCGACTTGTGACGGTGGGTGAGGACGAATCCCAGCGCCGCCACCAAGCGCTTGAGATCCTCGGCCTCGGCCCCGGCGCAGGCGAATTCGATGAAGCCGATATCCTGGACCGACGGGGGCGCCGCCGCGTCGGCGCTCGTCGCCTCGTCCAACAGACGAAAAGCGCGAATACCGTCGCTCGCGATGGTCTTCGGGGGCATGGCCCGCACCTGATCGTTGAAGATCTCCATGGAGATCGGCCCCTCGTATCCCTTGGTCTTGAGGGTCGCAAACAGGTCGGCGACGGGCAGGTCGCCCTGTCCCGGAAAGAGCCGGAAATGCCGGGCCAGCAGCCGCACATCCATCTTGGCCGTCGGCGCGTCGGCCAGATGGACGAGGAATATCCGGCCCGGATCGATCGCCTCCAAGGCCTCGAAATCGGCGCCGACCGCCAAGGTATGCACGACACCGAGAACGAGTCCGAGATTCGGGCGGCCGGCTTTCTCTACGATCTGCCAGGCATCGACGTAGGTGCGCACGGCGGCACTCGTCGCCAGGGCCTCATAGCCGAGGCGAAGGCCGCGTTCCGCCGCCATATCGGCCAGCATGGCGAGATCGGCCGCGGCGCGATCCGGATCGTCGATGGTATCCGCGCGGGTGTTGGCGCAGACGATCAGGAGGGGTGCACCCAGGTCAACGGCCAGATCGAGAAATCGTTCTGCGCGCTTGACGTTCCACGCGCGGCGCGCATCCGGCGACGCCTCGAAATCGCGCAGGGATTGGAGACTGAACACCTCGAGGCCGGAATCGGCGATGAAGCGGGCCACCTCTGCAGGCGCGCCGTCGCAATAGACCAGGTCTTCGCGGAAAATCTCTATACCGTCGAAACCCGCCTTCGCTGCCGCCTCGATCTTGTTCGGCAGCGGTCCGGAAAAGGAGAGCGACGAGATCCCGCGCTTCATGTCCTGTCTCCCGAGAGAATCGCTGTCGAGTGTAACCGCTACCGCGGTAAACGAAAACGATCTTGGCGACGTATCGGCCACGTCGACCGCTCACCCCCACGGGCGCTGGCTTACCGCGGTTTTCATTTCCGTTCGCAGGTCGTCGATCAATTCCTCGGCGAAAATCGACAAGGGTTCGTCGGCGCTGACGACAGCGTAGGTCCGGAACGGCGTGGCCTCTGAAATGGACAGCCGGACCACGCCGGGCAGGTCGCGGGCGCACACCGAGAATTCGTCGATGATGGCAACGCCCAACCCCTGGCGCACCAAGGCGTACACCGTCTGCGCGAAGCGGGCGCGGATGGAGAGTTCGAAGCCGTGGCCATGTGCCTCGAAGGCCGACGCGATGATCCGCCCGTACGGGTCGTTGGGATCGATCCCGATCAGAGGAAAGACTGCGAGTTCGGCAAGTGACACCTCCTTGCGGCCGGCCAGATCGTGCCCATCCGGGACGATGGCGACAAGACTGCCCACGGCAAGGGCATGCGACATCAACCCCGGGTGGTCGATCTTGTAGCTCATGGCCACGACCTCGCCCTTCTTGAGGAGGAGATAATCGATCGCCTCCTCGATCTTGAGGACGTTGATCTCCATTTTCAGATCCGGGAATTTCCCGCGCAGCCGCTTCACCACACGTGGCAGGATGTGCTGCGAGATGCTGGGCACGGAAGCAAAGGAAAAGACCGTCGAAACGCCTTTTTTCAGCTGGTCGATCGCGTATTGAAGGTCCTCGACCTTCTGGAATACCGCGTTGACCTGGCCGAACACGCTTTGCGCCTCGCGCGTGGGGATAAACCGTCCGTGCCGCCGCGCGAATAGGCGGATGCCGAGCTGGTTTTCGGCATGTTTCATCGCGCGGCTGACGCCCGGCGCGGATACGTTGAGCAGTTCGGCCGCGCCATTGACGGTGCCGGCCACCATGATGGCGCGGATCACTTCGATCTGCCGCAGCGTCAGCACATGAGACCCCGATCCTTTGTCGTGCCTCGAATTAACATGATGTTTGCATAATGAGCAATATCTGTAATTGATGTTACGACAGAAACGGCTTGAGATGAGAGGAAGTGGATCGCCACCCGAACGTTTCGAGACGAGCCATCCCGCGCGAGACCATCCATGCACGATCCGGTCGACAACGTAGTGATCGAGGACGAGTCCCTAAGAGACGGCCTGCAGATCGAACAACGTGCCTTCTCTGTCGAGGAGAAGTTGCACTTCATCCGTGGCATGGAATCGTGCGGCGTGCGCCGCATCCAGGTTGGATCCTTCGTGCATCCGAAATGGGTGCCGCAGATGGCCAACACCGACGAGCTGATTGCAGAGCTGGAGCCGAAGCCGGGCGTTACCTATACCGCGCTGGTGCTCAATGACCGGGGCCTCGATCGGGCCATTTCCGCCGGGGTGAAGCATCTCAGCATGTCCATTTCGGCAAGTGAGGAGCACAGCCTGAAGAACACCAACCGGACGCTGGAACAGGCAAAGGCCGATATCGTGCCGGTAATCGAACGCGCGGTCGCGGAAGGCATCGCGGTGCGCGCCGGAATCCAGTCCGCTCTGGGCTGTGGATACGGCGGCGATGTCCCCCTTGCGCGGGTCTGCGAGATCGCCGCCATGTATAGCACCCTCGGCGTTCGGGAAATCAACATCGCCGATACGTCCGGCCTCGGGAATCCCCGCTCCGTTACCGCGGCCGTCACCGAGGTTCGCAAGGTGGTCGATCCGGCAATCGCGATCTCGCTGCACCTGCACGATACCCGCGGCCTCGGCATCGCCAACATGGTCGCGGGCCTGCAAGCGGGCGTGGCCATTTTCGATGCGGCTCTCGCCGGGCTGGGAGGGTGCCCGTTCGTGCCCGGCGCCGCCGGCAACATCGCCACCGAGGATGCGGCGTATGCCCTCGGGGAAATGGGCGTTTCGACGGGCATCGACTGGAAGGCGCTGTGCAGCCTGGCCCTGGAGATGGAAGGCATTCTCGGGCGCAAATTGCCGAGCCGCATGGCCCACGTTCTCGCGGCGGCGTGACGGACCGCGGGGCGAACGGCGCACGGACATACTCGGAGACTCTTAAAATGGGACACCAGTTTTCGTTGGCACATCTTACCCTGATCGGCTGCTCCGCACCGGAACTGACCTATATCGCCGCACGCGCAGGCTACGACTTCGTGAGCTTGCGGTTGATCCCCATGGGGGTACCGGGGGAATGCGCTTGCCTGCCGCAGGACAAGATGATGATCCGCGCGACGAAGAGCGCGCTCGATGCGACGGGGATCAGGCTGCACGACCTCGAGCTGGCCCGCATCCTCGCCGACCGGGATCCGAAGACCTATGTACCGGCGATGGAGGTAGCGGCCGAGCTGGGGGCGCGCCACGTGATCTCGAGCGCCTGGACAAAGGACCGCACCGATCGCGATTTCCTCGTCGAGCGCTACGCGGAAATCTGCGATCTGGCGAAGCCATTCGGCCTGACGGTGGACCTCGAGTTTCCGACCTTTTCCCGCCTGACCAGCCTTCAGGAGGCGGCCGACATCGTGCGTGCGGCCGGCCGTCGCAACGGCGGCATCCTGATCGACACCCTCTATGCCCACTTCTCGAAGCTCGATCCGGCGGAGGTCGACACACTGCCGGCAGAGTGGTTTCATTTCGTGCACATCGCCGACACAGTGCGGGACGTCCCAAAGGGTCGGGACGGAATGATCCGGATTGCGCGCGACGAACGGCTGTATCCGGGTGAAGGATGCATTGATTTCGCGGCGCTGCTCGAACAGCTGCCGCCCGTGACCTACTCGATCGAACTTCCGAATCTCAAACGGGTCGAAGAACTGGGATACGAAGGGCATGCACGCCGCTGTCTGGACTCGGCGAAGCGGCATCTGGCGCCGAGTTCGCACACCGAAATACCAGCCAGAAGGTACACAGCATGAAGCTCAAGGAGGCAAGGATGGCGCGCGAGATCACTGGCGACGAACGGCAGTTGGCACAGGATCTGCTCTTCCGCGCACGGGCGGCCATGAAGGCCGTCGAGGATTACGACCAGGAACGGGTGGACCGCATCTGCCGCGCCATCGGCTGGGCTACCGCCAATGAGAGGACCTTCACCCGCCTGGCCCAGATGGGTGTCGATGAAAGCGGGCTCGGCGACCGCGAGGGGCGGCCCGGCAAGCGGTTCAAGATCATGGGCGTGCTGCGCGACGCCCTGCGTCAGAAAAGCATCGGCGTGGTCGAGGAGGATCCGGCCAGTGGCATCGTGAAATATGCCAAGCCCGCCGGCGTCATCGCCTCGCTGATCCCGACCACGAACCCGGCGCTCACCCCGCCGGTGACGGCGATCTACGCGCTGAAGTGCCGCGACGCGGTGATCTTCTCGCCGCACCCGCGATCGAAAAAGACGACCTACGAGACCGTCCGTGTCATGCGCGAAACCCTCAAGGAGCTGGGCGCGCCGGAGGATCTCCTACAGTGCGTCGAGCGTCCGAGCATTCCCCTCACGCAGGAGCTGATGTCGATCTGCGACCTGACCATGGCGACCGGCGGCAAGATGATGGTGGAGGCGGCCTACAGTTCGGGCAAGCCGGCCTACGGTGTGGGCGCCGGGAACTCCACCATCGTCATCGACGAGACGGCCGACGTCGCCGAGGCGGCGCGCAACACGCGAATCAGCAAGACCTCGGACTTCGGATCGGGCTGCTCGGCCGACGGTAACATGCTGGTCGACGCCCGGCTCCATGATGCCATGATCGATCAGCTTCAGGTCGAGGGCGGCTATCTGTGCAGTGACGCGGAAAAGGCCCTGCTCGAACAGGCCCTGTGGGACGACGCGGGCCACCGCACCATCAACACGGTGGCAATCGCCGCACAGAAGATCGCCGAGATCGCCGGTTTCAGCATTCCTGACGACCGCAAATTCCTGATCGTGCGGCAGCAGGACATTGGCCCCGAGCACAAGTTCTCGAGCGAAAAGCTGTGCGTCGTTCTGGCCGTCTACCGCTACGAGGGATTCGATCAGGCTTTGCAGATGGTCCGCAACATCTACGAGGTGGGCGGTAGGGGCCACTCCTGCGGGATCTTCTCTTACGATGACGACCACATCGATGCCCTGGCCCGCGTCGCACCGGTGAGCCGTATGATGGTGCGGCAGCCGCAGTCCAAGGCCAATGCCGGCGCCTTCAACAACGGCATGCCGATGACCTCGAGCCTGGGCTGCGGCATCTGGGGCGGCAACATCACCAACGAGAACGTGCACCTGAAGCACTACATGAACGTAACCTGGGTCAGCCGACCCATTCCAGAGGACCGGCCGAGCGAGGAGGAACTGTTCGGCGAGTTCTACAACACCGAGACCCTGTAATCCTCCCTGCCGACTTGCACCAGGGGAAGGGCAGCCTCCTTCCCCGGGGTTGCTCTTCCCGGGGGATACGCCGACAGGAGGCGTCGATGAAAGACCTGGTTTCCAATCTCTTGATCCGTTATCTGGAGGAGCGGGGCGTCCGACACGTCTTCGGCCTGTGCGGACACACCAACATCGCCGTGCTGTCGGCCATGGCGAACAGCAAGATCCATTTCGTCAACGTCCGGCATGAGCAGATCGCCGCGCACGCCGCCGACGGCTATGCCCGCGCCACCGGCAAGGCCTCCGTGGTGCTCAGCCATCTGAGCCCCGGCCTGACCAATGCGGCGACCGGTGTCGCCAATGCGGCACTGGACTGTATCCCGATGGTCGTCATCGCCGGCGACGTGCCGAGCCACTATTACGGCAAGCATCCGCACCAGGAAGTGAACCTGCACGCGGATGCGTCGCAGTACGAGATCTACCGGCCGTTCGTGAAACGCGCCTGGCGGGTCGACACCCCGGAGCTCTTCCCGGAGATCATCGAGAAGGCGTTCAGTCTGGCCGAAAGCGGTCAGCCCGGCCCGGTGCTCGTCGACGTGCCGATGGACGTCTTCTCGGCCAGGATCGACGCCGCCCTGTTCGATCGGCTGCGCCACAACACCAAATCGTTGACCAGGCCGTCGCTGGACGAGGACACGGCCGCGCAAATCGTGCGCACGCTGGTCGAGGCGAAACACCCGCTGCTCTATGTCGGCGGCGGCATCGCGCTGGCGCGGGCGAGCGCGGAGCTGGAGCAGTTCGTCGATCACCTGAACATCCCGGTGGCGCACAGCCTGATGGGCAAGGGCATGCTGCGGGACGACCATCCCTTCACCCTGGGGATGACCGGCTTCTGGGGCACCAAGTTCATCAACGACAAATGCTTGCAAGCCGACTGGGTGCTCGGCCTGGGGACCCGTTTCAAGGAAGCCGATTGTTCGTCGTGGTATGCCGACTACACGTTCAATTTCCCGCCCAGCAAGCTCATCCACATCGACATCGAGCCATCCGAGATCGGCCGCAACTTCCCGACCGAGCTGGGCGTCGTGGCCGACCTCAAGCAGGCTCTGAAGGTGCTGTTGAAGGTGGCCCGCGAACACTATGCCGACGGGCTGAAGAATCCCGAATTGGCCGCAGAGATCGCGGCCTATCGAGAGGAATTCAAGGCGTCCAACCGCGAAATGGAGACATCCGACGCCTTTCCCATGATGCCAGAGCGGATTCTCGCCGATGTGCGTGCGGCCATGCCGCGGGACGCATTTCTTACCACCGATGTCGGCTGGAACAAGAACGGCGTCGGCCAGCAGTTTCCCATCTTCACGGCCGGAACGGTCCTGACCCCGGGCGGCTACGCGACCATGGGGTTCGGCCCGCCGGCCGCGCTCGGCGTCAAGATCGCCTGTCCCGACAGGGTTGTCATCTCCATGGTCGGCGACGGCGGCTTCGGGCAGAATCCGGCGATGCTCGCCACCGCGGCTGCCGAGAACCTGGCGGTCATCTGGGTGGTGATGAACAACAACGCGTTCGGCACCATCGCCGGCCTTCAGAAGGCCCATTACGGGCTGACCTACGGCACCACGTTCCCGAAGGACGGCGATGAATACATGCCGCACTATGCCGAGATCGCCAAAGCCTACGGCGTCGACGGGGTTCGCGTGCGCTCGGCGGCGCAATTCAGGCCGGCACTGGAAGCTGCCATCGCGTCCGGCCGGCCGACGGTGATCGACGTCGCCATGGTCAACAACCCGACGCCGACCAGCGGTCACTGGAACATCCTTGACATCTATTCGCCCAACAAGGACGTATCACATGTGGCAACCGACTGACGGAGGGGCCCCATGACGATATCCATTCTCATACTGAACGGCCCGAACTTGAACCTGCTGGGCACGAGGCAGCCCGAGGTCTATGGCCACACCACGCTGGCCGATGTGGAGACCATGTGCGCCGAAAAGGCGGAGACGCTGGGCATCAAGATCGACTTCCGGCAAAGTAACCATGAGGGCACCTTGGTGGACTGGATCCACGAAGCAAAAGGAAAACATGACGGAATCGTCATCAATGCCGGCGCGTATACGCATACGTCGATCGCGCTGATGGATGCCATTGCGAGCGTGGAATTGCCGGTCGCCGAAGTGCACATTTCCAACATCCATCAGCGCGAATCCTTCCGCCACCTGTCCTATATCTCCAAGGTAGCGGTGGGCATGATCTGCGGCTTCGGGCCCTATGGTTATCTGATGGGTATCGACGCTCTGGTCGACCGCCTCTCCAAATGACGGAGCGGTCTGCGATTTGCACTGGTAACGGGTTCCGGTGGCGTCCCCTTCGTTTCCGCAAAACAACGGCAAGCCGGTCTTGCGGTAAGATTGGCTGCCTGACCGTGGGTGAATTCCGTCTCCCGGACGGGTAGGTGCGCAATGTCCAGTCTCTCCGGCATTCGAGTCCTGGATCTCACGAACGTCCTGGCCGGTCCCTTCTGCTGCCACCAGCTCGCGCATCTCGGCGCCGATGTGATAAAGGTCGAGATGCCGGGCCGCGGAGACCTGGCGCGGCAACTTGGCGCCGATGCGGCACTGAACGAAAAACTGATGGGGGTATCCTTCCTGGCCCAAAATGCCGGAAAGCGTTCGATTACTCTAAATCTCAAGGACGAACGCGGCAGGAACCTTTTCAAGAAACTCGTTGCGACCGCCGATGTCGTGGTGGAGAATTTCCGCCCCGGCGTGATGGAGCGTCTCGGAATCGGTTGGGAGGTCCTGCGCGAATACAAGCCGGACCTCGTTTACTGCGCGATTTCCGGCTTCGGGCAGGATGGGCCGATGCGTGACCTGCCGGCCTACGATCAGATCATTCAGGGCATCTCCGGCGTGATGAGCATTACCGGCAACAGCGAAACCGCGCCGTACCGCGTCGGGTATCCGATCTGCGATACCATCGGCGGCATAACCGCCGCCTTCGCGATCTGTGCGGCGCTCCAGGGCCGGGGGCAAAATGGCGGAACATTTATCGACGTATCGATGCTGGAAGCGACGCTGGCGACCATGGGCTGGGTGGTGTCGAACTGGCTGATCGCCGGCGCGGAGCCCCTGCCCCAAGGGAACGAAAACGTGACGTCCGCGCCGTCCGGCATGTTCCGTGCAGCCGACGGCCCGCTCAATATCGCGGCCAACAAACAGGAACAGTGGGAAACGCTGTGCAAGCTGCTGGAGCGTCCCGATCTGTTGGACCTCCCCGACTACCGGACAAGAGAGGACCGCAAAAGGAATCGGCTAGCGCTCAGGGCCGAGCTGGAGCGGACCTTGCGGACCCGTCGGGCAGAGGCGTGGGTCCACGATCTGAACCGCGCGGGCGTCCCCGCTGGCGCTGTCCTGCGGGTTCCGGACATTCTCGCGCACCCGCAGATTCGCGACCGCGGCATGATTGCAACCTTCGATGCCGTCCCCGGAACAGGGCGCGATATCCAGGTGGTGCGGACGGGCGTGAAGATGAACGGAACACCACCCGCCGTAACATCGCCGCCGCCCGGCCTGGGCGAACACAACCGAGAAATCTATCGGGAGCTCGGTCTGAGCGACGAAGAGATTGCCTGGCTCGAGGCGGACTCTGTCGTGTGAACCTGTCAGGCTCGGGTTTGATGCGCATCCCGTACTAAGAAGGTGGAAAATAGCGCCAATCGATTGGCGCCCGGCCCCGCAATGACGGCAGTCGTTGCGGGGGTCAAGTGGAGTTGCGCTCCGAGCCTGCGAAAGGCCTCAACCCGAATAACCCAGCAGGCGAGGCAACCACAGGACCACGCTCGGCGCCAATGTGATGACAGCGAGAGCGCCGATCAATGCAACCAGGAACGGCACGATATCCCGTATAATGGGCAGGAGGGGGGCGCGCGAGATGCTGGCGACGACGAAGAGCAGCAACCCGTACGGCGGCGTGATAAGACCGATCATCAGATTGACGACCACGACCACGCCAAAATGCACCATGTCGATGCCGAGTGTCTGCGCCATGGGGATGAAGATGGGAACGATGACCAGGAGAATGGTTATCCCCTCGAGCAGGCAGCCAAGGACCAGCAACGTGACGTTGACGAGCAGCAGGAATCCGGTTGCGGAAAGCTGGTAATTGCCGAGCATGGCGCTCAAGCTGCTCGGAATGTTCTCGATTGTGACGACATAGTTGAATACCAACGCGCCACCGATAAGAACTCCAATCGAGGCACTCGACCGGGCGCTTGCCAGTACGGCCCTGTATGCCTGCGCAATCCCCACGTCGCGATAGAGCACGGTCGAGATGAAGAAGGCATAGGCAGCCGCAACGGCGGCGGCTTCGGTCGGCGTGGTGACGCCACCATAGATGCCGCCGAGGAGGATAACCGGCAACATCAATGCAGGGAATGTGCGTATCGTGATCCAGGGAATTTCCTGAAGACGGACAACATCTTCGACGGGAAAGTCGCGCCGCCGTGCCATGACGTTGTTGAGCGCCATGAGGGTGGCGGCCATGAGAATGCCGGGGACCGCCCCCCCGAGGAAAAGGTAGCCGATCGACGCATCGGACACGAGCGCAAACAGGACCATCGGTATGGATGGCGGAATGATCGGTCCGACGACGGCAGACGCCGCCGTGATCGCTGCGGCATAGCTGTTAGAGTATCGGCCATCCCGTGTCATTATGCTGATGATGAGTCGACCGACGCCGGCCGCATCCGCGATGGCGGAGCCTGACATCCCGGCGAAAATGACGCTCTGGACAACGTTCACGTGACCCAGTCCGCCTCTGAACCGGCCCACAAGAGCATTGCAGAAATGCAGAAGCCGGTTGGACAGGCTGCCGACATTCATCAGTTCGGCCGACATGATGAACAGGGGAATGGCAAGAAGGATGAAGCTTCCGCGCAGGCCCTGCAGCAGTTGCTCCGCGGCGATGCTCATATCCTGCCCGGCCACCAGCAGGTAGATGATCGAGCCGGTAATCATTGCGTAGCCGACCGGCAGCCCGAGGACGGCGAGCGCTACGATCGATACGAGACAGAGAGAGAACGGGCTCAGCAGGGTCATTCGTCCCTCAGGTGGGAGGGATCCGATAGCTCCGGCGTTCGCCCCTTTATCGCATTCCAGGCCCTGTAGAGGTATCTGACCATGATCGCAACCGCGAAGACGACATAAATGGAAAAGGCATAGTCGAGCCGGATGCCTACGTAGTCGACCCGCTCCACCCGCATGAATGTTACGTAGTCGACAACCGCCGGCAGGGAAATCGCGAAGATCGTGACGAGCACGAGTCCCGTCACCACGCTGAAGACTCTGCGTGCCCGATCCGACACCGAGCTGTAAAGGATATCGAACCGTATGTCGTCACGCTCTACGACAACGAAGGCGGCACCCCAGAGGACCAGCCACGTCCAGGCCAGCGTACTGACTTCAAGCGTCCACCCGACCGGCCAGCCGAAGACATAGCGAAAAGCGATCTGCAGGATGAACGTAACGAAGACGGTTACCAACAGGGCGGCGGCGACGTTTTCGGCACGTCGCCGCAGCCAGGCGGCAAGCCTGAAAATATGTTGCGTCATACTGTTCGCAAACCGGGGGCGGTTTGAAGCATCACCATCGGGGACGGCGCGGACTGTACGCCAGATTGGCTGCGCACAGAGCCGACGATGCCACGATGATGATGCTTCGGATTGCTCTTGGTGGCGCTTTCTTAGAGCGCGTTGATCTTGTCAAGCATACCGTCAGGCCAATCCTCGGCAAATTTGGACTCAAGGTATTTTTGCTGAGCGAATTTCCGGAAGGCGTTCACGTCCGGCTCATAGACCTTGAGGCCCTGGTCTTTGAAGAACTGTACCAGGCGGGCCTCCTCATCCAGGTGCTTCTGCGTGCTCCAGTCGATCGCCTTCTTGGCTTCACGTTCCAGTGTCTGGCGCTGATTGGCGGAAAGTGCGTCCCAGGTCTTCTTCGAAACGGCAAACAGATCGTACCCGATCAGATGACTGGTCAGTACGATCTGAGACGTCACCTCATAGAACTTCATATTATAGTCGTTCGGTAGCGGATTGTCCTGGCCGTCGATGGCGCCGGTTTGCAAGCCGGTATAAACCTCGGTGTAGGCCATCGGCGTCGGATTTGCGCCGAGGGCGGATCCCAGGAACTGCCACGCTTCGCCGCCCGGCATCCGCAGCTTGATTCCCGCCATGTCGGCAGGAGTCCTGATGGTCTTGTCGGGCTTCAAGTTCACCTGCCGGGCGCCGAAATAGACCGGTGCGACGATGTGGATGCCAAGCTTCTCCTCGGCCATCGTCGTCATCTCCCGGCCTGCTTCACTCTCGAAGAATTTCTTGAGATGATCTGCGTCGCGAAACAGATAGGCTGCGGTCAGGATCGACCAGGACGGGAGCTGCTTTGCAATGTCCTGCGGCGCAACAATGCCGGTTTCAAGGTTGCCCCGCTGAAGAGCGACAAGCTCCGTACCCTGTTTGAAAAGGGTTGCAGCGAAGTGCGGCTCGAACGTGAAATCATCGGCAAGCGAATTGCCGAGCATCCTCATCGCCTCGGCGCGAATATCCGAGTCGCTGAAGACAGCCGCAAATTTCAGGACTGGCTTGTCTTGCGACATGGCACCTCCTGCCATGCCGGCGGTCACCAGCAGCGCGCCCGCAAGAATCGCAACGCGCCGGGATATGGTAAGTCTCATTGAATTGCCTCCCTTTGGTCAGCAGGTTGAATTGCGTCAAATGCTTGGCACTTTCAAAAGATATTGGACTAACTGGTTAGTTTATGTCAATGATGATTGTCCCGGAGAACGAATGAGTGGCTTGGCTGCCCCCGTTCGGGCTTCGCGGACCCGAATCTCCTTCGTGGGTCCACTGGTGTTTCGTCAATTGAGTCTGCGAGAAAGGCCGACGCGCTGACAGAAGGACAAAGAAAGACCATCGAAACGATGAGTAGAAACACAGTGCCAGGGCGTACCAACGATCCCGAAGGCACCAAACGCGATATTATTGATGTCGCGACCAGGGAATTTGCCCGACGCGGCCTGTCGGGCGCCCGCATAGACGAGATCGCCGCGAAGACGAAGTGCAGCAAGCGGATGATCTACTACTACTTTGACAGCAAGGAAGGTCTCTATCTCAAGGTGCTGGAAGCCGCGTATGCCAAGGTACGGGCGTTCGAGGCGAGCCTGGAACTCGATGACCTTCCGCCGGCGAAAGCGCTGGAACGGCTGGTCCGGTTCACCTTCGACCATCACAACAACAATGAGGATTTCATTCGTTTGGTCATGATCGAGAACATTCATCACGCCAAATACCTTTCGCAATCCTCCCGCATCCAGGACCTCAATCTGGGCGCGATCGATGCTGTGCATCGCCTCCTTCAGCGTGGCGTGCGGGAAGGTCTATTCCGCGCCGGCCTCGATCCGGTCGAGTTGCACTGGAAGATCAGCGCACTTTGCTTTTTCAATGTTTCCAACCGCGCCACGTTCTCGAGAATCTTCAAGATTGATCTCGACTCGAAGGAGTCGGTGGAATCAACGCGGGACAGCGTGGTTGAGATGATTTTGCGTTATGTCGAAAAGCACTGAATCACGGACGAGCTCGATTTCAGATAGCAGGACCGGCGCCGCGGTGCGGGACGGTGCCTGCGATCTGAAACTCGGCCTGATCGGGGACAATATTGCCCAGTCGCAAGCGCCGCGGCTGCATCACCTGGCAGGAAGATTGGTCAATTTGGCCATCAGCTACGAACGCCTCGTACCGCGGGAGCTCGAAGCCGGGTTCGAAGAAATATTCGCCGGTTGCGAGGCAAACGGCTTTCGCGGGATCAACGTCACTTATCCCTACAAGGAGCTGGCGGCCACCAAGGTAAAGATCGTTGATCCGGTTGTGCGGGCTATGGGTGCAGTCAACACGGTTCTCTTCGAGCGGTCGGGCCCAGTTGGCTTTAATACTGATTACAGCGGCATGATTGCCGCGTATCGCAGCGTCCGGGGCGACCGTGCGGCCGGCCGCGTCTGCATGGTCGGCGCCGGCGGTGTGGGCAAGGCGGTTGCTTTCGCCCTGCTGAAGCTTGGCCTCGAACGGCTTTGGATTGTTGATCTGGATTGGCGCAAGGCGGAAGACCTAGCTGCACGCCTGAATGCTGTCTCGCCCGGAATTTCGGTCTCGGTCTCGAATGATATTGAGGCGATCGCGGCGCATGCCGATGGCCTGGTCAATTGCACACCCGTCGGCATGGTGGGCCACGAAGGAACGCCGCTGCCCCGTAAACAGATGCGACGCGGCCAATGGGCCTTCGATGCTGTCTATACCCCCGTCGACACGCAATTTCTCACAGATGCCGTGGCTGAAGGGTTGACTGCGATCAGCGGCTACGAGTTGTTCATCCACCAGGGTATAGATGCCTGGCAGATCTTCGCGGGCCGCCCGGTCGATTCCATACAACTGCGCCAGCTGCTATCTGAGTCCGGATCCTACGCTCAGTATTAGGAAGACCTGTCAGATTGGTGGTGACGTGTTCAGTCGCTCGACGACGTTGGGTGGTGCGACACGGTACGATCGTCGCGTGGCTGCAATCTCGCAAAACCGTCACCGTTTCGCGTCCGAAGTCATCCGGCATGGCATGTTCGAGTGCTGGCGCTGCACCGCTACTGCGGCTTGACCACACAATCAGCTAATAACGCTGAGGTCGTCACAGGTTTAGATGATGGCATCGGAGCGCGCTGCGTCGCGTGCAGCCCGTGATCGTCTCCCCGGCTTGAAGTCCGGCCGGAGGATTTCTTGGTGCGCCAGATCCGCCGCTTGAGCCGCGTCATCCAAGGTCAGGAGGCACCGCTGGGTCCGGGGCGCGAAGGCCTGGAGACCCTGCGGGTGATCGAGGCGTTCAAGCGCTCCGCTCATACAGGGACGGCCGTCATACTGCGCAGCTGAGACGGGCCGATATTCAACGCGGCTGCCGTGAGTGCATCGAAACGGGAGCCGTTGACGACCGGTTCGAGACCAAGCCATCACCGGTGTCGGCCTCACTGTCGGACGCTTCGGCGGACCTGCGCCGCGTTCACAATGTTGGCCGGTGAGATGCCGAGCCCAGCAGTCGCCTGAGCCCTGCAGCCAAACGGGAAACGACGGATGTGCAGGGCGTCCCGGAACGTATCGCCGATAGCGCCGCGCACGTTGCGCGAACGTCTCCACGATATCCTCACCAATCGATGGTCGTCCACTGCGTGTCGGTGATCCAAAAGTTTGCCGTGGTCCGGAGCGGGTAAGCGTGTAAACTTGACGCGTGAAAGCGGGAAACAAGCAGATCGGGGCGCGGCTGCGGGTCGTGGTCGAGCCGAATATCGCTATTGGCCCCGGCAAGGCGGACATTCTCGAAGGCATCAAGGCAACGGGCTCGATCGCGGCTGCTGGGCGCCGCATGGGGATGAGCTACAAGCGCGCCTGGCTGCTCGTCGAGACCATGAATCGCTGCTTCGGGAGACCACTCGTCGCAACCAGCCGCGGCGGGCGCGCGCGCGGCGGCGCAACGCTGACGCCGGCCGGTGAATTGGTGCTGGCTTGTTACCGGCGCATGGAAATGAGCACGCAAAGAGCGATCGCCGAGGATATGGGCAAGCTTCGGGCCATTGTCCGCGATCTGGCCAATCACAGATAGCGATTGACCTCGCTGCGCGATTTCTCGATATGTATGTCTGGACATGTCGACATGAGGAGGCCGCTCTTGATTGGACGGCCCATTTGTGGTTGCCGGTTCCTCCGCCTGGCGTCCGCCGCGCTGGCGCTGTTCGCGGGCACCAGGGAACCTGCCTTGGCATCCGCCGAGGAGCCGTTGGTCGCCGCCGCATCAGACCTTCGCTTCGCCCTGGAAGAGATCGCAGCCTCGTTCAGATACGACACGGGCGAGTCGGTCAGGTTGACATTCGGCTCGTCGGGCAATTTTGCGCGGCAGATCCGCCAGGGCGCCCCGTTCCAGATCTTCTTCTCGGCGGACGAGGACTATGTGCTGGATCTTGCCCGCGACGGCCTTACCCGCGACGAGGGCACACTCTACGCGGTGGGCCGAATCGTTTTGATGATCCCGCACGGCTCGCCGATGAAGAGTGATGGTTCGCTCGACGATCTGAAGGCGGCACTCGCGGATGGGCGAATCACGCGCTTTGCGATCGCCAATCCGACACATGCGCCCTATGGCAAGCGGGCCGAGGAAGCGCTTCGTCACAAGGGCCTGTGGGACAAGATCCGGCCCCATCTCGTATACGGCGAGAACGTCAGTCAGGCAGCGCAATATGCCACGTCCGCAGACACCCAGGGTGGCATCATCGCCTATTCTCTCGCACTCTCGCCGAGCGTATCCGGCCTCGGGTCCTACGCCCTCATCCCGGACGAGTGGCATAGTCCGCTGCGACAGAGAATGGTGTTGCTGAAGAACGCCGGGGCAACGGCAGAGCGGTTCCACGGTTACCTGCAGCAGCCGCCCGCGCGCGCCATTTTCCTAAAATTCGGCTTCGGCGTGCCCGGCGGGGCGAGCTGAGGGTAACGATCCCGCAAAGGACGGCTTATGGACTGGACAGCGTTTTCGCTTTCACTGAAGCTCGCCGGCTTGACGGTCCTCCTTCTGTTGCCGATCGGCGTCGCACTGGGCCGGCTGCTGGCCTATCGCGACTTCGCCGGAAAGGGCGTGGCGGAAGCCTTGGTCGCCCTGCCGCTGGTCCTGCCTCCGACGGTGTTCGGCTATTACCTGCTGGTCTCATTTGGCGCGGCGTCGCCGATCGGGCAATTCTGGCAAACCGTATTCGGCCGGCCGCTCGTCTTCACATTCGAGGGCCTGCTGATTGCGTCGATCGTCTTCAATCTGCCCTTCGCGATTCAGCCCATGCAGCGGGGCTTCGAAGCGATCCCGAGCGATGTCCGCGAGGCCGCCGTCTGCTGCGGGATGTCGCCCTGGCACGCACTTATCAAGATCGAGCTACCGCTTGCCTGGCCGGGGATCCTTACGGCGATGGTCCTAAGCTTCGCCCATACGCTGGGGGAATTCGGCATCGTGCTGATGGTCGGCGGCGCCATTCCGGGCGAGACCAGGACCGTCGCCATTGCGATCTACGACCGGGTGCAAGCATTTGACGGCGCTGCCGCCGCACGCATGTCCGCCCTATTGCTTGCCATATCGCTCGCCACCATCGCGCTCACCTTCATGTTGTCGCGGCGAATCGGGCGCCGCCTCGGATGAGCGCCGCGGACGGGCTGCATGTCGCGTTGCGCCAGGACGGGCCGGTGCCGCTCGACGCCGAATTTCGCTGCGCGCCGGGCGAGGTCCTGGCCCTCGTCGGCCCGTCCGGCAGCGGCAAGTCCACCATTCTGCGTTCGATTGCGGGCGCCTGCAGGCCGGCACAGGGCACGATCACGGTGAATGGTGAGACCTGGTTCGACAGCGCGAGACGGCTGCACCTGGTACCGCACCGCCGGGCGGTCGGCATGGTGTTCCAGAGTTACGCCCTGTTCCCGCACATGACGGCTCTGGGCAACGTCATGGCGGGGATGAGCCATCTTCCGGCCCGGACACGCGAGGCGCGCGCCCGCGACCTGCTCGAGCTCGTTCACCTGTCGGGGCTCGAACGCCGCCGCCCCGCCGAGCTTTCCGGCGGCCAGCAGCAGCGCGTTGCGGTGGCGCGGGCCCTGGCGCGCGCGCCCAGGGTTCTCCTCCTCGACGAGCCGTTTTCCGCCGTCGACAAGGTCACGCGCCAGCGCCTTTACCGCGAGATCGCAGAGCTCCGCCGCGGTCTCAACATGCCGGTGGTTCTGGTTACCCATGACCTCGACGAGGCCGCGATGCTGGCGGACCGCATGACCGTGCTTCATCACGGACGCACGCTCCAGACGGGACGGCCCGCAGAGGTAACGAACCGGCCCGCTTCGACCGAGGTTGCCCGACTCGTCGACCTCCGCAACCTGTTCGTCGGCACGGTTTCGGGACATCAGGCGGCAGACCGCACAATCATCGAATGGGCCGGCATGAAGATCGAGGCGGCGGCAAAGCAGGAACTTGCGGTCGGCCAGGAGGTTTCCTGGGTCATTCCCGACGGCTTTGTGATCCTCCACCGGCGCGACCGCCCTTCGCGTGGCGAACATGAGAACCCGGTCCCTGGAACGGTTCATTCCGTCCTCGCGATCGGGCAGACAGCACATGTAACGCTGTTACCCCGCCACGCGCCCAAACTGCCGATTCATTTTTCGGTGCCGCTGCACGTGGCGGGCCGGAACGGCCTGACCGAGGGAGTCGCGGCGGTCGTCTCGCTGCTTGCGGAGGGGATCCATCTCCTGCCGTTGTCCGCCGCGGCGGCAGAGGGTCACTGACGGCGGCCCCCGGGCCCTGCCGGAAGCGGTCGCAGTCAACGCCGACGAACCCGGCGGCTTTGCCAGTCTTGGTTAAACCTATTTCCTTCGCCTAAACGCGAAACGCAGCCAGTCAGCCGGGCTCGTTATTGTCGAACGGAGCTCTAGGCGCTCAATACCCTGGCGTGGTGGGCGATATGGTCGCCGATGAAGCTTGCGATGAAGTAATAGCTGTGGTCGTAGCCCTCTTGCATGCGCAGGTTCAGGGGCTGACCGGCGGCTTCGCAGGCCTCGCGTAACAGCTCGGGCCTCAGCTGCTCTTCCAGGAAACCATCCGCCGTACCCTGATCGACCAGGATCTCGGGCGCTCGTGCGCCGTCCCGGATCAGCTCGCACGCATCATATTTCCGCCAGCTCGTATGCTCCGCGCCGAGATAGCCGGAGAACGCCTTCTCGCCCCACGGCACGCGCGTCGGCGCGACGATCGGCGCGAAGGCCGATACCGACCGATAGAGGTCCGGGTTGCGCAGGGCGCAGACGAGCGCGCCATGGCCGCCCATGGAGTGGCCGAACACAGCCTGGCGCATCTCGTCACCGGGAAAGCTGTCGAGGACCAGACTCGGCAACTCGTCCGTGACGTAGCTGTACATCCGGTAATGGGCCGACCAGGGCGCCTCGGTCGCGTCCACGTAGAAGCCGGCGCCGCTGCCGAAATCGTACGACTCGTCCTCACCCGGCAGGTTGACACCGCGCGGACTGGTGTCCGGCGCGACCAGCATGACCCCGTGTTCTGCGGCGTAGCGCTGCGCCCCCGCCTTGACCGTGAAGTTCTCTTCCGTGCAGGTCAGGCCGGACAACCAGTAGAGGACCGGCACCCGCCCGGTTTCGGCTTGCGGCGGCCGGTAGACGGAAACGTTCATGGCGCACCCGGTGGTTTCGGCGGAGTGGCGGTAAACGCCTTGGGTGCCGCCGAAACACCGGGCCTCGAAGACAATCTCCAGATTCATGGCGCGATGTGGTTCAATAGACGACCACGCTGCGTATCGACTTGCCTTCATGCATCAGGTCGAAGGCATCGTTTATCTTGTCAAGCGGCATGGTGTGGGTGATCAGATCATCGATATTGATCTTGCCCTCCATGTACCAGTCAACGATCTTCGGCACGTCGGTGCGGCCTCTCGCGCCCCCGAATGCGGTGCCGCGCCAGACCCGCCCGGTGACCAGCTGGAACGGCCGCGTCGAGATTTCCTGGCCGGCGCCGGCGACGCCGATGATCGTGCTCTCGCCCCAGCCCTTGTGGCAGCATTCCAGCGCCTGGCGCATGGTCGTAACATTGCCGATGCATTCGAAGCTGTGGTCGGCACCGCCCTTCGTCAGGTGGACGAGATAGGGGACGAGGTCCCCCTGGACTTCCTTCGGGTTGACGAAATGAGTCATGCCGAACTTCTCGCCCAGTGCCTTGCGCGCCGGGTTGATGTCGACGCCGACGATCATGTCCGCGCCGACCAGCCGAGCGCCCTGGATGACGTTCAGGCCGATCCCGCCGAGTCCGAATACGACAACGTTGTCGCCGGGCCGGACCTTGGCGGTGTTGATGACCGCGCCGATGCCCGTCGTTACGCCGCAGCCGATATAGCAGATCTTGTCGAACGGCGCGTCCTCACGCACCTTGGCGACCGCGATTTCAGGCAGTACCGTGTAGTTCGAAAAGGTCGATGTGCCCATGTAATGCAGCACCGGTTCGCCACCGAGCGAAAAGCGGCTCGTGCCGTCGGGCATCACGCCGCGACCCTGCGTTTCGCGGATCGCCTGGCAGAGATTGGTCCGCCCGGACGTGCAATACTCGCATTGCCGGCATTCCCGCGTGTAGAGCGGGATGACGTGGTCGCGCTTCGCCAACGACGTCACACCCGGTCCAACATCGACCACGACGCCCGCGCCCTCATGGCCGAGAATCGCCGGAAAGGCACCCTCCGGATCGGCGCCTGAACGGGTAAATTCGTCGGTATGGCAGATGCCGGTGGCCTTGATCTCGACCAGCACCTCACCGGCCTTTGGTCCGTCCAGACGGACGGTTTCGATCGAAAGAGGATCGCCCGCCTTGAAGGCGACCGCTGCTCGCGTATCCATGATTTGACCCCCTGTTCCGCAGTTGATTTTCGTTCGGCAGCATCGTCACGGGATTTGACCCGTCATTCCTGATGCGACGCGCCGCCCAGAATTCGCCCGATAGTGCGAGGATGCGCCTGTTCGGGGCGGAGTTCAACATTCGATTTCGAAAGCTGGTGGCGCATCCCGCAACCGGATTCCCTGTCCGTTCCCCAACTTGTGAGCGCCAGCCTAATTCGAACCAGGACCCGCCATCAGGCGGTTCCTGACGAGGTAGGACACGCCGCGCAGCCAGGACTCGTCCGTATTGCCGCGAATATCGACACTGGCGCCGGCGACATGCCGGGCGGTTCCCGCCTCGGTCACATAGACCGTCATATTCAGGATCAGATTGCTTACTTTCTGGACGACGCCGCGGACTGCGAGTTCCGCACCCAGCTCGTGAGCGATATCCGACTCGCATCCGTTGCAGCCGTGCAGGCTGCCGGCGGCCTCGACCGCCGCCGCTGCCGGCGCGACATCGATCAGCGCGTACCGGCCGGATTGCGCCAGCAGCTCGCGCAAGCGTTCGCTGACCAGGAGCAGGCGCGCCTGTTCGGCGGCCTGAGAGCCGCGCATTGCACCTTCCAGGCTGGTATCGATCAGTTCAAAATCGAAGACCGCGGCGGTCCTCGGCTCTTCCGCTCGCGGAGCAGTCGAGACGGCGAAGCCCAGCGCAAGCCCGGCGACCGAAGCAACGAATCCGCGCCGGCCTCTCCGCAGTACACGTCGAATCCCAGGCTCCCTGCACGTCATCGCATTTGTTCCTCCCGATCCCATTTCACTTCAGGAACGCCGTCCCGCCCACAATTCGCATTGCAACCCAGTTGGATTAACCGGGCCTTCTCGGGCGGTGACGGCAATACCTTGATTTGTGCCGTCGTTACCCGATACCAATAAAGGACTGGCTTGGGCAATAATGATACCTCGGGGGGCAGAAACGGATTCGCCCCAAAGAGGTAAGGGGCGCCGCTCTATCGGCCCCGAACAGGGAGGATGGTATGGTTCTGGCCGCGCCGGCCAATCGCCTGTTGGTCGCTGCGATTCTTTTGCTTCCGCTATGCACCGGGGCCGTGGCTCAATCGGATGACGCGGCGCTGATCCGGATTGCGTTCCTGAAGCAGTTGGCAAAGCGGCCGCCGGCACTGTCCAACCTCGACGACATACCCGACGATATCGGCGTCTTCGGTGGCCGTCTCGCGATTGCGGACAACAACACGACCGGTCGGTTCATGAAGCAGCGCTTTGAACTGAAAGAGATTGTCGTACCAGCCGCCGCGGATCCGGTCGCCCAGTTCAAGAATCTGGCCGCCGGGGGGTTCCGCTTCATCGTAACGGACCTTGCTGCAGATGCCTTGTTATCGGTCGCCGACCAGGCCGACGCCCGGGACGTCCTGATCTTCAACGCCGGCGCGGCGGACGACCGGCTGCGCGATAATGATTGCCGGGCCAACGTGCTGCACACGATTCCCAGCCGGGCGATGCATACGGACGCGCTGGCGCAATACCTGAGCTGGAAACGGTGGAGCCGATGGTTCCTGGTGGTCGGCCGCCGCGAGGAGGACCGGCTGTTCGCCGACGCCATAAGACGGTCGGCCAAGAAATTCGGCGCAAGGATCGTAGCGGAGAAGAACTGGGACTATGGGCCGGATGCGCGCCGGACGGCACAGTCCGAGGTGCCCGTATTCACGCAGGGCGTCGATTACCATGTCCTCATCGTCGCCGACGAGGTGGGCGAGTTCGGCGAGTACCTGATGTATCGCACCTGGGATCCGCGTCTGGTGGCCGGTACGCAGGGCCTCGTTCCCACAGTTTGGCACCGGACGCATGAGCAGTGGGGCTCGGTGCAGCTTCAGAACCGGTTCCGGGAGAGTTACGGGCGATGGATGGCGCCGGTGGACTACACAGTCTGGATGGCGGTTCGCACGATCGGTGAGGCAGCCACGCGAACCCGGTCGACTGACCCGTCGACGATCGCCGCCTATATCCGCAGCGACGAGTTCGAGCTGGCTGCCTTCAAGGGACAGCGGCTGACCTATCGCGACTGGAACGGCCAGCTGCGCCAGCCAATTCTCCTGGCGGCGGACAGGTCGCTCGTCAGCGTGTCGCCACAGACGGGCTATCTGCACCAGGTCTCGGAGCTCGATACGCTGGGTCTGGACCGGCCGGAAAGCAAATGCAAATCGAACTGAACGATCGCGGCACGCCGTGCCAACGTCAGGAGGGGTGCGTGCGGCCCGACGGCGCATAACGAGGAGGACGGAAATGGGAGCAAAGGTGCTGGCCGTGTTTGCGGCAGCGTTCGTCGGCCTGTATTCCGGCGTTGCCGGCGCGCTGACCGTCTATGTCTCGAACGAGAAGGACAACAGTATCAGCGTCATCGATGGGCAGACCTACGAGATCCTCCGGACGGTTCCGGTCGGACAGCGGCCGCGCGGCATCATCCTCAGCCGTGACTACACCAAGCTGTACATCTGCACCAGCGACGACGACCATATCGAGGTCCTCGACCTCAAGACGCTCGAGATCGTCGGCACGCTGCCGTCCGGCCCGGACCCGGAGACCTTCACCCTCAGCCCGGACGGTCGTCTGCTGTACGTTGCGAACGAGGACGACAACATGGTCACGGTGATCGATGTGGCGGCAGGCACCTTGGTGGCGGAGATACCCGTCGGCGTCGAGCCCGAGGGGATGGGGATCAGCCCGGACGGCAAGGTTCTGGTCAACACGTCCGAGACCACGAACATGGCGCATTTCATCGACACGACCACGTTCGAGATCTTCGACAATGTCCTCGTCGACAGCCGCCCGCGCATCGCCGAGTTTAACAAGGACGGCAGTCTCGTCTGGGTGTCGTCCGAGATCGGCGGTACGGTCAGCGTGATCGACACCCGGACCCGCGAAATCGTCCACAAGATTTCGTTCGCTATCCCTGGCGTGCAGCAGGAGGCCATCCAGCCAGTCGGCGTCCGCCTGACGGGCGACGGCAAGCTTGCGTTCGTAGCGCTCGGCCCGGCCAACAGGGTCGCGGTCATCGACCAGCAGAGCTATGAAGTGACCAAGTATCTTTTGGTAGGACAGCGGGTCTGGCAGATGGCCTTCACGCCGGATGAAAAAAGGCTTTTTACGACGAACGGTGTGAGCAACGATATTTCGGTGATCGATGTCGAGAAGCTGCGTGTCCGGAAATCCGTCACGGTCGGGCGGTTCCCGTGGGGAGTGGTGGTCGCGCCGTGATGCGGCACCCGGTCGGTCGAACTGCCGAATGCATTGGATCGCGGGTATGCGAACGTATCCAGTGAACGGGAGTCAGGTGTGAATGACAGTGCGGCACGCAAAATGATCGTCCGTTCGCGACTGGCCGTCGGCAGGGGCATCCGCAGGCTCGTTCTCGCGGCAATCGTCGTTCTGCTCAGCGGCGAATCCTTGCCGGCGTCTGAGACGAAGTCCGACTGGCCCTGCATTCAGCGGCTTGTCCCGCTTGTGTCCGCCGGCATGGTATGGGCCGGGCCAGCGCTGGACGACGTACCGGACTGGCGGTCCGATCCCGATATTGCGACGCTCGCCGGCGAGTTGAGCAATCGCGCACTGCCGCTGGAAGAGGCGGAGGCCCGCATCGAAGGTTTCGCCGATGCGCAGGGCGCCGACAAGGACCGCCGCCTGACGATGCTGTTCGCCGGGATCCTCGATACCATCAACGGCGAAAGATCCTCGGTCATCGACGGGATCAAGCGCTATGCGCGGCGGCAACAGGCGCTGGCGGCACGGATCGAGTCGACGCTGGCGGAACTCGACGCCCTGCCCCGCGACGGCGGGTCGCCCGAACAGGAGGCGCGGCGCCTCGAGCTCAGCGAGCGCAATCTTTGGGACAGCCGGATCTACGAGGAGCGCGAGCGATCGCTCGCCTATCTCTGCGAAACGCCGGTCCTGCTCGAGCAACGGGTTTTCGTCCTGGGCCGTACCGTTCAGAACGTCCTCGACTGACCGGCGAGGCTGCGGCTTGCGTCATTCGGCCGTTGCGGGCATCGGGACGCTTTCCTCCAGCGGCAATCCCGCATCGGCCCAGCCGTCGGTCCCGTCCGGGTACCAGTGGACGTTGGCGTAACCCCAGGATACCGCACGTTTGGCGGCGTTCCAGGACATCCAGCAGTCGGAAAGGCAATAGAACACCAGCGGTCGCCGCGCATCGCCGCCGGTCACGCGCAAAAGGGTGCGGCGCAGGTAGTCCTCTTCCTCGACCGGAAGGATGCCGTACCCGGTGTTCGGCAGCCAGACGCTGCCGGGAATATTGCGGCGCGTCGCCGGCAGCCAGATCGCCTCCGGCCGCAGATTGGGCGGCTTGCGCGGCGCCGGCAGAACATCGATGAGGATGACGTCGTCGCCGCGTTCCAGCATGCGCCGGAGCGCTTGGGTGGTGACGACGGTCGCGCCCTCAAGCGTTGCCGGCACCGGCGCACGGAAGTCGTCCAGCCGGTAGCCGTCCGGTTCCGGGACCGGCGCGGGTTGGTCCGCGACGCCGGAAGCGGCCGGCCAAAGGACGCCGGCCAGCAGCAGCGCAACGCGCAGATATCGTCCCATGCGGGCCTCCTTCGCGCGCGCCCGTGTCGCCGCCGCCGGCCCCCATCGTGTACGATTGGAGACACCCTATGAGGCGCCGGCAGATCCCTAGTTCGCAGGGTTCATCAGGTTGCCCTGGCTGTCCAGCAGGGGCACGCCGTACTCGGTCAGGATCTCGTTGATCCGGCCCTGGTTGTTGCGGATCAGGTCGTTCAGCTGGTGCTTCCACTCGGGCTCGTTGTAGCGCAGCCCCATGTGGATCCGGAAATCGATCCGCACCCCCGTCTCGACCTTGGGATCGAGCGGCACCATGATCAACTTTGGATTGTGTTTCTTGGCATGATATCCCGCGATGGGCCCCCACAGGATGCCGACGTCGAGCTCACCCGCGGCGATGTCGTCGGCCATCTTCGAGGTCGCCGATTCGAAACGGGTGTCGACCATCAGCTGGTACGGCCGCATCTGCTCGAACAGCCCGTATTTGGCGATCAGCGAGGCGCCCGGCGTGCCGGCCACCACCCCGATCCGCAGCGACTTCATGACCGGGTCGCCGAGCGAGCTGGCCCGGATTCCGGAGTCCTTCGCGAAGACCAGCGCATAGGTGGACCGGTAGTAGGGATTGGAGTTCTGCAGCAGCTCGCTCGCCGTCGGCGCCGCCAGCACGAGATCGCACTTGCGCAGCCGCAACGTATTGCGGATGAAGCCGACGGTATTCGGATACCAGGTGTAGCGGACCGGCACGCCCAGCTCGGCCGCGAACAGTTCGGCGATCTTGTTCTCGAACCCGTCCCCGGCCTCGTTCGAGAAGGGCAGGTTGTTCGGGTCCGAGCAGACGCGCAGGGCCGCCCGGTCGACGGCTTCGGATGTCTGGGCCAAGCCGGCGGACGGCAGGGCCACCAACAGCACCGCGCAGGCAATGAGAGAGACCCGCATCGCGGAGCTCCGGTGGTGCGTCCGATGTCCGACGCCAACACATCTCATGATGACATTCATCTCACCCGGGATCCTCCCGCCTGCCAGCGCCATCGGCCGCCGACTTCCTGGATTTCGCCCGGCACCTGCGGAAGGGCGCAGGCACGGTGCCGGCCGCTCAGCTTCCCATGCAGGCGTCGTCGCGCTCGGCCGCTTCCTGCGGTTTCGGCTCCTTGTCCGGACGCCCGCGCCCGATCGCACCGTCAGCGCGCGCCTTCAGATACGCGTAGATGTCGTCGACGAAGCACATGACGTTCTTGTCGATGCCAAAGGCCGGCATCACCCGCTGTCCGGTCGCACCGGTCTGCTGCTTGCCGTTGACGACGATCTCCAGGTACTGGTCGTAGGGCATGGTCTTGAGCGACTCCGCCAGCGCCGGCGCAAACGTGCTGCCCATCCCGTCCGGACCATGGCAGACATGACATGCGGAATGATACCGGCGATAGCCGCTGAACGTGTACCAATCGACCACTCCATTCGTGACCGTGTAGGGTTTTTCTTCCTGCGCGGAAGCCACAGTCCCGGCTGTCAGGTGCATGGCGGCCGCCAGGACAAGGCCGACACAGATTCCGCTCCACTGCAGCGCGGGTCGCATCATCAATCGGGGCTCCATTGATCGTGAAGGTTTGCAGGTTTGCCGGTGAGGCGTTTGTTGCACAGCGCCGCCGGGGCTCCTCAGAGCACGGCCGCGCGGGTCTCGTCGCAGCCGTTGCCTTCCCGCCGTGCCAAGAGCAGATGCCCGGCACCATGAAACACGATCAGGGTGCCGGGCTGTATGCGTTTATCTCGTCGAAAAGACGATCAGTTCGGCAACGTGAACACGGTCAGGACGCCACCGAGCTGCGTGTAGTTGCTGAGGCTCTTGTATGCACCGACAGCACCCAGACCCGCGGTGTCCACACCGGTGCCCGTATCACGGCCAGGATGGACCGCGCCGTGCCAGCCAGCGGCCACATCTTCCCTGATCAGGCCAGCCGCCAGTCCGATTCCGGCCCAGCCGCCGATGCCCGAGAGCACGCCGATATACTGTTTGCCGCCGTGCTGCCGGGGTTTGATGTTGCCGATGATGCCGGACGGGGTCTTGAACTTGAACAGCTCCTTGCCCGACTTGGCATCGACCGCCTTCAGGTAACCCTCGAGGGTACCGTAGAAGACGACGTCGCCGGCCGTCGCCAGGGCGCCGCTCCACACCGAGAACGGCTCCTTGTTGGACCACACGATCTTGCCCTGGCCGGCGTCCCAGGCAATGAAATTGCCGAGATGGCTCTCGCCTGGCGGCGGATACATGCTCAGCGTCGCGCCGACATAGGGCTGGCCCGCCGTGTACGACACGCGGAACGGCTCATAGTCCATGCAGACGTGGTTGGTCGGGACGTAGAACAGCCCGGTGCGCGGCGAGAAGGCCGCCGGCTGCTGGGTCGCCCAGTTGACCACCGGGTCGAATTTCTCGGCCACCAGCAGCTCACCCGTCACGCGGTCCAACGTGTAGCCGAAACCGTTGCGGTCGAAGTGGACGAGCGCCTTGCGGGTCTGACCCCCTACCGGAATGTCGGCCAGGATCATCTCGTTGACGCCGTCGTAGTCCCATTCGTCGTGGGGCGTCATCTGATAGACCCACTTGGCCACGCCGGTGTCGGCGTCGCGCGCGAAGATGGTCATCGACCAGCGATTGTCGCCGGGACGCTGCACCGGGTTCCACGTGCTCGGATTGCCCGATCCGTAATAGACCAGGTTCGTTTCAGGGTCATACGAGTACCAGCCCCAGGTCGTGCCGCCGCCGATCTTCCACTGGTCGCCCTCCCAGGTGTTGGTGCCGGAATCCTTGCCGACGGGCTTGCCGAGATGGGTCGTCTTTGCCGGATCGATCAGGGTGTCGGAATCCGGCCCCATCGAGTAACCGCGCCAGACCCGTTTGCCGGTCTTGACGTCGTAAGCGGTGAGGTGCCCACGCACGCCGAACTCGCCGCCCGAAATGCCGACCAGCACTTTGTCCTTGACGACCATCGGCGCGCTGGTGCCGGTTGCACCCTTCTTCGGGTCGTCGTTCGAGGCGGACCAGACGGGCTTGCCGCTCTTGGCGTCGAGGGCGACGAGGGTCGCATCCGCCTGATACAGGAAGATCTTGCCGTCGCCATACGCGACCCCGCGATTGACGGTATCGCAGCACATCACCGGGATGACGTCCGGATCCTGCTTCGGCTCATACCGCCAGATGATCCTGCCTTGATCCTTCAGGTCCAGCGCGAACACCACGTTCGGGAACGGCGTATGGATATACATCACGTCGCCGATCACCAGGGGGCCGCCCTCGTGGCCCCGCAGGACACCGGTCGAGAACGTCCAGGCGACCTGCAAGTTTTTCGCGTTGTTGGCATTGATCTGATTCAGCGCGCTGTAACGCGTGTTGGCATAGTCGCCGGTCGGCATCGCCCAGTTGGCGGCGTCCTTCGACAACTTGATCAACTCGCTGTTTGCCATGGCTGCGCCCGGAACCATGGCTGCTACCACGAGTGTCGATAGCATCCTGCGAATTTTCGAGTCCATGAGTTATACCTCCCAGCATGGAAGCTTCTTGGCCGAGACCTTCCGGAACATGAAGCAGGACTGCGTTTGCTTCCTTCCGGCCGCCCGGTCTATGTGTCCAGCTAATTGACCCAACCCAACTGCCGTCTTCTCATTATCAACGCCCGATTGCGAAGTACGGATACGCATGGAGGCGCTTGACGGACGACAGCGATCTGTTGTGTTTCGTTGCCGGTTCATTTCTGACATGACGCAGTCGTAATCATGTCGACGCCGGCGGCTCGCGAAACGTCACGAAATTTACTAAAGCGCATATCCTGAAACCGCGCAAGGGCAAATGAATGAATGACCTCAGCCCACTGTGCATTACTGCAATTGCGTCTATGCCTTTGGGATAAGTGCTTTGGGTCGCCCAGCAAAGTTCGCCTTTAAGGAAATACATCGATTAGGCTGTATTTTTAGCGTCGGCGCCACTGCGCTCGCCCCTGAGATTGAAATCCTGGGCCGGAATTCCGCGGCAAGCCGGTTGATCCGGCTTTGTGGCTCACGTCTGGAAACCGTGCTACAGTTCGCTGCCCGGCGGTCCTCCGTCTACCGTTGCCACGCTGTCCTCGCCGGCACCATCGATCGGATAACCGCTGGAACTGGAGCGTTCGCATGGGTGTCGGCACGGTTGCGTGTGGCGCGCATGCATGCGGACCGATACCGGAAAGGCAATATAATATTGGGCTGGATCGCGCATATCTGTTACGGAGCCCAGCGGACCCGCAGAACCGCCTGCGGATTTGCCGCTCTGGCCCGCACAATCCGACCGACGGCGATGGTCGCCACGTTGTTGCTCATCGGGGCCGCCGCCTGGCCCGCTGCGGCGGCGGAGATGACGAGGGAAGACGTGTTGGCGGTCCTGCGCGCCGCGGCCGGGGAGCCGGCAGACCTGTCGGAGCGGGATCTTTCGGGTTTGAACCTATCCGGGATGGACCTGCGACGGGTGAACCTTCGTGGCGCCAATCTGAAGGGCGCCGATCTTTCAGCGGCGGACCTTTCGGATAGTAATCTGGATACGGCGATCTTGCGGGGCGCAGACTTGCAAGACGCGAAGCTACGAAACGTCAGCGCATTTGCCACGGTATTCGCGCAGGCTGATCTGCGCGGTAGCGACCTCTCTGGCGCCCTGTTGGTCTGCAATCTCGAATACGCCAAACTGGACGGTGCAAATCTGACCGCTGCGCGAATGGGCGCGGACATGCGCAACCAGCCCATGGGGCTAATGCGGGTATCTCTGCGAAAGGCCTCGCTGATAGGTGCGAACCTGGATGGCGCCGATTTGTCTCGCGGCATGCTGGAATTCGCGGATTTCTCGGGCGCAAGCCTGCGGCGGGCCAATCTCCTGCGCAGCGACGCCGGCGGCGCGAATTTTTCGGCGGCGGATCTGACCGACGCGAACTTCACCCAGACCGATATCCAAAGCGCCAAATTCCCTGGCATCAGGGGACGCGAGACCATCATAGGCCTCGACACCGCGTTGAATCGTGGGGCTGCGATCTTCGACTAGCGCATGACCCGATATGTTCGCTTCCGCCCGCTCCCCCTTCCGGTGCAAAGACCACGTGAATCGCCAGCCGAGTAGGATGAGATGACGCTGCGGTCGTTCACGCTGCTGGGCTGGGTCATGGGGATCACGCTATGGATTGCGGCAGATGGGATGGCCGCGTCGGCAGGCGCGACCAGCGCCGTTCCGATCCCGGTAAGAACCATAGCACCCGGGGTCTATGTTTATGTTGGTCACCATGAGGAGGCGACGCCGCATAATCTTGGGGCAATCGGAAATATGGGGTTTATCGTCGGTGGCGAGTCGGTCGCGGTTGTCGACACCGGCGGCAGCGCGCGCGCCGGCGCGCGCTTGCGGGAGGCCGTTCGCGCGGTGACGCAGCTCCCGATTCGTTTTGTTATCAATACGCATGTTCATCCGGACCATGTGATGGGCAACGCTGCTTTTGCCGGGGATGAGCCGGAATTCATCGGCCACAGGAACCTGCAACGGGCTTTGGTCGCACGCGGCGAGTATTACCTTGAACGCCTGCGCGAGTCCCTGGGTGCGGCGGCGGCGGGTACGCGCATCATACCGCCGACACGAATCGTCGATACCGAAGTAACGATCGATCTCGGTGGTCGCGAATTAAATCTCGTCGCCCACCCCGCCGCACACACTGACAATGACCTGACGGTCTTTGACGCGGCGACCGGAACACTCTGGACCGGCGACCTGCTGTTCGTCGAGCGTATTCCCGTCGTCGATGGGAGCCTCAAAGGATGGCTCGAGGGAACCGCGAGGTTGCGGGCCGCCGGTGCCGCGCATGTCGTGCCCGGCCACGGCCACCCGCCACCGGATGCCCTGGCCGCATTCGACGCCCAAGACGGCTACCTGCGGAAGCTGCTCACGGAAATCCGGATAATCATTGCCCGGGGGGAACCGATCGAGCATGCTGTCGCAAGCGTCGGCCGCTCAGAGGCGGAAAAATGGGCCCTGTTTGAGGACTATAACGCTCGCAATGTGGTTACCGCCTTCACCGAATTAGAATGGGAATAACGTCGGATTGACGGAATTCGCCGCGCAGCCGATAATTTGCGCTCCGTGGAGCGAGGTGACGAGTTCCGGCCCATTCCAGCGATCGCAAGGAGAATGATCATGGAAGTCCGTGCATCCCATCTGATGATGCCAGTGCTGTTCCTGCTGGGCGTATCATTTTCCGATTCCGCCCTGGCTGAGAGTACGACCGATGGACAGAGGCCCGGGCTCAAGGAGATCCTCTTCGGCGATCGTGAGATCTTAGACGGCGCCGGAGTCCTCGAACTTGAGGCACCGAAACGGGCCCAGGACGCGGCTATCGTGCCGGTGACGGTCCGGGCCCTGATTCCGCAGGCACCGGAACGTTACATCAAGACGATCACGTTGATTGTCGACAGGAATCCCGTGCCGGTGGCGGGGGTCTTCAATATGAGTCCGGACAACGGGCTGGCAACGATTTCCACGCGGATCCGCGTTGATGCATACACCGACGTGCGCGCTGTCGCCGAAACCAGCGACGGCACGCTCTATCACGCCAGTCGGTTCGTGAAGGCGGCCGGGGGTTGTTCCGCTCCGGCGATGAAGGACCAGGATACGGCGCTGGCGCGGATGGGACAGCTCAAGCTGCGCCTCGAAGAGAGGCCCATTGCGGGGGCGCCTGTAAAGGCGCAAATACTCGTCAGCCATCCGAATTATTCCGGCCTGCAAATGGACCAGCTTACCCGGCATTACATCCCGGCGCATTATGTGCAATCGATCAAGGTGATGTATGACGGACGGCCGATTCTGGCTGTAGAAGGGGATATCTCACTGAGCGAGAACCCGAGCGTTCACTTCTACTTCGTGCCGCAAAGCGCCGGCGACATCACTGCGGAAGTGATCGATACGGAGGGCAATGTGTTCACCGGCGCATGGCCGGTGACGCCGCAGTCGGACACCTGACCGGCGAGCGAGTGGGCGGTCGCACCGTTTCTCCCTCAGGCGACCCCATTTCACCCCCCACGGCATGATGTCCGGTGTCAGAAGCACCTCAGCTCGGCTTCGGCCTGGGAGCGGCGCAGCAGGTCGACGACGTCCTGCGTCCACGGCGTGTCCCTCATGGCCGCGGTCTTCTCGCCCGGCAGCGCCCGCATGCGGATGATCGTCTCCGCCTGGACGTACTGGTCGTAGCGCATCATCTCGGCGATCGCATCGATGCTGCACGAGCACCTGTGCAGCATCTCCTGCGTCTGGCCATTGCTCGCCATGCAGGCGAACACGTAGTCGGCCCGTGCCGCCGTCGGGAAATCGTTTTCCGACCCGGCGCCGGCGGTGCGCGTGCCGGCCAGCAGAGTCAGGGCCATGGTGGCCAACAGCGCCGCACCGCGAAATCGCCGTCTCAGTGCCAGCCTTCTTCTATTTCGAGTTCCGACCATTGCCGTATGTTCTCGGTTATTCGTCCCCGGTCCCGTATGGATATGCACCGCTCCCCCGGTAGGTCAACGAATCCTCGACCAGCGGGAGTCCCGGCGGCGATGGCGAGGGCACCGTGCTGCGCATGCGGAATATGCCGCCGGGGACCGCGGGCGATACCACGAACTCGTAGACCTTGCGCTCATAGTCGCCGAGATGCTCCCGGTTCTTGTCCCCGACGAACGGCGCTATGGTGACCGCCATTCCTTCCAGCGTCCGGCCGTCCAGGTCGAAGGTCACAGGTTGCATCTGCCCGCGATCGTAGAACGCATGCCGGATCCGGTTGCGCATGTAGACCCCGCCACCGCCGAGATCCGCGCTCATGCGGCGCAGATCGTCCTCCAAAAAGACCATGATCAGGGGGTTGCCGCGGAAATCCGTGACGCCGCCGAACGGGCGGTTGTTCGCACCGGTCAGATACTCGAACGTGACCGTCTTTCCGCCGTCGGACGCGATACCCGTCACCGTCATCGTCACCGTGTCGACGAAGGAGTCGTCCGGCCCGGCCTGCCGGCGGTACTCGTATTCGAGGGCCGTGGGTTGCGTGACGTTGTCGAGATGCGGCGTCCGAAACAGGGCGGTCTGCGCATCGGAATAGTCGGCCTGCGGATCGTCGCCCGCCGCGCCAGCCGCCGGCACACAGACCGGAAGCAACACGCCCAGCATCCCGATGGCGAACCCGATACGCACACGCGCCTCCCTCGGCTCATGCAATGTCGTCGTTGCGACCGCTGTACATTTTTGGTCGCCGCAATACTTCTGTGTCAAGATGCCCCGGCTCGGAGTGGCGCCGCCCGATCGCGGCGACCGGCCGACATCGTGCGGGAAGAGAGATAGGTGAATTCAACGGTTCTCACCAGACTGATCGCGGAACTGCTGTACGCGGTGCAGGTCCTTACCGGGTATCCGGGACCCGCAGAGGCGCCGCGCGTCGAGTTCGTCCCACACCTCCAGCTCGAACAGATGGCATGCGAGGGCAGGTGCGACATACGCGGATGGTACCCCGGTGGCTCGACGATCTACCTCGACGACCGGCTCGACCCCATCGACAGTGTGTGGGACCGCAGCATCCTGGTGCACGAGATCGTTCATTACGTGCAGGAGCGGGCCGGCGCCTTCGGCCAGCTGCCCACCTGCCGGCGATGGCTCGAGCGGGAGGACCAGGCCTACGCGCTGCAGCGGCAATGGCTGCGGGCAAACCGGCCCAGCGGACCGCCGCCCGGCTACACACGGTTCCCCCGGATAACGATCGACTGCGACGAGTGAGCGGCGGCCGCACGCTCGTGACGGGCGGCCCCCGGCATGCGCACGCCGGGTTCTTACACGCGTTCGCGTACCGAGCCATGCGGTCGCCTCATCGTCGCCATGCGCATCGCAGCGCCTTCAGGCGAGTCCCGGCGGGTCGGACAGTATCCCGACCGGCCCCTCCGGCCAGGCCGCCGGTGTCGTCCGAACCCCGGTCCGGCGGAGCCGGCGGTTCAGTTCCTCAGGACCCCGGACGCCTTGGCGGTATGGGTGGCGATCGCATCCATCAGCGGCGGCGACAGGCAGTCGTAGGGCTCCAGCCCCAACTCCTTCAACCTTGCCCTGATCGCGCCCATCTGCTCCGGCCTGGTCCCGGACTCGATGATCGACGAGACGAACGCCGCGAACTCGGGCCCGGCCCAGCCGTCCTCGCTGGACAGTTCCGTATGGACGAAGTCCAGCCCGTAGAAGGGATGGCCGGTGTTCTCGATGCGGCCGTACATATGCACCCCGCACTGCTTGCAGGCATGCCGCTGAATCGTCGCGCTCGCATCAACGACCGCCAGCTTGTCGCCGTTCGCCGTGACGCTGAGATTGTCGCGCGGCACCACCGCGACCTGCGAGAACAGCGCCCCCTCCGGCTTCCAGCACTTCGTGCAGCCGCAGGCATGGTTGTGGGCGACCTGTCCCTTGATCGCCACCTGAACCGGGTTCTGGCTGCAGTGGCAGGTCAGAGTCCCGCCCGCGAAATCCGGAGCGCCGGGTCCGAACCCGCGGTCGATGGCGGGGTGGATTGAGATCGTGCTCGCCATGTCGATTTCTCCCTCTTCAATTTGGCTGATTTTCGTTGAATGTCCGGCGCTCCCAATCGAAGCGCCCAGGAAGGCGAGGATGCGCCCGTTCCGGGTGGAGTTCAATATCGTATTTCGGGCGCCGTTGCCGTGACGCACCCCCGGGCCAGACGGTTCGACCCGCCCGGGTGCAGGGTCAGCGGGCCCGCCCGGCGACGCCGGAGCCCGTCAGGGAACCCGCCGACGCGTCCCGACGGCGCGCGGTGCGGACAACCGGATTGCCGCGCTCCGGCTCTGCCGATATGCTTTGTTGCCGGGATATCCGGCAGGTGAAATCGCAATCCGGATAGAGAGGCGAAAAATGCGCCGCATGTTATGGGGACTGGGTGTCGGTGCGTCGTTCCTGGCGGCGACGGCCGCCGTCGCCGCCGAGAACCCGACGCTCAAGGTGGGCGTGCTCGAGTTCGGGACGGTCAATTGGGAGCTGGACGTCATTCGCCATCACGCGCTGGACAAGGCCAACGGCATCGATCTGCAGGTCGTCGGGCTGGCCAGCAACCAGGCGACCACGATTGCGCTCCAGGCCGGCGAGGTCGACATGATCGTCTCGGACTGGCTGTGGGTGACGCGGCAGCGCGCCGAGGGCGCCGACTGGACGTTCGTTCCCTATTCGCGTGCCGTCGGCGCGCTCGTCGTGCCGCAGCACTCGCCGGTCCGGTCGCTGGCCGACCTGAAGGGCCGGAAGATCGGCGTCGCCGGCGGGCCGCTCGACAAGAGCTGGCTGCTGCTGCGCGCCCTCGCGCTGAAGGAGTACGGGTTCGACCTGGCCGGCGCGACCGAGCAGGTCTTCGGCGCGCCGCCGCTGCTCAACAAGCAGATCGAAGACGGCCGGATCGACGCGGTGATCAATTTCTGGCATTACATCGCGCGCCTGGAGGCGGCGGGCTATCGCCGCGTCGTCGGCGTCGAGGACGCGCTCGCACGGCTCGGCGTGACCAGCGATGTCCCCATGCTCGGCTACGTGTTCGGCGAGACATGGGCCGAGGCGAACAGGGACGCCGTTCTCGGCTTCGTCGCCGCGTCGCGGGCGGCCAAGGATATCCTCAAGACCTCGGATGACGAGTGGGAGCGTCTCCGCCCCGCCACCAAGGCCGGCGACGACCGGACGCTGGCGGCCCTGCGCGACGGCTATCGCGCCGGCATACCCGCCCGCTGGGGCGACGCCGAGCGCGCCGATTGCAAAACCGTGTTCGCCATCCTGGCGGAGCTGGGCGGCAGGAACCTGATCGGCAAGAGCGACCGGCTGCAGAGCGGAACCTTCTGGCCCGCCGCGACGTACTGAGCCGGGGCATGACGCAGGGGCGGCAGCGCTGGTACCAGGTGGCGTCCTACGGGCTGATCTTCGTCCTGTGGCTGGTCGCCGCCGAGCTGACCGGCAGCAGCGTGCTGCCGGGACCGATCGTCGTCGCCGCCAAGCTGGCCGAGGAGTTCGGCTCGGGCGATCTGTTGGTCCATCTCGGCGCGACGCTGGCGCGGGTGGCGGCGAGCTTCGTCCTGGCGATGGCGATCGGCTGCGCGATCGGCATCGCGATGGGGCGCAGCCGCACGGCGGACAGGCTCCTCGACGGCTGGCTGGTGCTGTTCCTGAACATCCCGGCGCTGGTGGTCATCATCCTCGCCTATGTCTGGTTCGGCCTGACCGAGGCGGCGGCGGTCGGTGCTGTGGCGATCAACAAGATCCCGAACGTCGTCGTCACCATGCGCGAAGGGGCGCGCGCGCTGAGCCGCGATTTGCTGGAGATGGCCGGCGTGTTCCGGATGAGCCGCTGGCGCCGGCTGCGCCATGTCGTCTTCCCGCAGCTGTCGCCCTACCTGATGGCCTCGACGCGCTCGGGCCTGGCGCTGATCTGGAAGATCGTGCTGGTGGTCGAGCTGCTCGGCCGCGGCAACGGCGTCGGATTCCAGCTCCACATGTATTTCTCGCTGTTCGACATCGCGGGGATCCTCGCCTACACCGTCGCCTTCGTCGCGGTGGTGCTGGCGATCGAGCTGGCCCTGCTGCAGCCCCTGGAGAGACGGGTGAACAGGTGGCGGCGCTAGGCGGACTGACCATTTGCATCCGCGAGAAACGATTTCCGGCCGTCGGCGGGGCCGGGGCCCGGCTGGTGCTCAAGGACGTCGCGTTCTCGGCCGCCGCCGGCGAGTTCGTGGCGCTGACCGGCCCGTCGGGCTGTGGCAAGACGACGCTGCTCAACATCGTCGCCGGGCTGGACCGGGATTTCACCGGCGAGATCGCCATGCCGGTGCCCGGCCGCGCGGCGCCGCCCACCATCGGCTACGTGTTCCAGAATCCCCGCCTGCTGCCCTGGCGGACCGTTCTGGAGAACATCCTGCTGGTCCTGCCGGACGGACCGGACGCGCTGGATCGCGCCCGCGAGCTGCTGCGCGCCGTCGGGTTGTGGGAGTCGCGCAACGTCTATCCGGAGCGGCTTTCCGTGGGGATGAGCCGGCGCGTGGCGCTGGCGCGGGGTTTCGCTGTCGACCCGGATATCCTCCTGATGGACGAGCCCTACGTATCGCTCGACCCGCAGATGGCGCAACGGCTGCGCATCCTGCTGCTCGACATCTGGTCGGGGCGCCCGACCACTGTCCTGTTCGTCACCCACGATCTGCGCGAGGCGATCATGCTGGCCGACCGGATCGTGGTTCTGCCGCGGCAGGCCGGGCCCGTCGCGTCCGAAATCGAGGTGCCGATCCCGCGCGACAGGCGGCGGGACGAGGCGCCGGTCGAGGCGTTTCGCACGTCGCTCCTGAACGACCCGGCGAACGGCCTGGACGAGTTGATCTGAGGCGCAGCCGGGGCCACGCTCCCCGGCCAACAGGAAAACCCCGCAACTCGTCGAGTATGCCGAGCTTTTGAGACAACGCCGGCTGCGGGGGCCCGCAAAAGCCGTCGCGTGTTGCGATACGCGGTAGCGCGCTGCGCCCCGACGCGGCCTTCATCGGTTGACAGCGTTTGTATGGGTGCGTTCTAACCGGTTGCGGGACAATGAGGGCAGGAACGTGCCGCATCGGGATGGAATCGAGTAGACCGCTTCGGGGCATCGGCTGGATGCTTCTCGCCACATTCTTCGTGGCAGCGATGCACGCTTCGGTGCGCGAGGTGGCCGATGGCGGCATCCATCCGTTTGAGGTTGTGTTTTTTCGCAACCTGTTCGGCTTGCTGACGCTTGTCCCGTGGTTCATCCGCTCGGGCATGGCGCCGTTGCGGACCGAGCGGTTCGGTTTGTATTCACTGCGCGCCGCGATCAACCTCTGCGCCATGATGGCTTTTTTTTATGCCGTCGCCGTCGCGCCGTTGACGCAGGTCACGGCGCTCGGCTTCACGACGCCGGTCTTCGCGACGTTGCTCGCCATCCCGATCCTCGGTGAGGTGGTCGGGTCGCGGCGCTGGGCGGCGATTGCCGTCGCCTTCTCGGGTACCATCCTGATCATCCGGCCGGGCTTCGAGTCCATTGGAATGGGGAGCGCGCTGGCCCTGGTGGCGGCGTTCGGCTGGGCCGTCGTGGTCTTGATCATGCGCTCGCTTGGACGCACCGAAAGCGCGGTGACCATCACCGCCTACATGTCGTTGCTGATGGCTCCGCTGGCGTTTGTCCCGGCGCTGTTCGTCTGGACCTGGCCGACGCTGGAACAACTCCGCTGGCTCATCCTGATTGGTGTTGTTGGCAACCTCGGCCAACTCTGCTTGAGCCAAGCTCTGAAGGAAGCCGACACCCACGTCGTCATGCCGATGGATTTCTTCCGCCTGATCTGGATCGCCGCCATTGCCTATTTGGCCTTCAATGAGGTTCCGGACCTGCTGACCTGGATCGGTGGCGCCGTCATTTTGGCAAGCGGCGCCTACATCACTTACCGCGAACGCACCAGCGTCCAGCAGAAGTCACCCATCGAACAAGGATAATGCGCCCAACAGGCCGGTTCCCGCGGCCGTCATCATGGACATTGAATGAAATATACAATATTATTAATTCAAATTACTCTTCTTCAAGGACAGGTGGAGCGCAGCATGAGCGTCCGAGCGGCCAACGACGAATGTCTCAAGCGTATCCAGAGGGGCACGGCTGCGCTGGTGGACATCCGCCTCGCTCGCGACGTGGTTCCCGGCATGGACGACATGACCATCTATCATGCTGGCCCGCCGGTTCCATGGGGCCGCATGTGCGGACCGATGCGTGGCGCCATCATCGGCGCATGTCTGTTCGAGGGCTGGGCGCGCACGCCCGAAGAGGCTGTCGCCTTGGCCGAGGCCGACACGCTTCGCTTCGACTCCTGCCACAACAACAGGGCGATCGGGCCGATGGCCGGAATCATCACGCCGTCCATGCAGGTCCACGTGGTGCGGAACGAGGCCTTCGACATCGAGACCTATTCGACCCTTTATATGGGAATCGGCAAGGTTCTGCGGCACGGCGCCTATGACCAGTCGGTGCTCGACCGGTTGGCGTGGATGAACCATGAACTCGGCCCGCTGTTGCGCGACGCGATCCGCCACGCCGGCGGCATCGACCTCAAGAACATCGTCGCCCAGGCCCTGCAAATGGGCGACGAGCTGCACAACCGGAACCGGGCGAGCAACTCGCTGCTCCTGGTCGCCCTCGCCCCCCATCTGGTGGCGACCGGCCCGGCGAAGGAGGTGGAGAAGGCAATCACGTTCATCGACGGTGCCGGACACTTCATACTCAACAGCGTCATGGCGGGATGCAAGGGCATGCTCGACGCGGCCAATGGGGTCGAGGGTTCGACCATCGTCACCGCCATCGCCCGCAACGGCGTCGAAACCGGCATCCGGGTCAGCGGCACCAGCGACCGCTGGTTCACGGCCCCGGCACCGATGATCGAGGGCGTCTATTTCCCCGGATACGGTCCGGAAGACGCCAATCCCGACCTGGGCGATTCGGCGATCACCGAGACGGCCGGTCTCGGTTCCTTCGCGATGGCCGGTGCGCCCGCCGTGGTCCAATATATCGGTGGCACGCCTGAATTCGCGGTGGAGACCACGCTGAAGATGTATGAAATCACCGCGGGAGAGCACGAGACCTTCCAGATTCCCAACCTCAATTTCCGCGGCACGCCATTCGGCATTGATATCCGCAAGGTCGTGGAAACCGGCATTACCCCGGTCATCAACACGGGAATTGCCCATCGCAAGCCGGGCATCGGCCAGATCGGCGCCGGCCTGACCGAGGCCCCGATGGGCTGCTTCGTGCAGGCGCTCGAAGCGATCGCGGAGCTGAAGGGCGTGGCGGCGTAACCGCAGCCGCCGGCTCAATCCTCCAAAGCCGCCAGGATGTTTGCCAGGCGGGCATCACCGCCGGCCGGCGGCCGCCAATCCACGTGAATTACGTCTATGTTTTCGGCGCGAAGATTGTCTGCGAACATCGCGAGACCCAGGTTGACCACCTTGAGCGGCTCGTCGAAGATCTTTGGGATCGGCGGTTTCATCGATCGCTTCCTGTTGGTTCCCTGCCAAGTTTCGGCTCGGCGACCATGGCGGCGAAGCGAGCCGCCTCGGCATTCGTCGCAAACACCTGCACGCCCGCCTCGGTGAGTTGGCCGATCTGGCGACTAAGGTTCTGCGGATCGCCGGGCGTACCGACCACCGACGCCACCACCACCAACCGGCGCCCCGCGGCAGCGTACGCCGCCTGCACGTCATGGAGCGCCTCGACGACGGGCGCCGCAGGGTCGTCGTGGGCGCCGACGCCGAGGACCAGATCGAGGATCAGTACCCCGGCGGCGGGGTCGGCCGGCAACCCGCGAATGAGATCGGTCCTTATCTCGGGCGCGATCATCGGGTGCGGCCGCCCGACCGTATAGGAATCGTCACCGAGATCGATGATACGGTGCTTGCGGGAGCGATCCGTCGGGTCGCCATTGAACCCGACATCGCCCAGTGCTTCGGTCAGAAGCAGGTGCGCCTCATGGGCGAGCGTGCCGCCGGTATAGAGACCGAGCACGGCAGCGCCGGCGAGATCTCCGTCACCGACGGATGTGTCGAGCCGGCCCGCGACCGCCGCCGGATCGCCGAACGCCGCTGGCGCCCAGGTCTCGCCGCGCAGCTGCGCCACCGCGGCATCGGCTGCCTCATCGAGCGTTCGCACGTTGACGGTCCTGCCGCCGAAATCATCGTCGCTGCCGAGGCAGCAGATCACCACCGGCTTGTCGATGTCTCTCAGCGCCTCGGACAGTCGGGGCACCACGTCCTTGTGCGGCGGCTTCGAAATCAGGACGATTGCTTCCGTCACCGGGTCCGCGGCCAGACCCCGAAGCGCAACAAGCGTCATCATGCCGCCCACCTCGGCCGAAAGGTCGCGCCCGCCGACACCGATGCCATGGGAGATACCTTCGCCCAGATGGGCGAGCCGCGAGGCCACCGCCTGCAGCCCGGTGCCGGACGCGGCCACGCAGCCAACGCGGCCGCGCGTGGTGACATTGTAGAAGCCGAAACCTGCACCGTTGAGATAGGCGGTGCCGCAGTCCGGCCCCATGCATAGCAGACCGCGCGACAAAGCCTCCCTCTTGAGTTCGACCTCGTCGGCAACCGGCACGTTGTCGCTGAAGACGAAAACGTTAAGGCCGCGCCGCAACGCCCGTAACGCCTCGAAGCGGACGAACTCGCCAGGGACGGAGATCGTCGCAAGATTGGCGTCGGGCATGAGGCGAAGTGCCGAATCCAGCGTATGCGGGAAGACCGCGGCATCTTTGCGGCCACCGTCGCGGCGCTCCGCCAGCAATTCCGCGACCCGTTCGAGTGCGGATGCGGCCCGCTCTTCGGTATCCGCGTCGACGGTCAGGATCAAATCCTCCGCTGTCGCGCTGGCGCTCTGCGATGTTGCGAGCCCGGTCTGGGCGAGTAGGGCCTTGTTCGTGTCGGTCCCCATGAAGGCTGCGACCTCGCGCACAGCCTGCTCCTTCTTGACCTGCGCGGCAACGCGCATCAGGACCACAGAGTCCTGGTAGAAGGAAGGCAAGATCTCGGTTCGGATCGGCACGGTTTGTCTCCTTGCGAACGTTCGATGACGCCACGGATCAGTAGCCGGATCCCGGCGCTGGCGGGCGGACTCCAAGATGAATGCAAAGCGGCAACATCGCTCCTGCCAGAGCATCCCATCCGGAGGTGGCGCCCATCCGCGCGACCCCGTCCAGGCACGGCCCGGTGTCCAACGGTTCAGACCCGGCAATCGCCGCGAGCGTCCGGTGCAGAGCGGCGCCGCCATATCCTTCCGCGGCACATGCGAGATGGGCGGAGCTTATGGTGGCGGTCGTGCCGCGGGCGACGGGCAGGACGAGCCGCGCAAGACCGATCGCGAGGTCGGCTCTGTTGATTGCGCGAAGCCCGATCATCAGACCGCCTAGATAATCATCGCCCGATGGCGTCAGGCCCGGCCCGAGCCCGACGATCTCGATAGCCTCCCGCGGTGGCGGGAGAGCCCGCACCGTCTGTCCGATGCCGGCACATGCGAGCCACCGCCCCAGCGCCGCAAGGGCCGGGCCGGCGGCCACGAGTACCCCGTCCGAAGCCAGCGAATGGTCGGTCGCAGGCCGGGATCGCGGCATCCGGAAAACCGTCCCGAGGCCCGCGCCGGGTGCGCGGACCGCGGCCGCCGCCAGAACCGCCCGGAGCCGCGCCGATGCTCCGTGACAAAGCCCATCGACGCTCGCAGGTTTCCAGATCCGCGCGCGGCCGAGACGGAGACGGATCCGGTCGCCGAAGCGAAGCGATTCGCCGTCGAACTGTCCCGTTGGCTCGGCGCCGCAATCGAGGTGCCGCCAGTCGACCACCTCGGGCAGCGCGCAGCGGACGTTCAACGGTCCCGAATCGAGAGAATGGCCGCAGAGACACACAATATCGCGGTCCTCACCGCGCAGGTATACGGAGCGCCGAAATCGAGCGATGGCCATCCAACGGCGGCTGCGCGCCAGCCGGTCGTGGGCCGGTTGTCCAAGATCCAGGACCGGCGCGTGCAGAGCGGCCCGGCCGCCGTCGTGGATGACCTCGTATCCAGGCTCCGTCCAGGATGGGTGGTTAGTGCGCATCGGGCACCACTCGGGTTCCCGCCTCGCCCTTCAGGGCTGCGAGGCAATCGTCGAGATGGGCGATAACGGCACGCCGGCCGCCGCCCTCGATGAACTGGATCGCCGCCTCCACCTTCGGGCCCATGCTGCCGGCAGGGAACTGGCCATCCGCTAGATGGCGGCGCATCTCGGACACGGTGACGGTCCCCAGTTCGCGCTGATCCGGCTTGCCGAAGTTGATGGCAACACTGCTGACGCCGGTCAGGATCAGCATGTCCTTTATGCCGAGGACGTTGGCCATCAGCGCCGAAGTACGGTCCTTGTCGATTACGGCCTCGACACCCCGCCTTACACCGTTGGGCTGGCGCACGACCGGAATGCCGCCGCCACCGCCGGCGATGACCACCGACCCGCGGTGGGCCACTGCGTCTATCAGCGAGATATCGACGATATGTCGGGGCAGCGGCGAGGGGACAACCTGGCGCCAGCCGCGGCCGGCATCCTCGCGCATGGTCCAGCCCATCTCATCTGCCAGAGCCTTCGCCTCCTCCTCGGAGTAGAAATATCCGACCGGTTTGGCGGGATCGGCGAAGGCCGGATCATCCGGGTCTACCTCGACCTGGGTCAGCAGGCAGACCACATGGCGCGGATTGCCGACCTCGCGCAGCGCGTTCTCGAAGGCCTGCATAAGGACATACGCGATGCCACCCTGACTGTTGGCGACACAGATATCCATCGGCATCGGTACGACCCGGTGACGGGCCAGAGCCTGGCGCATCAACACCTTGCCGATGCCGGGGCCATTGCCGTGTGTGATGATCAACTCGTTGTCCATTTCCAGCAGCGGCAACAGGGAGCGTCCCGCACGGGCCGCGATCACGAACTGCTCTTCGCCCGTGCCTTTGATGCCGGCTGGGTGGATGGCGTTGCCGCCGACGGCGACCACCAGGCGCCGCGGCATGTCGCGGTTCTCCGGTCCGCCGGCCATTAATTCATCTCCCCGTCATCTGTTGGGGCAGCCACAGCGCGATCTCGGGGAAGGCGATCATCAGCATCGTGAAGATCAACATGATAATGACGAACGGCAACGTGCCGCGCATGACTTCCGATATCGGTCCGCCGTCGGGTCGCACGCCCTGAACCACATAGAGATTCATGCCGACCGGGGGCGTGATCATGGCAATCTCGCTCATCAGCACGATGAAGATGCCGAACCAGATGGGATCGCCGTCGACGGCGGTGACGATGGGATAGGCGATCGGGATGGTGGCGACCTGGATCGACAGCACCTCGAGGAAACAGCCGAGGATCAGATAGAAGCCGATCATGGCGAAAAGCAGCGCCGTGAGCGACAGGTCGAACGACACCACCCACTGCGTCATCAGCTGGGCGACGCCGAGAAGGCTCAGCGTCAGGTTGAGGACGAAGGCGCCGACGATGATCAGCAGGATCATGCCGGTGAGCTGGGCCGTATGCTGGAAGGCGGTGTGCAGCATGGCGAAGGTCAGCTTGCGCGCCAGGGCTGCGAAGACGAGCGCGGTGATGACGCCGAGCGCGGCGGATTCGGTGGGCGTCGCAATGCCGAAATAGATGCTGCCCATGACGATGACGAAGATGACCAGCGGCGGGACCAGCCCGCCGAGGGAGCGCCACCGTTCCTCCCAGCTGGGAACCCTCGTATCCCGCTTGCCGTCGCCAGAGATCGCGTGGGCGCCGGCGATGTAAAGCATGAACAGGGCGGTCAGCAGCAGGCCCGGAATGACGCCGGCGACGAACAGCTGACTGATCGAGTTGTTGGTAAGACTCCCATAGATCAGCAGCGCGATGCTGGGCGGAATCAGGATCCCGAGCGTGCCACCGGCCGCCAACGAACCCAGTGCATGGGGCTTGGCGTAGCCGCGTTCGTTCAGCGCCGGCAGGGCGACGGTGCCGATGGTCGCTGCGGTTGCAAGCGACGAGCCCGTCGTCGCCGCGAACAGCGAGCAACACCCCACATTGGTGTGCAGCAGGCCACCGGGCAGACGGCCCAGCCAGATGGAGAGGGCCCCGTACATGCGGTCGGCAATGCCAGATCGCAGCAGGATTTCGCCCATCAGGACGAACAGTGGGACGGCGGTCAGGATGTTCTCGTTCTGCACGCCCCAGACCACGTTGCCGATGGAGTTGATGAACGGCGCGCCGAACATGACCACCCCGCCGAAGACCCCCAGCCCCACCATCACCACCGCGATGGGCATGCCGATCAGTAGCAGGCCCAAACCGCAGAAGAAGACGATGAAGACCTCAAGGATTCCCATGGCGCACCCTGGCGGCTATTCGGCGGCCTTGCCGATCTGTCCAGTTACCCGGCTCTTGGCCGCCGCGAGTTCTTCGCTTAGTTCTTCGGTGGCCGCCTTCGGGCTGAAGGCGTGGCTGAGCTCGACGATGCGTCCCCTGAGCAGATCGACAGTGGCGCGAATCGCGAGGATGGCGGCAACCAGCGCAAATATGGCGAGACCCGCGTACCACAGACCCTGCGGATAAACGAGTGGAGTCGCCCAAGGCGTCGGGGCCGTGCTGTGATATGCAACCGAATCGGCGACGATGTCGTAAGCCGTAAAGGCCAGCAGCCCTGCGAAAGCCGCGATCGAGACGACCGCGAGCCAATTGAGCATCGCTTGGGCGACCCTCGGCAAGCGGAAGTGGAGAAGGTCGATCCGCATGTGGTTGCGCCCGATCAGCGCAACCGAAAAGGCCAGGGATGAGGTCACGGCGAGCGTATAACCGCCCAGTTCGTCCGCACCCTGGATAGACATGTCGAACGCCTTGCGCATGATCGTTTCGGCGCTGACCAGGACCGAAAGCGCCAGGCACATGTATCCGAAGATCCGTCCGAGAAGGGCCGAGAGCAACTGCATTATTCGACATTCCTTGCTGTTGCCTCGCGGTGCGAGAAAAGTCGCTTTCGGGCCCGCCGCCATGCACCGTAGGCGTCAGCGCCGTGCCCGAAAGCTCAGGAAGGAGGAATTTTCCTATTTCATTCCGACCACCGGGCCGAGGATCTCTTTCCACTTGGCAGCGCAGCCGGGCATGCTCTTCTCACAGACTTCGGACCAGGCCGGGAACGAGATCTTCGCGACCGCATCGGATACCAGCTTGAGGTCCGCGTCTGTCACCGGGACGTTCTTCAGATTGTACTTGGTGACGGTGGTACAGGGCTCCTGGCCGACATTGCAGCGCAGGGCGTCGTTGAACAGCTCTTCCGAGTAGATCCAGATGTCGGCGTTCAGCCCGTTGATGGCGGACTGCAGCTTCTTCTGCTGATCGGCATTCAGCTTGTTCCAGGTGTCGAGATTGATGGCATAGCCGTTGAACCCGACCTGGAATCCGATCGGCATGAAGTACTCGGTGACCTCGGGCCAGCCGGCCGAGTTGGCGGAGCTGGCCCCGGTGATGGCGCATTCCACGACGCCGCGGGCCAGCGCCTGCTGGGCTTCCGAAAACCCGATCGCGACCGGAATGGCGCCCAGGCTTTCGACGAACTGGGCCAGGCTCTGGTCGTACACGCGCACCTTCTTGCCCTTGATGTCCTCCAGCCCGCTGATCGGGGTCTTGCAGAACAGCACCTGCGGGCCGAACGGCCAGAGGCCCAGGAGCTTGGCGTTGAAACGTTCCTGCAGCCGTTCGTCGAAATAGACCTTGTAGCGCTCGTAGACCCTGCGGGCCATGTCGTAGTCCGGGTTCAACCCAACCAGATCCTGGCCGAGCAAGAACGGCTCGTCGCGGGCCGCCTGGGCTGTGCGGATCGAGACGATGTCGAAAAGACCGTTCTTGAGGACGCGCAGCGTCTCCTCGGACTTCAGACCGGTGACATCGATCGGACGATAGTCAGCCTTGATGTCGAGCCCTGTCCTTTCGGCAAAATTCTCAAAGAACGGCTGCTCCATGTTCTTCTGGATCAGGCCGGTCGCATGGGGCTGGCCCAGCACTTTGAGTGTCATCGTTTGAGCGGATGCGGGGGCGGTTAGAATGCCCAATGCAAGCGCCGACGCTAAAACCGTTATCGCCTTTCTCGCTTTCATCAGTCGATTCCTCAGTCATGGTTGATTGGTGTATGCCGCTAGCCGCTTGGCGCCCTTGCCAGCCGGATCAGGCTTGCCGGGCCTTACGAGCCATCTGCTCGAAATCGGGGCGATGCCCGTAGTTTCGGTCCTCCCTGCAAGGAACCTTCAGACGCAAACCGCTAACTGGCGGGCATCTTATGACAGAATATTCCAAAATTGAATTAAATATTTTGTATTGTGTATAAAAAATCTGCTATGTTGGTACCCTCCGAAGGTGTAACGCATTGAGAAAAATACCATTCTGCTATCAGTGAATCCTTGATAACGTGCCGGAGCTTCGAACCGAAATGCTTGGCCAGCCCATGCCATCCCGGAAATCTGACTCCTCAACTTTGGCGATCGACCGGTCGACGCTGCACTCACAGCTCGTCGCAACCTTACGCGACATGATCGTCGAGGTACGGCTCGCGCCGGGCGAACGGATCGACGAAAAGAGCCTGTGCGAGTCGTTCGGTGTGTCCCGCACGCCCTTGCGCGAGGCGCTCAAGGTGCTGGCATCGGAGGGCCTGGTTGAACTGCCGCCAAATCGCAGCGCCCGCACCACGCCGATCACGCAGCAGGGTGTCGAAGAGCTGTTCGAGGTCATCAGTTGGCTCGATCTGAACGGCGCAAAGGCTGCGGCCGTGAAGGCAACTGCCAAGGACATCGCGCATTTGCGCGACATTCACCGGCAACTGCTGCGCCACTACAAAGCGAGGGAGCGGACCGAATATTTCCGCCTCAACCGGGAATTCCATCTCGGAATCATCACGCTTGCCGGCAATTCCGTGCTGTCCGCCGTCTATGCAGGGCTGATGGCCCAGGCCCAGCGGGCGCGTTACGTCGCCATCCAGTCACAGGCCCACTGGGATCGGGGCATCGAGGAACACGAGCGGATCCTCGACGCCTTGGCCGATCGCAATGGCGAGGCCGCCGGCCGCCTCCTGTTCGAACATGTGCGGGAAACCGGCCAACGGGTCGCGCAGAGCCTTTCGGATGGCTGAGTCGCAACCGCAACGGACTCGCCAAGCAACGCAAGGATCATCGTCGTGCTCTGCTGGTATGCGATACGGCGGGTGACGACGTTCTCGCCGCCGCTGCCGGGCGGCGCAGCGGACATGCCCGTCGGCGGCCGGCCGGACGGGGCCTTCGGCAGACGCGTCGCGTTGTTGCCCCTCACCGGCGCCATGGCGATGGAGACCGATCGATGATCCTCGACGCGCGCCTTTTGACCCCGGAAGCCTTCGCCCCGTTCGGCGACGTGCTGATGGGGCTCGATGTGGCTGGCGGCCCCGAACGGCACGAATTTGCCGCGCGCTTCCAGAACCTGCGCCCCGATGCGAAGCCCAACATGACGTTCATGCGGGTTCCAGTCGCGCACGGAGATGTGCCGATCCGGGCGCTGGAGCGCCACCGTTTTTCCAACCAGGCCTTCGTCCCGCTGAACGGCACCCACCATCTTGCGGTCGTCTGTCCATCGACGCCGACCGGCGCGCCCGACATTAGCGGTCTGCAAGCGTATATTGCCTCCGGAGTTCAGGCCATCAACTACGCCGCCGACATCTGGCATGCGCCTCGCACCGCGCTCAGCGTGCCGGGCGAATTCATCATGTTCCGATGGGACGACGGCTCGCCCGATGACACGGAACTCCTGCCGCTCGACGACGACATCGTGGTGAGGAGAATCACCCGTGACGGGCTGGGTTCATAACGGCGACATTCGGATCCATTACGAGCAGGCCGGCGACGGGACGCCGGTCGTCTTCGCGCACGAGTTCGGCGGCGACCGCAGAAGCTGGGAGCCGCAGATCCGCTACCTCTCGCGCTTTCACCAATGCGTCGCCTTCAACGCGCGGGGCTATCCGCCCTCGGATGTGCCGGCGGGAGTCGAGAGTTACAGCCAGGACATCTTCGTCGAAGACCTTGCGGCAGTTCTCGATGGTCTCGCCCTCGGGCGCGCGCACCTCGTCGGCCTGTCCATGGGAAGCGGCACCGTGCTCGGCTTCACTTTGCGCCACCCCGACCGGGTGCGATCCATGGTGCTCTGCGGCTGCGGCTACGGTTCGGACGCCGACCAGCGGCAGGATTGGCTGCGGTCCAATGCCGAGTTGGCCGAGACCCTGTTGACCGATCCCGACGCTGCCGCCGAAACCTATGCCCGCGGGCCCACACGGTTGCCATTCCGCGCCAAGGACGCGCGCGGATGGGCTGCGTTCGAGGCCAGTCTCAAGGCGCTCGATCCGCTCGGCGCCGCACTGACTCTCAAGGGTGTGCAACCAAGCCGCCCCAGCGTGTTCGACCTCGAGGACGGGCTGGCGACGCTTGACATCCCGACCCTCATCGTCGTCGGAGATTCCGACGATCCCGCTCTCGCGCCAGCGCAGTTCCTCAAGCGCAGTATACCCGCTGCCGCCCTAAGCGTGTTTCCACGCACCGGCCACGCCGTCAACGCCGAAGAGCCGGCGCTGTTCAATCAGGTGCTGTTCGAGTTCCTGAGCGCCGTCGACGCCGGCCGCTGGGGTGCGTAGATCGCCACGACCGCCGGCCGTGCCTCCTCCAACAAGGCGCGACTCCATAACTTACCCGTGCCCCTTGGCATTCTGTGCGTCAGCCGGCACCGACCAATCGGGGGCATTTGTATCGGCACCTTGGTTGGGCCCTGATTTGAACCTGTCATCCAAGCCGTTGATTCCACTGGGCCGCAATTCCCGGCCAAAATCAAAGCCCCGCAACGCAATGAGTTGACGGGGCTTTCCAAATCACAGTGGTTGCGGGGGCCCGCAACCACCTATGCCGAACACATCTCAGACGGGGCAGAGCGATTGTTTAGCGGCAGATCGTCGAGCCACCCCACCGCGAGTTTTTCCTAACGCTCATCACCAGCTGCCATCGTTTGACCGGGCAATCAGGCCCGTGTGAATTCCTGCATTTAGCCCCGAACGAGAGCGGCTGCCCTGAATCTTGTCCGGCAGTCCGCAAGGTTCCAGTTGCGTTTCCAGTCGGAGGGGGGGCCTGGCATAACCCTGGCCCACAGGAACCTCGGTGCGGGGGATTCGAACAGGAATTGTGCCGCTGCTTCCAGCTCCTCGGGCCGGGAGATTGCCATGACCGAGGGTATGCCAGCGCCTTTGGCCATCAATTCGAGATCGGTTCGCTCCGCTGTATGGCCTCTCTGGCCTCCCGTTTCGCCGTGCTGGCCATTGTCGATACAGATGATCGACAGGTTTTGCGGCGCGGCCGAAGCGACCGTTGCGAGGCTGCCGATATTCATCATCAGTTCGCCGTCGCCGGTGATGACCGCGACCTGTCTTTGCGGTGCGCAGAGAGCCATCCCCAGGCCGATCGGCACGGCGGCGCCCATGGCGCCGCCCATCGTGAACAGGGTGTCCGCTTCGGAGGTGAGCGCGGCGGCATCGCGCGATGCGCCGGCAAGGCCCGATACCATCAGATAGTCCGAATGGTTCGGCAAGAGCCTCGGGAGAATCTCGCGGCGATCCAACATGGTGTCCGTCATCTTCACCACTTCCCGGTCAAAAGGCCTTGGCGCCGAGAAAGCGCTGGGATAGCACCAGGGCCACCCCCTGGCCGCCCTTGAAACAGGCTGAAAGCGCGGCCCCTGCCGCGGTTTCCAGCTCCTCTTCGGAATCGACGCGGAAGATCAGCATGCCCATGGCCTCCAATACAGCGTCGACCGCTTGGCCCATGGGATACTGCCAGGGGTTCTGCTCACCGTAATCGCCCCGCATGGTAACGATGAGAAAGATCGGAAAACGCCCGCCCTTGACGAGGGAGAGGTGGTTGACGCAGTTGCCGACGCCGGAGGACTGCATGCAAACCACAGCGCGCGCGCCGACGAGATCCGCGCCGGCACAGATGCCGACGCCCTCCTCCTCGGTGGAGAGAAGGAGCGCACTTGTCTCGTTGCTCTCTTGGGCCAGGCGAATCAGCGCGGAATTCCCCGCGTCGGGGACATGGGTGAACAGGGTCACGCCGCCGTCGACCAGCTGGGCAAACAGCTTCTGGGTCCACCGAGGCGCTCTGGTATCGGTCATTTCAGTTTCTCGAAAAGTCCAGCACTGGATTGGGTGCGCGGCCCGGGCCGCCGACGCGTTGGACGCTTGGGAACGGCCCGATATCGGATTTATGCATCGCCGAGCGGCCAAGGCAATCTGATCATTTCCTGCAGCAGCCCGGGCGGGAAATCGCGGTGCAGCCAGCTCGCCATGGCGATCATGAAGCCGATGCCGATCGCTGACAGGATCAGGACTCGCGGCCAGTCCAGCCCTGCCCGGACACGCAGGAAGGAGACCAGGAAGACTGGGAGCGCCAGGACGAAACCGATAAGAGACGACAGGATGAGAAGCCCTGCGAACCATGCAAGCGTGCCCCAAAGTCCGTGCGCCGCGTTGATGTCCTCATGGTCCTGCGCCCGATCGGTGAAGATGATGTCGGTTTCCGGCGCCCGCATCATCCGGATAAAGAGCAGCAGACAGCAGATGAGTGTGATCGACGAAACCGTGACGGGGAAGATCTTGTCGCTCATCATCTTGATCTGCATCGCGTCGACCCAGGCCACCATCAGATAGCCCGTCACGCCAAGCAGAAAGATGACCGGCGCACGCTTCCGGCCGGCCGGGACCTCACCCTCGGGCAGGATCTGCTTGGCTTGGCGGATTCCGATGACGACCGAAATGACGGTCAGGGCAAGGATCACCAGCACGATCGGCGATGCGATATAGCTGAAGCCGGCCTCCAGGCTCACCCGGAACTTGGCGCCGGCGACCTGGTGCGCCATGTTGCTGAAGTTCTCGGCCTGGTGCGACAACACGAATCCGATCAGGAACGCGGGTCGGGACCAGTCGAAGCGCCGCAGGAAAATCCCGAGAAGACCGACCACGAAAAGCGCGACGAGGTCGCCGAGAGACTGCCCCGATTGGAAGGCCGCAAAGGAAATCAGCATGAACAGGAAGGGGCCAAGCAGGCTGAACCGGATCGTGGTCAGGCGGGCGATCCCGCTGGAGAACGCAATGCACAGGCCCGCGCCGAAGACGTTGGCGAGCGCCAGCGACCAGACGATGGTGTAGGTCAGGTCAAGATTGCTCTGGATCATCTGCGGTCCGGCATCGTAGCCGAGCAGGGCGAGGCCGCCGATGAAGACCGCCATCGAGCCGCTGCCCGGGATGCCGAAGATCAGCGTCGGGACCAGGCCCCCGCCTTCCTTGGCGTTGTTGGAGGACTCCGGTCCGATCACGCCACGTATGTCGCCCGAGCCGAAACGGCGCTTGTCCTTCGTCGATTGGACGGTGTGCCCGTAGGCGATCCAGTCCACGACCGATCCGCCGAGGCCCGGTATGACGCCGACGATCACGCCGATGATCGCGCAACGGAGCGACAGGAACAGGTTGGAGGCCCAGTCGCGAACACCGTCCAGCCAGCCCGCGCCCAGCCCGCCGGACCTGGAAATCGGCCGGTCCTGGCGGAGCAGCGCCACGATCTCGGGAACGGCGAAGATGCCGAGCCCGACGATCACCAGTTTCAGGCCATCGATCAGGTAGGGAATGTCGTAGGTCGCCATGCGCAGGCCGCCCGCGGCCGCGGCCTCGCCGATGGTGCCGACCATCAGACCCAGCCCCGCCGCCACAACCCCTTTGAGGGCAACGCGACCAGCGAGAATAGCCACCATCGACAGGCCAAGCAGGGTGATCATCAGCATCTCGGGCAGGCCGAACGCCAGCACCAGGGGACGCGCGATCAGGATGAAGAACGTCAGGATGGCCGCGCCGAACAGGCCGCCGAATAGCGACGATGCGAACGCCGCCGACAGCGCGCGCGCCGCTTCGCCCTTCTTGGCAAGTGGAAACCCGTCGACCACCGTCGCCTGGCTCGCGGACGAGCCCGGAATCCCCATCAGCACCGAGGCAAACGTGTCCGACGTCGGTATGACCGCAACCAGGCCCACCATGAGCGCGAGGCCGGAGACCGGGTCCATCCCGTAGATGAAGGGCAGCACCATCGACAGGCCGGCAATGCCGCCGAGCCCGGGAAAGACCCCGACCGACAGACCAAGCAGCACGCCCAGCATCAGAAATATGATCTGTTCGGGGTGGAATATCAGCGAAAACGCTTCGCCCAGCGCCGGCAGTGCTGTCGACAGAAGGTCCATTGACTGGCCCTTGCGGAGTCCCGGAAATGCAACCCTCCGCGTCGGAACACGGAGGGTTTTTGGTCTAATCGCTTATTTCAGCTCGACGCCGAAGCGCTCCTTCAGCCAGGTCTTGACGTAGGCCTTGGGCCCGTCGGGCACGTCGGTGCCCATTTTGAGCGCCACCTTGGCCTGTTTGCCTGTCATCTGCGGATAGATGCCCAGGTTGTTCTCCGAGATTTGCGGGAAATCGGGGCGCGCGAGGATGTCGTCGATCGCCTTCGAGTACGTCGCGATCGCCTCCTCGGGGGCGCCGTTCGGCAGGAAGATCATCTTCTGCGCCGGGAAACCGGCGATGAAGAACGCTTTCCACGCCTCCCAGGCATCGCCCGACGTCTTGCAGCCCTTTGTCGCCTCGCAGACCTCCTTGAAGCTCGGGATGTCGGGGAAGGTCGGGTCACGCACGATGTTGCCGTCCGAGTCGAGGGCGCCCCAAGTCATCATCGGCACCGCCTTGCCCTGTTCGACCAGCGGCACAACGGATTTCAAGTATGCGGCCGAGGTCTGGTAGTCGATATTGGCCTCGCCACGCTCGAACATCAGGCGGCCGTTGCCGCGGCTCTCGATCCCGAAGACCGCCTCGACCTTCATGCCCAGCATTTCCCAGGCCAGCATCGGCACGAGATCCAGGCGCGTTGCGCCCTGCGACCCCCAGATGAAATTGATGTCCTTCAGGTCGTCCGCGTCGCCATCGAACTTCTTGGCGATGTCGGGCGGCAGATAGGCCACGCCCCCGGTGCCGGAAACGAGGACCACGTTCCAGTCCTTGTACTCGTACTTCACGCGCGGATCGCCGAGAAGGTAAGGGAACTGCGTCGAGCCGGATGAGCCGAAGATCAGCGTGCCGTCGTCGTATTTCTGCTGCTGGAACCAGTTCGCACCCTTGGTCGAGCCGGCGCCCGGCATGTATTTCACCACGACCGTCGGCTTGCCCGGCAGGGCCTCGCTGAGGAGCGGCGCATAGAAATTCGCCCATTTCGCCGACCCGCCCTTCTCTGAGAACGGAATTACGAATTCCACGGTCTTGCCGGACAGATCAAGACTTTCCGCGGCAGTTGCCGTCGCCGACAAGCCGACCGCAGCGAGGCAGACCACCGCCAGACCGGTTGCCGCACGACCGGCGGCCATTTTGAAACTCTTCATTTTCTTGCTCCCTATCGGTTTGCTCTTTTGTTTCGTTGGTCGCAGACTGGAGCATCCGAACCCTTCGTTCAAGCTCAAAGGTCCCGGTGTTGCCCTGCGACTTGCTTCGCCGCCAGAGGAAAGAGCCGCTGCGGACCGGTCAGATGTCGCCGGCTGATCTTTGGGTCGGGCGGCGGTGCATTTGCCGCCGGTTTGGCGCAGGAGCAATGGGCATGGTCACTCCGGGATATCTCGCGTTTCATCCCGACCCGAAGAAGCCGGACATCGTGCTGCCGCCCGGCGCGTGCGACAGCCATTGCCACGTGTTCGGGCCGGGCGACCGGTTCCCCTACTCCGATCGCAGCAGCTACGTCCCGGTCGATGCGCCCAAGGAGGTACTGTTCCAGCGTCACCGGTTTCTCGGCATCGAGCGGGCGGTGATCGTGCAGGCGAGCTGCCACGGCACCGACAATGCGGCCATGCTCGATGCGCTGCGCGCCGGCGGCGGCGCCTATCGCGGGGTAGCGATCGTATCGGCCGACACTTCGCCGGCAGCGCTGGCAGAGATGCACGAGGCCGGTGTCCGCGCCGTGCGGTTCAATTTCGTCAAGCGCCTGAAGGCGCGGCAGCCCCTCGCCGACCGGCGCGCCATCATCGAGAAGATCGCGCCGCTGGGATGGCATGTCGTGATCTATATGGAGCCCGTGGACCTGACCGAAATCCGCGATTTCCTGGACGAGATTCCGATACCGGTGGTGATCGACCATATGGGCCGGGTCCCCGTGGAGGAAGGTGCCGATTCGGCCGCATTCGGGCGACTCGCGGCCCTGCTCGAGGACGACAGGTTCTGGATCAAGGTCAGCTGTCCCGAACGGCTGTCGAAGCAAGGGCCGCCTTACGAGGATGTCGATGCGGTGGCCCGGGCCTTGATCGACATTGCGCCCGACCGCGTGCTGTGGGGCACCGACTGGCCGCATCCCAACATGACATCGCATATGCCCGACGATGGGGTACTGGTCGACAGGCTGGCCCTGATCTGTCCGGCCGACGCGCATTTGCAGGCGCTTCTGGTGGACAACCCTGCGCGTCTCTACTGGAACGGCGAACGAGGATGAAAACGAGGAGGCACAGACATGAGCAAGACAGCCCTGGTGGTCAGCGCCCACGCGGCTGATTTCGTGTGGCGGGCCGGCGGCGCCATCGCGCTCCATGCCGAGGCCGGCTATGACGTGACGGTCGTCTGCCTATCCTATGGCGAGCGCGGCGAAAGCGCCAAACTGTGGAAGCAGGGCAATGTAACCCTGGATGAGGTCAAGGCCAGCCGGCACCGCGAGGCGGAGAGTGCCGCCAATGCGCTCGGCGCGGCCGAGCTGATCTGCTTCGATCTCGGCGACTACCCACTCAATCTCGACGCCGCCGCGACCGACCGCCTCGTCGACGTCCTCCGCGATGTCCAACCCTCCTTCGTCCTGTCGCATTCGCTCGCCGATCCGTACAACACCGACCACCCCGCGGCGACGCGATTCACGCTGAACGCGCGGATGATCGCCCAGGCCTGGGGCCATAAGCCGGGCGAGAAGGTCCTCGGGGCGCCGCAGGTCTATCTGTTCGAGCCGCACCAGACCGAGCAGTGCGGCTGGAAGCCGGACACGATCCTCGATATCACCGATGTCTGGGACAAGAAACGCGCGGCCATCGAATGCATGGAAGGCCAGGAGCATCTGTGGGACTATTACACGAACGTGGCTGAGAACCGCGGCAACCAGTTCCGCCGCAACTCCGGCGGCCAGGCCGGTGGCCGCCCGGCACGCTACGCCGAAGCCTTTCAGTCGATCTTTCCTCGAACCGTGGATCAGTTGTGATGGCGAACGTTGTTATCCAGAACATCGAACGCGCCGACCGCGCGGCTGCCGACGCCTTGGCATCCTTCGGCGTGGCGACGGTGCACGAGGCGCAGGGACGCACTGGCCTGCTCGGCGCCCATATGCGCCCGATCTATCCCGGCGCGCGGATCTCGGGTCCCGCGGTCACCGTGTCGCTGCCGCCCTGCGACAATTGGATGATCCACGTCGCCGTGGAGCAGTGCCGGGAGGGCGACGTCCTTGTCGTCGCCCCGACCTCGCCGTCGGATGCGGGCTATTTCGGGGAGCTGCTGGCCTGCTCGCTGTCGGCGCGGGGTGTCCGCGGCCTGGTGATCGAGGGCGGATGCCGCGACATTGGCCCCCTGACGAATATGCGCTTTCCCGTCTGGTCGCGCTCGGTCTCGGCCCAAGGCACGGTGAAGGAGACGCTCGGCTCCGTGAATGTCCCGATCGTCTGCGCCGGCGCCGCCATCAACCCGGGCGATGTGATCGTCGCCGACGACGACGGCGTCATTGTCGTCCCGCAAGCGGACGCCGCCGCCGTGGTCGAGAAGGCGAAGGAGCGCGAGGCCAAGGAAGCGAACACGCGCAAGCGGCTGCTGGCCGGTGAGCTGGGCCTCGATATCTACGGCATGCGCGAGCGCCTCAAGGCAAAAGGACTGCAGTACAAATGAGCTCCGATCGCGGCATCGCCTGCACCTGGATGCGCGGCGGCACGTCCAAGGGCGCGTATTTCCTGAAAGACGACCTGCCGGCGGACGTCGCGGCGCGCAACCGGCTGCTGCTGTCGATCATGGGCTCGCCCGACCCGCGCCAGATTGACGGCATCGGCGGCGCCGACCCGCTGACCTCCAAAGTGGCGGTGATATCCAGATCCGATCGCGAGGGTGTCGATGTCGATTACCTGTTCCTGCAGGTCTACGTCGATCAGCCGATCGTGACCGACGCCCAGAACTGCGGCAACATCCTCGCCGGCGTCGGACCGTTCGCAATCGAACACGGCCTGGTCGAGCCGAAGCCCGACGTCACCCCCGTGGCGATCTTCATGGAGAATACCGGGCAGGTCGCGGTCGCCCGGGTGGCTACGCCGGGCGGCAGGGTCACCTATCGCGGCGACGCCCGAATCGACGGCGTCCCAGGCGCCTCGGCCCCCGTGCCGATCGAATTCAAGGACACAGCGGGATCGTCCTGCGGTGCGCTCTTGCCGACGGGAAATGTCGTCGATGTCATCGACGGCGTCGAGGTTACGATGATCGACAACGGCATGCCCTGCGTTGTGATGCGCGCCGCCGACATGGGCATCTCCGGCGCCGAGTCGCCGGAAGAGCTGGAGTCCGACGAACGCCTTCGCGCCCGTCTCGAAGCCATCCGGCTGCAATGCGGGCCGCTGATGAACCTGGGCGACGTCGCCGACAAGACGGTGCCCAAGATGACCATGGTCAGCGCCCCCAGGCATGGCGGCGCCATTGCGACCCGGACCTTCATCCCGCATCGCTGCCACAAGACGATCGGCGTCCTGGGCGCGGCCAGCGTCGCAACGGCGTGTCTGTTGGAGGGTAGCCCCGCGCATGCCCTGGCGACTGTCGGTGAAGGCCGGGAACGACGCCTCGCGATCGAGCACCCGACCGGCGAAATGACGGTCGTGGCCACGCTGGCTGCCGACGGCAGCGTCGAAAGCACCGCCATTCTGCGGACCGCGCGCAAACTGATGGATGGCGTGGTCTACGCCGGGTGAGGAAATCCTGGAGGTCGCCGGTCGGCGCTTGAACGGCGCTCCGCGGACGTTCAGCCCGGCGGGTTTTTCTTGCCGTGCAGGGCGAGAATGGCCTCGGCGACCGCGTGGTAATCCTGCGGCACGCCGTCGGGGAAACGTGAGGCGGGATTGAGATCGGCCACCCACTGCTGCCGCTCCGCCGTCGCCGTCGCCATGGTGCCGCCGATGCCAAGATCTTCCAGGGTTTCGGCAACGGCGCGCATTTCGGCGGCGCGCCGCTCACCGTGCTGCGCCATGCGCTCCATCATGTAGCCGGCGCGTCGCTTCCAGTCCATGCCCGGGAAGCTCTTTTCCAGGGACTCCAGAATGCGGTCGTCGATACCGGCCCTCACGGCGGCGAGGAGGCATTCGACCGTCAGACTTTCGATCCCCTTGATCATGACGCTGCGCACCATCTTCACGGTCGAGGCGACTCCGACGTCCTCGGATACGATCTCGAAGTCCATGTTGAGCCCCTCAAAGAACGGCTCGATTTGCCTGGCCCCGGGCCCGCCGATCAACAGGGGCGTTCGGTGCAGACGGGGATGCACCGGCGCCATGACGGCAACGTCCACGTAACGGCCGCCGGCCGCGCCGATGCGATCCGCCGCAAGGCGCTTCTTCGACGGAGCGGCGGAATTGATATCGACAAACAACTGCCCGGCGCCGAGTGCCGGCAATACGCTGTCGGCCGCATCGGTGATGGCGTCGGCCGTGACCGCAGAGACGATGATATCGGCACCCGCGGCGGCCTCCACTGCGGTTTCAGCGGGGGTGACGCCGTACCGGGCATAATCGCCCAGCTTGCCGTTCCGGGCATCAGGATCATCGGTCTTGATGTCGTAGGCCCGGATCGCCATCCCGGCCTCCGACCGCCAGCCGCGGGCCAGGGCCTGCCCGGCCTCGCCGAAGCCGATGAAGGCGATGGTCTCGCGCAAGCGAGGGCGGCTTCGGTTCATCTCGGATTCCAGCTTCCTGGTTTGCGTTGCGGCTTCGGCGGGAGCTTTCCTGCCGCCACAATCTACACCAGAACCGGCGCGGCCAGCCACGCAGAAAGAAGCCCCGCAACTCGTCAAGTTGGCGGGGCATTTCCATCAGATTGGTTGCGGGGCCCCGCAACCACCGAGAATTGACTCTGTGCGTACCAGTCTAATCGGGGGCCCGCAACCGCTTATGCCGAACACATTTCAGGTGGGGCCAAACGCTCGCTCCAAAGCCCGCTGCGGACGTCAGCGATCTAGACTCCTAACCGCAGCTTGCAGTCGGGAGCGGACGTCAATGAGATCCGTGACCAGTTCCGCGGCTGAACAGATCCTCGGCAGTTGATTACTTGGCCGCCGCAGCAGTAGGAGTAAGTGAGGGCGTATTTGGACGAACCAGAATGCGATTGATGTCCGCGGCCATAGACCAATCGTAAAGAGCTCGTGTTGGTTGCATGAAGATCGCCCCCGACTCCAACTGAACGCCTTGTAGCTCGACGGATGGGGCGGGCGGTCTTACCGCTTAATGCCGTAGCGCTTCATTTTCTCCCACAGATTCTTGCGTGAAATATCCAGCACTTCGGCTGCCTTGCTGACCGACCCTTCGGACTGGACCAGCGCCGACCGGATCGCAGCGGTCTCACTCATTTCGACCGCCTCTTTCAGAGACCGCTGGCCATCGGATGGCGCTGCTGTCTCCGGGCCGAGGACGAACAGGTCGTGCTCCTGCACCTGCCGTCCAGCGCACAGAGCCACCGCCCGTTCCAGAACGTTCTTGAGCTCGCGCACATTGCCACGGAACGGCAATTCCATGAGCCGCGCCTCGGCCTTGGCCGAAAGCCCCGTCACCTCCTTGTCCATCACGCGCGCATGTTCGGCCACAAAGTTTCGCGACAGAAACAAGATATCCTCGGTGCGTTCGCGCAAGGGCGGGATCTCGATGCGGATAACGTTGAGGCGCCAGTACAGATCGGTGCGAAAGCAATTCTCGGCCAGCGCTTTCTCAAGGTCGACCTGGGTCGCCGCCAGCACCCGCACATCAAGATCGATCGACGCGGCGCCCCCGACCCTCTCGATCCTGCGTTCCTGCAAGACGCGAAGCAGCTTGACCTGGACCTCAGGTGGTATCTCAGCAACTTCGTCTAGAAAGAGTGTACCACCTTCGGCCTGCTCGAAACGCCCGATGCGACGCCTGTCGGCGCCAGTGAAAGCGCCACGTTCATGACCGAAGAGCTCGCTTTCCACAAGGTCGATCGGTATGGCCGCGCAGTTCACCGCAACGAACGGTCCGTCGGCGCGGCGGCTGTTATGGTGGATGAAATGCGCCACTACCTCCTTGCCGACGCCGGACTCCCCGGTGATAAGTACCGAACTCTCGACATCCTTCAAGCGCGCCACAACCTCCTCGATACGACGCATGGCAGGGCTGCGGCCGAGCACCCCGCTTCCCGGCCGGAACTTTCCGCCATGGGCGTCCGTTAGCTCAGCGAGATGGATGTCGGAAAGCCGCGACAGTGTCCGCTTCACCAAAGCGACGAAACCCTCAATGTCGAACGGCTTTGTAATGTAATCGGCGGCGCCCGCCTTGATCAACGCTACGGCGTCCGGCACTGAGACGAATGCGGTCATGAGAATGACCGGCGTTCCCGGATGTTGGCGGCACACGTCCTCGAACAGCGCGGCGCCAGACCCATCGGGCAGCCGCATATCGGTGATCACGAGGTCTACGTTGTCGGATACGAGCTCACGACGTGCCGTCATGAGGTCGCAAGCGCTGGTCACAGGAATCCCTTCCAGGCGCAGACGGTCCTCCAGCGACAGGCGCATGATCTCATCATCTTCCACTAACAGTACCCGCGGTTTGCCGGTATCCTGTGTACTGGGCCTTGTCACCGCGCATCCTCCGCCGGCCGATCGCCCCGAAGCGGTAACTGGACCCGGAACAGGCTCCCGCGCCCCGGTTCGCTGTCCACATGGATCATGCCGCGCATCTTCTTGACCAGTTGATAGGTGACCCACAGTCCCAATCCGGTGCCGTTCGGACGGCTGGTGAAGAACGGCTCAAAAAGGTGGCGTCTGTGTTCGAGGGGTATGCCGAGCCCGCTGTCCTCTACCTCCATGATCAGCGAGCCGTCCTCGCAGCTGGAGCGGAACGCAAGCGAACCACCTTCCGGCATGGCCTGGATACTGTTGTTCGTGAGATTCAGGACAACTTGCTGCAGATTGGGGCACGAACAGCCGATGCATGTCTTATCGGAAACCTGATTGTCCCATTTGAGTGCAATCTTCCGATCGCCGATTTCGGCCGCCACCAACTCCCTGAGATCGGATAGGCAGGCCAAGTCGCATGGTCTTGTCGCGGCTTCTTCATGCAGTTCGACGAGCAACCCCCGGACGGTCGCGCCGATTCGATTGAGCCCCTTTTCAAGCAGCGGTAGATAGCGCTGAACGAGCGCCGGATCGTCGGGATGTTTCTTCAGCGTGTCGATGCAGTTGAGCATCCCGCCGAGAGGGTTGTTCACTTCATGTGCGACCCCGGCGGCAACCTGGCCTAGACTTGCCAGCTTCTCGCTTGTCGCAAGTTTCTCCTCGAGCCGTTTCTTCTCGGCAAGCTCCGCCGCCATTTCGTTGAAACGCGCCACGACCTGCCCGATCTCATCCGGGCCGTCGGCTGAAAGTGGCCGAATCTGCGAGACCTCGCCGCGGCCGACACTTTGCATGCCCTCCGCGAGGGCTTTCAGCCGATGCGCCAGGCGCGACGAAACGATTGCGCCGAGAAGACTGCCCGCGGCGGCCAGGCCCAGGGTCAGGAGCAGTACGGTGTATCCGGCCCGCCAGATTCGGTCTTTCAGTTCGCTCATCGAGACGCGCATCCGGACAACGCCGAGGCGCTTTTGACCGTAGGTGATTGGAACGATGCTCTCGATAAAGTCGCCATCCTTGCCGCCGCCGACGACCACGCTTGGCGTCAGGATCCCCAAAGCGTCACCGAGCAGACGACGCTCGGCCTCTACTTCGGGCGCCAGGGGAAGTCCGAGGGGGTGATTTACCGGGTCAAGATGGGCAAGCACGCGGCCCTCGATGTCGAGCACCATGCCCGACTGGAGGCGCGCCTCCCCGATCTTTGCCGGGAGGTGCGAGGCCTTCTGCTTCAACGCATTGTAAAGGGCCCAGTAGTCGTTGCGCAGGATTGCCTCGGGAGCGCCCGCGGCGACGTCGCGCCCCATCAACAGGACCTTTTCCTCCAGTTCCTCGCGAAACTGCACCCAGGCTTGCGCCACGACCACGATCCCGATCGTCAGCGCCACGCCTACGATCATTGCCGTATACGCCAAGGGGATCTTGACGGACAGGCTCCAGGATCGTGGCCGGTACCAGGTCAATCGACTTCCCCGATGACGCGAACGGCCTGAGTTGGCGGTGGTTCGACCAGCGGAACCTGGCGCAAGCTGTCCGCCATCTCTCGGATCGAGTCGAACAGACTGGGAGGGAATTGCGCGAACCTGTCCAGCGCAAACGCGGCAAGCAACTGCCGTCCCTCATCGTCCTCTCCCATGCCGATCAGCGTCCTCGACATGCTGTCGCGCAGTTGTGGCGCAATTCCAAGACGGGCAACGACGGGGGGAAACCCGAATGACTCGGAGTGTGCGATGACGCGCGTTCCTGCGGTCAGATCAGGGCGGTTCTTGTCGAGATACTCCCAGATATAGGAATCGACGGCGCCGCCCTCCGCCAGTCCTTCCGCGACAGCCTCGATCGTTTCGGCGTGGCTGTAGGTGAAGAAAGTAAGCCGGAAGAAGCTTTGCGGCGTGTGGCCCCTTTCGGCCAGCATCGCCTGCGGCACGAGATAGCCGGAGTTCGAATCCGGATCGGAGAAGGCGAAGACGCGTCCTCTCAGGTCGCCAAGCGATGAAATCGGACTGTTGCGGTGGACGATGATATAGGACCGGTAGAGCGGCGCGCCCTCGAAAACAGGGACAGCAAGGAGTTCCAGAGTTTCCGGGTCCCGTTGCTGGACGAACGGGTATCCGCAGATCCAGGCGAAATCGAGTCCGCCCGCTTGCAGAAGGCTCATGATTTCCCTGTACGATCGCGCCTGGACAAACTGAACGGGGTGCCCGATCCGCCTGCTCAGGTAGGACGACCAACGGTCATAAAGCTGCAGGTCCTCACGGACGACCACCGCCGTAAGGCCGAATCGGACCGGTGCTTCGGCGGACCGCGCGTCGCCGAACACCAGCAGGAATACGACAGAACATAGGATGGCACGGATCACCCGAACCTCCTGCCACGGCTTACGGCAGCGCTTACGATTCCTCTGCAAACGGCGTTGTTGTGCAAGCCGGCTGCCGCCAGTGGACAACAGTCCCATATGTCGGCCGCTGCCTTGAAACCGCGCATGTTGGCCGACTTTGTCTTTTTGTTGAGTAGTATAACATCGATTCGTACCGATAGGGAACGATCCAGGCAGCGGACGGCGCTTGTGTTTGCAACGGATTAATGCCCGTGTCACTGCCAATCTCACACGAATCGTAGGGTTAATTCGAGCTCTTCAGGTACTCGATAATCTCTTGGGCTTCGGCCTCGCTGATTACCGATGCAGCACCGTTGCGATGGCGCATGGTCTCGATAATGGTGACCAGCTCTTCGGACGGCCGTCGTGACAGATCGGCAAGCGCGTGGCAGGCCGAACACCGGTCTTCATAGAGTTCTTTCTGTGTTCGGGGAATGCCGATCCATAACCAAACCCCCAGGATAACGACCATAACCCCAGTGACAACTAGCGCCACGCGCATCCCATTGCTCCAGTCTTGGCAGTCCGTGACCGTACGAAGTCACTCACGTCGGCGCGCTGTGCAAGACAGATATGTCAGTATTCGTCGGACCTGTCTCGGCCGCAATAGCGGGAGATTCGATGGGGCAACAGGTCGGCCCCGCCGACGGTTTGGTGAGCTCCCTGGGCTGCATGTCGCTCGCGCAGCGCGCGTGCGGAATCGTCGGGTGTAATTTTGGACGAGCCGATGATCCACCGATGCGTCGATAGCTCCCTTCACGCGCCGTTTGCCACCGGTAGACGCGCCGCACGCCAAGCACGGAAGCCACCTTCAAGAAAAACCACGTTTCGCGGCAACCTCGCACCCACCGCCTTCGTTATACGGGCCAGATCTGGTTTGGTCTCGTCATAGAATATCACTGGCAGACCGTCTAGAAAAAGCAGTCGGTCAATGGCCAAACGCTCGTAGGGAACGTTGATTGCGCCCGGCACATGAAGCGTCGAGTAGTCGTCTTGCGGGCGCAGATCCACGAGATTGAAGGTCCTTCCGGCCTTGCCTTCGTCCAGGTACGCCATGAGGTCTTGGGGCGCGATAGTCTGCGTCTCTGGCAAACAGCCGACGAGCATTGCAGCGAACAGGGCCACGCCGATATGGCGCATCACTGCCAAAACCCGTTTCTGATGCTTTCGCCCCATCGCTCCTCGATCTTCTTTCTGCTGTTCAACTCGGACAGCGCCCGGCCACTTCCCCCACCCGACATCATTCCGCCTGGCCAATTATGGAGCCGCGAGAACTCTCAACCAAGCAACTGCGCCGTCCTGATCCACTCGCACAGACCCGTCCAGGTTTCATGTGAGTTCCGTATTGGCTATCTCGCCAGCATGCGGACATACGAAGCGACATCAACGATTTCGCTGTCACTGAGGATGCCCTTCCAAGATGGCATATAATCTCCCTTGCCATCCCGGATCATTCTTACAAGGTCCTCGTCGCTGAGCTGATTCATATTTTCCGACCGCGTGTAATCCATCATCGAAATGCCAAACAGATGCGCAAGCAGACCTTCGCCCGTACCGAATGTTCCATGACACGCTACGCAGGCTCTCTTGAAGATTGCCCGTCCCCGCCGCGTGTCGCCAACGAACCGGAGATCGGTGCGCGAGATATTGGAGATGTATGCCGCGACATCGAGCAGATCCGTCCGGCTCAATACCATGCCCCAGTTCGGCATGCCAGAATCCTCCTGGTCGCGATATCCCGCGATCACGGCGGCCATTTCTCGGACGTCCATCCTCTGATAGCGCTGGGCCGAAAGATCGGCCGGCGCCAGTTCGAGGTTCCGTGCAACAGGACCCGAGCTCTTGCCATCGACCCCATGGCAAACGAAACAATAGGATCGGTAGAGATGGCTCCCTTTCAGGGCGTTGGGCTCTTCTTCAGCGCGCGCGATTGTGGCCAGCATGGCCATCCCGCAGGCGACTGGGAGCCAAAGAGTCATTCGCATGTGACATCTCCGGAACGCATCAAAACCCCTGATATCTTCGCACGCCTTGTCATGGGCACTCTCTCGGGGTCAGTTGACCCGTGCTGTACGCACTGATCCTTCTCCTGTCGACGAGGCCCGAAACCGTCTACTTTCATAGTCGAGGAATTCTTTCAGGATCTCCGCGAATCCCAGATAGAACGGGTGTTCGCACATTTCGACGATCTTGTCGCAAAAGCGGGAAACCCATTGCGACAGATGCTCGTTGAAGAACCGCTTCTCGATTTCCAGGATATTTGCGGCGGCCTCGATGTCTTGTTCGGCCCAAGCCTGCGCCTCCTTCTCCGCGAGCCGCTGCATGAACTCCAGTTCCGCGCTGACGTGGTCCGGCATGCCGCTGAAGGACTCGTCGTATGACAGCCCGGCAGCCTCGATGAATTTCTTTACCTTTACGGTTTGCGGCCCCCACAACACTGCGTCATTTGGGTTCTTGAATTCGATGTTCATCGATTCGTGGGGGGAGATGTGCGGGCCGGGACCGATGAACAGCCTCGTGTACTCGATGCTCAGCTCTTCGATGAGTTTTTCGACAGGCATGTCACCGAAATCGTCACCCAACGAAAGGTCGAGGGACTGAAGGACCGCTGCAAACCCCGGTGACTTGAGCTGCGCCACGAATGCGGCGGTGGGCTCCGCCCGGAAAACCATGGCGAGGAGGCCGTATACGTTACCCCGTGATGCGGCTGCTTCTGCCATGTCCTTCCGGGCGGCTGCCATACCCTTCATCCTTTCAGCCGATAACGTCCACACTCATACCCTTTCGACCCGGACCACCGTATCGAACCAGCGCATCGTTCCGCTGATCGGGTCCGACTTGTTCGGTATGATCGAGTTGGGATGAGTGCCATGTTTGTCCCACCAGATGTTCTGTACATCCGGATCGCTCGTGGAGCCTACGATGGGAGACATTTTGCCCGATCCGTAGATGCCCGAATGCTCGCGCCCGAGCGAGTGGGAGATGGCGACGATGCCGGGGATGATCCCTTCGGTGACGTAAGCCGTGGTGGTCAGCTCGCCAATCTCGCTGGCCACTTTGATCCTGTCGCCGTTCTTGATGCCACGTTCCGCGGCGGTCTTGGTGTTGATCCATGCCGGATTGTCGTGCTTGATCTCGGCCAGCCACTTGCAGTGCGCAGTCCGGGAATGCGTATGCACGGCGATCTTGTACGTAGTCAGGATCAGCTCGTCGTCCGCCATATTCTGGTGTTCGGGAATCGGCGTGTACATGGGGAACGCCGGGAACCCCGCCTTGGCGAAGTTGTCGGAATAGAAATCCAGATAGCCCGCCTTCGTGAACTTCGTGTTGGGCGGGTACGCCATGTAGGGGGTACCGTCTATATTCTGCGCGACGTAGGCCTTCTTGGCGCCATCGGTGCCCAGATATCCCTTGGCCTTCGCCTCGGCTTCGCTGGCGACCCCGGCTTTTTTCCAGTTCCAGTAGACGCCCGTCTCCTCGTCGAGGATGACGCCATCGCCCGAGATGTCGACCACCTGCTCGTAGAAATCGTAGTTCGGCTTGGCGTTCTCGTCGTGCCAGACGCCGTGCTTCTTCATGTATTCGAAGCCGCCGGCCTCCTTCACACCGGGCGTCATCTCGCAGGACTGGCGCACGAAGTCCTCCTTGCTCGACCAGGCGAGCTCGAAGCCCAGTCGTTTTGCCAGCTCCGGCCAGACATCGCCCTGGCACCGCGCCTCGCCCAGCGGCTTGACCAGGGGCTGGCGAATATAGAACTCGGCGATCTGGTTGGCCGAAACCATATCCTCCCAGTCCCACCGCTCAAGATAGGTCACGTCGGGCAGGATGATATCGGCATACTGCGAGGTCTCGTCGTAGACGATGTTGGAAGTGATCAGGAACGGCATGATGCTTTCGTCCTGGAACACCTCGCGCGCCTCGTTGTTGTGACCGTTGATATAGGCCGGATTGTAACAGCTCCACCAATACACCTCCGGTCGCCCGTAGCTGCCGTCCTTGATCATCGGGATGATCGACTGGCTGACATGGTGCGTCGGATAGGCTGCTTCGCCGGGGAAGCCGTCAAGGATTGGCAATCCCTTCGTCACCTCGGCTTTCGGCGACGACGGATGCTTCCAGCCGGCACCGACTCCCATGACCCGGCCGCCGGGCCGGTCAAGATTGTTGGTGATGGCCGACAGCAGCATCGCGGCGCGTTCGTGATCGGCACCGTGATAGTGCATGACGGTGCCGCGGTACGTCACCAGGCAGGCCGAGTTGGCGTTGGCGAAGCCGCGGGCGATCTCGCGGATTGTCCCGGCGGGAACGCCGCTTTCCTGCTCGGCGAACTCGGGTGTGTACTTCGCCACCTGCGTCTTGACGGCGGCGATCTTCTCGTCCACCGACGCGTGATAGTCGGCCGTGACCCGCATGAACTTGAAGTGGTCTTTCTTGTACAACCCCTCGTCCATGATGACGTTGGCCATGGCCAGCATCACCAGCCCATCGGTGCCGACGTTGATCGGAATCCATCTGGTCGATTTGGCCGCGGTGTTTGAGAGCCGCACGTCGAACGTATAAAACGGGACCCCACGGTCGACGACCGCCCGGATCAGCCGATGCGCGGTCGGGATGTGGTTGGTGTGGGTCTCCAGGTTGTTGCTGCCGAAATTGACGATGAAGTCGGTCTTGTCGTAGTCCCAGTTATCGTACATGCCGCCCCAGAGACTTTCCTGCCCGACCCATTTGGCCGCCTCGCACACCGAGGTGTGGTTGCCGATGGTTTTGGTGCCGTAGGCGGCTAGGAAGTCGTAGGTGGAGGCGGCCTGGCTCGCCTTGTGGCGGCCATAGGCGTACATGAACTTCTCCGGCGTGCCGGCATCGCGCAGTGGCTTGAGCTTGGAGGCGATGATGTCGAGCGCCTCGTCCCAGGAGATTCGTTTCCACTTGTGCTCGCCGCGCTTGCCGACGCGCTGCAGCGGGTACAGGATGCGGTCGGGGAAATAGACCTGGTTGATACCGGCCTGCCCCTTGGCGCAAAGCACACCTTCAGTGCGGATGGAGTCCGGATGACCCTCCAGCTTCACCACCCGGCCATCCTCGACATAGCCGATCATGGCGTCGCGGGTCACGCAGCCCCAGCAGGCAGTCGGAATGGCGGTTCGTTCCTTGCCGGTGACCGGCGAAAAGTCACGGCCGCCCGCCTGCAGCTGCACGGACCCGGCCAGGGCCGTCCCGGTGCCGCCAGTGCCCGCCGCCAGAGCGGCGCCACTGGCGCCAGCCAGTGACATGAAATTACGGCGGTTGAATTTCTTCATCTTCCTACTCCTTGTCTGACAGCCGAGCCTACGGGATCTGGTCCACGTAGTGGTCCAGCTTGCCCTTCTCCCGCTGCTTCGTGTAGGCAGCCTTCAGGACGTTGTCCGGATCGATGTAGAACACGTTCGGCCTGGTGCCTTCCTCGGGCAACAGAACGTTGTCCGGGTTCTTCAGGCCGTGTTCCTTGACCAGCTTGGAAACCACGCTTTCGGGATCGTTGAGATCGCCGAAGATCCGCGCCTTGCCCTGGCAGGTGTTGGCGCAGGCGGGCTCGATTCCATTGTCCAGCCTTTCCTTACAGAAGTCACACTTGTCGACTGCCTGTTTCTCGGGCTTCTTGCCGGCCTTTACGAAAGGATCGAAGGAGCGGACGCCGTAGGGACAGGCGTCGATGCACTTGCCGCAGCCGATGCATGCTTCCTTGTCGATCAAAATCAGTCCGTCGGGACGCTTGAAGGTTGCACCGCCCCGGTAACGGATCTTTCTTCCATCCGGTGTCATGTAGGTTAGCCGCTCACCCGGATATTCAGGACAGGCTTTTACGCAGGGTGGAACCTTGTCCTCTTCCTTGCCTTCACAGTGGTTGCACATGATCGGCAGGAAGACCTTCTTGGTATCGGGGAAGGTGCCGTACGTCTTTTCCTGGATCACGGTTCTGAACCGTCCGAGAGACACGTCGTTCTCCGCTTTGCAGGCGACGGTGCACGCCCTGCAGCCGATGCATTTCCGAAGGTCCATGACCATGGCCCACCGCGGGGCGGCGGCAGCGGCTTCGGCATCCTGAACCGGCGTCGCAAGTGCCGCAGACCCCGCGGCAACAACGCCGGCACCCTTGAGCACATCGCGCCGTCCGATCCGAGAGTCTGATATTTCACTCATACCCAGTTCTCCTTCTCGTTCCGTGATACGCCAACCAGTATTGTTCCCAATTCTGGCACTTTTTTATTTCTTCAATTTGCATTTTCCAATAAATCTATCGAATCTTCAAAATTTACGATCGCCTCGTCCAAAATCATGATCGCGTATTTCTTGTTGTGGACGCCGTTGCCGACCTGGACGATATTCAGAAGTTCTTGCCCAGCCGCGATCATATCCTGCGCATCCCCCAATTTATCCGCACGGATCTTGCCCTCGGCCGCCGCCAACGCCTCGACCGCCTCCAACTCGACCTCTTTGACGAAATCTACCTCCCGTTCGAGTGTCTTCTTCCAGTCGTCGAGCATCTTGCGATGCTCCGGCGTATGGCAGTTCGCACAGGTCTCGGCGGACCCGGTCTTCACCATCTGGCTCTTCCTGTGTTTCGGTTCGGTATGGCAGCCCGCGCAATTGGTCTTGACGGCGTCCATGAGGCCGGCGACGGGCGAGACGTTCTCGCTGACGCTCTGACCCGCCAACAGGATCTTCTGGAACCGGTGCGAGTCCTGGTGACAGGTCGTGCAGGCGGACCGCACGGGGTCGAGATACTCCTTCTTGGCGCCGTGGCGCGACGCGTGATGGCAGTCAAGACAATCAGCACGGCGGCCGGTCACATGCGCATCGTGCATCAGCCTGCCGTCGCGCCCCTTCTCCGTCAGAGTCGCCGATGCGCTGTGGCAATCGAGGCACTCGTCCGTCTTGATCTCGTCGCTGGCCGTAACCTCGTGCAGATGGCAGCTTTCGCAGGGCACGCCGGCGGTCTCGAGCGTCTGGTGGGTGATCGGTTTCTTTGTCGGGTCGTCGGCCGACAGTTGTTGCTGCAGCGATTTGGTCGGGATTTTGTGGCACAGCGCACATTTGTTCGGTCCGGCATTGAAGCTCACTGCCACGCCGTTGCGGAGCCCGCCGCTCGCCGCCTCGCTGAGGCTGGCCTTGAGCGGTTTGGACAGCGCCGCGATCTGCGCGTCCTCGTCTGGTGGATCCTCCTTCACCGGCCCAGGTCTGAAGTGACAGGTAAAGCAGATGTCGTTCGGGGCCTCGAAATGCCGCTCCGCCGAATGCTTCACATGGCAGGTGTCGCAAAAGAGCTTCTGGCCCTTCAGCATCTCCTTCTCGAAATGTGCCTTGTGCCGGAAGGTGCTCTTCTCGCCGTACTGGATAGTCTTGTCCTGGAACGTCTTGAGGGCATGACAGCCCGAGCGCAGGCAGGCCCCGTCCTTCACCACCGGGCGGATCGGCAGGGGCGCATCGCGATCGTACAGATAGGCGGCGAGATGCCGCGCGCCCTCCATCGTCGCCTTGAACGACCGTTTTTCGCCGGGCAGGAAGTGACAGTCGATACAGGCGGCGTGCTTGCCCGGTTCGGCACCGGGTGCGTAGTGCTTGGACTTTTGCCAGGCGACATATTGCTCGTTCATGATGTGGCAGCTACCGCCGCAGAACGAGTCGCGCGAGGTGTAGTAGTTCGTCCCCTCCCAAGCGCCCGCGACCACCGCGATCAGTACGATGGGGGCGATGGCGAGGGCCTTCCAGCCGATGGAAAGGCTGAGCTTCACTTCAACGCGTCCCTATCCGCAGTTCTTTCCCAGGCCGTTGGTCCAGCCTTGGGGTATGACCGCCACCGGCGGCGTCGGGTGTGCGCTCGCAATGCGGTCGACCCTTTACCTTTCGTTCAGCACGTTTTGTGCCAATTTGGGAACTGTCTTTGTTGACAACGCGTTACGCTGATTCTCGGGACTCGGAGTACGACAAAATGTCACCGTGCGGTAACCAGCAGGGCACGGTCGAGTCGGGGTCGATTCAATATGCGGAATCAACGGGATAACCAACAATTCGCGATTCGTGCGCGTTACCAATCGGTAACCGCACACGTTTTCGCGCCAATGGCATGCTTTCGCAGACGTGCCTACCATAGGGGCGGGCCAAGTACTCCAATCACGATGTGCCAAGAATCCTGGACGATATCTGGTGCCACGCGGCGTTTCAGAGGGCCTGGCAACCCGCCCGAACAGACAAAACGCCCCTAACTCATTGAGATAGGGGCGTTTTTATGGTTGCGGGGGCAGGATTTGAAGCTGCGACCTTCAGGTTATGAGCCTGACGCGCTACCGG
>CAYFYY010000006.1:0-70040 GCA_964347475.1 uncultured Flavobacteriales bacterium
CCAGAGGGGCCGGCGAGGATCGGTATGAACGGATGGACCATGCCTTTCATGAGCGACTGCGCCGTGGATTTCTCGCCATCGCGGCAGACGAGCCGGACCGCTGCGTTGTGGTTGATGCGGCCCAGGACGAAGATTCTGTTCATGCCACGATTCGCGCCGCCATTGAGGCACGACTGCAGGTATCATCGGCGCGATGAGCGACCACCCGGAACGCCCCACACCGCGACAGAATACCGCCCTGCTCGGACACGCCCCGGCCGAGCAGGTTTTTCTTAATTCCTGGAAGTCGGGCCGGCTTCAGCATGCTTGGTTGCTCGCCGGTCCGCGCGGCATCGGCAAAGCCACGCTGGCCTTCCGCATTGCTCGCTTCGTGCTGGCCGCTGGCGAGCACGCCGGACTGTTCGAAGGCGCGCAGCCGCCGGCCGACGACCTTGCACTGCCCGTCGATCATCCCGTCGAAAGGCAGGTCGCGAGCGGAGGACATCCCGACCTCCTGACCGTTGAACGTTCCGTCAATCCGAAGACCGGCAAGCTGCGCGGCGAAATCGTCGTGGAGGATGTGCGGCGGCTTTCGTCGTTCCTTGCGCTGACGACGGCGGCTGGCGCATGGCGGGTCGCCATCGTGGACACCGCCGACGAGATGAACCGCAACGCCGCGAACGCGCTTCTCAAAGGGCTTGAGGAGCCGCCCGCGCGGACCCTTTTCCTGCTTGTCAGCCATTGTCCTGGCAGCCTTTTGCCAACGATCCGTTCGCGCTGCCGTGTCCTCAATCTGACCGCGCTCGGCGAGGAGCGGGTCGTGAGGTTGTTGGCCGTTCATCGCCCCGACCTGTCCGGGGAGGAAGTGCTGGCCGTCGCGCGCCTCTCCGACGGGAGTGTCGGCCGGGCGCTGGCCCTGGCCGATGCCGGCGGGGCCGCTCTCTATCGCGACCTCGTCGGACTGCTGTCGCAGGCCGGCCGCCTGGACATAAAGGGCGTGCACGCGCTGGCCGGCAAGGTCGGTCGGCCCGGTGCGGACGAATCGTTCGACATCCTGGGCCAGCTTGTCGACCGTTGGCTTTCCGGTGTGGTCCTCGGGACGGCGCGCGGCGTCATGCCGGCGGAGGTCGTGAACGGCGAAACCGCGGCAGCGCTTGCTTGGCGCTCCCGCAGCAACCTTGCGAACTGGCTCGAGGTATGGGAAAAGGTGGCCCGCCTGTTTTCCCAGGCCGGGAGCGCCAATCTCGATCGCAAGCAGGTCGTGATCAACGTGTTCCTGACCCTGCAAGCAGTCGTGCGCAGCTGATCCCGTACAGTCACGCAAACCAGCATTTCGGAGTGCCGCAATGGCGGGCGACAAGTCCTATTACATCACGACGCCGATCTATTACGTGAACGATGCCCCGCATATCGGCCACGCCTATACGACGCTAGCCTGTGACGTGCTGGCACGGTTCAAGCGCCTGGACGGATATGACGTGCATTTCCTGACCGGTACGGACGAGCACGGCCAGAAGGTCGAAAAAGCGGCGCTTGAGGCTGGCACCGACCCGCAGGCTTTCACCGACAGGGTCTCGGTGAATTTTCGTGACTTGGCGACGGCGATGAGGTTCAGCAACGACGACTTCATTCGCACCACCGAGGACAGGCACACGCGATCCGCCCAGGCAATCTGGCAAGCGTTGGCCGACAATGGCGAGATCTATCTCGGCAGCTACGCCGGGTGGTACGCGGTGCGCGACGAAGCGTTCTACACCGAATCCGAACTCGAGACCCGGCCTGACGGAACCAAGGTTTCCAAGGCATCGGGCGCCACCGTCGAATGGGTCGAAGAACCGAGCTACTTTTTCCGACTGTCGGCATGGGAAGACCGGCTTCTCGAGTTCTACGAGAAAAACCCCGACTTCATCCTGCCGGAATCGCGGCGCAACGAGGTGGTGAGCTTCGTTCGATCGGGTCTCAAGGACCTGTCGGTGTCCCGCACCACGTTCAAATGGGGCATTCCGGTTCCCGGCGACGACGACCACATCATGTATGTGTGGCTGGATGCGTTGACCAACTACATCACGGCTGTCGGCTATCCCGACACGAAGTCCGAAGCGTTCCGGCGCTATTGGCCGGCCGACCTGCACATGGTTGGCAAGGATATCCTGCGCTTCCACGCGGTTTACTGGCCGGCGTTCCTGATGGCGGCCGGCGTGGAACCGCCGAAACGGGTGTTTGCCCACGGCTGGTGGACAAACGAGGGGCAGAAGATCTCAAAATCGCTGGGAAACGTGATCGAGCCGCATACGCTGATCGAAAAATACGGGCTCGATCCGGTGCGCTATTTCCTGCTGCGCGAGGTGCCATTCGGAAATGACGGCGATTTCTCGCACCGGGCGATGGTCGGGCGCCTGAACGGGGATCTTGCCAACGATCTAGGAAACCTTTGCCAGCGGGTGCTTTCGATGATCGCCAAAAACTGCGGCGGCGAGGTTCCCGATTCGGCGGGGCGCGTCGACGGCCCCGATGCCGCGCTGATTGCGCAGGCGAGAGCCCTATTACCCCGTCTGCGCCAGGAGCTGGACGTGCAGGCGTTCCATTTGGCCCTCGCGGCGATCTGGGAAGTCGTCGGCGAAGCCAACCGGTATATCGATGCGCAAGCGCCCTGGGCCCTGCGCAAGAGCGACCCGGACCGCATGGGCGCCGTGCTTTACGCGCTGATAGAGGTCATCCGGCAGATCGCCATCGTGCTGCAACCGTTCATGCCCGATGCCGCCGCTGCGATCCTTGACCAGGTCGCGGTGCCAGCGGAGGCACGAAGGTTGGTCGACCTGGCAACGCCGCTCCGGCCGGGAACGACTCTGCCGCGGCCGCAGCCGGTGTTTCCGCGCTATGCGGACGAGGAAGAAAGCGGCTGACGAGGTCCGGGGCACGATGTTTCTCGTCGACAGCCACTGTCACCTCGACTTCCCGACCTTCGCCGACGACTTGCAGGGCGTGGTTGCCCGCGCCCGCGATGCCGGAGTCGGCACGATGGTGACGATCTGCACCCATCTCAGCCGATTCGAACAGGTGCGCGCCATCGCAGCGCGGTTCGACGGCGTGTGGTGTTCGGTGGGCGTGCATCCGCACGAGGCGGACGGGGAGGGACCCGCTGCCACGCCCGAACGGTTGATCGAGCTGGCAGCCGACCCGCTGGTGGTCGGGATCGGCGAGACCGGGCTCGACTATTACTATGAGCACAGCACGCGAGAGGCTCAAATATCGAGTTTCCGCGCGCACATTGCTGCGGCACGCCACATTGGGCTGCCGCTCATCGTTCACACACGGGACGCCGACGATGACACCGTGGCGATCTTGAGCGAGGAATACGAAAAGGGCGCATTTCCCGGTGTAATACATTGCTTTAGTACGTCTAGATATCTTGCTGAAAAAGCATTGGAAATGGGATTTTATATTTCGCTTTCCGGGATCGTGACCTTCAAGGCGGCGGCGGATCTGCGTGAAACCGTCCGCGCGCTTCCCCTCGACCGCCTGCTGATCGAAACCGACGCGCCGTACCTTGCGCCCGTTCCCAACCGTGGCAAACGCAACGAGCCGGCCTTTGTCGCCCATACCGGCGCTGCGGTTGCCGACCTTCGAGGGATCGATCCTGCCGAACTGGCGCGGGTGACCAGCGACAATTTCTTCCGCCTGTTCCGCAAAGCCTCCCGACCCGGCGCGGGCGCAGGTTCGGACTGAAGGGGAAATGTTGTGAAAATCACCGTGCTCGGCTGCGGTGCCTCAGGTGGCGTGCCGCTGATCGGGAACAACTGGGGCGACTGCGACCCGTCAGAACCGCGAAATCGCCGACGTCGATCCTCCATCCTCATCGAAGGGAAGGGCGCCACCATACTGGTGGATGCGTCTCCGGACTGCCGAGCCCAACTGCTCGACGCAGGAACCGCCCACCTCGACGCCGTTATCTTTACTCACGCCCATGCAGATCACATCCATGGAATCGATGATCTGCGCTGGGTCAACGTCGCCATGGGGGCGGCAATACCGACCTATGCGTATGACATGACGCTAGAACAGATCAACACCCGCTTCGGCTATGTCTTCGCGCCGCTCGATCACAAGGCGCGCGGCCACTTTTACAAGCCCTGCCTCGATCCGAGACCTGTCGGCGACGGCAGCTTTCGCATCGGCGAGCTGGAAATCCATCCGTTTCGCCAGGATCATGGTTTCAGTACGACCATGGGCCTGCGTGTCGAGGAGTTTGCCTATTCGGTCGATGTCGTCGCGCTCGATGAACCGGCGTTCGAGTGCCTTTTTGATGTGGACACGTGGATCGTCGGGTGTCTTGGCCGCACACCGCACCCGACCCACGCACATGTCGCTAAGGTGCTTGAATGGATCGAACGGGTCGGACCGGCACGAGCCTGGCTTTCGCATATGAGCCACACGCTCGATTACGCGGCGCTCTGTGAAGAACTGCCGGGGCATGTCAGACCGGCACATGACGGCCTGACCTTCGAGGTCTGAGCGCCCCGGACCAAGGCCATATCGCGCCCATGATTTTCCATAATATACATTATGCGACGTTATTCGGATCAGTTGCGATCCTCGATTCATCAATGATAACAAAGAGCTTGTGGAAATACTTTACGTAGTCCATCACTAGGGACCGACGCATGCCGTCCCAACGCGCGGTCCTTGCAACGGTGTCGAACACCCCGCCCCCGTCCAACACGATGTTAAACGCGAAAGCAAAAGGCCGCGCCCGCGGTTTCGGAACGCGGCCCAGGGACATCCGTATCGGAACCGGCTCAGTCGGGCGGAATATGCGCGATCTCGCCGTGATGCGGCGTCGGACGGTAACGCACCATCGACAGATCGATATCGGGGAACACCGCGCGAAAGGCTTCGACATCGGCGCGACCCATGCCTTCGGTGCCGGTTTCCCAGACGCTGAGGCGGTTGGCGTCGACGCCCATGTTGTCGGCGAGGTCCTCGAGGCTCATCCCGGCGTGTTCGCGGGCGTCGCGGATGAGGCCGGCGAGGCGCGGACATCCGGTGTTGCGGCCCTCGCCACGGTTCTTCCAAATCAATTCGTCGAGATTGTAAGAGGCTCCACGTGCCATCTTGCTTATCTCCAGCAAGTTCTGGATGGATTCGGTAGCCTAAATCTATCCGGCAAACCGTTAACGTCCTGTTGACGTGGTCTTGATTTGTTGGCGACGGGTGCAGGTCGCGGCGCGCGTTCAACCGTATAGATCGCGGTCGCGGTACCAGGATTTGACGAACAATTCCAGCAGGCGACGGGCCTCGTCGTTGTGCGTGGCATACTGCATCAACCCCTTGGTCGCGAACGACGAGAACGCCACCGCCTCCCCTTTTCCGCGGAGCTTGAAGACGCGCGCCGTCTCGTTCAGATCATCGTGGACAATGCGGCGTGCCATGATGTTCAGCTGGGTCTTGACGAAGCGGTTCTTGTCGCGCCAGCGTCGCTGGGCTGCGGTCGTCGCCATACGAAACCCCCGTGGGCTCATTCAGTTCTGGACTAGAAGACGTTTTATCTACTAGTAGATATATTATGCCATCGTTCGTCCGTCGGCGCAGCGCTTTTCTTTTCGCCGCGCGGCAATGCGGGTTACTCTGCGGGCGGTCCGACAACTGAACGCTGAGACGACCCGATCATGAGTGCGCAACTCGACCGGCTGCTGACGGTGATGGCCCGGCTGCGGGATCCGGAGGGCGGTTGCCCGTGGGATCTGGAGCAGGATTTCACAACCATCGCACCCTATACCATCGAGGAGGCCTACGAGGTTGCCGAGGCGATCGATCGTCACGACATGGCTGCGCTGAAGGACGAACTGGGCGATCTTCTGTTGCAGGTGGTCTTCCACGCGCGCATGGCGGAGGAGGTCGGACACTTCGACTTCGACGCCGTCGCACAGGGCATCTCCGACAAGATGGTCCGCCGCCATCCGCACGTCTTCGGCGACGAAACCGTTGAATCCGCGGCCGCACAGACCGTCGCCTGGGAGGAGCAGAAGGCCGCCGAACGCCTGGCCACGGCACGCGCGGAAGACCGCGAGCCGAGTGTCCTGGATGGCGTATCGATCGCCCTGCCCGGTCTGAGCCGCGCAGTCAAGCTTGCCCGACGCGCCGCCCGCGTCGGGTTCGACTGGCCTGACATTTCTGGTGTCTTGGCCAAGATCGAGGAGGAAACTGCGGAACTGCGCTCGGAAATCGACGGCGCAAAGGTTGCGGACCGCCTGGAAGACGAGCTTGGTGACTTGTTGTTTGCCGTCGCAAATCTCGCCCGGCACCTGTCGATCGAGCCGGAGGCGGCGATCCGCCGCGCAAACCGTAAGTTCGAGGGCAGGTTCCGCCGCGTCGAGGCGCGCCTGAACGAACAGGGCCGGCAGCCGCAGGACGTCGATATCGGCGAGCTGGACGAGCTTTGGAACGAGGCAAAGCGCGGGCCCGAGTCCGCCCGGCCCAGGAAATAGAGAAACCCGGGCCGCGTGTTAGTCGTTCACCAAGAGGTGCATCAGGCTCGAAGTGTCCCAGCGGCGACCGCCGCGGGCCTGGACCTGGGCGTAGAACTGGTCGACAAGGGCGGTGACCGGCAGCCGCGCCCCGTTGGTGTTCGCCTCCTCGAGGCAGATGCCGAGGTCCTTGCGCATCCAGTCAACCGCGAAGCCGAACTCGAACTCGCCCCGGCACATGGTGCGGGCCCGGTTATCCATCTGCCACGACTGGGCCGCCCCCTTGGAGATGACGTCGATCACCTTCTCCATGTCGAGGCCGGCACGTGCACCGAAATTCATCCCTTCGGACAGGCCTTGCACGAGTCCGGCAATGCAGATCTGATTGACCATCTTGGTCAGTTGCCCCGATCCGGCCGGGCCCAGCAGCGTCACCGCGCGCGCATAACAATCGATCACCGGCAGCGCACGATCGAAGACGTCCTCGTCGCCGCCGCACATGACGGTGAGCACGCCGTTTTGGGCACCGGCCTCTCCGCCGGACACGGGGGCATCGATGAACCCGACGCCCCGGTCCCTGGCAAGGCCGTGGAGCTCACGCGCTACGTTTGCGGACGCCGTCGTGTTGTCGACCATGATCGTGCCCTCACCCATTCCGGCAAAGATGCCGTCATCACCGAGGGTGACGCTTCGCAGGTCATCGTCATTGCCGACGCAGGAAAACACGATCTCGGCACCGGCCGCAGCCTCGCGCGGAGTCGTGGCCTTCGAACCACCATGGTCCTTGACCCAGGCCGCGGCCTTTTCGGTGGTACGGTTGTAAACGGTGACGTCATGCCCGCCGGACTTCAGATGCCCGGCCATGTGATATCCCATGACGCCAAGGCCGATGAAGGCAACCTTGGTCATAACGTTCGTCCTCCGGAATACGCTGCGGAAAGGTGGGTCGCGGAATCGGCCGCATCGTAAAGTCGTTGCGTGCCGATCTCAACGTCGGTCAGGCAGTCTGCAGGAAGTTTTTGATCGCGTCCCACGATTGGACATCCGTGGTCGACAGCAGACCCTCGACTCGGTCGCCGGCGCGGTACGGTCGACCGTCCAGGCGGGCGCTGTAGCCTCCCGCTTCCTGCAGCAGCAGAATTCCCGCCGCGTGATCCCAGGGCCAGAGCCTCCGGTAGAGCGAGAAATGTTTATCGCCGCGGGCCAGCGAAAGATAGTCGTGCGCGGCGCATCGATAAGTGCGGAGTTGGCGGAAGGTTCGGGCGCGCCGACGCACTGCCTCACGCATATCGGGCGGAAAATAGCTGTAGTTCAGGGATCCGATCATCGCATCGATCGGGACCGGCTGGCCGACCGACAGCCGCCGACCCGCATACCATGCCCCCTCCCCCTCAAATGCGATTGCCGTGTTGCCGGATACCGGGTCATGGATCCAGCCTGCCCGGCTCCTGCCATCGACAAGAAAACACACGATGACCGCAAAGACCGGGCTTCCAGCGGCGAAATTCCCGGTTCCGTCTACCGGATCGACCAGCCACGCCGGCCCCCCCAAAACCAACCTGTCAAGCACCGCCGGATCCTTTGCTACCGCCTCCTCGCCAACAACCTGCGATCCCTGAACGAGTTCTGGAAGACGGCGCGAGAGCCTGCGTTCGGCCTCGATATCGGCAATCGTAACGACTTCACCGGCATGCTTTTCCATCACCTCGTGCCGCTGCAGCCGCTGGAACCGCGGAATGATATCGCGTTCCGCGGTCTCGCGAATGATTGCGACGACTTTGTCCGAATCGGGCAGGTCAACCACCAGACTCAAACTCTCGGGTCCTGAAATCGGCTTCGAAACTGAGCCTCATCGTCGGCATCGAGGGCCACGACGATATGCGCCGACATGCCCTCGTCGTGGCGCTCCAGAATCTCGCCATGACGGTACAGCCAAGCCAGAGCCGCCCCGTCGGCAAGGCTAACCTCGATATCGACAACGTGCCTGCTTTCCGCAAGGCGGCGATCCAGCACCCGCAACAGATCCTCACACCCCTCCCCCGTCACTGCGGAGACTGCGACGCTGTCCTCGGTCCGGGCGGCCCGGTTGCGGACCATCGCGTGCGTTTCCGCATCGAGCAGGTCTGTCTTGTTCAGCACCTCAACAGGCCGCGCGTGCCGCAGCCCAAGTTCCACAAGCACCGATTCGACTTCACGCTTCTGCGCCTCGCTGTCGCGATGCGCGATATCTCTGACGTGAAGAATGATGTCGGCCTCAATGACTTCCTCGAGGGTGGCATGGAACGCCGCCACCAACTGTGTCGGCAGGTCGGAAATGAACCCGACCGTATCGGAAAGCACCACGGTACGTCCCGAGGGCAGCTCAAGAGACCGCATGGTCGGGTCGAGCGTCGCAAACAGCATATCCTTGGCCAGCACGTCAGCCCGTGTCAGCCGGTTGAACAGCGTCGACTTCCCAGCATTGGTGTAGCCGACCATGGCGATAATCGGATACGGCACGCGGCGGCGCGCCCTGCGGTGGAGCGCGCGGGTCCGCTTGACCTCGGCGAGATCGCGACGCAGCCTTGCGATGCGCTCACCGATCAGCCGGCGGTCGATTTCCAGCTGGCTTTCACCCGGGCCACCAAGAAATCCAAACCCGCCGCGCTGCCGCTCCAAATGCGTCCAACTGCGCACCAGACGCGACCGCTGGTAACTGAGGGCCGCAAGTTCCACTTGCATGGCGCCTTCTCTGGTGCGAGCCCGCGCGCCGAAGATTTCCAGTATCAGACCGGTGCGGTCGATGACCTTCGTCTTCCACGCGCGCTCGAGATTGCGCTGCTGAATCGGTGCCAGCGCCGTATCGATGACGACGAGGTCAATTTCCTCATTCTCGATCAGAGCCGCAAACCGCTCGACCAGACCCTTGCGGATGAATGTCGCAGGTCGAATCGGCGCGGCCCTGATTGTCTGCGCGTGAACGACCTCGAGGTCGATTGCCCGCGCGAGGCCAACGGCCTCATCAAGTCGCGCCAACGGATCGCGCGCCGGGCCCCCATTGACAATAACGGGATGCAGGACCAGCGCGCGGCCCGTGTGTTTTTCTGCTAGATGATTGTTGTCCGGCACTCCGGTCGGCGGTTCAGCCCGCCGGAACTGCTTCAGCCTCGGTCCGATCCGCCTCGAACAACTGAATCGGCTGGGCAGGCATCACCGTCGAAATTGCATGTTTGTACACAAGCTGCGAATGCGCATCCCGCCGCAACAACACGGAGAAATTATCGAACCACGTGATAATCCCCTGAAGCTTGACGCCGTTCACGAGGAAGACGGTAACCGGCAGCTTGTTCTTCCGGACATGGTTCAAGAACACGTCCTGTACGTTCTGGCTCTTTTCTGTCGACATTTTTCGCCCCGAAATTCTTGGCTGTTTGTTTGGGTGCCCGCGCCCCTCCGGCTCAGGCTCCACCGATTAATATGGGTCCAATGCGCCGGAACGCCAACGATTATATGACAGGCGCGATGCATTACCACCCTTCTATGTATTCTAATAGCGTTCTACAACTCGCAAAGCAATGGCCGGGCGGCCACGCGGCGAATTCGGAGTCGCCGGGATCCCAGTGCAGCAATACCGGTCGGCACCCGGTTTTGTGCGCGACTTCCATATCTATTCCCGCATCGCCGACGATCCAGACGCGTGGCCCTGGCCCGACCGGCGCCCGCGCCAGCGCGAGCTGCAGCGCCACCGGCGCAGGCTTGTCCCGTGGCGCATCGCCTGCGCCGACCAGACAATCGAAATACCCCGTCCATCCGAGATGCGCCGCCTCGGCACGCAGGTACCGGCCCGTCTTATTGCTTAGAACCGCGAGATGGACGTCCGCGTCGGACAAGGCGCCGAGAAGTTCGTCGGCATCGTCAAGCGGCCGGAGCCGGTCGATGTGGACGCGTTCAAAGGCGTCGTAGAAGATTCCTCGTGCCTCCTTCCAGCGCTCGCCGAACAGACGCGGAAAGGCATCGCGCAGGGACCGGCGAACCCGGGTGCGCGTCTCTTCGAAGGTCCAGCTGGACTGCCCCATGGCCCGGAACGTGACCGTCAGCGCATCGTGTATCACTGGCCACGTGTCGACGAGCGTATTATCCCAGTCAAACACGATGGCCTCGGGGCGCGAACGCCCATTCTTCATCCCGTCTGCCTCGAGCCGTTCATATAATCGCGGTACCACGCGAGGAGCCGACGCGACAACGGCCCTGGAGTGCCATCCCCGATCACCGCGTCGTCGATACGCACGACCGGTGTGACAAATGATGTTGCGCTGGTCACGAAAGCCTCGGCAGCGGTCTTCGCTTCGTCCACGCTGAACGGGCGTTCGTCCAATTCAATACCTTCTTCCACGGCGATCGTCAGGATCGTGCGGCGCGTCACGCCGTGCAGGATTTCGTTGCCGAGCTGACGCGTTACCAAACGGCCCTCGGACGTAACGATCCAGGCATTGGACGAGGTCCCCTCGGTAACCAGTCCGTCGGTGTCGACCTGCCAGGCCTCGTATGCACCGGCATCCGCAGCCTGCTGCTTGCCCAGGCAATTCGGCAACAGGCTGATTGTCTTGATATCGCGCCGGGTCCAGCGCTGATCGGGTATGGTGATCACGGCGACACCGTCACTGAATTTCGGTTGGGACGCAAAGTCGATATACTTCGTCGTCATCACCAGAGCGGGTCGTGTCTGAACAGGAAACCTGTGATCGCGCGGCGCCACGCCACGCGTCACCTGGATATAGAGCAAACCGTCACGAACACCGTTCCGGCGGATCAACTCGCGTCCGATGAGCTGCAGGACGCGACGGCTCATCGGCATGGCCATCGCCACTTCTGACAACGAGCGTTCGAGCCGGTCGAAATGCGGACCTTCGTCCACCGTTTGCCCTGCCACCAAGGTCACAACCTCATAGACGCCGTCGGCGAACTGGTAGCCGCGATCCTCGATATGCACGGCGGCCAGCCGATGCGGCAGGTATCGTCCGTTGACGTATGCGAAACGCGCCATGTCCGGATATCCTCTCGATCAGAAGAATTCCAGGCCGACCGTAAACATCTTCTCCGCCTGTTTGACCGCATCTGCCGTCGCGAGCAGGATCACCCGATCGTTGCCCTCTATGACCGTCGATCCCCGCGGAATGATCACCTGACCATCCTGGCCGCCGCGAACGACCGCACCGATGATCACACCGTCCGGCAGCTCGATCTCGTTGAGCGGCGTACCGACCAGCGGCGACGTTTCCAGGGCCTCCGCCTCGATGATCTCTGCAAAACCGTCACCCAAAGAGTGGACGGATCTGATCCGCCCGCGTCGCACGTGCTGGAGAATCGTCGAGACGGTAATCGCCCTGGGGCTGACCACGACATCGATCCCCAAGGTCGTGATCAGCGGGCCGTAAGATGGCTTGTTGATCAGCGTAACCGCACGCTCGACGCCGCTGCGCTTGGCCAGCAGCGACGCCAGAATATTGGTCTCGTCGTCATTGGACACGGCCACGACAGCTTCCGCCGTCGCCACGTTTGCCTCCTCGAGGATGTCGCTGTCCAGTGCATCGCCCTGAATCACTGTGACCGCGGGAAGCGCCTGAGCGACCTTTCGGGCCCGCTCGCGATCGATCTCGATGACCTTCGTCGAGATGCCCTTGCGCGCTTCGCTGAGCTCGCGCGCAAGGTTGAGGCCGATGTTTCCACCGCCCACGATGACCACTTTTCGAGCGGATTTCTCATCATGACCGAAGGCCGCCATCGCCCGCGGCAAATGTGCCGTGTCCGCCACGAAATACACTTCATCGTCGGCAAGCATCTGACTGTTCGACGTTGGCACAATCGGCTCTCCGTCGCGCAAGATGCCCACGACGATGATGTTCAGCTCCGGAAACAGCGACGTAAGCTGCCGGAGCGGCGTATTGATGACCGGACACCGTTCGGTGCATCGCACACCGACCACGCGGACCTTGCCATCGGCAAGCGGGATCATGTCGAACGCGCCCGGCACGCTCATTCGGCGGCCGATGGCCCGCGCCACTTCAATCTCGGGAGAAATAATGACATCGATCGGCATGTGTTCCCGGCTGAACAGGTCGGCCCACATCGGATTGAGATAACTCTGCTGCCGCACACGCGCGATCTTGGTCGGAACATTGAACAGCGAGTGGGCAATCTGGCAGGCGACCATATTGACTTCATCAGCGTAGGTGACAGCGATCAGCATGTCCGAGTCGGCGGCTCCAGCCTGCTCGAGCACGTCGGGATGCGACGCGTAACCCACCAGCGCCTGCACGTCGAGGAGATCGTTGACCTTGCCAATCAGGTCGGCAGCCTGGTCGATCACCGTGACATCGTTGTTTTCCATCGCCAGATACTGGGCGATGTTGAACCCGACCTGTCCGGCTCCACAGACAATTACCTTCATTTGGTGAGATTTCCCGCTGTCGGACTCAGGCGTCCGCCCCTTCTGATCTTTCGGGTGCCGTCACGCCAAGCGTCTTGAGTTTACGGTGCAGGGCGGCTCGATCCATGCCGACAAACTCCGCAGTGCGACTTATGTTGCCGCCAAAGCGCGTCAGATGGAACTGCATATACTCTTTTTCGAATGCCTCCCGAGCTTCCCGGAGCGGCCGGTTGAGGACCTGAAGATTATGATCCCAGCGTGTCGCGTTGCGAACTCCCTCGCCGATCGCAGCGGCGACGGACGAGGCTTTGATCGTGTGGTCGTCGGAACTGCGCGCGGTCAGCAGAAGCCGTTCGATTACGTTGGTCAACTCCCACAGATTGCCCGGCCAGTCATGTCCTTCCAGCGCGTCGACGGCCTCGGCGTTCAAGATTGGCGGCGGCTGGTCCTTTTCGGCCGCGATCCGTGGCATGAGATAGCGAACGAGCCCGGGAATATCCCGGCGGCGCATGTGCAGCGGCGGCACTTCAAGCGGCACCACGTTCAGCCGGTAATAGAGGTCTTCATTGAACCGTGCCGCGTCGACCTCTGACTTGAGGTTCTGGGTGGTCGTCGCGAGAACGCGCGTATCCACCTCGATCAGTTTGTTGCCGCCGAGTCGCCGGAACGTGTTGTCGTGGAGCAGGCCGACGATCTTGGCTTGCGCCTGCCGCGAGAGCGCCCCGACCTCCTCGAGCACGAGGGTTCCGCCATGCGCCTTCTCGAAGACCCCGACTCCCCGCGGCTTGCCGGCATGTGGTTCGAGCCCGAAAAGAATGGCGTCGCTGCGGTCCGGCTCCAACGTCGCACAGTTCAAAACGACGAACCTGCCCCGGGCGCGTGGCGACGCCCGGTGTATGGCCCGGGCGACAAGGGATTTTCCCGAACCGGCGGGCCCAAAGATAAGGGCGCGGCTGTCGCTGCGGGCAAGCTGATCGACGCTGCGCCGAAGCTGAACCATGATCGGCGAGGTGCCGATGATGTCCTCCGTCTGGATACCTGCCTTCCGCCGCAGCTCGAGATTTTCCTCGTGCAGGCGCAGCTCCCGTAGCGCCCGCTCAACGGTGTGGATCAGCACATCCGATTTGAAGGGTTTGGTTATGAAATCGTAGGCTCCCATCTTGGTTGCCGAGACGGCCATGTCGAAGGTTGCATGGCCGCTGATCATGACGACCTGCTGATCCGGATAATCTCGCCGGATTGTCTCCAGGGTCTGCAAACCGTCCTTCTCGCTGTCACCGAGCCACACGTCGAGAATGATCAGGGCAGGCTGTCGGCTGGCCAGGGCATCCAGGACTTCCGTGCTGTTGCTCGCCTGACGGGTTTGATACCCCGTATCCTCGAGAATCCCGGCAACCTGGGTCCTGATATCGGATTCGTCGTCGACGATCAGAATTTCATGGGCCATTGGCCAACGGACCCCCCGCCGTCATCTGTCTGCGCGCAGCCGCTGCAACATCTCCATCCTTCGGCAGTTCCACGCGAATACAGGCGCCGCCACCCTCGGCGTCCCCGAGAACCAGTGTGCCCCGGTGATCCTCCATGATTTTGCGGACAATCGCCAGCCCGAGGCCCGTGCCGCTCTGGCGAGTCGTGATGTATGGCTCGGTCAATCTTTCGCGACCCTCTTCCGGCAGTCCCGGCCCGTTGTCCTCGACCTCGATGACCACCCTGTCGTCGGCATTGGCGAGGCGCATGATCACGCGAGGTTTCTCAGCACCCGGTCCGTTGTCGCGTTCCAGCGCCTCGGCCGCGTTCTGCAGCAGATTGGTGACCACTTGCGCGAGCTGCCGGCCATCACAGTTGGCGAATACGGGCTCCTCCGGCATGATGGCGACAAAGTCGATCTGCGGATGGGCGTTCCGCTGCAGGAACATGGCCTGACGCGACAACTCACTGAGATTCTCAAGCCGCAGGACAGGTGCTGGCATCCGCGCGAAATTCGAAAACTCCTCAATCATTCGGCCGATGTCGTCGACCCTGCGGACGATCGTGTCGGTGCAGATTTCGAAGGTTTCCTTGTCCGACGTGATCTCATCCATGTATTTGCGCTTGAGTCGCTCAGCCGATAGCTGGATCGGCGTCAACGGATTTCGGATTTCGTGCGCAATGCGGCGGGCAACATCGGCCCAGGCGCCTTTCCACTGGGCTTCCAGCAGGTCCGAAACGTCGTCGAAGGTCACCACGTAGCCGATCACCTTCCCCTTCAGCTGTTCAACGGCGATTGCCACCAGCAATGTCCGTACATTGCCGCCGCGTGTGATCTTGATCTGCGAATCCGTAGAACGTCCACCGCGCCGCTTCGTTTCCCGAAACAGCGCCGCAACCTCGGGTACGACCTTCTCCAGCGGTTGGCCGATCATGCTCTCGACCTCAATGCCGAGCAGGCGAGCCGCCGATCTGTTCGGCAGGTTGATCCGACCCCGCCGGTCGACGCCGATCACGCCGGCCGAAACGCCGGACAGGACCGTTTCGGTGAACTGACGGCGTTCGTCCAGCTGCTGGTTGGTCTGAATCAGTTCCTGGCGCTGATCCGCCAGCTGATCGGTCATACGGTTGAACGCCCGGCTGAGCGAGCCGATTTCATCGTCCGGGGGAAGCTCTCGCACCCGTGCCGACAAATCGCCTTCGCCGACCTTGTCTACCGCCGCGATGAGTTCGCTGATCGGCTGCGAGAGCTCGGTGGCAACGTTAAGCCCCATCCACACGGCAGCAGTCACGAGAAGCAAAGCAACCAGCAGGAATATCAGCGTGAACGAAATCTGGATATCCGTGCTCTTGCTTTTCAGCTTGTAAAACTCGTCCACCGCATCCCGGGTCCGCTCGGTGTGGGACAGAACCGACGCATCGACGAACCGTCCGACAAACAGGTATGCATCCAGGAAATTGTCCAGACGCAGGAGCGCCCGGACCCGATCTTCGCTCTCGTTGAGAAAGATCGGCACGTCGCCGGCCCTGGCGCTTTCCATGTGTGCGCTCTCGATGACCTCGAACTCGAGGGCAAAGGTCAGTCCGGACCTGGCCAGGACCTTGCCGGTGCCGTCGAACACGATTGCTTCGGTAAGCCCGCGCAGCTGCGCTTGCAGGTTGACGGCCTGGTTGAGCAGTCGCGGACTGCTCTCCAGCAGCCGTGCATCGCGGTTCAGGTCGCGCGCCACCCGCAAGGCGTCCGCCCGGATATTTTGCTGATGCTCTTTCAGATATCCCTGCGCCGCGGCGCTTGCAGCCTCCAGCGTGCTGGCGACACGTTCGCTGAACCAGTCCTGGATTCCCGAGCTGATGAACAACACTGAAAAGAGCAGGACGAAAATCGTCGGCGCCACAGCGACAAGACCAAACAGGAAGCTGAGGCGCGAATGGAGCCGTGAACCAGCGGAACCCCGTCTACGGGCGAGCCACAATTTGACGATTCGTCGCATGACGACGACAGCCAGCGCCAGCAACAGCACGAAATCGACGTACAGGAGGTAAAGTATGTCCTCTGGCTTGCTGCCGAGCGGATCGGTATCGGACAACGCAATATAGGTCGCGATGCCTGCGACCAGCGCCGCCAGCGGCAGTGCAATGCCCAATATACGGCCAAGCCGGAAACGCCGCCAGAGGCCGGCCACCCGGTCGATCAGAAATTTGCGCTCCGCTGCGGGCTCGCTGGTGATCATTGCCGTCTCATGGCGTTCTTTGGCCGTATTTTACGCCCCTGACCACATGGATGTCCAATTCGCGGATCTTCTTTCGCAGCGTGTTGCGATTGAGACCGAGCAATTGCGCTGCCCTTATCTGATTTCCCCCGGTGGCGGCCAGCGACAGTTCGATAAGGGGCCGTTCGACCTCGCGTAGTACGCGGTCATACAACCCGGCTGCTGGAAGGTCGCTCCGATGCGCGTTGAAATATGACCGCAGGTGCTGCTCGACCGCACCCGAAAGGCCGTCGTTGGCGGGTGGCGTGCCGTAACGTGACGAGGCCACGGGCGGGTCCTCCGCAAGTTCGGCTTCCACGACGTCGACGCCGATGGTGTCGTGCGAGTACAACGCGGACAGGCGTCGGACGAGATTTTCGAGCTCGCGGACATTGCCCGGCCAGCGATAGGCCTGCAGTCGCTGCATCGCCGCTGTATCGAGTCGTTTGGTCGGCAGACCCAGCTCCGCCATACTGCTCTGGAAATGGCGCACGAGCTCCGGGATATCTTCAGTTCGTTCGCGTAGCGGTGGAACACGAATTGGCACGACATTGAGCCGGAAATACAGATCCTCGCGAAACAGCCCGTGTGACACCAGTTGCCGGAGATCGCGGTGCGTCGCCGCCACAATGCGGACATTGGCGCGAATCGGCGTACGGCCGCCGACAGAGGTGTACTCACCTTCCTGCAGGACGCGCAGCAGCCTTGTCTGCGCCTCGAGGGGCATATCGCCGATTTCATCGAGAAACAGCGTGCCGCCGTCGGCCTGCTCGAAACGCCCCGGAGAACGCATGGTGGCGCCCGTGAAGGCTCCCTTTTCGTGGCCGAAGAGCTCGCTTTCAATGAGTTCGCGCGGAATTGCCGCCATGTTCACCGCGACGAAGGGGCCGTTGCGGCGTTTGCCGTAATCGTGCAGGGCACGCGCAATCAGTTCCTTGCCCGTCCCCGACTCGCCGCTGATCAGGACGGTCAGGTCGGTGCCCATCAGTCGCGCGAGAACACGATAGATCTCTTGCATCACGGGTGATCGTCCGATCAGCGGGAGCTGGTCCTCCGCCGCGTCGCCAACCGCCTCCCCGGAACCCGGGGATCCGGCTTTGGGCTCCGTCAGGGCCCGTTCGACGATGGCCAGCAATTCCTTAAGATCGAAAGGTTTCGGAATGTATTCGAAAGCCCCTCTTTCTGTCGCTTTTACAGCGGTCAGCAAGGTGTTCTGGGCGCTCATGACGATGACCCGCAGCTCCGGGCGCAGCTTGCGGATTCTCGGCACGAGATCGAGACCGTTTTCGTCGGGCATGACCACGTCAGTTATCACCACGTCCCCTTCCCCATCGGAAATCCACCGCCATAATGTGGCGGCATTCCCGGTGGCCCGAACCTGATGGCCCATACGGCCGAGGGCCTGGATCAGGACGGTGCGGATCGCGCGGTCATCGTCGGCGAGCAAGATCGTGGCTTCAGGCATGGCCGGGCCCTCCTTCGCGGACCATCGGCAACAGAACTCGGAAGATCGTGCGCCGCGGCCGGCTTTCAACGTCGATCACGCCGCCGAGCTCGCCAATCAGTTTGGCGACCAGCGGCAGGCCCAGCCCGGTGCCCCCCGGTTTGGTCGTGACGAACGGATCGAAGATGTGCGGCCGCAGGTCTTCCGGGATACCGGATCCATTGTCCTGAACAGTAACAACCAGAGGCAGCTGCATCGGCGTGTCGCCGCTTGGTGCCGCAAGCCGCACGCCATGCTGGTATCCGGTCGTCACGATGATTTCGCCTCCGTCCTTGGGCGCCGCCTCTGCCGCGTTCTTGACCAAGTTCAGGAACGCCTGGATGAGGCGGTCGCTGTTCCCGTAGACCGGCGGCAGCGATGGATCGTAACGCTCGGTAAAGCGCACGTGCGAGGCAAAGCCGGTACGTGCGAGCGAAAGGACACGCTCAAGCACTTCATGGATATTGACCGGACCCAGCGCGTCGAGCGGCATATCGCCGGTAAAGGCTTCCATCCGATCGATCAGCCGGACGATCCGGTCCGCTTCCTCAACGATGAGGCGCGTCAGCTGCGCGTCCTCGGGGCCTAGCGACTGTTCGAGCAGTTGTGCGGCGCCACGCACGCCGGACAGCGGGTTCTTGATCTCGTGCGCCAGCAGCGACGCCATTGCCGAGACTGACCGCGTCGAGTCGCGGTGTGTCAGCGATCTGTCGATCTTGCCGGCGATCGACTGTTCTTGGAGGGTCAGGACAATCCGTTCCTCGCACTCGGCCATCGGCGCCGCATCGACGCGAATGAGATGCTCGCCGATCCGTGGCGTATCCAGACGCACCGCATGCTGCGACATGCTGCTGCCACTGCGCCGGACACGTTCGACGAGGAGGAGGACCGGGCTGTCATGCGGGATGATATCGGCAAGCGCTTTCGTCCGCAGATAAGCGGCACTGGCCTGGAACATTTGCTCGGCAGCGCCATTGACGAAGACGATGTCGCTCCCGGGACCGTCGATGACGAGTACCGGATCCGGCAGCGCATTCAGCACGGCGGTGCCGTCGACCTCGATCGGTTCGGATAATTGATGGTCCTGTTCCTGCAAGACGTCCACGGCTTCTGCTTCGCGTATGTAACGGCTTTACGTGGGAAAAATTCGGGCACTTGATCAATGTTTGTGCGCAGTGCTGACCTGCTCGAAATTTGGGCAATTAACCCAGATTACCGCTCAAAGGCAAGGGATAACAAGTCGGCGGCCAGCCCACGTCACACCAGAACGACGTCCTGGACGAATTTCACACCCGGAAAACCCAGGGTCACCAGCAGATAGGCGACGAGGAGGAGTCGGGCTACCCTGCGTCCGCGCAGGCCGGTGCGGTAATGCGCGAACAGCAAGCCAGCGATGACCGCGAAGCCGCCAAAAGTTAGCAGCGTCTTGTGATCGAAGGCGAGCAGATCACCGGTGGACAGGAGTTGCAGACCCATACCGGTCACCAGGCCAAGGCCGAGCACGATCTCGGAGGCCGCCAGTAGCCCGACCTGAAGGCGCTCGGCATCAGCCACGGACGGCAGAAGGTCCGACAGGGCGCTGCGCCGTTTGGCCCGCATCCCGTGCTCCCTGAGCAAGACCGCAAGGCCGGCGATCGCTGCCAGGGTCAGCAGTCCGTAGGTCGCCACCGCAATGACCACGTGGAAAAGGATCCAGCCGTCGCGCAATGCTTCCGGCATCGGTCCGCGCGGCGCCTGTTCCCAGATCGTGGCAATTAGGCCAAGAAGGATCAGGTACGGAAACAACAGCGGTGCAAGCCGCCACCCTTCACGCGACAGCCCGGTGACGACGGCAAACAACAGGATGCTGGCGAACACGGTCACCCACAACGTTTCCGCCAGACCCGTGCTCCAAACGCCGCCGAACCGTACCGCTATCAGCGCCAGCGGCCCGACGCCGGCGACGACGGTGAACAACCAGAACAAAGGAGAGCGGTTGCCGATGCCGCGCCAGGCGGCAACGGCAGCTGGAACGAGTGCAAACAGGGCGGAAAGGGACAGAACCGTCGAACTGCTCATGGCGCGCGCACTATACCACCGAACCCGACGTGACAAAGCAAACGCTTGGCAGTACCAGTGGAACTGTACAAAATGCCGCAGCTCTTCGACAGGGGATACGACATGGCCGATGCCGTCGCCTTGATTGTCGCGGCCGGACGGGGGCGCAGGGCCGGCGGCGGCGTGCCGAAACAGTATCGTATGCTCGTCGGTCAGAGCGTCCTGCGACGCAGCTGCGCCTGTTTTCTCCGGCATCCGCACGTCGCCTCTGTCCGCGTCGTCATCCATCCGGACGATCGGGCCCGCTATGACGAGGCGACTGCCGGTCTCGGCCTGCCGCCCCCGATAAGCGGCGGTGCCAGCCGCCACGAATCATGCCGGAATGGACTGGAGGCGCTCGCCGATGATGCGCCGCACCTCGTGCTGATCCACGACGCCGCCCGCCCCTTGGTGAACCGTCCGATTGTCGACCGGGTGCTCGATGCCCTCGCGACGGCACCGGCAGCAATTCCGGCAATTCCGGTGAACGACACCCTCAAGACGGCCGGCCCCGATAATCGCGTTTCAGCAACAATACCGCGCCAGGTACTCTGGCGTGCCCAGACTCCCCAAGGGTTCGAGTATGCCGCAATACTCGACGCGCATCGTCATGTCGATGCCACTGACCTGACCGATGATGCCGCAATCGCCGAAGCCGCCGGCGTCCCGGTTACGCTCGTGGCCGGAAGCGAGGACAATTTCAAGATTACCGAGGAGGAGGATTTCAAGCGTGCGGCAGTGTTGCTGTCATCCCGGGGCGACATCCGGGTCGGAACCGGGTTCGACGTTCATCGATTTGTTGAGGGGAATGGTTTATATATTTGCGGTTTATGGATTTCTCACGATAAAGGTGTCGCGGGACATTCCGATGCGGACGTCGCCCTGCATGCGCTGACGGATGCCGTACTGGGGGCCTTGGGCGATGCCGATATCGGCGATCATTTTCCGCCCTCCGATCCGCGCTGGCGCGATGCCGATTCAGCCCTGTTCCTGCAGCAGGCCGTATCACTGGTGGCTGCGCGCGGTGGCGAAATCCGGCACCTCGACGTGACGTTGATCTGCGAGGCGCCGAGGATCGGCCCCCACCGCGCGGCCATGAAGGCGCGAGTGGCTGAAGTCGCGGGCGTCCCGGTCGATCGTGTCAGTGTGAAGGCGACCACCACAGAGGGGCTCGGCTTCACCGGGCGGCGCGAGGGCATCGCCGCACAGGCGGCGGCAACGATTCGGCTATGAGCGGCAAGATACCCGCGACGCTGCCGGTTTGGCATCCGGCGTTTGTCCTCGCAACGTGGTTCGGCAGCGGTCTGCTTCCGAGAATTCCAGGGACGTGGGGCTCTGCCGCCGCCCTACCCTTTGCCTGGGCGATTGCATGGTATGGCGGTCCCTGGGCGCTACTCGCGGCCGCACTCATAGCGTTCGTCACAGGTGTCTGGGCTGCCGACGTTTACGGCCGGCATTCCGGTATCAAGGATGCCGGACCGATCGTCATCGACGAAGTGGCAGGGCAGTGGCTGACGCTTGCGCTATTCAGCCCGGATCCGACGACGTATATCGCAGGTTTCATTCTGTTCCGTGTGGCAGACATCGCCAAGCCCTGGCCGGCCAACTGGGCGGACAGCAAGCTCGAAGGGGGTATGGGTGTCATGCTCGATGACATGATTGCAGGCGTCTATGCGGGCCTCGCGCTTTATGCCCTGCTGTGGATGATCGGGTAATGGCGACGCTTCCATCTGTGTTGGTGAAGCGTGCGGAATCCGTAATGACGGCGCTGGACAGGGCCGGGCTCAAGCTCGCGACGGCGGAGTCGTGCACGGGCGGGCTGATCGCCGCCTGCATGACGGAATTGGCCGGATCGTCCCACGTTTTCGATCGCGGTTTCGTAACTTACGCGAACGAGGCCAAGGCCGAACTTCTGGACGTTCCGGAAATGCTCTTGATCGAACATGGCGCGGTCAGCGACCCGGTGGCCGGGACGATGGCTCAGGGGACACTCAAGCATTCCCGCGCCGATATCGCCGTCGCCGTCACCGGGATTGTAGGGCCAGCAGGCGGCAGCGCCGAAAAACCGGTCGGACTGGTGTTCATCGCCGGCGCCCGTCGCGATGGGCACACGCGCGTCGACCGACATCTGTTCCGAGGAAACAGGGCGCAAATTCGCGAAGCCGCCGTGCTGGCGGCGCTGGACCTTGCGCTCAGTCTTGTGGAGGTTTGAGCAACAGGGCGACGAGATCGCGCATCGGATGACCCGGCCGCCGCGCGAAATTGAGCAGATGCCCGTCCCAGCTGTCGAACACGTTGAACAGGTCGCGCGGGTGTTCCATGCGCCGCCACTGCATATCCCGCAAGCGCGACACGGTCTCGGCGATGTCCGCCGTGCTGGTGTCCTCCAGCACCCGGCCGAGATAGTACAGCTTGTCCGCGTGAAAGGCATAGCAGGCCAACAAGATACCGGCGACCTCTGCGGCACGGCTGTCATTCTCAACCGTGAAATCGACCAGATCGAACAGGACCGTCCGACTGCGCCCCTCGATCAGCAGGCAGATGCGCGGCGCCGTGGCGTCGACCCGCCCGCTCAGCCGGGCAAAAAAGAGAACTCTGCGGATACGCACCAGTGAGGCCGGACCGACCGTCTCAAGGACGCGCTGGCTCGCGAACAGCGTGTCGTAGGAGCTTGGCCGCGACAAGCGGTGCAGGCGGACCTCCTCGGTCAATCCGTCGTCGCCCACCTCGACTCCGACAGTGGCGAGCGCACGCTCGATGGCGGCCAGCGTGCTGCTGCGCGGGTCGGCGACACCGCGCTCGATGTTGTTCAACGTCGCAAGTGATATCCCTGCCGCACGCGCAAGGTCCTTCTGCTTGATCTCGAGCATCGCGCGCGCGGCGCGAATCTGCCGTGGTGTGATGGTCACCAGCCTTCGACCCCCCGCCGAATCAGTGGGACCATACTAAAAATTAGGTGCGATGCCTAGTTTCTTACGCACTGTCCGGTTTCCGGGCCATGCGGATCCCGCGTCGCCGCCACGAACGACCCGACGACCTCAACCACACTGAATTGCGTCCAACGGGATTCTACTAAAATTTAAGTATTATTCGTTACAACAGCGTATCGGTTCCGAACGGCCTTCAGTTCGCCGGGGTGTCGGTCCCGTACAGGCGGCCGGCCCGGGCTTCGAAGGCGGAAACCATGCGCCTCACTGCCTCGTTGAACAGCACCCCCATGATCCGCTGAAGGATACGCGAGCGGAACTCGAAATCGATAAAGAAGTCAATTTCGCATGCGTCGCCGGGCAACGCGTTGAAAATCCAGTGATTGTTGAGGTAGCGGAACGGGCCGTCGAGATAGGCGACGTCGATGCGCATGCCGGGCCGGTCAAGCGTCACGCGGCTCGTGAACCGTTCGCGAATGCCCTTGAACCCGATGATCAGGTCGGCAACGATGACGTTGTCCCGTCGGCTTCGAATGCGCGCGCCAAGGCACCACGGCAGGAACTCGGGGTACTGCTCGACGCCCGCGACGAGGTCGAACATCTGGTCCGGGCGGTAGGGGAGCACCCGTTTTTCCGCGTGCGTGGCCATGGTCGGGAGCGGGTCAGCCTTGCTGCTGCGCCTCGCGGGCTGCGCGGAGCCGCGCAAAATCCTCCCCGGCATGGTAGGAAGACCGCGTCAGCGGCGCACTCGCAACCAGAAGGAAACCCTTGCCGCGGGCAACAGCCGCGTGTTCGTTGAACTCCTGGGGCGTGACGAACCGGTCGACCGGTGCATGCTTGCGGGTCGGTTGGAGGTACTGGCCGATCGTCAGAAAATCAACGTCCGCCGCCCGGAGATCGTCCATCACCTGACCAACCTCCTCGCGCGTCTCGCCCAGCCCGACCATCAGCCCGGATTTGGTGAACATGGATGGATCGATGCGCTTGACCCGATGCAGCAGCTCGAGACTGGTGAAATAGCGTGCACCCGGGCGAATCGCCGGGTATAGCCTGGGTACCGTTTCGAGGTTGTGGTTGAATACGTCGGGCCGGGCCGCGGTCACAATCTCGATGGCACCGTCCCGGTCCTTGAAATCCGGTGTCAGGACCTCGATGGTGGTGTTCGGTGCCTCCTCACGGATCGCTCGAATCACCTTCGCGAAATGATCGGCTCCGCCATCGGCAAGGTCGTCACGGTCGACCGAAGTGACGACGACGTGTTCGAGTCCGAGCTGGGCCACCGCAAGCGCAACGTTCAGGGGCTCCATCGGGTCGAGCGGCGCCGGCCGGCCGGTGGCGACGTTGCAGAACGCGCAGGCGCGGGTGCATACATCGCCCATGATCATCATGGTGGCGTGCCGCTTGGCCCAGCATTCACCGATATTGGGACACGCCGCCTCCTCGCAAACGGTATGCAGCCGGTTGTCCCGCACGATTCTGCGAGTCTCGTGGTATTCCCTGGAAACCGGCGCCTTGACGCGGATCCAGTCGGGCTTGCGCGCCACCGGGTTGTCGGGCCGATTGCGTTTCTCGGGATGCCGCGGTCTGGGGGCCGCACCGATGCTCATGCCACTTTCTTTCAGCAACTCGTGAACTTCAGATGTGGATGACGCGTCCGTAGGCGTCAAGCACGGACTCGTGCATCATCTCGCTCAATGTCGGATGCGGGAAGACGGTGTGGATCAGCTCCGCCTCGGTGGTTTCCAGCCCCATCGCGACGACATAGCCCTGGATCAACTCGGTCACCTCCGCGCCGACCATGTGCGCACCGAGCAATTCCCCTGTCTTTTCGTCGAAGACGGTTTTGATCATGCCTTCCGGCTCGCCCAATGCGATCGCCTTGCCGTTTCCTGCGAACGGAAACCGGCCGATGCGTACCTTGCGTCCTGATTCCTTGGCCTTGGCCTCGGTAAGGCCGACGCTGGCGACCTGGGGATGGCAATAGGTACAGCCGGGGATCCGCGCCTTGTTCATGGGATGGACGTCCTTCAGACCGGCGATCTTCTCGATGCAGACGATTCCCTCGTGGCTCGCCTTGTGCGCTAACATCGGCGGGCCCGCGACGTCCCCGATTGCGTAGACTCCCGGCTCGTCGGTGCGACCGAAACCGTCGGCGACGATGCAGCCGCGATCGACCTTCACCTTGGTTCCCTCGAGCCCCAGATCCTCGACGTTGCCGACGACGCCGACGGCCGAGATTACGCGCTCGACAGTGATCTCGCTCTTCTTGCCCTTCTCGTTCTCGACAGTAGCGGTGACCGTATCCTTGCCCTTCTTCAACCCGGTCACCTTGGCCCCCGTGATGATTGTCATGCCGTCCTTCTCGAACTGCTTGTGGGCCAGCGCAGCGATCTCCGCGTCTTCGATCGGCAGGATCTGCGGCAGCACTTCGACAACCGTCACCGCTGCCCCGAGCGTTCTGAAAAAGCTGGCAAATTCGATGCCGATAGCGCCGGACCCGACGACAAGGAGCGATTTCGGCATCGTATCGGGCACCAGCGCTTCCATGTACGACCACACGAACTTGCCGTCCGGCTCCAAGCCCGGCAGCGCGCGCGCACGTGCGCCGGTCGCCAGGATGACGTGCTTGGCCGTAAGAGTGGCCACGGGCTTTCCTTCCTTGGTGACGCGGACCTTACCGGAGCCCTCCAGCCGGCCTTCGCCATCGAATACCGCAACCTTGTTCTTCTTTAAAAGGAAGCCGACGCCACCACTGAGCTTCTTCGAAACCTTGCGTGACCGTTCGACAATCTTGCCGAGGTCGAACCCCACTTTTCCCGCCGTGAGCCCGTATTCGGCGGCATGGTTCATGTTGCGGTAGACTTCGGCCGAGCGCAGCAGCGCCTTGGTCGGTATACAGCCCCAGTTGAGGCAGATTCCGCCGAGATGCTTGCGTTCGACGACGGCGGCGTTGAGACCAAGCTGCGCAGCCCGGATCGCGGTCACATATCCCCCGGGGCCGCCGCCGATGATGACGACGTCGAATTTGCTGTCTGCCATGGTCAAATCCTGTCCAGCGTTTGGCGGGTGAGTTCGCTAACGGCTGCATCGCCGGTGTTGACGACGCCACCACGTTCGAAAAGCATGACCTCGCATTCCCGGTTCGCGCGCGGACGGTGTTCCACGCCCTTCGGAACCACCAGGAGCTCGCCCTGTCCCAGGTCCACCGAACGGTCGCGGAAGTCGATCGTCATGCGTCCGCGAACGACGAAAAACAGCTCGTCCTCTATGTCGTGCTTGTGCCAGACGAATTCGCCTTGCACCTTGACCAGCTTAATGTCGTAGTCGTCGACCGTGCCGACGAGCCGCGGAGTCCAGTGATCTTCGAACAGGGCGAATTTCTCGGCCAGATTGACTTTGTTCATGGTGCCTCACAGCAACATGGCGACCGGATTCTCGACGAAGCGCTTGAAAGCGGCGAGGAATTCCGCTCCAACGGCGCCGTCGACCACCCGGTGATCGACCGAGAGGGTGCAATTCATCACCGTGGCAACGGCGAGTGCGCCGTCCTTGACGATCGGCTGCTGTGTGCCAGCGCCGACCGCCAGGATGCAGCCTTGCGGCGGGTTGATGATGGCCGAGAACTCCTTGATACCGTACATCCCGAGGTTGGAGACGGAGAACGTGCCGCCCTGGTACTCTTCCGGCTTCAGCTTGCCCTCGCGGGCACGGCCAGCCAGATCCTTCATCTCGGCCGAGATTGCCGCCAGGCCCTTGCCCTCCGCTGCCCGGACGATCGGCGTGATGAGCCCAGATGGCGTCGCCACCGCGACCGAGATATCTGCGTGATCGTAAAACAGAATCCCCTCGTCGTCCCACGAGGCGTTGGCCGCCGGCACATGCATCAGTGCCGCGGCGGCGGCCTTGATGACGAAATCGTTGACCGAAACCTTGTGGTCGTTGTCCTCGTTGATGCGCTTGCGGGCCGCCAGCAGATCGTCGATCACGCATTCCATCGTGAGGTAGAAGTGCGGTACGGTCTGCTTCGACTCGCTCAGCCGTCGGGCGATGGTCTTGCGCACATTGGTGTTCGGCTCGAGCCGGTATGACATGCCCAGCGCCTCTGCCATCTGGCGGGCACCGGGTCCGGCCGGTGCCGCCAGTGGACGCCGTCCGACGGGCTCGGCGGCAGGCGCCATGGCGCCAGGCGCACCCGACATCGCAGCCTCAACGTCGGCCCGGACGATGCGACCGTTCGGCCCGCTACCCCTCAATTGCGCGAGGTCCAGCCCCGCCTGTTGTGCCATCCGACGCGCCAGCGGGCTGGCGAATATCCGCGTGCCCTTGTCTGCGGGGCCCGATTGCGGGGCCGCCGCAGGCTGTGCAGCCGGGGTTGGCTGCTCGGCCGCCTTGGGCGTCGTTGCCGGCTCCGGTGCCGGCGCCGCCGCTGCGGGAGACGGCGCGTTCTCTTTTGCGTAGCCCTCCAACGCGGCGGCGTCTTCGCCCTCTTCCAATAGCAGGGCGATCGGCTGGTTCACGGCCACGCCCTCGGTCCCGTCGGGTACGAGGATACGTCCCAGCACGCCCTCGTCGACCGCTTCGACTTCCATAGTCGCCTTGTCGGTCTCGATCTCGGCGATCACATCGCCCGCGGCGACCGCATCGCCCTCGTGCTTGAGCCATTTCGCGACGTTGCCTTCCGTCATGGTCGGCGACAGCGCCGGCATCAGGATCTCGATCGGCATTTCGTCCCCCTCCCCTTTACGCCCGGTAGCAGACCGCCTTTGCGGCGGCCGCGATCGTGTCGGCCTGAGCCAGGGCCAGGCGTTCCAGGTTCGCCGCATACGGCAGCGGCACGTCGGCGCCGCAGACCCGGGAAAGCGGCGCATCGAGCCAATCGAATGCGTGCTCCATGATCTGCGCCGCGATCTCCGAGCCGATGCCCGCATAACCCCAGCCTTCCTCGACACTGACGATCCGATTGGTTTTCTTGACGGACTCGACGACCGCGGCGGTATCGAGCGGGCGCAGCGTTCGCAGGTCGATCACCTCCGCATCGATGCCGTCCGCGGCCAAAGCCTCTGCCGCCTCAAGCGCCTTTCCAACCATGATCGAAAAGGCGACGATCGTTACATCCTTACCGGGCCTCACGATCTTTGCCGCGCCGATGGGCACGACCCAATCTTCGCTGTCCGGCACCTCGAAGCTCTGCCCGTAGAGGATCTCGTTCTCCAGAAAGATCACCGGGTTGGGATCGCGGATGGACGACTTCAGGAGTCCCTTCGCGTCGGCCGCGGACCACGGCGCGACGACCTTGAGCCCCGGACAATGCGCAAACCAGCTCGCATAGCATTGCGAATGCTGGGCGGCGACACGGGCGGCCGCGCCGTTGGGGCCGCGGAACACGATCGGACAACCCATCTGCCCACCCGACATGTAGAGTGTCTTGGCCGCCGAATTGATGATGTGGTCCATGGCCTGCATGGCAAAATTGACGGTCATGAACTCGACGATCGGCCGCAGGCCGTTAAATGCCGCGCCGACGCCGAGCCCCGCGAATCCGTGCTCGGTGATCGGTGTGTCTATGACGCGGCGGTCGCCGAACTCATCGAGCAGGCCTTGGCTTACCTTATAGGCGCCCTGATACTGGGCGACCTCTTCACCCATCAGGAAGACACTTTCGTCGCGCCGCATCTCCTCGGCCATGGCGTCGCGCAACGCCTCACGAACCGTCATCTTCACCGTTGCGCCGGTCCAGTCCGGCTCACCGACCGCTGCGGGCTCGACCTTCGTCGGCGCTGCGGTTTCCGTCACCGCCGCCGGTGACGCCGGTGGCGGCGCGGCAGACGTTGGCGCCGTGGCGTTTTCGAGCGCGGACGCATCCTCTCCTTCCGCCAGCAGCAGGGCAATTGGCTGGTTGACTTGCACCCCCTCGCTACCATCCGGAACGAGAATCTTTCCGAGCACCCCCTCGTCGACCGCTTCGACTTCCATGGTTGCCTTGTCGGTCTCGATCTCAGCCAGAACGTCGCCGGCGGCGACCGTATCGCCCTCGTGCTTGAGCCATTTCGCGAGATTTCCTTCCGTCATGGTCGGCGACAGCGCCGGCATCAGGATTTCGATCGGCATCGTCTGACCTCTCCGTCACGCCTCAACGAGAACGTCGGTCCACAGTTCCGACGGGTCCGGTTCGGGGCTTTCCTGGGCGAACGCCGCGGCGTCCGCGATGATGTCCTTGACCTCACGATCGATCTGTTTCAGCGCCGCCTCGTCGGCATGACCGCCCTCGATAATCCGCTCGCGCAAAAGATCGATCGGGTCGCGCTCGCTGCGAATTTTCTGGACCTCCTCCTTGGTCCGGTATTTCGCCGGATCGGACATCGAATGGCCGCGATACCGGTACGTCAGCGCCTCCAGGATGTATGGACCCTTGCCGGCGCGACAGTGGGCGATCGCCTTTTCCGCCGCAGCCTGCATCGCCGCGACGTCCATGCCGTCGACCGCGTCGCCGGGGATACCGTAGGCCTTGCCGCGCTGGCAGAGGTCGGTGCTCGCCGAAGCACGCTCGACGGCGGTGCCCATGCCGTACTTGTTGTTTTCGATCACGTACAGGACGGGCAGTTTCCAGAGCGCGGCCATGTTGAACGACTCGTAGACCTGGCCCTGGTTGACCGCCCCGTCACCAAAATATGTGGCGCAGATGTTGTCGGTGCCACGGTACTGGAAGGCGAAGGCGATACCGGTGCCAATCGGCACCTGTGCGGCGACGATCCCATGCCCGCCATAGAAGTTCTTCTCGCGGCTGAACATATGCATCGACCCGCCCTTGCCTTTCGAGTAACCGCCGGCGCGGCCGGTCAGCTCAGCCATGACACCGCGTGGCTCCATGCCGCAGGCCAGCATATGACCATGGTCGCGATAGCTCGTCACTACTGCGTCCTCCGGCCGGCACGCCGACTGGACTCCGACGACCACCGCCTCCTGCCCGATGTAGAGATGGCAGAAGCCGCCGATCAGCCCCATACCGTAAAGTTGACCAGCCTTCTCCTCGAACCGGCGGATCAAGAGCATGTCACGGTAGTATTTGAGAAGTTCCTCGCCGGCGGCGGGTGACGGCTGCGGTTTGCCCCGCGGCTTGCGCCTGGCAGTGGCCTTGGCCATGCGATCCTCCCGGTCTGTTCTGGTCACGCACGCAGCAAGGTGCGATTGAGGGGCGCAACGTAGGTTTCCTTGAAAATTTTATCAAGTTCTTTGTAACTTATTGTTTTAAAATGACAATTATCTAATTAACCATATCTCGGTTCATCCACAAAACCAACCAGTTATTTTGCTCGGGCCAGCAGAAAGAGCGCCGGCACATCTGCCGGCGCCTCCCAGTTTTGACAAAGCCGGGTCTTGCGCGGCCGAATTTCAAAGACCGGCGGGCCGCGGCGCCGGTTACCGGCACATCAGCGTTGCGCCTGTGGCATCTGGATCACGAAATCGTCTTCGTGCACAAGATTGAGTAACTGTCGGGCGCGTTCGTCGAGCACGTCGAGGTCAAGCGAACCGGGCCGCAATGCAGCGACGCGGCGCTCGATGGACAGGTGCACTTCTCGCGCATTGTCCCGCTCGGCGCGGGCCAGCTCGATCTGATGTCGGAGCGCAACATAGCTGCGCAGGCCGCGTTCGCCATCGACCGCGTGATAGGCAAAGTAGCCAATCACACCAATGCCCAGCAACGACGCAAGAATCTGCCGGGCCTGTCGGCGAAGCTCGCGGATTACAGCCATGCGATGAGAGAATCACACGGCCGAGTCGCACGTCAACGAAAAAAGAGTCTTTAATTACAATATGATTCCTTAGGCTGTATTGGTAGAGCGCCAAGACTCGTATTAGGCGATCTGTCAAGCCTTCACGACGGTTTTGCCCGCGAACACAGCGTCCACGCCCAGGATTTCTTCAATGCGGATCAGCTGGTTGTACTTCGCCAGTCGGTCCGACCGCGACAGCGAGCCTGTCTTGATCTGCCCGCAGTTGGTCGCCACCGCAAGATCGGCGATCGTCGCGTCCTCCGTCTCCCCCGAGCGGTGCGACATCACCGCCCGGAACCCCGCCTGTTGGGCGGTCTCGACGGTTTCCAGGGTCTCGCTCAGGGTGCCGATCTGGTTGACCTTGATGAGGATCGCGTTAGCCGCGCCTTTGCCGATCCCCTCGCGAAGGCGCGCTGTGTCGGTCACGAACAGATCGTCTCCGACCAGCTGGACCGTTGCCCCGAGTTCGCGCGTCAGGGCCTGCCAGCCCTCCCAGTCGTCCTCGGCCAAACCATCCTCGATCGACAGGATCGGGTACCTGGCCGCCAGGTCGGCGAGGTATTTGACCATTCCCGCGGCATCGAGGGTCGTGCCCTCGCCCGCCATGTGGTAGCGGCCATCGCGATAGTATTCAGTGGCGGCGCAGTCGAGCGCCAGCATGACGTCCTCGCCCGGCCGGCAGCCCGCAGCCTCGATCGCCTTCATGATGAACCCGAGGGCCTCATCGGCGGACGCGAGATTGGGGGCGAAGCCGCCTTCATCGCCGACATTCGTGTTGTGGCCCGCATCGCGCAGCGAGGTCCTCAGCGCATGGAAAATTTCCGCGCCGACGCGGACCGCCTCCGCCATCCCACCGGCGGCCACCGGCATGATCATGAATTCCTGGATGTCGATGGGATTGTCGGCATGCGCGCCGCCGTTGATGATGTTCATCATCGGCACCGGAAGGGTCCGCGCATGCGCGCCGCCGACATAGCGGTACAGCGGCAGCCCGGCATCCTCCGCCGCGGCCTTGGCGACGGCGAGGCTCACCCCGAGAATCGCATTGGCGCCGAGCCGCGCCTTGTTGGGCGTGCCGTCCAACTCCAGCATCATGCGGTCGATCGCGAGCTGGTCCTCGGCATCGAGACCCGACAGGACGTCGAAGATCTCGCCGTTCACGGCCGCGACCGCCTTCTGAACGCCCTTTCCGCCGTATCGCGTGCCGCCGTCGCGCAGTTCCAGCGCCTCATGGCTGCCGGTGGAGGCGCCCGACGGCACCGCCGCCCGGCCGAAGGCACCGCTTTCCAAGGCCACGTCGACTTCGACCGTTGGATTGCCACGACTGTCGAGAATTTCGCGGGCATGCACGTCAACAATTGCTGTCATGTCTGGATCCTTGCTGGCGGCCGATGGAGGCGGAGTTACCGAGATACCGGGTGCGCCTTGGCCAGTCGGTCGAAATCCATCAGTTGCTCCAGAATGCCGCGAAGCCGGTCGAGGCGAACCATGTTCGGCCCGTCCGACGGCGCGTTGTCGGGATCCTGGTGGACTTCCATGAACACCGCGGCGACGCCGATGGCAACGGCAGCGCGCGCCAGGACCGGCACGAATTCGCGTTGGCCGCCCGACGTCGCCCCCTGCCCGCCCGGCTGCTGCACCGAGTGCGTGGCGTCGAACACCACCGGGTGCCCGGTCTGCGCCATGATCGGCAGTGCTCGCATGTCGGACACCAAAGTGTTGTAGCCGAAACTGGCGCCGCGTTCGCACAGCATGACGTTGGGGTTCCCGGCCTCGGTAACCTTCTTGGCGACGTTCGCCATGTCCCAAGGCGCGAGAAACTGCCCCTTCTTCACGTTGATCGCCCGGCCGGTGGCCGCCGCGGCGACGAGCAGGTCGGTCTGGCGGCACAGGAACGCCGGAATCTGGAGCACATCGACGGCTTCCGCGACCCGTGCGCAGTGATCCGGCAGGTGCACATCGGTCAGCACCGGCAGGCCGCGAGCCTCCCTGATTTCGGCGAACACGGGAAGTGCCGCGTCCAGGCCGACGCCGCGCGGGCTGGATCCGGAGGTGCGATTGGCCTTGTCGTAGGAGGTCTTGTAGATCAGGCCGATCCCGAGATCGGCCGTGATGTCCTTGAGCGCCTGACTCATCTCCAGTGCATGCGCCCGGCTCTCCATGGCGCAGGGCCCGGCAATCAGCGTCAATGGCAGATCGTTGCCGATCCGCAGCCCGCCGACATCGATATGGTATGGCTTCGTCATGATCAGTCCCGCTCACACCCCGTCAGACCAGACGCGACTGTTCGATTGCGGCCTGGATGAACGATGCAAACAACGGGTGCGGTTCGAAAGGTTTCGATTTCAGCTCGGGATGGAATTGCACGCCGACGAACCAGGGGTGGTCGGTCAGCTCGATGATTTCCGGCAGCACGCCGTCGGGCGACATGCCCGAAAACACCATTCCCGCGTCTTCAAGCCTGTCACGATAGGCGATGTTGACCTCGTAGCGGTGGCGATGCCGCTCACTGATGTCCTGCTGGTTGCTGTAAATGCCGGCCACCTTGGATCCGGGCTTCAGGCGGCACGGATAGGCGCCAAGCCGCATGGTGCCGCCGAGGTCGTCACTGCCGGTGCGCTGCTCGATCACATTGCCGCGCTTCCATTCGGTAAGCAGCCCGACCACGGGCTCCGCGCAAGGGCCGAACTCGGTCGATCCGGCTCCGGCAATTCCTCCAAGGTTTCGCGCCGCTTCGATCACAGCCATCTGCATCCCGAAGCAGATGCCGAAGAACGGAACGCGCCGCTCCCGCGCGAAGCGGACGGCCTCGACTTTGCCTTCCGCCCCGCGTTCGCCGAACCCGCCCGGCACGAGGATGCCGTTCACGCCCTCCAGCCGCAGCAATGTATCGGAATCGCTCTCGAATATCTCCGACTCGATCCAGTCCAGCTTGACGCGGACATTGTTGGCGATGCCGCCGTGGCCGAGCGCTTCGCTCAGCGACTTGTAGGCGTCGAGGAGGTTCGTGTACTTGCCGACAACGGCGATCGAGACCTCGCCTTCCGGCACCTGCACCCGCTGCACGACGTTGTGCCATGCCGACAGGTCGACGTCTGCTTCGTGGCCCTTGTCCATACCGAACCGCTTCAGAACTTCGGTGTCGAATCCGGCCTCATGGTAATGGATCGGCACCTCGTAGATGGTGCCGACGTCCAGCGCCTCGATCACGCGCTCGGGCCTGACGTTGCAGAACAGAGCGAGCTTGCGTCGTGCATCCTCGGGAATCGGACGGTCCGAGCGGCAGAGGATGATGTCAGCCTGGACGCCGACGCTCAGCAGTTCCTTGACCGAGTGCTGCGTCGGCTTGGTCTTGATTTCGCCGGCTGCCGGGATATAGGGCAGCAGCGTGAGATGTACGAACAGAACCCGATCCCGGCCCAGCTCGTTGCCCAGCTGACGAATCGCCTCGACGAAGGGCAGCCCCTCGATATCGCCGACGGTGCCGCCGATCTCGCACAGCACGAAATCCTCGTCGGTCAGGTCCGACGTTATGAACGACTTGATGGCGTCGGTAATGTGAGGGATGACCTGGACGGTGGCGCCCAGATATTCGCCCCGGCGCTCCTTGGCGATCACGTCGGAATAGATCCGACCCGTGGTCACATTGTCGCTCTGCCGCGCAGCGACTCCGGTAAACCGCTCATAGTGCCCGAGGTCGAGGTCGGTCTCGGCCCCATCGTCGGTCACGTAGACCTCGCCGTGCTGGTACGGGCTCATCGTGCCAGGATCGACATTGAGATAGGGGTCGAGCTTGCGCAGGCGGACCTTGTAGCCGCGCGCCTGCAGAAGCGCGCCGAGAGCCGCAGATGCTATGCCTTTTCCCAGAGAGGAAACCACGCCGCCGGTGATGAAGATAAACCGCGTCATGGACTTACGTTGTAGCCAAAGAGCGACCTGCACCCAAGCACGAATTGCACCGGGCCGGGACGGCTCCGTTCGATTGTTCCGTCCTTGCCATCCGCGGCATGTTCCTGGTCGGACGCCGCTACTGCGAGAGCGGGACGCCCGGCTGACCGGGCTGCTCCGGCTGTGCCGGCGCGGCAGGCACCGCCGGCGCCTCGTCCATGATGGAGCGAGGTTCCATGCGACTGGAGGCCATGATTGCCAGGGTCAGGCTGGTCACGAAGAACGCGACCGCCAGAATCGCTGTCGTGCGGGTCAGAAGATTGGCGCTGCCGCGCACGCTGACGAGGCCGCCTCCCCCGCCGCCGCCGATCCCAAGGCCGCCGCCTTCACTGCGCTGCAGCAGGACGACGATGATCAGCGAGAGGATCACCAGCAGGTGGATAACGAGAATGATGGCTTCCATAAAACTTTCCGGGGCCAGCGGTTATAAGAAAGCGGGCGGAGCTTCTTGCCCGGTCCGGCCGCGCTCGCGGCTTATTTAGCGAGTCATGTGCCGGATTGCCAGCGCCATCTTTCGCTGCCGTACGCCGACTGGTGCGGAACCCACCGACGTCACGGGCGGCTCGCCGCGATCGCGAGGAAATCCCGTGCATTCAGGCTGGCCCCGCCGATCAGTCCACCGTCGACCCCATCGATCGCGAGCAGCGATTCGGCATTCGACGGCTTCATCGACCCGCCGTACAGAATTCGCATCCCATCCGCGACCGCAGCACCGAATCGCGCAGCGATCTGGTCACGGATGTGCGTATGTACCTCGGCGACGTCGTCCGCGGTCGGCGTGCGACCAGTCCCGATCGCCCAGACCGGCTCGTACGCGATCACCGTGTTTTCGTCGGTGGCGGTGTCGGGCAGCGACAGCTCGATCTGGCTGCCGATCCGCGCCAGCGTTCGGCCGGCGTCCCGCTCGTCCAGGGTCTCGCCGACGCAGACAATGGCGACCATCCCGGCGGCATGCGCCGACATGGTCTTGGCTCGAACCAAGGCATCGTCCTCGGCGTGATCGGCGCGGCGCTCGGAATGGCCAAGGATGACATGACTGCAGCCCGCATCCGCGAGCATGGGCGCCGCGATATCGCCTGTGTGCGCGCCGGCCTCCGCGAAATGGCAGTCTTGGGCACCCAGCGCGACGGCACTGCCGGCAAGTGCCTCTGCGACCGGCGGGATCAGGACCGCCGGCGGGCAAACGAGCAAATCGCATCCCTGAACGGAACCGGCGGCGATGGCGCGAGCGAGAGAAACGGAGTCGGTCCGTAGTCCGTTCATTTTCCAGTTTCCGGCAATCAGCGGGATGCGGCTGGCCATGCCTGTGCTCCTTCCTCGGTTCGCGACATCGCGTCGGTGTACCGGCGCCGCACCTGCCTTAACATGCGGTCAGTCGCTTGGCCATATCGGCGGGCATTTCGCTGGCGGATTGCCTGTTGCGATGCGCACCCGTGCGCCTCTATGATGCCGCGCCGCGCCGGCCGCGCGTATTTTTGAGATGATCACCGCTATCACCGGGTCCGCCCATGCTTCAGCAGCTTCGTACCTCCGCCGCCAGCCTTGTAGCCAAGCTACTCGTCGTCTTGCTGATCATCAGTTTCGCGGCGTGGGGCGTGACCGACTACATCACTCAGGCCCAGCAGGACGATACCGTCGCCACCGTCGGCGACGTCTCGATTTCCGCCGCTGAACTTTCGACGGCGTTCCAGCGGGAGCTTAATCGGTTTCGCGCGCAGGGCATCGAGCTTTCCTCGGAACAGGCACGCAGCCTGGGACTTCTCGATCAGGTTCTCGACCGTTTGATCTCGGCTCGGGTCTATGAGGCGAGCGGCGAATGGCTCGGTTTGGCGGCCAGTGACGATATCGTACGCAGGGTTATCGCGGAAGAACCGTCTTTCTTCGACGAAACCGGGCGCTTCAGTCGCTCGCGCTATGAATTCATTCTCAGCCAGTCGGGTATATCCGAGGGGCAGTTCATCGCCGACGTGCGGCGCGACATCCTGCGACGCCAGATCCTCAACAGCCTGGATTTCTCGGACAAGGCGCCCGACGCCCTGGTCACGACGCTGCATCGCTGGCGCGGCGAGAAGCGCGTGGCCACCTACGTCACCGTACCGGTAGACGCCGATTTGGATGTCGGCGAACCCGACGCGGCGACACTGCAGACGTTGCACCAGGAACAAGCCGAGCGCTTCACCGCGCCGGAGCGGCGGCGCCTGAGCTTCCTGCATCTCAACCGGAAAGTTGCGGAGAAGGAGATCGTCGTCACCGACGAGCAGCTGCGGCAGCGCTACGAAGAGAATCTTGCAGCCTACACCGAGCCCGAGACTCGCACTGTCCAACAAATTCTTGTGGCCGATGAGTCGGCGGCAAAACAAGCGTCCGGTGCGCTGCGTGAAGGCCGGACGTTCGAAAGTGTTGCCAAGCAGGTTGCCGACCTGGATGCGGCGGATCTTGAGCTCGGCACCTACAGTGCAGCGGCATTTCCCATGCCCGAGCTATGGGATTCCATTGCCGAACTGGCCGAGGGGGAAGTCTCGGAACCCCAGGAGTCGCCGTTTGGCTGGCACATCTTCCGGGTCACCGCCATCGTTCCCGAATCCGTCACGCCCTTCGATGAAGCGCGCACCCGCATCGAGGAAGAGTTGAAGGCTGAGCAAACGGGTGACGTGCTCTGGCGCTTGTCGCGGGCGCTGGAGGACGAATTGGCGGGCGGGGCGACCCTCGAGGAGGCCGGGGCGGCGCTTGCCGTACCGATACGGAAAACGGGATTGATCGACATCGGCGGTGCCGGTGTCGACGGCGAGCCGGCCGAAAACTTGCCTGGCGGAGATTTCCTCGACAACGCATTCCTGACCGTCAATGGCGAGTTGAGCTATGTCACCCAGCTTCCCGAGGGTGATTACTACCTCTTGCGGGTCGACGAAGTCGTGCCGTCGGCCCTGCGTCCGCTCGAGGACGTCCGTGATGAGGTTGCCGCCCTGTGGAAGGAGGAGCGCCGCCGCGAGGCGGCCCGGGAGCGTGCCCTCGCGATCGTTGCGCGTGTCGAGAACGGCGAGGCGCTGTCCGACGTTGCCGCCGCGGACGGGCTCGTCGTGAATGAGAGCAAACCGTTCGATCGGCGTGGCAACGGCGCGGATTCACCGCGCATCACGCCGCTGCTGGCCAGCGACATTTTCAAGATCCGGCCCGGGCAGGCCGCCATGGACGAGGCACCGGACGGGTTTACCGTCGCGCAGCTCAAGTCGATCGAGGCGGCCGATCCGTCGAAACCCGGCGAGCTGCCCACCATCCTCGCCAATCAGATGATCGGCGACGTCGTGATTCAGTTCAACAACAGCGTGCGGCAGCGTTTCGGGGTGGAGGTCGACCGGGCCGCCCTCAACCGCTTCTAGCGTCGCAATGAACGTCAAGCCGGCCTTTGCGGAGTTTGAACGCGTCTACGCCGCCGGCAGACCGCAGGTCGTGTCGACGTCGCTGATCGCGGATCTCGAGACACCGGTTTCGGCAATGCTCAAGCTTGCCGACGGGAAACCGAACAGTTTCCTGCTGGAATCGGTGGAGGGCGGATCGATCCGCGGACGGTATTCGTTCATCGGCCTGAAACCCGATTTGATCTGGCGCTGCTTCGGCGACCGGGCGGAGATCAATCGCGATGCCCGGTTCGACGTGGACGCGTTCGGACCATGCGACGGTGGCGCTCTCGAGTCGCTCCGAGCAGTGCTCGAGGAATCGGCGATCGAGTTGCCCGACGACATGCCGCCGATGGCCGCGGGGCTGGTCGGTTACATGAGTTACGACATGGTCCGGTTGATGGAACGGCTGCCGGACGGCAACCCCCGGATCATCGATGTGCCGGATGGGCTGTTGGTGCGCCCGACCGTGATGGCAGTGTTCGACACCATCGAAGACCTCGTCACCGTGATCACACCCGTCCGCCCGCAGCCGGGTGTCGACGCGCAGACGGCCTGGCGCGGCGCGCAGGAGCGGCTTGCCGACATTGTGGCCGACTTCGAGAGATCTCTGCCCTATCGGCGGGAGCCGGGCACGATCACGGCCGAGTCGCCGGAACCCACATCGAACGTGACGCCTGCGGAGTTCTGTACCATGATCGAAGCGGCCAAGGAATACATCCTGGCCGGCGACATCTTTCAGGTCGTCCTGTCGCAACGGTTCGAGGTGCCGTTCGCACTGCCGCCCTTCGCGCTGTACAGGTCCTTGCGCCGCCTCAACCCTTCGCCGTTTCTGTTTTATCTCGATTTCGGGTCGTTCAGCATCGTCGGATCGAGCCCCGAAATCCTGGTGCGTCTGCGCGACGGCAAGGTCACGATCCGGCCGATCGCCGGCACCCGGCCGCGCGGCAAGGATGCCGCCGAAGACAAGGCGCTGGCCGCGGACCTGCTGTCGGATCCCAAGGAACTGGCCGAACACCTGATGCTGCTCGATCTGGGTCGCAACGACGTCGGCCGGGTCGCACGCGTCGGCAGCGTTACGGTGACCGAGCAGATGAACGTCGAGTACTACTCCCACGTCATGCACATCGTCTCCAACGTGGAAGGCGACATCGCACCGGAGTTCGATGCCCTCCAGGCCCTCGCCGCGGGATTTCCCGCCGGCACCGTCTCCGGCGCACCGAAGGTGCGAGCGATGGAGATCATCGACGAGTTGGAACCGGACCGGCGCGGCGTCTATGCCGGATGCATCGGCTATTTCGGCGCCAACGGGGATATGGACACTTGCATCGCGCTGCGCACCGCGGTGGTCAAGGATGGCAGGATGTATGTCCAGGCCGGCGGCGGGATCGTCTACGACAGCAATCCGGAAAGCGAATTCCAGGAGAGCTGCAACAAGGCTCGCGCGCTACTGCGGGCTGCCGAGGAGGCCGTTCGTTTTGCCGCTGCCGGCGGCCGCGGCTAGCTGGCTTCGAGCTTCGGCTCCATACGCGAGCTTGACGATCGCGCTCACCGGTACGAGGTCGAGCCCGCGTGCCCGCGCCGCCGGAATCCACTGCGCCAGAACGTCGACGGTCACGTCGTGGGGATGACCGATGGCAATGGCATGGCCGCGCTGTCGTGCGACGCGTTCCAGCACCGCAAGCTGTGCCAGGATGCTTTCGGCGTCGAGTTCGTTGTCGAGGAAGACCTGCCGGCTGGCATGGGGCAGGTCCATGTTGCGGGCCAGTTCGGCGCCGACGGTCCTGCTGTCGGTCCGCGAGTCGAGGAACATCAGGCCGCGGGCGTTCATTTCGGTCAGCAGCGGCTCCACCAAGTCGGGCCGGGCCATGAATTTGCTGCCCATATGGTTGTTGACCCCGACATAACCGTCGAACTGCGCCAACGCCCAGCGGAACCGACGCATGATCTCATCGTCGTCAAGCGACGTTAACAGGGCGTTCGGGCCGGGGTCGACGGCGTCGCTGCCCGGCTCCATCGGGATATGCAGCAGGAGTTCATGGCCGTTGTCGCGCGCCCGGCGCGTCTGTTGCTCCAGGTTCCGGCTGTATGGGATGAAGGCGATCGTAAGTGGGGCCGGCAGCTCGATGGCCCGCGCGGTCCGCGCCTCGGCGACACCGGCGTCGTCGATGACGATCGAAATCATCGGCCTCCGGCCCGGCGCGTGTTCGGTCTCAACCGCGTTGGCGAGCCATTGCGGACGGACCGAGGGCGCCGGCGGTTGCCCGTCATGCCGGTAGGGCAAGTCCGGCAACGGCGGGCGCGCGGGACCACTCTCAACGCCGTCTCGGTGACGGCCATCCGAAAGGTCGAGCAGAGGCAATGCCGACGCCAGGTTTTCGTCCTGATCGGCCGCCCCTCCGTTGCGTGCCACGAGGACACCGGGTGCCGGCTCGACGACGCCGCGTGTCAAACCACGCCATTGTGACGGCATCTGCGCTTCGAAATCTGCGGATGGGGTCGGTTCCGGCATCGCTATCACGCGACGATCCCGATGCGGGACCGCACGATCCGTCGTGGCCACGGCAACGCTCTGCGGCGCCGGGCCGCGATCGCGCAGCGCGTGTCCGACGAGGACGACGAGGCCCGCCAAGGCAATGACCGCGATGCCAACCGCGGTGCCGAACATGACGGGACTACGGCCCGGGATCTCCGGCAGGCGAATTCGGGCGATCCGCTGCGCCACGCGGCCGCATGCGAGACGAAGCCGGGCTGCCGGCGCCGCCAGTTGGCGGCATTTTAACATAAGCCGAGCCGAGGCCCGCGCGAAGACCCGCACCCAGGCGGACCGCCCGCGAACGGCCAGTTCGCGACAGGTTTCGCGAACCGGGATCGATGTCAAAGAACCAGCGAGGCGGCAGCCGAACATGCCCGCACGGCGCGCAACCCTGCTCGCACCAGCGGTCAGCGGCAGGAGGCGCCACCGCAGCCGGTCGTGCCGGCATACAGCTGGCGCAGCCGGCGCAATCGCACGCCGACGCCGACGGATCATCCGCCGGCGGCCGATCGGTCGTGGGGCACTATTACGCCGCATCATTCCCTCGCATATCCCGCATCGCACAGGGTAACGGGGAAAGCGTTACCGGCCAACCGTTTCAAAATCGTTGAGACGTTGTATTTTTTCGGCGTTGCCAGTCAGGCGTCGACCAGTTCTCCGGCCAGCCCTTCGAGGATCGGACAGTCGGGCCGGTCATCGCCGTGGCAGCGATGCGTCAGGTCCAGGAGCGTGTCGCGCATCCGTTGCAGTTCCCCGATCTTGCGGTCGACCGCCGCAATATGGGCCGTGGCCAGTGCCTTCACGTCGGCACTGGCACGTTTCTGGTTGCGCCACAGATCCAGCAACATCGACACGTCCTTGACGCTGAACCCCAGATTCCGGGCATGGTGGATGAAGCTCAGGGTCTGGACGTCCTTCTCGCTGTAGGTCCGGTAGCCGCTATCCGTGCGGCTGGCCGGTGCGATCAGGCCGATGCTCTCATAATAGCGGATCGTCTTGGCACTCACATTCGACTGCTTCGCAGCTTGTCCAATATTCATCTAAATCCTCCGTTTCCCGCTACTTTTCATTGATATGTTTGATCTATTTAGATGATGCCCGTGCTTTCCAACGGCGCAGCGTCAGGGCATTGGTGACGACACTTACACTGCTGAAGGCCATTGCAGCGCCGGCGATGATGGGGCTGAGAAACCCGAAGGCGGCCAGCGGGATCCCGACGATGTTGTAAATGAACGCCCAGAACAGGTTCTGGTAGATCTTGCGTCCGGTCGCCCGGCTGACGTGGATCGCGTCGGCAGCGAGTCGCGGATCCGGCCGCATGAGGGTAACGCCGGCGGTCTCCATGGCGATGTCGGTGCCACTGCCCATGGCGAGGCCGATGTCGGCGGCAGCCAGCGCAGGGGCGTCATTGACGCCATCGCCGACCATCGCGACCACCCGCCCCTCGCGGCGCAGCCGCTCGACCTCGGCGGCCTTGTCCTCTGGCAGAACTTCCGCCCGGAAATCGTCGAGTCCCAGACGCCGCGCGATCGCCTGCGCGGTGCGGGTATTGTCGCCTGTCAGCATCATCACCGCGACGCCGCGCCTGTGCAGGATCTCCAGGGCCTGCGCCGCCTCGTCGCGCAGCTGGTCGGCCACGGCGATGGCGCCCTGCATTCGGCCGTCCTCGGCCGCGACCCACATCACGGTCTTGCCGTCATCTTCCAGCTTCGCCACCCGGTCTTCCAGCGGTCCGGTGTCGGCGCCGGCCTCGACCATCAGGCTGCGGTTGCCGATCCACAGACCGGTCCCGTCAACCCGCGCGGTAAGGCCGCGTCCGCCGATGCGGCTGAAGCTCTCCACGGCATGGAGATCAAGCTCCCGGGCCGTTGCCTCCGCGAGCACGGCCTTGGCCAGCGGATGCTCGCTGCCCTGCTGCGCCGAGGCCGCGAGGCGCAACAGGGTCGCCTCGTCGACGCCCGCCGCGGCAACGACGTCGGTCACCTCGGGGCGGCCCACGGTCAGTGTCCCCGTCTTGTCGAAGATGATGGTGTCGACGGCACCCGCCCGCTCCAGCGCCTCGACATCCTTGATCAGGATGCCGGCACGCGCGGCCGCGCCGGTTCCCGCCATGATCGCCGTCGGGGTGGCGAGCCCGAGCGCACACGGGCACGCGATGACCAGCACGGAGACGGCGGCGATGATGCTCTGCTCCATGGTGCCGCCGCTCAGCAGCCAGCCGGCCCAGGCGGCGATGGCGATCACGACGACGACCGGCACGAACACGTTGGTTACGCGGTCGACCAGGCGCTGCACCGGGGGTTTCGCCGCCTGCGCGCTTTCGATGAGGGCGATGATGCGCTCCAGCATCGAATCCTTGCCGACGGTGGTGGTTTCGATGCGCAGCAGTCCGTCACCGTTGACGCTGCCGCCGGTCACGCGATCGCCTGGCGCCTTGTGAACCGGAATGCTCTCACCGGTCAGCAGCGACTCGTCGACCGCACTGTCGCCGCTCGCCACGTTGCCGTCGACCGGAATCCGCTCGCCCGGCCGGACGACAACGATCTCGCCGGTCCGCACCGCCGCCGCCGAAATCGTTACGACGACACCGTCGCGTTCGACATGCGCCTGCTCCGGCCGCAATTTCATAAGCTGGCGGATCGCCGCCGACGTGCCGCGCCGGGCCCTGGCTTCGAGCCATTTGCCGAGCTTGATCAGGGTGATGATGACGGCGGCCGCCTCGAAATACAGATGCGCCTCAACGCCCGGCGTCGCAAAAAACAGGTTGTAGGTGCTCAGCCCATAGGCCGCGCTGGTGCCCAGCGCGACCAGCAGGTCCATCGTACCGGTCAGCGACTTGAGCGCCTTCCAGGCCCCGACATAGAAGCTCCAGCCGATGACGAACTGAACGATGCCGCCGATGGCGAGCTGCCACACGCCGGGGAGGGCGAAGTGCCATCCCACGAATTCCCCGAACATCGGCACGACCAGCGGCACGGTCAGCAACGCCGACGTCGCCACCAGCAGCATCTCGCGGCGGTCGGCGGCGCGCTCCGCCTCTTCCGCCGGTGCGCCGCCGTCGGAAATCTCTGCGCCGTACCCGGCCCCTTCCACCGCGGCCACGAGATCCGTCGGCTCGACCCCGAGCGCAGTGATCCGTGCGGTTTCGGTGCCGAGGTTGACACTGGCGTCGAGCACCCCCGGCACGCCCTTCAGCGCACGTTCGACATGACCCACGCAGGCGGCGCAGGTCATGCCGGAAATTGACAGCCTTATTTCGCTCTTGGTGACCCCGTAGCCTGCGTCCTCGACCGCACGGGCGAGCGCGTCGACCCCGACGCCGTCCGCGAAGTCGACATCGGCCTGCTCGGTGCCGAGGTTGACCGACGCCCCGCTGACCCCCGGCACCGCCTTCAGCGCCCGTTCGACGTGGCCGACGCAGGCGCTGCAGGTCATGCCCTCGACCTTGAGCCGGGCATGGCGAGTGATGTGCTCCGGTGCCCTGTGATCGGCTGTTTCGGCCGTGTGTGCCGCGGTCATCTGAAACTCCTCTCAACTCTTACCCGACAATTCGATCGGTCATTGCGGCGACCGTCACGCGGCCTGGGCGGCGTAGCCCGCAGCCTCGACCACGCCGATCAGCGTCGACGGATCGGCTGCGCCGTCGAACTGGACCTCTGCGGTCCCCGTCTTGAGATCGACCTTCGCGGCGCGCACGCCGGATGTGGCATCGAGCGCCTTCTGCACGCGCGCCACGCAATGGCCGCAGGTCATGCCCGCGATCTTCAGCGTCACCGTTTTCATTGTTGATCCAGTCATGGCCGTATCCCTTCAGTACGAGCAATGGAACCTGTCGGCGACACACATAAGGGTTCCAGAAACTGGAAGGTCAATGACAAACTTTCCAAATACTGGAAAGTATCGGAAGTAAGCGACGACGCGTCCCTTCCGTCCTGCGCCGAACACTGCTATAAACCGCCGTCCGGTGCCGCCGCCGTTGGCGCCAAGGGATTGATATGTTTCTACTAATCGACAATTACGACAGCTTCACATACAACCTCGTGCACTTCCTGGGCGAACTCGGGGCGGAGGTCACCGTGCGTCGAAATGACGCGATCACCGTGGACGAAGTGCTGGCCCTGCAGACCGAGGGGATCGTCATCTCGCCGGGCCCTTGCGATCCCGACAGGGCCGGGATTTGCCTCGAGCTTGTCCGGGCGACCGCCGGCAAAGTGCCGCTGCTGGGCGTGTGCCTTGGACATCAGGCGATCGGCCAGGCCTTCGGGGGAACGATCGTGCGCACGCTGCCGATGCACGGCAAGGTCAGCCAGATCCACCACACCGGTACCGGCGTTTTCGCGAGCCTGCCGGACCCCTTCCCTGCGACCCGCTACCATTCGCTCGTGGTCGCGCGCGACGGCCTCCCCGACTGCTTCGAAGTGACGGCGGAGTCCGACGAAGGTCTGATCATGGGCCTGCAGCATCGTGACCTGCCGGTGCACGGCGTGCAGTTCCATCCGGAAAGCATCGCCACCGAACACGGACACGACCTGCTGGCCAATTTCCTCAAGCTTGCGGGTCGCGAGGTCGACTACGCGTAATTTAGCGTTTCGCGAGGCAAGGAGTCCCGCCGGTGGCGTCGGTATAGTCGATGGCGTAAAGCCCGCTGACGGTTCCGGCGATGCGGGCCCTCGGATAGGGCGCGTATTCCGGGTCGTCGTAGAACGCTTGGGCCGACTCCAGCAACGGGAATTCGATCAGTGCGATCATGTCCGCATCCCGGGGTTCGCCCTCGACGGTGGTGATGCTGCCGCTGCGCGATAGATACCGCCCGCCGTGCTTGGCGGCGATTTCGTGGACCGCGGCTGCATTATCCGGGATCCAGCTGTCGTCGGTGAGCTTCACGATGGCGGAGTCGTATACGGGCATGAATTTTCCTCCCTCCGTGGCTCCTCGTAGTGCCTGTCTCGACTGCGGCCACTGCCAGCGCCGTACAGCAGGCTTGTCCGAAACGCAGGTTTCCGCGAGTTTCGAAATTACCGACAGCTATCAAACTTTTGTGGTCGATTCGCCCTTTCGGCTGTTATATCAGGCATCACGACAGAAGACCGGGGCACCCGCATGACAGGGGATATGGAGGATTTCAGGGGGCTGCTCGGCAAGGTTGCCGATGGCAAGCCGCTGACCGAAGCGGAATCGGAACGCGCCTTCGACATCATGATGTCCGGCGACGCGACGCCGTCGCAGATGGGCGCGTTCCTGATGGCGCTGCGGGTGCGCGGCGAGACTGTTGCGGAGATCACCGGCGCCGTGCGCGTGATGCGGGCGAAGGCGGTCCCGATGCCGGCACCGAAGGATGCGATTGATATCGTCGGCACCGGCGGCGACGCGTCCGGCACCTACAACGTGTCCACCGCGGCGGCCCTGGTGGTGGCCGGCTGCGGCGTGCCGGTCGCCAAACACGGCAACCGCGCCGCCTCGTCGAAATCGGGATCGGCCGACGTATTGTCAGCCCTGGGCGTCGACATCGAGGCGGATTTCGCGAAGGTCGAGCAGGCAATCGGTGAGGCGAAGATCGGCTTCCTGATGGCGCAGCGGCACCATGGCGCGATGCGGAATGTCGGGCCGACGCGCGTCGAGCTTGGCACGCGCACGATCTTCAATCTTCTGGGCCCGCTGTCCAATCCCGCCGGCGTCAAGCGGCTGCTCGTCGGCTGCTTCTCGCGCCACTGGATCGAACCGATGGCCGAAGTACTCGGCAAGCTCGGCGCCGAGCGGGTCTGGGTGGTGCATGGTGGCGACGGGCTGGACGAGCTGACCACGACGGGGGTCAGCTACGTCGTGGAATACAAGGACGGTGCCATTTCCGCACTCGAGGTCACGCCGGAGGATGCCGGCATCGCCGAGGCCCGACCGCAGGACCTCAAGGGCGGAACGCCGGAAGAGAATGCCGTCGCCCTCCGCGCCGTCCTCGATGGGACGCACGGCGCCTACCGCGATATCACTGTATACAATGCGGCGGCCGCCCTGTTGATCGCCGGCAAGGCGTCGGATTTGCGCGACGGCGCGAAACAAGCCGCCGCCGCAATCGATTCGGGCAGGGCCAAGGCAGCGCTCGACAAGCTGGTCGCGATCGCCGGGCTTGCGGCGGAGCAACGATGAGCGACGTCCTGTCCCGCATCTGCGCCGAAAAGCGCGACCATGTCGGGGTCGCAAGACGGGCTGTCCCGCAGGCCGAAATTGAGGCGCGTGCGGCCGCCGCGACGCCGCCGCGCGGATTCGCGAATGCGCTGGCTGCCGCGCTGGCCGCTGGCCGGTACGGGCTGATCGCCGAAATCAAGAAGGCGTCGCCCAGCAGAGGGCTGATCCGTGCCGACTTCGATCCGCCGGCACTGGCCCGGGCATACCGCGACGGCGGCGCGTCATGCCTGTCGGTATTGACCGATGGGCCTTATTTTCAGGGGCGCGACGAGGACCTGGTGGCGGCCCGCGGGGCTTGCGACCTGCCGGTCCTGCGCAAGGATTTCATGCTGGAGCCCTATCAGATATACGAGTCGCGGGCGCTCGGCGCCGACTGCATCCTGCTGATCATGGCGGCGGTCGGCGACGATCAGGCCACCGAGCTGGAGGACGTTGCCCGCGCGCTCGGCATGGATGTTCTGGTCGAGGTGCACGATGCCGCCGAGATGACGCGAGCCCTGAATCTGCGCTCGCGCCTGCTCGGCATCAACAACCGCAATCTCAAGACACTGACCGTCGATCTCGCGACGACCGAAGCGCTGGCGCCGACGGTACCGGCGGGCCATATACCGGTCTGCGAGAGCGGCCTTCACGAGCCGGCCGACCTCGCCCGCATGGCGCGGGCCGGCGCGCGGTGCTTCCTGATCGGCGAGTCGCTCATGCGGTCGGCCGACGTCGCGGCGGCGACGGCGCTGTTGCTCGCCGACCCCGTGCAGGCCTGACGAGGGTAAGACCGAGATGGCAGAGTTCACCCATTTCGACAAACAGGGCAAGGCGCAAATGGTCGACGTGTCCGGCAAGGACGTGACCGAGCGCACCGCCACGGCGAGCGGCAGCGTCATCATGCAGCCCGAGACCATCGCCATGATCGTCTCAGGCGGCGTGAAGAAGGGCGATGTGCTCTCGGTCGCACGGCTGGCCGGCATCATGGGCGCCAAGCGCACCCCGGACCTGATCCCGCTGTGCCATCCCCTTCCTCTCAGCTCGGTGACCGTCGACCTGACGGTGGACGAGGCACGCAACGCGGTTGATATCAGCGCGACCTGCAAGCTGGCCGGCCGCACCGGGGTGGAGATGGAGGCGCTCACCGCCGTTGCCGTCGCCGCGCTTACCGTCTACGACATGTGCAAAGCCGTCGATCGCGGCATGCGCATCGCCGATATCCGGCTCACGCACAAGGCCGGCGGCAAGTCGGGCGAGTTCAGGGCGCGCTGATGCTGTCGGTCGACGAGGCACTGGCGCGCATCCTCGCCACCCTCAAACCGCTGCCGGCAGAGCAGGTCGGCGTTGCCGACGGACTCGGCCGCGTCCTCGCCGAGGATGTCGCCGCGCGTCGCAGCCAGCCGCCCGCCGCGGTGTCGGCGATGGACGGTTACGCCGTCCGGGCCGCCGACGTCGCGACGGTTCCGGTCACACTCAAGGTCATCGGGCAGGCGCCGGCCGGCGATGCGTTCTCCGGCACCGTCGAGGCCGGTGAGGCGGTTCGCATCTTCACCGGCGGGCCGGTGCCGGACGGCGCCGACGCCATCGTCATCCAGGAGAACACCAAACCCGGCGACGGCACGGTCTCGGTGCTCGCGAGTGCCGAAAAGGGACGTTTCGTGCGCCCGGCCGGTCTTGATTTCAGGGCCGGCGAGGTACGCCTGAAGGCAGGCCGGGTGCTGACCGCACGTGATGTCGGGCTTGCCGCAGCGATGAATGTGCCGTGGCTGATGGTGCGCCGGCGGCCGCGGGTCGCGATCCTCGTGACCGGCGACGAAGTGGTGATGCCCGGCGATCCCGTCGGACCGAGCCAGATCGTCAGTTCCAACAGCATCGCGCTCACCGCCGCCGTCCGCGTCTTCGGCGGTGAGCCCTGCATGCTGGGAATCGCCCCGGACGATCGGGATGCCCTTGCCACCATGGCCGCAGGCGCTGCCGGGGCGGATCTGCTGTTGACCAGCGGCGGCGCCTCGGTTGGCGATCACGACCTCGTGCGCAGCGTGCTCGGTGAGATCGGGTTCGAACTCGATTTCTGGAAGATCGCGATGCGCCCGGGCAAGCCGCTCATCTTCGGCCGAGTCGGCACTACGCCGGTGCTCGGCCTGCCGGGCAATCCCGTCTCGGCGCTCGTTTGCGCGATGGTCTATCTGCGGCCGGCGCTGTGCCGGATGCTCGGTTCCACCGAGGTGGAGGCGGCGCCCCGCCTGACGGCTCGGCTGGCCGAGCCGCTGGCGGAGAACGATGAGCGACAGGACTATCTGCGGGCGGCACTGGGCAATGGCCCGGACGGGGGTCTCGTTGTCACGCCCTTCGCCCGCCAGGACAGCTCCATGCTGGCAACACTCGCGGCGGCCGACTGCCTGATCGTCCGGGCGCCGCATGCGCCGTCTCTGGATGCCGGCGCCATCGTCGAAGTCCTTCCGATTCCTGGAAGTCTTCTGTCGGCGTGAAAAAAGCGTCGCACCCCCAGGAAATTCCTTGACCCCCTATTAGAACTAAACTAGAACATGTATCGATGTTTTGGTTTTGTTCTATATGTGGTAGCCGCCGGCTCGCGGACCACTAGGACGGAACCAGGCGCAGCCACGGAAGCTAAGGGCAGTCCGGAGACCGAGGCTCGACCGGGAGGGGCAAGGCGACCAAGGGGGACAAACCGGCCATGCTGACACGCAAGCAATACGAATTACTCAATTTCATCAACGAACGTCTCGAATCGACCGGGGTTTCGCCGTCCTTCGATGAAATGAAGGATGCGCTCAATCTAAAGTCGAAATCCGGGATCCATCGCTTGATCACCGGCCTGGAGGAACGCGGCTTTATCCGCAGGTTGCCGCATCGCGCCCGGGCCCTGGAAGTTACCCGCCTGCCGGAGAATATGGGCGGCCAGGCGCGGGGCAACATCGTCCGGCCCGACTTCAAGGGAAGCGCGGCAACCGTGGGCGAAAGCGCGACTCTGCCGCTCCTCGGCCGAATCGCCGCGGGCACGCCGATCGAAGCGTTGCGCGACAGTTCCTCGGACGTTGACGTACCGGCGAATCTCGTGGGGGGCGGCAATCACTATGCGCTCACCGTCGAGGGGGATTCGATGATCGACGCCGGCATTTTCGACGGCGATACCGTGCTGATCAAGAGCTGCGATACTGCGGAGAACGGAACCATCGTCGTCGCGCTGATCGATGACAGCGAAGTCACGCTGAAACGCCTGCGCCGCAAGGGGGCGTCGATCGCCCTGGAGGCCGCGAACCCGGCGTATGAGACGCGGATCTTCGGCCCCGACAGGGTCAAGGTGCAGGGGCGCCTCGTCGGACTGATCCGCGCCTATTGACTCACGCGCCGGTCGCGCGGTTGCCGGCGGAGATTGCGTTCCGCAAGGGACGACCAGGGCCGGTTTCCTTGCATTTGCGCGACCGTGCGAATGCTCACCCTCCCCCGCTTCACCCAGAGTGCGGTGGTTCCGCCGCGCCATAGATCGAATCGGTCGATCAGCAGCTTCGGACTCGGGCATCGCGTGCGGACCGGCACGGCGCTGATCACCACGTCGGACCGCCGACAATCATCGTCCAGGGCGCGGCCGTCCCGCAACAGTGCGATCTCAAGCCCCGCGACACGGTATGTGCAGCCGAGCCTGTCACATACGAGCCTCGAATCCGGGGTACCTCCGGCCTCCGGCCAGGTATCGGCGGTCGACTGCCCGCTGCGTTCCAGCCAAATGCTCGCTCGGAAACGCTCCCGTTTGCCATGCGACAGGCTCAACCGGCCATCGGCGAGGCGCGCTGCCATCAGACGTGCATCGCCGGAAACGATGATGTCCGGCCCCGGCGTCAACGGAATCGTGGCGACGCCGACCGCAATGGCCGTCAAGCCCAGGTAACGCCACCGGTATCGCCACAGGCACAGCCAAAGGCCGCCGACGGCGACGAGGACGAGGCCGGCCAGCGGCATCGCCGCGACATGCCGGACGGCGCCCGGCCAATCCGCAACAGAGCCCGCAACCCACAGGACGGCATCGATGCCCCACCCCATCGCCGTCAGGGCGGGCCCCTCCAGACCCAGCGGCATCAGAATCGCCGCCAGCACGCCCCACGGCATGATCCACAGCGCGGTCACCGGGACCGCCAGCATATTTGCGGGCAAACCGTACATCGCGATGCGCCCGAAATGGTGCAGGCCGATCATCCCGGTCGCCACGCTGGCGACGATGGTCGTCGCCGCGACACCGACCGTGTAGGCAAGGATCCGGCCGGCAATTCCGCCGGGCAGCATCGCGCGCAGACTCTGCAGTCGTCCCCGCACGGCCTCGTAGAACGCGACCAGTGCGATCACCGCGGCGAACGACATCTGGAAGCTGGCACCGAGCAGGCTTTCCGGCGCCAGCAAGAGAACCGCAACAGCGGCCCAGGCCACCAGTCGCATGGAGATTGCCTCGCGATCCAGCAACACCGCGATCAGGACCAGGCCGGTCATCAGGAACGCGCGTTGGGTCGGAACCGTTGCGCCGGCAAGGAGGAGATAGCCGAGACTTCCCGTGAGCGCCGCGACGGCGGCCCATTTCTTGATCGGGTGACGCAGGGCCAGCCGCTCGGACAGCGCGAGCAACGCGCGCACGCCGAAGAACAGGGTGGCGGCCACGAGGCCGAGATGGAGGCCGGAGATCGCGAGCAGATGCGCAAGCCCCGAATCGCGCATCGAATGCAGCGTCCGCTCGGAAATCGCGCTGCGGTCGCCGGTCATCAGCGCCGCCGCTACGGCCCCGGTCTGGCCCGGCAGCGTCTGCCGGATCCGTTCGGCCATGCGATACCGCAGGCTGGCCATCACGAGCCGCACCGAGGACGTGTCGTCACCCGGCACTGCCCGGATCGGCGCCAATGCGAACCCCGTCGCGCCCAACCCCCTGAACCAGGCGGTGCGCTGGAAATCGAACGCGCCCGGCATGGCCGGCGCGAACGGTGGCGAGAGTCTGGCGAAAACGTCGATCCGGTCACCAACCGCGGGATGGTCGCCGCGGCGGAGCTTGACGCGCACCCGCCGTGGCGTTTGCTCCGGCGCGTGATCTTGCAGCCGGACCTGTTCCAGCGTCACCCGCGTCCCGTCGGGCAGGCTCTCCACTTGGACCACGACGCCGACAACGGGGGCCGGCCCGTAGCGGCCATCCAGCACCGGCGCCGCCGCCAGGTGGCTGCGCAGCTGCGCCCCCATGAAACCGCCGGCAATCAGGGCGCAGCTGAGGCCGCCCAGCAGCAAGGCCGGACTTTGCCGTCCCGCAAGCGCAAGCGCCAGTCCGCCGACGAGGGCTGCTGCGCCGGTCCAGCCCGCGGGCTCGTCGGCAAGTGCGAAATACAGCCCGATGCCCGCGCCCAGCAGCACCGGCACCCAAAGTGGCCAGCGCTCGCGTTCGGCGAGCACAACCGCGCCCAGCGCTGCGCTCAGCCGGAGCATCAACTCGGCCGCCGGCCCTGAGCCGCGCGAGTTCGGTGCGGCGCGTTCGGTCATCCCTGATCCGACCCTGTGGTGGCGAAAACGATTTTGCCGCATTGCCGCGCGATGTGCTACATCCGCCCGGATTTCACGCGCACCTGAAGCAATGCCGAGGACACAGCATGACGGTCACGACCCGATTCGCGCCGTCGCCAACTGGCTTTCTGCACATTGGTGGCGCCCGAACCGCCCTGTTCAACTGGCTGTTCGCGCGCCATCACGGCGGACGTTACTTGCTGCGCATCGAGGACACGGACCGCGAACGATCGACGCCGGAAGCGATCGCGGCAATTCTCGAAGGCCTGGAATGGCTTGAACTCGACTGGGACGGCGACGTCATCTATCAGTCCGCCAACCGCGAACGGCATGCCGCAGTGGTGCAGTCGCTGCTCGACAAGGGCCGTGCCTACCGGTGCTATTGCACCCCGGACGAGCTGGCGGAAATGCGCGAACTGGCCAAAGCGGAAGGCCGGCCGGTGCGATATGACGGCCGCTGGCGGGACCGTGACCCCTCCGAAGCACCGGACGGCGTTCCGCCGGCGATTCGCCTGAAGGCGCCGCAGGATGGCGAGACCGTCATCTCGGATGCCGTCCAGGGCGAAGTGCGGATCACCAACGCACAGCTCGACGACATGGTACTGCTGCGTAGCGACGGCGCGCCGACATATATGCTGTCCGTCGTCGTCGACGACCACGACATGGGGATCACCCACGTCATTCGGGGCGTCGACCATTTGACCAACGCGGCGCGGCAAATCCAGCTTTTCAGCGCCCTGGAATGGGACGTTCCGGAGTTCGCCCATGTCCCGCTGATCCATGGCCCGGACGGCGCGAAACTCTCGAAACGACACGGCGCACTGGGTGTCGAGGCCTATCGCGACATGGGCTACCTGCCCGAGGCGATGCGCAACTATCTGCTCCGACTCGGCTGGGCGCATGGCGACGAGGAAATCATCGATACGGCGCTGGCGGTCAAGTGGTTCGATCTGGCCGGGGTCGGCCGCTCGCCGTCACGGTTCGACGTCGCCAAGCTGGAAAACCTGAACGGGCACTACATGCGTGAAGCCGACGACGAGCGGCTGCTCGGGCTCATCCTGCCGAAGCTGGCCGCCCAGCTCGGCCATGAGGTCGATCCGGTCGGCCGGCAGCGCCTGCTTGCCGGCATGAATGGATTGAAGCAACGTGCGAAGACATTAATCGAATTATCTGATAATGCCCTGTTTTACGTTGCACGCCCTGAATTCCCGTTGGCCAACCCGAAGGCTGCGAAACTGCTCGAAGGTGATGGAGCCAGCCTCCTTGCCGAGGCCACGGCCCGGCTTGCGGCACACGACTCCTGGGATCCGCACGCTCTGGAGACGCTGGTCCGCGACATGGCGGCAGAGATGGGAATCGGCCTGGGGAAAATCGCACAGCCGCTGCGGGCCGCCCTGACCGGGTCCAACGCGTCGCCCGGAATCTTCGAAATCATGCAGATCCTGGGGCGCGACGAGAGTCTCGCCCGCCTTGCCAATGCGGCCAAGGCAGCCGCGCCTCAGACCTCCTAACCGGCGATCCCCGATGATCGCCCTGCGCCGCGGCAAACAGGCGCACCATTATGTGAGCAAATTTGCTCCGCGACCGCCCGCAGGATATGATATTTTCGCGCCAGCCAGGATGCGGCAGCGCAGCGTCGCGCTTCGGCCAACGTGCCCCGCATCGTTTTCGTAAACATTTCATGAGGTTGCCATGAGCGACGGATCCACCGCCACGAAACATGTCGTCACCGGTGATGTGGTGACCATGACGGACCACCGCAGCGGCAAGACTTTCGATTATCCGATCTTCGACGGATCGGTTGGGCCGTCGGTGGTGGATATCCGGAAATTCTATTCCGATACAGGCTATTTCACCTACGATCCGGGCTATACGTCGACTGGCTCCTGCGAGTCCCGGATCACTTTCATCGACGGCGAGGAAGGCGTCCTGCTCTACCGCGGCTATTCGATCGAGGAGCTGGCCGAAAACAGCAACTTCATGGAAGTCTGCTATCTTCTCCTCGAGGGCGAGCTGCCAAACGCGGCCGAGATGGAAACGTTCAACCGGAACATCACCTATCACACGATGCTGCACGAGCAGCTGCAGTACTTCTACCGCGGGTTCCGGCGCGACGCCCATCCGATGGCGGTGATGGTCGGCGTGGTCGGCGCCCTGTCGGCGTTCTATCACGATTCGACCGACATCTACGATCCGCAGCAGCGCATAATCGCCTCGCATCGGCTGATCGCCAAGATGCCGACGATCGCAGCGATGGCCTACAAGTACTCGATGGGTCAGCCGTTCATTTATCCGCGCAACGACCTGTCGTTCGCCGCCAATTTCCTTCACATGACCTTTGCGACACCGTGCGAGGAGTACAAGATCCGGCGATCGGTGGCCCGCGCCATGGACCGGATCTTCATCCTCCACGCCGACCACGAGCAGAACGCCTCGACCTCGACGGTGCGCCTCGCCGGCTCGTCGGGCGCCAATCCGTTCGCCTGCATCGCCGCCGGCATCGCCTCGCTGTGGGGCCCCGCCCACGGCGGCGCCAACGAGGCGGTGCTGAACATGCTCGGCCAGATCGGATCGAAGGACCACATCAACGAGTTCATCAAGCGGGCGAAGGACAAGGACGATCCCTTCCGCCTGATGGGCTTCGGCCACCGGGTCTACAAGAATTACGATCCGCGGGCAGCCGTCCTGCGGCAGTCCTGCCACGAGGTCCTCGAGGAGCTCGGCGTGCAGCACGAACCGCTGCTTGACCTGGCGATGGAGCTGGAGCGCATCGCCCTGGAGGACGACTACTTCGTGAACCGCAAGCTGTTCCCGAACGTGGACTTCTATTCAGGCATCATCCTGCGGGCGATGGGCTTCCCGACGTCGATGTTCACCGTGCTCTTCGCCGTCGCCCGCACGGTCGGGTGGATCGCGCAGTGGCGCGAGATGATCGAGGATCCGGAACAGAAGATCGGGCGCCCGCGCCAGCTTTACACCGGACACGCGAAGCGGCCGTTCATTCCCCTCAACAAGCGCAAATAGCGCCGGACGCCCAGCCGGTCGGCGGCCACCTTACGTTGCAGGCCGCCGCCAGCCCGGTTCGGCCGGACGTCAGGCCCGCTCGATCAGCTCGATCTTGTAGCCGTCCGGATCCTCGATGAACGCGATCACCGACCCGCCGTGCTTCATCGGGCCCGGCGGTCGCGGAATGGGCACGCCCTCGGCCTCCAGCGCTTCACACGTCTTGTAGATGTCGGGCACGCCGATCGCGAGATGGCCGAAACCGGTCCCGAGCTCATACGGTTCCTCCTGCCCCCAGTTGTGGGTCAGCTCGATGACCGTGCTGTCCGCCTCGTCGCCGTAGCCGACGAAGGCAAGGGTGAACTCGCCGCTCGGATAATCCTTGCGGCGCGTCAGCTTCATGCCGAGCAGCCGGGTGTAGAAGTCGAGGGATTTCTCGAGGTCCCTGACCCGGATCATCGTGTGCAGGAGCCGGAATTTTCCGATATCGCCGTCGGCGCTCATGGACCGTCCTTTCCATATATTGCGGGAGTTCGCACGCGTTTCCTGCGCCCGTTCATGGCGCAGGATCGCCGATTATGTCAAGAATCGCCCGCGCCGCGCGGCGGCTCGGGGCCTCCCCGCCAAGCCCGAGCTGGCGAAGGGCCGGCTGGCTCGCCGCGACCTGGGCCGCCCCGGCCGGGCCCAAGAGCCGCTCCAGCTCCTGCGCAAGGCGGTCAGGCCGGCAGTCACCCTGGATCAGTTCCGGCACGATCTCGCGATTTTCGATGATGTTGATCAGGTTTCCGTACTTGACCGATACCAGTCGCCGCACGATGAAATGCGTAAGAGGCGCAACCCGATAGGCGATCACAGTGGGCACACGCGCCAGCGCCAGTTCCAGGGCCACGGTTCCGGAGGCTGCGAGGGCCGCGTCCGCGGCCGCCAGGGCGTCGTTCTTGTCCGTCCCGCCGCGCACGACGAGTGCCCGGCCGGGCCAATTGCCGGCGAGGCCTTCGACGATGGCGGCAACGCCGGGTACCGTCGGGACGACGACCCTCATATCGGGGGCGCGGCGCCGGAACAATTCCAGTGCCGCCCCGAAATCGCCGGCGAGCCGCGAAACCTCGCCGCGCCGGCTGCCCGGGAGCACGCAGATGACCGGCGCGTCGCTTGCGATCTCGTGCCGGGCACGAAATCCCTCCCCGTCGCCGCGGCCGGCGCCGCCTTCGATCACGGGATGTCCGGTAAACGTACAGGGCAGGCCAGCCGGCTCGAACCACGGCGGCTCGAAGGGAAGCAGCGCGAGCAGATGCGAAAAATCGCGGGCAAAGCCCTTTGCGCGCCCCGGCCGCCAGGCCCAGACGGTCGGTGCGACATAATGGATCCGCGGGATCGTGCGCCGGCGCACGCGGCGCGCGACGCGCCGGGTGAAGTCCGGCGAATCGATGGTCACCAGGGCGCGCGGGGCAACCCGGTCCACAGCCTCGGCGGTTTGCCTGATACGGCGCAGCAGCCGCGGCAAATGCGGGAGGATCTCGGTGATCCCCATCAAAGAGATCTCTTCCATCGGAAAGAGGCTTTCCAGACCCTGGCGGGCCATCAGTTCCCCCCCGACACCGCTGACCTCCACGGTTCCGCCGGTCAGTTCGCGCAGCGCCGCAATGAGGCGCGCGCCGAGCACATCGCCCGACGGCTCGCCGGCAATCATGAAGACCGAGAGGGCGCTGCTCATGTTTCCTGGGCGACGCCGAGGACGAATATTCCGGCCGCATCCGCGGCACGGACCAGTTCGTCGATATCAAGGATGAGAGTCGAACCGGCGCCGACGGCGATACCGCGCAATTGCGCCGCGGCGACCCGTTCGATGGTCTCCGGCCCGATGGTCGGCATGTCGACCCGGGGTTCCTGACCGCGTTTCGAGAATTTCACCAGTACGCCACCGGGGCCATCACGTTTCAGCGCCTTGCAGCGCGCGATCAAGGCATCCGTGCCCTCGACCGCTTCGACCCCGAGCACGATCCCCTGTTGCACCACCACGGCCTGCCCGATGTCGACGTCGCTGAGCGCTGACAGCACGGCCATGCCGCGCTCGATATCCGCGCGTGCCTGCTCGTCGGGGACCACGGAACCGAGTGGACCCACATCTGCGGTCAATCTGGGCAGAACATCATGGGCACCGATAACCGTGTACCCTTCCGACTCCACTTCATCGATGACCGCGCGAAGCAGCCCGTCGTCACCAATTCCCTTTCGCCCGAGCCGCGCGAAGAATTTCATTACCCGCATGTCCGGCCTGAGATCGAGGAGCGACGGGCGCCGCACCCGGCCGGCCATCACCAACTCTTCGACACCCTGCTCCTTGAGGATTGCGAATCCCTTCCCCGCCGCGCCCATGCGAACCCACTCGTGGGGAACCTGGCTAACGATATCGGGATCGGCCTGGCCCTTCAGCGCCAAGACAAAGAACTCGCGTCCGGACTCCCGGCACGCATCGATCAGCAGCTTGGGCAAGCGGCCGCCGCCAGCGACGATGCACAGCTTACCCGCCATGCTCCGACTTCGGCACGACCAGACCGCGCTTGGATTCGCCGCGTATGAAGGCGGCAACCTGCTGTACCACGGCGTTATCGGCAAACTCGCCCGCAACCCGTTCCAGCCGGTCGTCCAGCGTGCCGGCGCCGCCGAACAGGCCCTTGTATGCCGCCCGGATTCCGTGGATGGTCTCCCGATCGAATCCGCGGCGCTTCATCCCGACGATGTTGAGTCCGGAAAGGCTCGCCCGCTCGCCCGCGACGGTGCCGAACGGAATGACGTCGTGCTCGACCCCGGAGAGGCCGCCGATCATCGCGTGGGCGCCGATGCGCACGAACTGGTGGACCGCCGCGAGACCGCCGATAACAGCGAAGTCCCCCACGACGACGTGTCCGCCCAAAGTCGCATTGTTCACCATGATGACATTGTTCCCGACCTGACAGTCGTGGGCGATATGGGCGCCGATCATATACAGCCCACCGTCACCGATGCGGGTTTCCATGCCGCCGCCCTCGGTGCCCGGGTTCATGGTCACGTATTCGCGGATGACGTTGTTCCGGCCGATGGTCAGCCGCGATTCCTCGCCCGCGTACTTCAGGTCCTGCGGTACCAGACCGATCGAGGCAAAGGGATAGATATGCGTGCCCGCGCCCACCGTCGTGCGGCCATCGACGACGACGTGAGGTTTCAGGACCACCCCCTCCTCCAGCGTCACGTGCGCGCCGACGACGCAGTAGGGGCCGATGGTAACGCCGTCTCCGATGGTGGCCGTCTTGTCGACGATGGCTGTGCTGTGGATCTCTGTCATCGATCGACGAGCATGGCGGCGAAAGTTGCATCCGCGACGACCTTTCCGTCGACCATCGCCTTGCCCTCAAATTTCCAGACCGCGCCGCGGCTCTGTTTCTTCGTGACATGGATGCGCATGACGTCGCCGGGGACGACGGGCTTGCGAAACCGGGCGGAGTCGATCGACATGAAGTAAACCAGTTTTCCCTCGGCCTCATGCCCCAAGGTATGGCAGACAAGCACAGCCGAAGTCTGGGCCATGGCCTCGACGATCAAGACACCCGGCATGATCGGTTGAGCCGGGAAATGTCCCTGGAAATGCGGCTCCGCCACCGACACGCATTTTACGCCCACTGCGCTCTCGTTCGGCACCAATTCGGCGATCTTGTCGACCAGCAGGAACGGATAGCGGTGCGGAATCATCCGCATGATTCTGTTGATATCGACTTCGTCGTCGGGACGCGGATCGTCGGCCATGCTACCCGGCTTTCCTCTGTTTTCTTACCAGACGCGAAAGGAGAGCAATTTCCTTAAAAAAGTCCCGTACCGGCCGGGCCGGCGTCCCCATGACCCGCGCGCCTGGCGGAAGGTCCTTCAAGACACCACACTGCCCACCGATCTGGGCGCCTGTCCCGACCTTGATGTGCCCGGAAAGACCGCTCTGCCCGGCCATGATCACAAGATCGCCCAACTCGGTACTGCCCGAAATACCCGACTGCCCGGCGATCACGCAACCGCGCCCCATCTTCACGTTGTGGGCGACATGCACGAGGTTGTCGATGACCGTCCCCGCGCCGATCACGGTATCGGGTCCGGCCCCGCGGTCGATGGCGCAGTTCGCACCGATATGGACGTCGTCTTCGACAATGACCCGCCCGAGTTGCGGCACTGCGAGATGTCCGCCCGGGTCCATCGCATAGCCGAATCCCGGCTGACCGATGCGGACACCCGGGTAGATCAACACGCGCGCTCCGATGAAGCAATGCGACAGGGTGGAGTTGGCGCCGATGACCGTATCGTTGCCGACCACGACACCGTCACCGATCACCACATTTGCCCCGATGTGACAGCGCGCGCCGATTTCCGCGTGCGCGCCGATGACCGCTCCGGGCTCCACCCTGATATTCTCGCCCAGCCTCGCGCTCTCGCTTACCGTGGCCGACGACGCGATTCCCGGTTCGAGCTCCACTGCCGCATAGAACGCGCCTGCGACCATCGCATAAGCTTTGTACGGGTTCGGGGACAGGAGGCATGCCATGCCCGCAGGCGCGTGCTCAACCGAGTCCGGTTTCATGATGCAGGCGCCGGCCGAACTGGCCTTCATTTGATCGAGATATCGGGGGTTGTCGAGAAAGCTGATATCGGCCGGGCCGGCCGCCGCAAGCGGCGCGGCATCAATGATCTGCTTTTCCGGATCGCATCCTGCCGCCGGTTGGGCGCCGCACATGGCGGCCAGCTCGGCGAGCTGAAACGGCCCTCCGCGCCGAAAGAAACGGGCATCGGCCATGTGCTCAGTCTGCCGCCGGTTTGACGGTGACTTTGGGAAGCTTCTTGTTCAACCGTTCCATGACCTCGTCGGTGATGAACAGATCCTTGCTGGCCATCACGATCGTGCCGGTACCCGGACCTGCATTCATGACAATGTCATAGCCGCGTTCCTTGACCATTTCGCCAAGGATCTCACGCAGCACCGTCTCGATCTGGCGAAGGCCCTCATCGCGCATCTGATCCAAGGTGCGTTTGCGGTTCTGCGCGTGGCGCTGCAATTCGCTTGCCTGCTTCTGGAATTCCTGCCGCTTTCGCGCGAACGCCTCCGGCGAGAGCACCGCCTGCTGCTGTTTGAGTTCCTGCTGCGCCTCTTCAAGTTTGGTCTCGGCGTTCTTGATTTCCTTTTCGTAGATGGCGCGCTGTTTGTCGAATTGCTGGCGCAGGCTCTGCCCGGCCTTCGATTCGTGAATCGCTTCCGCGTAATTTATGACCGCAATCACCGGAGGATCGCCTCCGGCTTGCGCCAACGCGGCGCTCTCAGGGAACCATGTCGCCGAAAGCAGAAGTCCCAGGGCAAACACCAATCGCGAATGAAACGTCATTGTAATCCATACCTGTCTAGAAGCGGGTGCCGAAACGCAATCGGAACACCTCCGTCTTGTCGAAGCTTTCCTGTCGTATCGGCCATGCAAAATCAAGACTAAGCGGTCCGACCGGGGAATTCCATGACAATCCGGTGCCCCAGGACACGCGCACCGAGGGATTGTCGCGGATATCACTGGTTCCCGACGTGTCGACGAAATCAATATCCGTCAGCGTGCCGAAGTCGCTGAACAGGAGGCCCTTGATCCCGTATTCGTCGGGCAGGCCGATCGGGAAGGTGAACTGCAGCGAGCCGTAGGCGATCTTCTTGCCTCCCAGCGAGTCGCCCGTATTGATATCGCGCGGTCCGACCCCCGCGGTCGCGAACCCGCGCAAGCTGTTGCCGCCCAGGAAGAAACTGTCTGTGATGCGGATATCCTCGCCCAGGCCCTCGACGATGCCGGTCGTCGCCGTCAGGCTGGCGATGATATCGTCGGTAATGGGCAGGAAATAGCCACCGCTCAGGCGGCCCCTCACATAGTGCAAGTCGCCGCCGAGTCCCGCGTAATCGGTCGACAGGCGGATGTAATACCCTTCGGTCGTATTGATGGTCCTGTCGCGACGATCATAGGTGAGATCCTGGCCGATTAGCGAGGTCACGGTCGTGCCGTCCTGCTGTTGGATTGCCACGGAAGCCGACGCCGGATCGATGATCTCGATCTCGTCCTGGCGCACGGTGTAGCGCAGCCGCTGCGACCATCGTTCGTTGATTTCATATCCCAGGCGCAGGCCGCCGCCGGTCCTGGTGCTGGTGAACGAGCTGAAATCGGTGTTGTCCTCGGTGATGTGGAACAGGTCGATACCCGCCGACAGGTTGCGATCGAGGAAATACCGTTCGGTGAAACTGATGTCGAATTCCTGGCGCCGCTCCCCCGCCGTGAGCGTTATCCGGATGTCCTGGCCCTTGCCGAGAAGGTTGCGCTCCCGCAGCGCGATGTTGCCGATAACGCCATCGGCCGTCGAATAACCGGCTCCGATGCCTAGTTCGCCGGTCGATTTCTCGGCCACGTCCATCTTGATCACGGTGCGGTCCGGAGCCGACCCTTCTTCCGTCTTGACTTCGACGCGGGAAAAGTACCCGAGGTTCTGCACGCGGGCTTTGGACCGCTCCAGCTTCGCAGCATTGAAGGCGTCCCCTTCGACGAGCCTGAACTCCCGGCGCACGACGCGGTCCAGCGTTCGCACGTTGCCGCCGATATCGATGCGCTCCACGAAGACGCGCGGACCTTCGTTGACATCGAAGGTGATATCGATGGTCCGTTCCTCGCGGTTGCGCTTGACTTTGGGGCGGACGTCGACGAAGGCGTAGCCGAAATTCCCCACTTCCGTGGTCAGCGCGAGCACCGAGTCCTCGACCTCCTTCGCGCTGTAGGTATCCCCTTGCTTGGTCGTCAGCAGCTTCTTGAGGGGCTCGGGATCCAGCTCCGGGATCGTCGTTTCCACGTCGATCTTGCCGAACCTGTAACGCTCGCCCTCCTCGATCGTGAATGTGATGAAGAACGCATCCTTGTCCGGTGACAGCTCGGCGATCGCAGACAGGATGCGAAAATCGGCATATCCCTTGTTCAGGTAGAATCGCCGCAACGTATCCTGGTCGAATGCAAGCTGGTCAGGATCGTAGGTGTCCGCGGAGGTGAAGAAACGGTACCACCGCGACTCCCGTGTGAATATCTCGCCCCGCAGCGTCCGATCGGAAAAACGCTGGTTGCCGACGAAACTGATGCGGGCGATCTTCGTGAGCGGGCCTTCATTGATCTCGAAGACGAGATCGACGCGGTTTTGCTCGAGCATGATCACCTTCGGCTCCACGGTCGCGCCGAACCGCCCGTTGCGCCGGTAGACCTGGAGGATCCGCTTGACGTCGGCCTGTACCTTGGTGCGGGTGTACACCACGCGCGGACGCAGCTGCACCTCCTGGTTCAGGACGTCATCCTTTACCCGAAGGTTCCCTTCGAAAGCGATTCGGTTGATGATCGGGTTTTCCACCACGCGCACGATTATCACGTCACCCTGGACGCGGATGGCAACATCCGCGAACAGGCCGGTTGCAAACAGCTTCTTGAGGGATTCGTTGATATCGGCGGGGCCGAACCGGCTGCCGGGCCGCACCGTCATGTACGAGGCCACCGTTTCAGCCTCGATCCGCTGGTTGCCCTCGACGAGGATGCGTTCGAGCGTCCGCTGGCCGACCCCCGGTGCCCCGGTCTCATCGGTCGGCGCCGGCTGCGCCTCGGCCGGCGGTTGCGGCGCGCGCCCCGGCGGCGCCACGATCACCGGCACGCCCGTGCCTTCCTGGGCGTAACCGGCAGTCGACAAGACAAGAACGGCACAGAGCAGGACGCCCGGTACGCCAACCCATTTCAGCAACGACTATGCCTCCCCGTGCGAGGCCTTGTTCAAGTTATTGTCCTAAGGCGGGTGTCACAAGACTCGGTGCAGAAGATCATTCACCATTACGAATATCATGAGGCTGACGACCAGCGCCAGCCCGATCTTGAAGCCGTATTCCTGGGCACGCTCGCCGAGGGGCCGCCCCCGAATTGCCTCAACAGCGTAGAACGCAAGATGGCCACCATCAAGCACCGGGATGGGGAACAGATTGATCAGGCCAAGCGTTATCGAGAACAGCACCATCATGCCGATGAAGTCGACGACGCCGCGTTTCGCGATCTTGCGCGAGACCTGCGCGATCATGATCGGTCCGCCCATCTCCTTGCTGTCCCGCAAGCCGACGGCGATCTGCGCAAGGCCGGTCAAGGTGCCTTCTGTAATCTCCGCGGACCGTTTCGTCGCCTGCCACAACGCCATGGTCGGGCCGTGGCGGACGATTGCCGTTGGTGGCGCCTGGGCGGCGATTCCGAGCTGGCCGACGATCCGCGTTTCGCCGTCGCTCTTGACTTCCACCGACTTGGGCGTCGCCGTCAGGGTCACCGTCGCTCCGTCACGCTGGACCAGGAAGTCGAGCGGCCGTTCGGGCGCCGCCAGAACGATGTCGCGCAGATCCTCGAACCGGCCGACCGCCGTGTCGTCGATCTGCAGAACCCGATCGCCGGCCCGGAAACCGGCCGCCTCGGCGGCACTGTCCTCGACGACCTCTGCGACCACGGGCGGCATCAGCCCGACGCCGAGCGATCCGATGGTCTGCACCGTGTCGTCGAGCATCTTCATCTCGACGGGGTCCGGCGTAACGGTGAGCTGCATCACCTCGCCGTCCCGCTCGATCTCGATCGCGAGCGGCCGGCCCGGGTGCAGCGCCACGCGGCCGGCGAGGTCCTCGTAACGATCGAGCGCGTCGCCGTCGATGCTGACGACACGGTCGCCCGGCTGGATCCCGGCGCGCGCCGCGGCCGAGTCCGGGGCGACGGCGGCGATCACGGCAGGGGTATAGCTTTGCCCGAAGGTCATGAACATGACCGCCAGCACGACGATCGCGAACACGTAGTTCGCGGCCGGTCCGGCGAACACGATCGCCGCGCGCTGGGACAGCCGCTTGTTTTCGAAAGAGACCGCCTTTTCCGCCGGCGTCAGCTCGCGGACCTTGCCCGATTCATCAGGCTCCAGGGCGGTTTCGCCGAACATTTTGATGTAGCCGCCGAGAGGAATTGCGCAGAACTTCCACCGGGTGCCGTTCTTGGCGTTCCAGCCGAACAACTCGGGGCCGAAGCCGATGGAGAACACGTCGACGCGCACGCCGCACCAGCGGGCCACAAGGTAATGGCCGAGCTCGTGGACAAAGACCAGCGGCGTCAGAAGGACGAGGAACCAGAACAGCCCGTCCCAGAAGTTCGCGAACAATTCCATGTCACCAATCCGATCGACAGATCCTGAATATCGACTTCAAACGTTTATCGGCACGTTAACATCGGCGCTGATATGTCAGCCCGCCATGGCCACGATCTCTTCACCGACCCGTCGTCGTGCCTCCGCATCCGCCTCCAGCACGGTCTGCAGCGAATCCGTCTCTCCGGCCGGCATCTCCGACAATATATGTTCAACGAGTCGGGCAATGTCGAGGAATCCGATCCGGTTTCGCAGGAATCCGGCGACCGCTTCCTCGTTCGCCGCGTTCAGCGCGGTCGGCATCGTCCCGCCGGCGCGCAGCGCCTCGCGCGCAAGCCGCAAGGCCGGGAAGCGCCCCGTGTCGGGCGCCTCGAAATCCAGCCGCGCCAGCTCTGCGAGGTCGAGCCGCGCCACCGGCGCCGGCATGCGTTCCGGCCAGGCGAGCGTATAGGCGATCGGGGTGCGCATGTCCGGCTGTCCGAGTTGAGCCAGGACCGAGCCGTCGACATAGCGCACCATGCTGTGAATGACCGACTGCGGATGCACGAGGACCGAGATCCTGTCCTCGGGAAGGCCGAACAAGTGGTGCGCCTCGATAATCTCCAGCCCCTTGTTCATCATCGTCGCCGAGTCGATGGAGATCTTGTCGCCCATGTCCCAGTTGGGATGGTTCGTCGCCTCGGCCGGCGTGACGTTCTGCATCGCGTCCGCCGACAAGGTTCGGAACGGACCGCCGGACGCGGTCAGGACCAGTTCCTCGACCGCCTCCCGGCGATCGAAGTCGAAGACCTGATAGATCGCATTGTGTTCCGAATCGACCGGCAGCAGGGTCGCGCCGCTCTTGGCCACCTCCCGCATCACCAGCGGGCCGGCGCACACCAGGCACTCCTTGTTGGCAAGGGCGACGATGCCGCCGCGGCGGACCGCCGCCAGCGTCGGCGCAAGTCCGGCCGCGCCGACGATCGCCGCCATGATCCAGTCGGCCGGATGTTCGGCGGCCTCGACCAGGGCCTCTGTTCCGGCGCCGACGGCGATGCCGCTGCCGGACAATGCCCGCTTGAGCTCACCATAGCCGGCCGGGTCGGCCAGCGCCGCGAATCGCGGGCGCAGACGCAGCGCCTGCTCGGCCAATCGCGCGACATTGCTCCCGCCCGTCACCGCGGCAACCTCGAAGCGGTCCCGATTTCGCTCGATCAGGTCGATCGTGTTGCAGCCGACGGAGCCGGTGGACCCGAGGATGGTCACCCGTCGCCGTGCCGTCGCCGTCTCGGGAACGACTATCGCCATGCGACCGGGCTCCCGCCACCCAACAGGACCAGGGCCGCCAGCACGAGCGACGTCGAGAGAAACCCGTCGAGCCGGTCGAGCACGCCGCCGTGACCCGGTATAAGATTGCTCGAATCCTTGACACCGAAGGTTCGTTTCGCCTTCGAAACGAGAAGATCGCCGAGTTGCGCAATCACGGCAAATGCTCCGCCAAGCAGTCCCAGGCTCGCAACGTCCGCCCCGTCGACGGCGACGGCGACCGCACCGCCGGCAGCGGCCGCCCCCGCCATGCCGCCGAACAGGCCCGACCACGTCTTCTTCGGGCTGGTCTTCGGGGCCAGCTTCGGCCCGCCCAGCGTCCTGCCAGTGAAATAGGCCGCGGTGTCGGTTGCGACAACCACCGCGCCGAGCCACAGCACGGTCTCCAGTCCGGCCGGTTCGAGACCACGTAGCCACAGAACGCTCACGCAGGCGAGGCAGACATATGCGAAGCCCGACAGGAGGAACAGCCGGTACGTGGCTGGGGCAGTGCCGCCGACCACGCCGACACAGACACCGGCGACAATCGCCGTCCATGGTCCCGCCCAGCCCCAGAGAAACGTCGCCAGCCCGCAGAGCGCTGCCAGCCCCTCCGCCTTGCGGCCCTTTTCACCGCAGAGCCCCTGCCATTCCCAGTACATCAGAGCGGCGGCGAGGGCGACGAGGATGGCGAGCACCCAGCCGCCCAGCCACGCCGCGCCGATCGCGGCCGGCAGCAGCACGGCCGCCGACAGCACGCGCTGGGTGACCGAACCGGGTCTAGCGTGAGCCGACGGAGGCGCCATAGCGTCGCTCACGGCGGTGGAACGCCTCGATGGCCGCGGCCAGCTCCGCCTCGCAGAAATCCGGCCACAGGACATCGGTGAACACGAGCTCGGTGTAAGCCAGCTGCCACAGAAGGAAATTGCTGATGCGCTGCTCGCCGCTGGTGCGGATCAGCAGGTCCGGATCGGGGATGCCGGCGGATTCGAGGGCGCCGGCAAATGTCGTCTCGTCGATCGCATCCGGGTCCAGCGTGCCGCGGACGGCCCGCAGCGCCAACTGCCGCGCCGCCTGCACGATTTCCTGACGGCCGCCGTAGCTCAGGGCCAGAACCAGGGTAATGCGGCGGTTGCCGGCGGTGTCCGACTCCGCCCGGTCGATAAGCTTGACGATATCGGGCTCGAAGCGCGAGCGGTCTCCGATCACCCGCAACCGCACGCCATTCTCGTTCAGGGCGTCGATTTCGGACTGCAGGTACAGCCGCAAGAGACCCATGAGGTCCCCCACCTCGTCCTGCGGGCGGTTCCAGTTCTCGGAGGAAAACCCGAACAGGGTCAGGTAGGACACGCCCCGCTCCGCCGCCGCCTTCAACGTGCGGCGCACCGCCTCGGCCCCTCGCTTGTGGCCGGCGATTCGCGGCAAACCGCGCGATTCTGCCCAGCGTCCGTTGCCGTCCATGATGACGGCGATATGGACCGGGGGCGGCGGCGCGCCGATGTCTGTCGCGTGCAGGGCGTCCATTCCGTCAGACCTGGGTGATTTCCTCTTCCTTCTCGTGGAAGGCGTCGTCGATCTGCTTGACGTGCTCGTCGGTCATCTCCTGGATCTCCTGCGACATCGTGTGGTGTTCGTCCTCGGAGATCTTGCCTTCCCGCTCCATCCGCTTGAGATGGTCCATGCCGTCGCGGCGGACATTGCGTACGGCGACCCGCGCCTGCTCCGCATAGCGGCCGGCGACCTTGACCAGTTCCTGGCGCCGCTCCTCGTTCAGGTCGGGGATCGGAATCCGGATCAGCGCACCTTCCGTCTGCGGGTTGAGCCCCAGGTCCGATTCGCGGATTGCCCGTTCCACGGCCTTCACGTTGGCATTGTCCCACACCTGGACGGTCAGCAGCCGAGGTTCCGGCACGCTGATGTTGCCCAGCTGGGGGAGCGGCATCTTCGAGCCGTAGGCTTCGGCGACCAGCGGTTCCAGAAGCGCGGTCGAGGCGCGGCCGGTCCGAAGTCCGGCGAATTCCCTCTTGAGGGCGGTCAGTGCGCCGTCCATGCGCCTGCGGATGTCAGCCATGTCGATGTCCGTCATGTGTCACCCTCCGTCGCTGATAACCGTGTAGTTTCCTTTTCCCTGCGTCACGCCGATCAGCGCGCCGGCATTTTGCAGCGAAAAGACCAGAATCGGAATGCCGTATTCGCGCGCATGGGCGATCGCTGTCGCATCCATGACCTTGAGGTCACGCTCCAGCACCTCTCGGTAGGTAAGACGGTCGAAGCGCTCCGCCTGCGGATCCTTCACCGGATCGGCGCTGTACACCCCGTCCACCTTGGTCGCCTTCATGATGACGTCGCAGTTCATCTCGAACGCGCGCAGGGCCGCGGCGGTGTCGGTGGTGAAGGACGGGTTGCCGGTGCCGGCAGCGAAGATGACGATGCGGCCCTTCTCCATGTGCCGGATGGCGCGCCGTCGGATATAGGGCTCGCAAACGGTCTGCATGGGAATTGCCGAGAGCACCCGCGTATGCACCCCTTCGGATTCGAGGGCGCTCTGCAGGGCCAGGGCGTTGATCACGGTCGCCAGCATGCCCATGTAGTCGGCGCCGACTCGGTCCATACCTTCGGCGGCGCCGGACACGCCACGGAAGATGTTGCCGCCGCCGATGACGATGCACAGCTGGACGCCGCGATCGTGAACCGCCTTCACTTCCAAGGCGATCCGCTTGAGGGTTTCAGCCTCCAGGCCGTACGCCTGCCCACCCATCAGGGCTTCGCCCGACAGTTTCAACAGGATGCGGCGATAGGCCGGTCTGGTGTGTGCGGGCATAACCCCCTTCCCGGGTGATGCGGACTAGTTTTCCTCCGCCGTCTTTTCGACGCCCTCGCCCAGCTCGAAGCGGACAAATCCACCCAATTTCACAGGGGCGCCGATATCCTTGGCCGCATTTTCGAGCACCTTGGTCATCCGCGTTTCATTGTCGATCACAAAGATCTGCTCGAGCAGCACGGTCTCTTCATAGAACTTGCGCAGCCGGCCCTCAACCATCTTGGCAATGATGTCCTCCGGCTTTCCCGAGTCGCGGGCCTGCTCGCTCAGAACATGGCGCTCACGCTCCAGCGCCGCCGCGTCGACGTCGGAGACGGCCAGCCATTGCGGCCGCGCCGCCGCGACGTGCATTGCGATGTGCCGGCCGAGCGCCTGCAGCTTGCCCCTCTCGCCGTCCGATTCGAGCGCCACCAGCACGCCGATCTTGCCCAGGCCGTCGGCCAGCTTGTTGTGGATGTAGCCGACCGCGGCGCCATTTGCCGCGCACAGCCCGGCAGCGCGCCGCAGCGACATGTTCTCGCCGATCGTCGCGATCATGTGGGTCAACTCCTCGGCGACCGTGCGGCCGCTGCCCGGATAATCAGCGGCCTTCAGTTTCTCAAGGTCGCCCCCGACGGTCAGCGCCACCTCGGTAACGGTTCGCACGAACTCCTGAAACGTCTCGTTGCGGGCGACGAAGTCGGTCTCGCAGTTGACCTCGACAACAACGCCGCAGTCGCCCTCGACCAGCAGGCCGACCAGCCCTTCCGATGCGGTGCGGCCCGACTTCTTGGCCGCCGCCGACAGTCCCTTCGTGCGGAGCCAGTCCTCGGCGGCATCCATGTCGCCGCCGCTCTCCTGCAACGCCTTCTTGCAGTCCATCATGCCGGCGCCGGTCTTCTCGCGCAGTTGCTTGACCAGCGCAGCCGTGATTTCGGCCATTCCTCAGTTCCTCTTGCTCAGTCCGGTTATATGGTTCGCCGCGCGCGGGCCGGGATGGACCGACCCGAGGCACCGGGCGGCGGGCGCCGCCGAGCTTGCTCCCTACGCGCTCTCGGCGTTTTCCGTCGCAGGCGCCGCCGCGGCAGCCTTCTTGGCCTTGGGCGCCGGTTCGTCGGTGGCGTCCGCCACGTCAGAAGCGATTTCGTCAGGCGCATCGGCGACCAGATCCTCCGCCTCCGGCGTCGCTTCCGCCGGTGCCGCATCGGCCGCGGCCGGCGCTTCCTTGGCCGGCGCTTCCTTGGCCGGCGCTTCCTTGGCCGCCGTCTTCTCGGCAGGTGTCTCCGCGACCGGTTCCGCCGCGGGTGCCTCCTCTGCCGGCGCCTC